>CAZSEL010000052.1:0-30364 GCA_964605905.1 uncultured Chloracidobacterium sp. | reverse complement strand
GAGACATCGCATTTTTTCGCCGAAGCCAAAAAATCAAACACGAAGATTTTGCTCGAAGGTGCTCAGGCGACATTACTTGATGTCGATCACGGAACCTATCCGTATGTTACGTCGTCGAACCCGACAGCCGGAGGGGCTTCGGTCGGTGCCGGCATTCCGCCGCATCACATCACCGGAGTTTTGGGCATCGTCAGAACTTACGCAACCCGCGTCGGCGAAGGGCCGTTCCCGACCGAGATGCTCGATGCCGAGGAAGATATCGCGAATCTGATCCGCGAACGCGGCAACGAATACGGATCGGTCACCAAGCGTCCGCGACGCTGCGGCTGGTTCGATGCGGTCGCGACGCGTTATGCCGCCGAGCTGAACGGCTTTGATTCGATGGCACTAACGAAACTCGACGTGCTCGATGCACTCGCCGAAATAAAAGTCTGCGTCGGTTACGAGATCGATGGAAAACACATCGACACTTTTCCCGCAGTCTCGCACGACCTGCGACAGATCAAGCCCGTTTACGAAACTCTAGCGGGCTGGCAGTCAGACACAGTCGGCACGACCGATTTTGACAAGCTGCCGGAAAATGCCCAAAAATACGTCCGCTTTCTCTCGGACCAAGTCGGCGTCGAGATCGGCCTGATCTCAACTGGTCCCGAACGCGATCAAACGATAATCCTCAAACAATCAGTGATGGAAGGCTGGTTCACCAACTGACTGGAGCAGCAGGCGTCCCGCCTGCTTTCCTGAATGGCAGGCGGGACGCCAGCGGCTCCAGTCGTGAGCCAATTAGCAATATTCCGCTTGCCAACAATCCAACCAGACTGTAAAATCTTCAATTCGGCTGTAAGCCCTACTCACGTGCGGGCTGCTGACACGGAAATGGTCCGATAGCTCAGTCGGTAGAGCAAGTGGCTTTTAACCACTGGGTCGCAGGTTCGAGTCCTGCTCGGATCACCAAATTTACAAAGAAAAATGGCACCTTTGACGGTGCCATTTTTGCATAGGGACTATTTTAGGGACTATTTGGTTTTTTTTATTGACGGGATCTTTTGACTCGTGGTTTTAGATCATTGACTGTTTTTAGCGTCACATAGTTCCTTCGACTTCCGTCTTGAGAAAGGTAGGGAACTAGCCCACCGGCAATCTTGTTGGCGACAGTACTGTTCGATACTTTCGCTAACGGAGCAACGTCCTTCTGGCGAAATACCAATGTTTCAAGTAGCGGCTCGAACTGACTCAGCTCCTTTTTGATAGCGTCGCTTATAAATTTTTCGAGGTCTTCTTTAGTTACCTGAATGATTTCTAGCTGTGACATCCACTCCTCCTCAACTGATTAATACGTTTCTTCCTAATAATTCCAGAGATGGGCTTGGTTCATCTTGTTCGAGTTATCGCAATCTCTGTACCGCGAGGCGAAATGCTTTTGAACTTCGTGAAAATGTATGCAGCTGGTTAACGAGTGCACCAATGGAGCAATAATCAGCCACAATACGGCGCATTTCTAGGGCTTAGAGGCTAGTTCTAGCTATGTCATGAGCAGAGGCGGGCAATTTACCAGGAGCTGTACGAATTTCTGTTTATCTTGAAATTTCCTGGACGTTGAAAAATATTAGGACGGGTAAAAGGGCTGGAACGGCCTCCCTGTTGACTACAAATTCTATTTGGACAACAAACACTGAATGTGGCTGAGTATCATATGTCGATATTTACAGCCTTTTCTTCAATCGTAGGTTCGCCCGTGACATCCCATATCAGTTGGCGGTTGCTACTTTTTTGGCTAAAATTCGATAAAGTTTAGAATCGAACCGATGAATAAATGTTTTGCAGTTCGTATTACGGGTATTTTACCTATTGCCACCTGTTATCATAGGCAGATATTTTTTGGCCTTTACGAAAATCGTGTTCAATCAGGATTATCGCATATCAGCGTGTACTTACGATACTAATATGATAATTTCAATTCCGATTGCAAAGATCAGCCGGAAAGAAAAGAGCAGTATTTAGTAAATGTAATCTGCCAAACTGCTAAATTTCTTGTCAAAGGTCGATTCAAATGCGATGATTTGCTAATCAACTCTAACCCGTCAATCGAGAAAGGCCCGGCATCTTTTATCGCAGATAAAAATCGACAGTCGCATCGACGATTCTCACGACTGATCTGCGTGGGGATTGTTGCGTTTCTTTCAATATTCGCATACGCCGAACGCCTGCCGGTAAAAACCTATACCGTCGCCGATGGGTTGCTGCGCGACATGGTTTTCAAAATAAAGCAGGATTCGCGTGGTTTTTTGTGGTTCTGCTCTGCAGAAGGCATCTCGCGTTTCGACGGCATGGAGATGACAAATTTCACCGTTGGCGATGGCCTGCCCGATCGCGTCGTCAACGATTTTCTCGAAACAACAAACGGAACGATCTACATTGCCACGGGCAAAGGCTTGGCGCGACTCAATCCGCACGGTCTTCGAGGCTCGACGGAAAATCCGCTTTTCACAGTCTTCTTGCCGGACGATCCGAAAGCCGGAAAGATCCTGAGTTTATACGAAGACAAAAAGAACCAGGTCTGGGTTGGCACCGACGAGGGGCTTTATAAATTGATTGAAACGGGCGGACCAATAGCGTTTGAACATGTGCCGTTGGGTGCCCCTTTGGGCGACCCGTTGGCAACGGGGGGTACCGGTTACGAACTTGGTCCCAACACCCTTAAAGTCAATACAATTCTTGAAGACCGTCACGGCACATTCTGGATCGGTACTTATGGAAGCGGATTGTTTCGCTTATCAAAGGACGGTAGTATCCGGCGGTTCACGGTCGCCGACGGGTTTGGCGACAACAAAATCACCGACCTGCTCGAAGGTCACGACGGGCGGCTTTGGATAAGCATGCGTAGCGACGAGAAGGGCGGGGTGTGCCTCCTCGACGCGGAAGCGAGCGATGAGCCTGTCAAAAAATGCTACACGACAAAAAACGGTCTTAGTTCAAATTGGGTGCGCGACATGTATGAAACAAGCGACGGCCAATTGTGGCTGGCGACCGTTCCCGGTCTATGCCGGTGGCAGGCCGAAGGTGACGGGCCTGTTTGCAAAACCTACACCGCGAAAAACGGTTTGTGCGACGACGCTTTTGCCCTTGCGGAAGACAAGGACGGAAATCTCTGGGCCGGCTCCGACTGTGGTGCGCAAAAACTTGCGCGGGTCGGCTTTACCACTTATAACGAGGCGGACGGGCTTGACTGGGCAGAAATCAATTCGATTTTTGAAAACTCGGCAAACGAATTGTTCGTCAGCACCAACCGCGCAGGTCGCGGCGTCAGCCGTTTTGATGGCGACAAATTTTCTCTCGTTAAACCGAGTCTGCCGGATTACGTGAATTATTTCGGCTGGGGATGGGAGCAAACCGTATGGCAGGACAGTGCTGGGGCGTGGTGGGTTCCGACCGGGTATGGACTTTTTCGTTCCCCGGATTATACAAGTTTGGAAAATCTCGCCGAGACGGCTCTCAGCAAAATGGACACGGGGGCGAAGGCAAATGAGATATTTCGGATCTTCGAAGATTCTCGGGGCGATATCTGGATGCTAACAACCGGAGCGGCCCATGACCTCCTACGTTGGGAACGAGCAACAGATACCTGGCATGATTACACCGCACAAGTCGGCTTTTCGGGATATCGTTTTGGCTCCGCGTTTGCTGAAGACAAACATGGCAACATTTGGATCGGAGCGAGCAGTGAATACAACGACAGCGCCTTGATTCGTTATCGTCGGGGCGAGTTTCGCGTGCTCAGTCAGGCCGAAGGAGCACCCTCGGGTTGGATTGGAGATTTGTTTCTCGATAGCCGCGGCGGACTTTGGATCGCGTCGACAAACAACGGCCTATGGCGGCTTGAGGAACCAAACGGGGACAATTTCGAGTTTGTGAAATACACTTCCGCCAACGGCTTGACAAACAACTCGATTGCTAGCGTTACAGAAGACGCATTCGGACGGATCTATATCGGGTCGTGGCTCGGGATTGACCGTCTGACGCTCGCAACCGGGCAAATCGAAAATTTTACAACTGCTGACGGCTTGCCCGACAGTTATGTCATGATGTCCTACCGCGATCGTCACGATAATCTCTGGTTTGGAACAAAAAACGGGCTCGTGCGATTTGTTCCCGAACCGGAGCGTGCCAGAAAACCGCCGATTGTTTTGATTACGGGTTTGCATGTGAACGGAATTTCGCAAGCCATTTCGGTTATGGGCGAAACGGTAATCAAAGATATTGAATTAAATTCCGACGAGCGGCAGGTGACAATCGATTTTCTTGGCCTTGGAGCGAGTCTCGGCGAAAAAATGAGATATGAATACCGGTTGAATAATTCCGATGACTGGACGCCGGCCCTTGAGAGGACCCTCAATTTTGCGAATCTTAATTCCGGCAGCTACCTTTTTGAGGTCCGCTCGATTACGGCCGACAGGATTTACAGCCTAGAGCCAGCCACCGCCGCATTCAGTATCGCCGCTCCGATATGGCAACGCCCCTGGTTTGTTGCTCTGATTTTACTTTTAACGGTATCTGCCATTTATTTTTTCTACAAAACCCGATTTTCACGGCTGCTTGAAATGGAGCGAATGCGTACGCGTATTGCCGCCGATCTGCATGATGATATCGGAGCGAATCTGACGCGCATTTCGCTGTTGAGCGAGGTGGCAAAACAAAAATCAACAAACGGAAACGACAGTCTGTTGGGTTCGATCGCAAGCATTGCCCGTGAAAGCGTGGCGTCGATGAATGACATCGTATGGGCGATCGGCCCCGATCACGACCGCATGCTTGATCTGACCAGGAGAATGCGGCAGCACGCAGAAGAAATATTTGCGATACGCGACATTGAACTGGACTTTGATGCTCCGTCTGACGATGCCGATCTGAAATTGAGCGTCGGTCTTAGGCGCGATGTACTGCTTATCTTTAAGGAAGCAGTTAGCAACGCTGCCCGTCATTCGGGATGCTCAAATGTTCAAATCGATTTTCATTGTGAAAATTCGATTCTGAACTTAAATATCAAAGACAACGGTAAAGGTTTCGACTCTGATTCCGAGAGCGAGGGACAAGGTTTGCGAAGCATGGCCCGCCGCGCGAAAGCACTCGGCGGAACCCTGGCAATCGATTCGTCGGAATTACGAGGAACCGAAATAGCCTTTAAATTTCCTCTTCCCAGAATCAGTCAATTTTGAACCGGCCTGCACAAGTGAGCAGGCATTGGCTCAATACTTTTCCGTTACACTATACCGAATCGTGATTTCAATCGCCGAAAAATCAACAGTTAGCCCATCGACATCGATGCGGGTCGTCCTGATCGAAGACCTACGCGACATCCGTGAAGGCTTGGCCGCGTTGATCAACGGCACAGAAGGTTTCAAATGTATTGCGGCCTATGGAAGTATGGAAACCGCTTTATCACGCATCGAAAAGGAGAATCCGGACGCGATTTTAACTGATTTGGGTTTGCCCGGAATGAGCGGTATCGAAGGCATTGAAAATCTGCGTGGGATCTTTCCCCATGTACCGATAGTAGCCCTTACGATTTACGATAATGACACGGAAATATTTGACGCACTCTGCAATGGTGCTAACGGTTATTTACTGAAAAATACGCCGCCAGCCCGTCTTCTCGAAGCTCTCCATGAGGCTGTCGAAGGCGGCTCGCCGATGTCGCCAAGCATTGCCGCCCGTGTCGTCAATCTTTTTCGTACATTTCGGCCGCCGGAACAAGCCGAATATTATTTAACGCCTCAGGAAATGGCGCTGCTGAAACTGCTCATCGAAGGGCACCACAAAAAGACCGCCGCGCGTGAACTTGGGATCTCGTTCCACACGGTTTCCTTTCACTTGAAAAACATCTACCAAAAACTTCAAGTCCATTCAAAAACCGAGGCCGTCGCCAAAGCATTGCGCGAAAAGCTGGTTTAAGATTCCGACTTCTTATTCATCCCTCGTCCTCTTTCCTCCTACACATCAGAGTAGTTATAATCCCAAACCGCATTTAGTAAAAAGGATGTTCAGAATATCGGACAGTTTTGAATGGGGCGAAATTGTGTCCGGCAACACGCAGCAAGGAGAAAGTTATGGCAAGGAAAGAATTGATGGATGGTTCCGACGGCGTTTTCACGCTTAATGAAACTCCGATCGGAAAGAATGGCGACAACCGCAAGAAAAGCGACGTCCAGCTGGTGCAGTTTTTCCTGCATCAGTTTTTTCTAAAAAACCCCGAGCTTTTTCGAAAGTTGCCGCCAACGAAACGACGGCAGAGCGTAATTGTTATCGACGGTGAGTTCGGCCGGCAAACCGCTGCCGGGATAGCGATTTTTCAGGAGGAATTGAGGCGACTTGCCGTCCCGGTTAAAAAGGACGGATTGATCAGCGTAATGACCGGTATAAGATCCACGAATGGCAACCCTTTCACGATCTTTTTTCTCAACAGTTTCTTTAAAAGCCGGGGCGACGGCAGCGAGCACCACGGCAATCTTCAAAATCATCCGCTCATATTCAGCTCCGCACCGGAACTTGCGGCAGAACTATTCATTTCTCTGCCGCGAGATGACTTCAAGGGTTAGGTTCCGCCAATCCTACCAGAGAAGAGCCAACGCCTGTTCCGAGAGAATCTATGTCAAAAATATTTCTACACGGCACTTTTATAATTGTTGCAGTCGTCGCTTTGACGGCAACCGCCGCCCTTGCTCAATCGACGGCATTTAATTATCAGGGCCGCTTGACCGATGCCGGAATCCCACCGACGGCGAATTATGATTTCGAGTTTCGCCTGCTTGACGCGGGCGGAGCGATCATTGCCGGACAGCAGCGACTCAATGTCCCGGTTACGAGCGGTGTTTTTAATGTCTCGCTAGATTTCGGGGCGGGAGCGTTTCCGGGAGCAAATCGCAGTTTGGAGATCGCCGTGCGTTTGGCAGGCGGTGGAGCGTTTACGACACTCGCGCCGCGTCAACCGATTCTCTCTGGGCCGTACGCGATCAAATCTCTGAACGCTGCAAACGCGGATAATTCGACGCAACTTGGCGGTGTTGATTCGACACTTTTCTTGCAACAAGACGCAGGCGGCAATGTCGCGATCGCGGGCAGCTTGACGGTCAACGGCCCGCTCTCGCTCAATACGGTTAATACGCAGACGCAGTACAACATCGGGGGTCAACGCATTTTGGGAAATGCGGGCAACGGCAATCTTTTTGTCGGCACTGGGGCAGGCACAGCAAATTCAGCAAGTTTTAATACTTTTGTCGGGAACCTGGCCGGAAATGCGAACACAACAGGAGATTTCAATGCGTTTTTTGGCGCGAGCACGGGACAGCAAAACATGGGTGGCGCGTTAAATTCATTCTTCGGAACTGCGGCGGGTTTATCCAATATTGGCGGAAGTCATAACTCGTTTTTCGGCACAAACGCCGGAATCTCTAATCAAACAGGAAGTTTCAATTCGTTTTTCGGACGGAGTGCAGGATACTCCAATGAGGCCAACTTTAACGCCTTTTTCGGCGCAGGAGCGGGCGAACTGAACACGACCGGCACGGACAATACTTTCGTCGGTACGGGCTCCGGGGGCACGAACGTCACGGGCAGCAACAACAGCTTTTTCGGGCGCGACGCCGGACGCAACAGCATTGCCAGTTTCAATTCTTTTTTTGGCTTTGGCACGGGACAGAGTAATACGGTAGGTAATAGCAACGCTTTCTTTGGCAGCGGCGCAGGCTTTAACAACACTACGGCCAATGATAATGCAATTTTCGGAGCAGAAGCGGGTTTTACAAATCAGACAGGGACCTCAAACGCCTTCTTCGGGCGCAAAGCCGGTTATGCCAATGCCGCAAGCGCGAATGCGTTTTTCGGAGCATTCGCCGGACAAAATAACACAACGGGCGGCGGCAACAGCTTTTTCGGACGCAACGCCGGACAAAATAATACGGCAGGCGGCACGAATGCTTTCTTCGGAGCGGGTGCGGGCCTGGCAAACCAAACCGGCGGACTTAATTCATTTTTCGGCTACGAAGCCGGGCGTAATACCATTGAAAGTCATAACTCCTTTTTTGGCACTCAAGCCGGATTCTCAAACCAAACGGGTGCTTTCAATTCCTTTTTTGGACGCTTCGCCGGACATTCCAATACCGCCAGCAACAACGTCTTTTTTGGCGCGGGTTCGGGTGAATTGAACACGACCGGCACGGACAACACTTTCGTCGGCACGAGTTCCGGCAGCGAAAATGTTACGGGTAGCAACAACTCGTTTTTTGGACGTAACGCCGGACGCGTTAACACCGCGAGCGATAATTCGTTTTTCGGAAGTTCGGCCGGTCTTAGCAATACAACAGGAGACCGTAACGCCTTCTTTGGAGTCGATGCCGGACTGAATACTAACACCGGATGCTGCAACTCCTTTTTTGGAAACAAGGTTGGCCTCAGTAATACAACCGGTCGCGGCAATGCCTTCTTCGGTGGCAGTGCCGGAAGAAATAATACGGTGGGTAACTTCAATTCCTTCTTCGGCGACTTGGCCGGCAGCGGCCTTTCTACAGGGACGGATAATACGTTTGTCGGGTACCTTTCAGGACTCACCGTGATGACCGGAAGCAATAACACCCTTCTCGGCAGCAACACGGCCAGCGCGGACAATCTCATTAATGCCACCGCTATCGGGGCGAACGCCGTTGTCTCGCAAAGCAACGCACTCGTTTTAGGCAACAACGTCAACATCGGCATCGGCACTTCAACGCCGAACTCGAAATTAACGGTAGCGGGTTTAATCGAAACGACGACGGGCGGAGTGAAATTTCCGGACGGCTCAATTCAAACAACCGCAGGAAGCGGTTCGGCAGTCACCAGTCTTAACGGATTAACCAATAATGTAACGCTCGCTGCTGGGGCGAACATCACGATCACGCCGACGGGCAATACGCTGACAATTGCCTCAACGGGAGGTGGAAGCGGCGGTATCTTAAATCAAACCGCTTTACAAACCGGAGCAAATTTCAACATTGACGGCGCGGGAAGGGCGAACTTTTTTGACTCGAATGATTATCGAAGCGGCGACACTTCGATTCTCAATTCGATCGGCGGTGTTCTTCGTGTCGGTCTCAATGCGGGAACCGGGGCGACCGGCGGGCAAAATACTTTCGTCGGCAACAACGCTGGAGATAACGCCGGAGCTTCCGACGACAATACTTTCGTGGGTTATCAATCGGGCAGGCTTGCAAATGGTAACTCGGGCGGGAACTCGTTCTTCGGAGCATTCACCGGCAACAATACGCGAGGCGGTTCCAATTCATTCTTCGGCTCCCATTCGGGGCAGAACACGACAACCGGCAGTAACAATGCATTTTTCGGAGGAGATTCGGGTAAAAGCAACTTGACCGGCAGCGCCAATTCGTTTTTCGGTTTTAACGCCGGAACATCAAACACGAATGGCAGCTATAACACTTTCATCGGAGTCGGTTCTGGAATTCTGAATACGGACGGCGGTGATAACACTTTCGTCGGCACGGGAGCGGGACAACAGAACATTGTTGGACAAGGCAATTCGTTTTTCGGAAGTGCTGCGGGACTGAAAAACACCGCTGCGTTTAATTCGTTTTTCGGGATGCGTTCAGGTGCCAATACAACAAGCGGCTCGCTGAATGTTTTTGTCGGGCTTGAAGCCGGATTCGCAAACACAACTGGAAGCAACAATGTCTTCGTCGGGACGCAGACAGGGGAATTCGACGCGACGGGCGGTAATAATACCTTCGTCGGAGCGGAGGCCGGGCGGGCTAATTCGAATGGAAGCAGCAATACCTATGTCGGCTATGGCGCACAAGGATCTGTCGGCGGAAGCAATCTGACCAATGCAACAGCCATTGGAGCAAACGCGGTTGTAATGCAACCCAATTCGCTGGTTTTGGGGAGCATAAACGGCGTCAATAATGCCACGGCAGATACCAGCGTGGGCATCGGCACGGCCGCGCCAAAAGCAAAATTAGACGTAACTGGCGGCAACCTTCTGATCGGATCGCCAGGCCAGGGAATTATCCTGAGATCGCCGAGCGGCTCGGTCTGCAGATTATTTTCGATCAACGACACGGGAGGGATGGTTTTGGCGCCCATTGCTTGTCCCTAAGTCAAGGTTATTATTCGGCGGCCACCGCGATCACGGATACAGCGATGGAGAAACGCTAGGAATTAGGTGTCCGGTCAATCTTCTGAGAGAGCATTATGACAAGCAAAACTAAACAACAAAAAAACGGTGAAGGATATTCAGACGATAAAAAATCGGTGGTTGATAACGAATCCTTAGACCAAGTCAAACTACAGATAAAGTTTATCAACCCTGAAAAAAATATTCCTGTCGATCCAATTCCGCAGACGGATTCCAGAGTTCGATCCAGTTTATCGGCAATTCGCGACCGGCCGATCCACGCGCTGCACTCACGCGGTTCGGAGGCCTTTCACCCGGAGAATGAAGTTCCCAACGCCCAATTGTTTTTGAAAATGCAGGCAGCCCAACGAGCCATCGAATCTAAAGCGAGCCAGCTGGATTGGATCGGGGGACTTATCGCCGATTTCGCCGAGGCCGGAATCGGTTATGTGATCCGGTACGAGCACGCCGACATTTACAACTCGGCAGAAACCGGGACCCATATAGTAAACGGCGATATACGAGCTAAATACAATTTGCTCGGCGCGGCGAATAGCGTCTTGGGCTTACCGGTAACCAGTGAATCCGTGCCGCCTGACGGCTTCGGGCGTTACAACCATTTTCAAGGCGGTTCGATTTACTGGACGAAAAACACGGGTCCGATGATGGTGAGCGGTCCGATCCGCGATATGTGGGCAAGTCGTGGTTGGGAGGTGGGGTTTGGTTATCCTGTTTCGGATCCTCATCGCAAAGGGTTTCTTAATCCGATCGGTAAACCGGAGGAGTATTCGAGCACGTTCCAGAAAGGCGTCATCTACTCCAAGGGAAGCTCGACTGCCGAAGCGTTTATTGCCGAGCTGTTGCCCCACGAATTGGCCCATGTCGTTCGCAAAACATTTGATAAGGCCCTAAAGGAAGCCGACGAGGACCTGGGAATCGAAGGGCCTGTGAAAATTTTGAACGTGTCCGATTGGAGCTTTGATTTCTGGGCGAGCCGAAAGCGTGTAATAACGTTCGAAATACACGGCTTTTACTCTACTGGAACACCGGTCCCGGACCCGACCTTTCGGCTTGAACTGCAATTTCTATTCGGCTTGACGCGAGCCCACCCGACCAACACTATCGCCGAGGACGAGGATTCCGTCGATAAGATGTTCGTAATTTATCTGAATCGCCCCCCGCTCATCTCAACTTCAGGCGTCGGTCACGGTGAATTGAAGAGCCGCCTGAATGAGGAAATTCCGAAAAAGTTTCCCTTTGCAATGAAAGTCATTCCGGCGGCAGCGCTGTTGATAGACATCCTGATGACACCGCAAGGCGGGCTCCAGTTTCTGCTTCAGCCCGGTGTCGATTTTCTGGGATCCGGGAGTCATCGGCGCGATGTCTTTCAGACCGAACTGAATCGATTGGTTGAAGAAGCATAAGCAGAGTCATTTTCCACAAACCGAGAGCAAATTTGGTTGCTTTAATGAAGGAGTTTCAATACATGCAGGCAGAAAAAACAACCGGCGAGACACTGAATGTTTCGCGTGAAAAATTAACGGCCTTTGTCAGCGAAATGCTCGGCGGAACGAGCATCGGACGCGAAGACGATGAACATCCATTGCCGCCAGGGCCTTGGGACCCGATCATTCGCAAAGTTTCGAAACAGGTTTTTTATCCGAGCGATAGGTTCAAATTGGCGGCACTCAATCCACAGCCGCTTCCGCCCCAAGCAGCTTTTCTTGCCGCTGTTGCCGAAGAGGTTGTCGACCGCGCACTGCTGATGCAGGAGATCGGGGATGCGATGAGTCAAACCGGCGAGCAGCAGAGCATTATTATCGTCGGCGGGAAGTTATCTCAGTTTGTTGACGGAATCGACGAGCTTTGCCCACGCATTTCGAGAAAATTTCCAAAGCCCAAAGGCGGAGACAGCGTACGCTTTTCCGCTCTCGAACTCTTGGCGGCGGGTGCTGTTTTTGAGCAAAACGCGGCGAGCGTTGGCAATGAGAATTTACAGCAAGAGTTGAGAACAGTCGGAGCACGGCTGATTGAGATGAGCATCGAAAGAATGTAAAAGGGCCGAGCCGCACTCCAATGAAGGTTGAGAAAAACCGATGAAATTGATACTGGTGGCAATATTTGTTGTCTTCGCCGGAGCCAGTTTTGTGTCAGGTCAGAGCGCGAAAGAAAAGGCTGGGATTTAACAAGAGATCAGAAAACTCGACCTTGCCCGTGCCGATGCGATCCTGCATGGTGATTTGACGGCAAATACGACCGCGAGTATTTAGGCGATTGGAATACTCAAAAATAAATTCAGGCAAACATCACGTTCAATCACATCGACTTTCTGTGATTAAAAAATCAATTAAAGGCGAGCGGTAGGCCGGAAGCCAACTTACCGAAAAGGAAAAATATATGAACTGTTTTTTGTGGTTAGAGGGAGTAGAGGGCGAATCGGGCGATCCGTGGCACCGTGGCGAGATCGACATTTTGTCTGCTGTTAGAAGTTACAGGATACCAAAACAACATAATGCGGGAGGATTCGCAAACAGCGGAAGGACGATTGGCGACTTAAGTGTCACCAAAAAATACAACGAAGATTCCAGCAAATTAGTACAAGCCGCGGCGAGCGGTAAAAACTTTAAAAATGGGTTAATAACTTTCGAATCGAAAAACAAAGTCGTAACCCTGGAAATGACCAATGTTTCAATTGCCGCATTTAGCTCGGACAAATCTGTTGAAACAATATCACTAATATATGATCCGCCGTCTAATTAGAAATTTTGTGCAATTTAGCAAGGTCGAGCTACTGTCAGGTCATTGTAGTTAAGGACAATAAAAAAATGAACAAACAAGAAAAAAAACTTTCACGTCGCCAGATGTTGGAGATCGCGCTTGGCTTAGGCGGCGGCATTGTACTCAGCGGGGCAACCGGGTCGGTCATAGCTCAGGAGTCGAAGCGTTTGATAACATGGCCGCTTCCTTTGGGGCCGTTTTATCCGCAGATCAAACTGCTTGATCAGGACGCCGACCTGACAATGATCACAGGCAAAACTGGACGGGCCGAAGGAAAGGTAATCCATTTGATGGGCCGCGTTATGAATCTGAAAGGCGAACCCGTTAGTGGTGCAAAGGTCGAGATCTGGCAGACCGACTCGAAAGGTCGCTACGTCCATCCGAGCGATGAAAACCCTGTTCCGGGCGATCCGAATTTTCAGGGCTATGGTGCTCAGCTAACCGACGCTGAGGGACGTTATCGCTTCAAAACCATCAAGCCTGCTCCTTATCCCGTGCTCTTCCTCGTATCGTCAATGCGTACGCCGCATATCCATTTTGAGGTGTCAGGGAAGATCGACCGGGTAGTGACACAGATGTTTTTTCCAAACGAACCCTTAAATGCCAAAGATGGCGGGTTCAGTAGGTTGAACGCCGAATACAAGAAGGCCGCGACCGCGACAATACTTCCTTCGACAAAAGAATTCGAACCAGACTCGGTTATCGCTGTTTGGGATATTGTTTTACCCAAAGGCTAGCAGCGACGCGCGAATGCGGAACGATAATCAATTTGAGGAAAACAACACCGAGAGTGTCAAAGGAGAAATGAACAAATGAATAATAAAAAAATTATAATCGCTTTCTCTGTTTTACTCTGTTTAGCGACGGGCGTTCCGGCGCAATCTGGCGGCGATTTTACAATCACGCAATCCGTCATCGCCGCGGGCGGTGGTCAGAACACAGCGGGCGGAACATTTGCGCTTGATGCCACGGTTGGGCAAGCTGTTGCCGGCAACGCTATGCGCGGAACGCCGTTTACTGTCACCTCGGGGTTTTGGAATTTCACACCGTCGGGACCGACCGCTGCTTCTGTGAGCGTTGGCGGGCGGGTCAGAACCGCAAACGGTCAAGGTATCCAAAATGCCGTCATCTCAATCACATCTTCAAACGGATCGTCACGGACTGCCCGCTCCAGCATGTTCGGTTATTACCGGTTTGAAGGGGTTGGAGCTGGTGGAACGTACATCGTAAGCATCTTGGCAAAACGGCTCACTTTCAGTCAGTCGACAATCGTTATTGGGGTCTTTGACGAGATCAACGATCTCGATTTTGTGGCCGATCCGCTGTAGTGAGATCAAGTTATTGTATTTATTGAAGTTATTGGAGGCGGCGATCGGAATCGAACCGATGAATAAAGGTTTTGCAGTTATTATTTGCCGCTTTCTACCTATTGCTCCCTAATGTCATACGCCGATATTTATTGACTAAACCTTAAAGCCGATTCACTAGGGAGCATCGCTTCCTACGGGGTAATTACGATAATCCTACGATAATGAAAAATTGCGATTGGCGATTGGTCGGTATCGGTGATTGCCCAATATATTGCATATTGCGAATGCCAGCGTAAGGATTGACACAGAACAATCGCTTAGAAAGCGTTTCTGGGACTGGCGATGTCGCAACCCTCCAAATTGAGATCCAAGCCGAGTTCCGCTCGGCTTTTTTGTCCAGCAAAGAAGCCCGCTGAAGCGATTTGTACGCTTTTATGGCTTAGTTCTGTGCGGTCGGTTGTCCGTTAACAACACGGGTGCTAATCTTTGATGTTCGGCTTTTAGGCCCAGCTACCAGAAACTCAATCACCAATAAAACGGAATTCGTCCGATTTAGGAAGCGAAATCTCTGGTTTCGCTCGTTGCTTTAATGACTCAGAAGGAACTCGAAAAATATTTGATGGACGCTGCGAACATTCTTCGGGGAATGATCGACGCGGCGGACTTCAAACAATACATATGTCATTCTGTCCGGCCCAACTGGAGACTGCCGAGCTCTGCCTCAAAAAATGCACAAGGAGCGGGATGAATGAATGATCAGATCCTGACAGGAACGTTCGCAGAGCTACCGGCGTGGGTACAAGCAGGCGGCTGGGGACTCTTGTCCGCATCCGGTCTGCTGATCGGTGCCGTCGGTGGCTATCATCTCTCGTTGCAGCACACCTTCGTCGCTCGTGTCATGACGGTTTCGGCCGGGATACTTCTTGCGGTGGTGGCAGTCGATCTTGTTATTAACTCACGCACGTCGGCAACCCTAACTTGGACGGTCGTCGGGCTGCTCGCCGGCGCCGCGGCGTTCAGCTCCGTCAACTGGCTCCTCGCCAGGTTCGGCGCACAGCATCGAAAACGCTGCGGCGAGTGCATCGAGCAACCCGGGGAAGAGCAATCTGGGAGCGGTCTCGCCATTGCAGCCGGCACATTTCTCGATGGCGTTCCGGAGGGATTGGTGTTGGGGTTGAGCGTGCTGCACATGGGCGGTCCCGGATTGGCGACGGTGGCGGCGTTCTTCATGGGGAATATCCCGCAAGCCTTGTCAAGCAGCGCCGGTATGCGTCAGGCGGGACGGTCCGGACACTATGTGTTCGGGCTGTGGATAGGTATATTCCTTGCGATCGGCGTAGCGGCTGCGGTTTCCGCGATCGTACTTAGAGATACGGCCCCCGCCGTCCGGGGAACAGTAGAGGCGTTCGCGGCGGGTGCGATCCTGGCGCTGGTCTCGGAAACGATGATCCCCGAGGCGTTCCACGGCTCGCCGCAGTTCAACGGCCTGCTGCTGGTAATTGGTTTTGTGGCATTACTGATCCTGTTGGTCCTCGGTCATTGAACTTAATTGTTATGCCGGCAGACTCAAGGATTGACAAGGCATTACTGATAGCGTCGGTTTTCTTTTGCGGAGGTATTTTATGGAAGAACAATTCATTTCACGCGGCTTCAAAGGCCGAGCGAGGGCGACTGATAGTGAGCTGAAAGAACGGATCCCACCGGGCCAATATGAAACGAAGGAGTTTCCGGTGTTATCCGCCGGACCGACTCCTCGAAGTTCGATCGAGCGGTGGGACTTCTCGATCTATGGGGAGATCGACGAAGATCTGAAATGGAATTGGGACGAGTTCATGAAGCTGTCGCGTGAAACCGTGAAGGCCGATATCCACTGCGTGACAAAGTGGACTAAGCTCGACACGGTCTGGACGGGTGTTTCGGTCGACACACTGCTCGACGGAATTGACCTTGACGGGCAGCCAGCGGTCGGTTATCTCATCGCTTTTTGCGAAGGGGGTTACACCACGAATCTGCCACTCGCCGATGTCCGCGGCGGGAAAGCGTGGATCGCTTACGAGTTCGACGGACGTCCGCTCACTCCCGAGCATGGCGGTCCGGCGCGACTGCTGGTACCGCATCTCTACTTTTGGAAAAGTGCCAAATGGGTGCGCGGCTTCAAGCTCGTCAAAGAAAACCGTTCTGGATTCTGGGAAACTGCCGGCTATCACGACTACGGCGACCCTTGGAAAGAACAGCGATATGCGGGTGATTAAACGATATGGCGCAGCAACTTAGGTGGCAACTCGGAACCGTGGTCGAGATTCGGCAGGAAACCCCGAGGGTAAAAAGCCTTGTCCTCGATCTGCCGGATTGGACGGCACATTTCGCCGGCCAGCATGTTGATCTGCGCCTCACGGCAGAGGACGGTTACCAGGCGCAACGCAGCTACTCGATCGCTTCGTCGCCGGAGGATGAATACCTGATGCTGACCGTCGATCGCATTGAGGACGGCGAGGTCTCACCGTATTTGACCGACGTGCTACTGGTGGGAGATCAGGTCGAGCTGCGGGGGCCGATCGGCGGCTATTTCGTTTGGATCGCAGACGATGCCAAAGACGACGGTTCGCCGCTTCTTCTGATTGCGGGGGGAAGCGGTATCGCACCGCTGATGGCGATGATCCGACACCGCGCTAATGCGAATACGAAAGTTCCGATAAAACTCTTGTACTCCTCGCGATCCTACGAGGAAGTTATTTACCGCGAAGAGTTTGAACGTCTTGCCGCGAACGACGCTTCGCTCCGCGTCATTCACACTCTAACGAGACGGCAGCCAGAAAATTGGAACGGTTATGGCCGCAGGATCGACCGGGCGATGTTAGCAGAAACTGTTTGGCAGCCAGCGGAAAGACCGCTTGCTTACACCTGCGGTCCGACCGCTCTGGTTGAGACGGTCGCTAACTTATTGTTGGAAATAGGCTACGAACCGCAACGCATAAAAACGGAGCGCTTCGGACCTACCGGAGGTTGATGGATATGAAGGATAGCGATTTGAGGTTGGACGGCAACGCCGCAGGCGGATTGCTGAACGAACTTTTTCCATTTGAGATGACAGCCGCCGAAGCAACTTGCGTTGGTTGCGGAGCGATGAAACCGATCGGCGAACTGATGCTTTACCAGCACGGAATGGGTTCGATCCTTCGCTGCGCTGGTTGCGACACGGCGTTGCTCCGGATCACGCACATTCGCGGATATTACCGTCTAGACCTGAGCGGTATCAGCTATCTTAGAATCGCGGACGGATCCAATTAACGAACACAAGGTATCTACCAATACCATCGTCCAATATCTTCGCCAAGAGAAACTGGTGTTTACTGGCATTTCCGCGGAGAAGGAAGACGCCGCGTCGAGATCGCCGCTACACTGACCGCGACTGATCTGACGCCTCAAATGTTGAGCGCGGTCAATGTTGACGAAGCCTGCGACAAATTTTTTGCTGCACTGATTGACGTTTATAGATTTGATGACTACGCCGCGATGCTTGCGAATCGTTATAGTCGGGACGAAAAGATAGTGAGCGAGCCTGGGAGCGTGTGCAAAGATGTGAGTTTCGTCTCGCCGACGACGAGAAGGGCGGAACACTTTTGAGCGGCTATCGAGAATGCTGGAGCCACACACTCGGTTGGACGGATGCCGATTTTGAGGACCAACCGTTCTCGATGTCTGGGATCTGCGCTCAAAAGACAAATTTATGGCGGATCGCAGAATAAAATTCTCTGATCTTACCGAAAACGACATGAAGCCAGAGCCTGACGGTAAGTCAGGTATTTCTCGAACGGAGCGGCAATGGAAGCAGATCGATCTGGTTAAACGGAGCGTCGAGGAACTATCTTACGATCGCTGGAATCTAGCGCGTGAAATCGCCTCCTGGCAGTTCCCCTCCATTTTATAGATTTTGAAACCTCGATGCCGGCGATTCCATTTAAGCAGGGACGCCGATCGATATGACGGTTCGCCAGATTGATAAGAAACTTTCAGACGATTCATCCAACGAAACCATTTATGACGTCGTCAATCAAGAATAGTAAAGGGAGCATCTCAGGAAATTTCTGCGAGGCCTCCGTCGGCTTTTTATCGAAGGTACGACACAAATGTTAGGGTGGGATAGCATAGCGGGATTTCGAAAATATTCCAGAATTGGTTTGTTTTTGCACTAGTGGCTGATCTTCCAACCAGAAGATTTTGTCCTCTCAAAATTTTCATTGAACACCAAAGTACCCTCGCAAGCCGGGTAACACCTTCACACAACCATCGCCTATCGGCCGGTAAGACCGCTGTCGCGATCATGAAGTCCCTCAGTACCTTCTATCATTCGATCAACAAAAGAAGTAAATAGCGGCTGATAGAGTGTGCCTTAGAGAAGGATTCGAGGGGCGTCACTCAACGAGATCCTCGAAAGATTAAATCAATAGGAGAATCAAGAAAATGTCAGCAAATATTTCGATCATCGGCAACCTCGGCAAGACCCCGGAAACAAAGATCACGGACAGCGGCACCCTCGTGGCGAGTTTTTCAATGGCCTCGAACTCGTTCCGAAACAGTGCGGAGGGACGCGTTGAGAAGACCGACTGGTTCCGCGTTACCGCCTTTGGCAAACAGGCCGAGACGCTTGCACGTTATGTACGAAAAGGCAGCCGTCTATACGTTCAGGGACGCCTGACCTTTAACCCGTGGGTGGATCAAAACAAATCCCCGCAGGCCGGAGCGGAGATCGTGCTTCAGGAGTTCCAGTTCCTTTCCGGACGACGTGATGAGGACGGAGACGGAGCCGCAATGCAGCAGGCCCCGACCGCAACGACCGAGATCCAGCAGGCCGCTGCCTATTGATCCATAGCCAGATCAAATTCTAACTGCCATTTGAGGAGAAGACACCCTCTTTAAGTGGCAGTTATTTTGCGTTAAGGAGGCTGTTATGCGATCCCGCGTCGTGCAGATGAAATGGATCACCAGATCGTTCGTTAGAGAGCATCGTAATGATATCTTCCTGTTTGGCGATAACCTCGCAAGTCGCGGCTTCGGCGGCCAAGCTGCTCAAATGCGAGCCGAACCGAATGCTCTCGGGATTCCGACCAAAAAACTCCCGAGCAATACCGAAGAGGCATTCTTTACCGATTTAGAGTTTGTACAAAACAAGGCGGCTATTGATCGTGCGTTTGAGCGCCTTTCCCGGATGAGTTCGGCCATCGAGCAGGTTGTTGTAATACCCACCGACAGCCTCGGAACCGGGAGAGCACAACTCGAAAACCGAGCACCACTTACGTTTGCTTACCTGCAAAAGCGTTTACAAAAACTTTTTTTACAAGAGACGTAATCCCGTTACCTCAACACACCTCTACTTCTGCTTGGGAGGGATTTTCAAACCTGAATGAAAGTGATTTTATTCAGGGTTTTGAAAACGCGGCCCTCAAATACATCGCGTGTTCTCCGGCCGAAACGCCGGACTTGAGAGAGGAAGTTATGGCAGAAAGAATCAACATTGAACAGCTTAGAAAGTATGCTCCGAATAACCCGATGCTGGCGTTCTCGCCCGTGAATACCGGTTCGCCGATGCAGGACTGGTGTGCACATCTCGCGGTGAATCCGCTTCGAAGAAGAGAACTTGAAGAGTTCGCGATTCTCGGTGATGTAGTTGTCAGGATCGCTGATGAGCTTGAGCCTGAAGCGTTGGACCGAGTGAGGATACTCTCACTCGAATACGCGATGAAAGTTCTGGACGATGAGACGGATGCCAAAGAATTCGTCAGGTGCGTAAAGGCCATTGCGAGCCCCGATGCCGGCCAGTACGAGTACGAACAGATCGCAGCTTACTACTACGGGGAGATCAGACGCCGGGGAGTTAGCGAGGTTCTCATGGAGATGGGCCTGCTCGGTATGCAGCTAGAGGCTGTAACGGCAACGGTTCCTGACCGCGAGATCGACTTTGAAGAGTCCTCAGGTGTCGAACAAAAGCTCTGTGTGGCGGACCAGCGAAGAGTTCAGGAAGCTGCCAAGAACCGCCAACCGCTTCCGCCAAAATGTCTTAACTATGACGACGAAATGCAGGCTGTATTGAGACGCGTCGGCCGCCAAAAGATCAGCCGGATGATCTTTGACGATTACGCCGAATACTATCTCGAAGACGGCGACAAATCAGTCGAAGAACTCGACCGGAATTTCACAACTTACGAGCAGATGGAGCAGTTCGATGAGAACGGACTCATCGGAATAACAATGAGTTCGTCACAGCGTTCGGTGGTTGTATTCGATCTCGATTGTGAGATAGATGCGAACTGTCTTCCATTCGAATCGCGGGAGCTCTACTCCCAGATCCCGAAACTTTTTGTTGGTCATTCACTTGGCGGCAGTGCTGTCCAGGAAGGACGGAGAATGGTCAACTGTGCAGGTTGGTCGATGCCTTCCAGACATCCATTCTCTGACCAGGAGTTCGAAGAATGGCTGGCACTTTCCCTAGACCGCATATACGACAGAAAGGTTATCCGTTCGGCTCGTCGCATCTACTCATTCGGAAAAAGAAATGACATCGAGATCCTAGTCGATCAGGAGGTCAATCCTGATTTCGAAGAGATGCAGTTCGCGGCTTCAGTTCTGCGTCTTCTTTGGCAGAGACAATACTCCGATTTCCACCTACGGAGCCTTCGTCATGACACATATCAGGAAACTTATCTCGCAATCCGCGGGACTTCAGATACTGCCGATGTTGCCGATCTAAAGAAGAAAGCATATGCCGATTTCAAGGATCAAAAGAAGCTAACGCTAAAGGAGTTCACCGCTCTCAACACCGTTGCGAAATCTCAGGAGGTTCGGCTTAAGGATCAGTTCTCGAAAGAGGCAAGGCAGTGGTTACGAAAAGTTGAAAATGCCTCTCAGGGACAGATCCGATTCCTCAAATTCGCTCTCTACAACGAACCCGAGGCTAAGGCCTTCAAGCGGCAGGAAAAACAGAAACTCTGGGATGCGGTGAGGGCAAGAGAAACCGAGTTGAAGAACGTGAATGTGCGAACCAATCGGTTGATCCAGACGAGCCTCTTTACTCAACCATCAGTACAAAGAAATCACGCCCAGGTGGTCCCTTCGGCCTGAAAGTTGATGACAGGTATCTGACGAAAGGAGCGGCGGCCAGTACGTGAAGCAGAACGCCTCTAAGTTCACGCTAACTGGACGGCTGCCGTTCCGGTCGGAGAAAAAATAAACCAAAAAAGGAGCAAGAATAATCCATGTCAGCAAATATCTCGATACTCGGAAATACGGGGCGCGATGTGAGCCTTCGATACACAGAAACAGGAACCCCGGTCGCCAGTTTTCCGATCGCCTCAAACTCATTCAAGAATGGTCCGGAAGGGCGAGTACAGGTCACGCACTGGTTCAACGTCGTCGCGTTCGGAAAGACGGCTGAGACGATCGCCGAGCATGTAAAGAAGGGAACTCATCTTCTTATCCACGGAAGGCTCTCCTTTAGTCCCTGGAGCACAGATAAGGGCGAGCCTCGGTCAGGCGCGGAAGTCTCGCTGTTCTCATTCGAGTTCGTTGGATCAAGCCGGTCAGACAATCCGGAAGGATCGAATTCCAATGGCGACAACACGGTGCCCGAAGTCCCCGAACACACAGGCCCGGTTGATGCGGAAACATCTGTCGAAGAGCCGTTCGTAGATCAGTTCTGAGAGCGTTCTTGAGCACTACAGGGCGCGGCAACAATGCTCGCCCCTTTTCTTTGCAGCAAAAACGAGAGGTGGACAATGAGTGTTATCAGATTGATTGACAGAAAAGGCGAACGTAGAAGTGCGGACGACTATACCCCTCTTGTGAGGATCTACGTTGACGGATCGTGCGCAAGGAATGGTGCGATAGATTCATCAGCAGGCTGCGGTGCAGTAATGCTGGACCAGAACCGTCTGGAGATCAAACTGGTTGCCAAATACCTGGGACAAATCACCAATCAGCAGGCCGAGATACTTGCGGGTGCTAAGGCCTTGGAGCAGCTTCGCCGGCCCTGCCGAATCGAGATCGTGTCCGATTCAAAATATGTGATAGATACGATGACGGGACGGAATCGGATGAGAACAAATCGTCCTTTCTGGACCCGTCTGGTTGAGGAATGCTACGGCCATCACATCACCTGGCGTTGGGTAAAAGGCCATTCCGGTGTGCCATTTCAGGAAGTTGCCGACCGTCTGGCTCGTGCGTCTGCAAGAGTATGCAGCGACTTCGCTGTAGAAGATCTGGAACAGTTATCCGGCCATCTCTCGGATCGTTCGGAACAGGTTGACATTCGTGAGTTCGAGATGGAACTTGAAAAGGTTATCTCCAGATACAGCACAGCTCATAAGTCGTTCATTCCTGCATCGAAATTCGAAGGAATCGGAACATTACCTTCAGCATTTTCAGCCTAATTTCAACTATTCAATTCTTAACTTTAAGCCAGTGTTTGAATGCCGGATCGCGTTCGAAAAGGTGGTTTAGCGCGTACTCGATCACATCGTCATTGGTAATCTCGGTGTTCATGCCGACTGACGCGAACTGCAAATATTGCTTCAGCTTTTTATCGGTCGCTTCAAGTATCTTTGTACTCATTTTTACGTAGATGAGGCGGTTGATCTGCAGTAGCGGTCGTTCGGAATCCTGTTTTGTCGAGGGGGTGATAACACGCTGATTGTTCATTAAATGTTGGTCTCCTTTGGGTTAGTAAATAAACTGTCACGTCGCTCAAGATCAATCGGTGTGCCGAAGAGGAGAACGATGTTGCTTATGGCAAAAGGCGGCGAATAAACGAACAGCTTTTGGCGTAAAAAAGAGGCAGATAGCGGGGCCTTGTTAAAAAACAAAAATTACAGCTGCAGGTGTATGACAGGATAGGCCAAAAAGCACCCTTTGTAATTCGCATAACTCTATACCTCGCATCGATTTACGTGTTGTCACCAAAATTACAAACCGCACTTTTCGCAGAAAGCGCATTAAAGGCACGTGTTTTGCTCATTGTTTCTCGGCCGCAAAAATTACAAAACGGCTAATTGGTGACAAAAAGTTTCCCCAGCACCGCAAGAATGAGAAAGCGAGACAGAGAAAGAATTATTAAAAATATCGATGTCGATATTGAGCCGAAGCAAGGCCGGCCGATAAGCGTCAGGCCTTACGATGAGGACCACAAAAAGCTCGAAGAGATCTCAGCCGAAACCGGAGAAAATAAGGCAGCGATAGTCCGCAGAATGATCCATTTCGCATTGAACGAAAGACAGCAACATTTCGCTTCCGGCCGTTGTCAGGAAAAGCTTGATTGGCTTGTGCGGACCGGAAGGCAAAATGAGACCGTCAATCTCTCTTTAGGGGAGAATCTTGTTGCGATCCGCGCGAGCGTTGAGCGAGTGGAAGCTGATTTGGAAAACGTGTCGGATCTACTGCAAATAGTAACGTCTCTTACGACCGAACTTTACTCGATGTCCAGCATGTCGATATCATCCCTGAACCTCGTCTTCACAAAGCTAATTGAATATACGTCACCGGAACCGAACGACCGGAAACAGGGCGTCGTCATCGCTTCGACCGCAATGGCGGAACTCATTGAACACGCCGTCTCCGATCTAAAGAAGTGTCTCCTGTTTCATGAACACGTAGTCGGAGATGGATCTCTTTCCAAAAGTTACCTCGGGACCAAGATCCACATTCTGAAGCAGCGGATCGAATCCCTACCTAAATTGCAGAATTAGCAAACGGATGAATCATGAGAGTTATCGCAAGCGCTCAGTCGAAAAGAGGTAGTTCTCGTGGACTAGTACACTACATAGCTCACAGCAAGATTGACGGAAACAAAGAGCCCGTGAGCGGTCGCGAACTATTCAATGCTTTCACCGAACACCTTTCAGTCCGGAGCGCAAACAATTTTCTGAAATCAGATTGTGGCAAAGCCCGCCCCTCAAACAACGATCTTCATCATTTGGTGCTTTCATTTAGGCAAGCAGATTATTTACTGATTGGATCGACTGATGAGGAACGAAAACGACGATTGAAGATTGTCACAAGGTACGCCATTGGGCAGTTAGAAGAGGGGCTTCAAAGCGAGCGACTTGCCTGGGCGGGGGCGGTCCATCTCAACACGGCAAACCCACATGTACACATAGCAATTCAAAAACAATATGTGACCAGAGATCTTCAGAGTAAATCTCTAAACAAAATTCCCCGAGAGGGCCTTCCACATTTTGAGCTTATCGAGGGAGAAAAGCAGATAGTCGATGGCATTCTAATAGAATCCGCCAAGGTGAAACTACAGGAGTTAGTCGGAGAAAGAAGTCCTTCACTGGAGCAAACCATAAACAAACGCCAAGATCGTAATCCGAGGAACCACGAAGGCGACAAGGTCCACACAATAGGTGCGAATGATGACGAACGACAGATTCTCCGTCAAGGCATCCTTGCTGAATACCAGCTTAAATTTAGAGAAGAACGAATTGCTTTCCTAATCGAGCACCGTGAGCACCTAAAGTTTCCGGTAACAGATCCAGCCCAAGGAAAAGGCCATAAGGTCTCGCTGGTGGAATTACAACACGGAGCAAATAGTTCCGACGACTCTCAGAAAACCGCCGCCCAGCAACGCCAGATAAAAGCCATCACCCACAACATACTTGCCAAGGAAGAATCCGAATTCTTTAAGCTTAAGGAAGAATCATCAGTCGTCAGAAAGAACGCCAATAGAATCAGGAAACATTACAAGAATAGGGGCATTATATTACCGACCCCGGCCTTTCAAAAAGGTGAGCTTGATGACCTTCAGAAACAATGTCTCGCAAGCTCGAATATGCGGGAATACTTGTTCCTTGAACAGATTAGAAGTGAACTTGAGGTCAGTAAGGAGATCACCCTGAGAAGCCAGGATGATCTTGAGCTTTTGGCAGGTCAGAAGGTCGTGTCAGAAATGAGACAGCGGCTTTATGGGAAGCAGATATCGGACTTCAAAGACAACTGCTATTACAGGAAGGCTGCGGTCGGGAAAGAGCAAATGTCCCTGGCGATGATCGATCGTCAATTCAATCAAAAGGACAATTCTGGGAGGGGTATATTTCAGCCCCTCCGTTCGGCAATCGAATCGATTGCGACGAGCTTAAGACGATCTCCATCAAAAGCAAACGATCATCACCTCCGAAATGCAGTCGAGGAAGACCTGTATGAGCAGTCATTGCATTTAAATAAACAACTTCACAATAGTCAAAAGAAGACGGATGCTGTGGGTAGAATTCTTGAGCGAAATGCGGATCCTGGCGACGTGAAACCGAAATTTTCTGATGTGAATCTGATCGAGCTTGAAGCACTAGCCAGGAAACTCAAGATGACTCCGGAATATCGGTCGGTCTGGGAACTTCAAAAGAATTCGATCGTTACAGCTAATAGCCAAGTCGCAACGTATCTTGGCAACAATGAAAGTCATTTAATTGCTGGCCGCGTAATGGCCAGAGAAATCCTTTGCAATATGGGCTTGAACAACGTAAAAGATGACCTTGCCTACTTTCGCAAATCGAAGCGATTTCATAAATTTGCGATGGAGGACAAAAAGAACGGATCGACTATTTACCTGAGCCTGAACGATGTGGACCTTCCACAGAAAGCTTCCGTCTTGGATCACGCATTGAATCTACTGCTGGAGAGCAAGGACCACAGAGCCTTGAGGAGCGAAATCGAAGGTCGTGTTAGAGAACATGAAAAGAGCCTTAAAGCTGATGTCGCTGCTGCTAAGAGTCTTTCCATAGTCGCGGCTGTTGAAGCGGCAGAGTTCAAGCAACATTCTTTTTGGGGAAACACCGCCGACCCGGATTTCCAACCACTGTTTACTAAAAGCGAAATTGCTGAGATCGAGAAACGAATCGAGACCACTTCCGACAGCAAAGAATCTAGAAAACTAAGTTCGATCCTAGAAAACTCAGCCAAAGAACACTCAGCCAAAGAACACTTCGAAACTTTCGACGAGGTCCTGAGTAAAGTTTTCAATCCCGAATTAGAAGTACAAACCGTTGCCGAACGCCCCTCCGCGACGCCTGACAAGAGTTCACGATCTGACGAGCGAGAAAGATCGAATAGTCGCGAGATTGGAATTGGATTGAAACGGTAGAAAATTCCTTTTTGAAACAGCAGGAAGCACGACACAAAGCATCGATCTCAGGCACGTAATTTGCCCTTTACTAAGTTCGGTTAGATAGCTGACTGATACCAAAAGAAGGGCGAATTATGGAATATGACTTGAGCAATAAGGTAGTCGCTCGCTTAAACGAGAGTGGATCATCAGTACCAAGAAGGAGTCTTGACCTCGGGAACATAAACACTCCAGAACTGGGGCTTCTTTCGCCCAATCGGAACGAAATTGCACCACGCGGTGGAGGTCGCGATGCCGCCCTTATTGCTTATTCCGAACGACTTCGAAGTAGTTACAAACAGAACGAAGGCGGACTAAGGGATGGTATGGTGCTGCTTGGTGAGGCATTCAGGAATGGCCAACCAATTTCGATCACATGTTTTTGTCGAGCGGGGCAGACGTGTCACGCGGATGTCGTTAAGCTCGCGATCGAAAAGGTCGCTAAGGCAATTGACGCAAGAGAACTGAATCATGTTTCACCGCCCAAGGCGGCGGCGTTATCAAACTTTCGCCCATCAAATCCGCGAACAGAAAGAGCGATCAACGAGATACTTTCGCTTAGCAAATCGGACCTTGTCTTATCTAAACTCGACGACACCAATGGTCGTAACAGGAGCGAGCATGCTTCATACCTCAACGGCACATCACAATTTCTACGGGATACATACGAGCGCGGCGGAACCGTTCAAAATGGGGTTCTGATAATTCCGAAGGAGTCGCATGATCTAAAGTCACCACTTCAACTAGCAACTCTTGGTTACGGAGTAGGCCGACTTGAGGCAATGGTCGGATCAGAAAAAGCACGAGAGGTCGCTCCCAAAATCTTGGAATATGGGAAGACTATCGCGGGAAGTAATGCTGATCGTGAAACGGAGGCAAAGATCTTTCGGTGGATTTACAATGCCTTAAATGGAAAACAGGAACTGTTAGGTGAGGTTAGAGAAGAGGGGAAATCAGAATCAACCGCAGAACGGTTCGACCGGACGCTTGCAGAAATCGCGAAGGTGGCCGACGAGATGGAGAGGTTGGAACCAACTGACCGTTCGATCCAGTACGAGCAGTTTGTCGGATCGAATTCGCAGAACACGGAACATTCTTTAGGAGAAGAGGTAGAAGAAATAACTGAACCCGCTGACTATCTGCCGGCCGAACGGGATCCCGAACACGTTCAGACACCACTTGGGTTTGAACGAATTGAGCTTGAAAGCACGCAACTACCCCTTCTTGCGTCTGAGATGTCGGCCGACGAACTGAAACACTGGTCTGAGGTTAAATTTCCCGCACTGGACGAGGCCCTGGAAAACGGGATTCCACCCTCCACAATCCTTAAGCTATTTAGGACAAAATCTGGTAAAACGATTGAGAATGGTGTGAAAGGAAAGGAGCTGAATTACGAGGACCTCCGTTTCGCGTCTGCATATCTTGAACACCAGCTCAAGCAACCTGAAACGAGACTTCGATATTTCAATGAACGGTATCGAGACTACGCCCAGATGTTAGAGAGCTGCCAATCGCGAGAGGAAGTGATTCAAGCATCGTCGAAGATCAGGATTGACAATGCTTCAGCCGGTCTTAATCGTCAGCAGAATGGCCAAGATAGAAGTCCAAGCAACTCAGCTGCGTTAACCTCCAATGAGATGCAAATATTGCTTACCGAGCAGTCGCCTCGACACTTCACTTCAGAAATGATCGTAGCGAAACTCAACTATGCGGGCGATGGCGCGGCAACAAAGGCGAGAACTGAGGCGTTAAAAAGGGGCGAGATCGTTCCAAGCCCAGAGGCCCAACAATTGGTTGATAGCCTGCAATCTCGCATGGACAGAAAGTATCTTGATGAGTCCTTGTCAGCAACAAAACACTTCATCCAAAGTCTCAAAACCCCAAACGAGGAACTTCGATACAAGAACAGCTTCGATCACAGCAATCTCTACCGAAAGCTGCCTCCCGCCGAAAGGGATTTTGTATATCAGCGAGCAACGGAGCAGAAAAATCATCTAGAGGCGACGGCTCGAAACCTTTCGGAACAAAGGGGAGTGCGAGCCGAGATTGCAGTAGAAAAACTACAAGACGTTATGAAAGCAGAACTCCTGGCGTTGTCGCTTTCGAACGCCGATCCAAGACAAGTTAAGGATCGTGCCTCTATGATCCTTGAGGAATATTTGGGTGATGGTCGAAACAATTCGGTTAGCCTGGAAACCGGACAATTGTCTCAAGAGCTGAGCGAAATTGTGCCGGGCCGAAGCACTAGAAAGTTGCACGAACGAACCTACGCGGGAGCGAAAACTCCGCACGATTTCGATCAAAATGGTAGCCGCCGCGAGATAAGACTTGAGCAGACAAGGTAGTTCAATTGAACGCGAAGCGACTGGACTTATGGGTATACCGCCCACTCTCGCATTTTTCTGTGGCTTAAGAGCGTGTAAGATTAAGGGCCTTCAATGGAAGGATATTGAATTCGAGAATGCGAGTCTGCAAATTCGTCGGTCAAAAACCCTTGCGGGCTGGCGTTCCCCGTCGCTGAACAAAGTCTGTCTATCCGCTCGCGCCGAGCTTCGAGAAAGCGTATCGGACTTGGGGCCGGTCGATCCAGACCACTATGGCTTCCCATGGCATGGTCGTCAGCAAATGATCGATCCGACCAAACCGATGACGTCCTGGCGGAGTGCTTGGAGATCTATCTTGAAAGCCGCGGGCCTCAAGGGCGTACGTTTTCACGATTGCCGTCATACCGCGTCACGACGCTTACGGAGAACGGCAAACCCGATTGGGTTATTCAGGCCCAGGTCGGTCACGTCGACCCACAAATGATGAAGACCGACAGCCACATTCGCCGAAAAGCGTTGAACAACGCAGCGCGTCCTTGAACCAACCAAGGCGACGAACCCGGATGGAGCCCAAACTTAATACACAAATTGTTAGCTCCGGCTTTGCGCGTGTGTGAGCGGTTCTGAAGAGATTTCGGACTATTGCACCTTTAGTTCGCCCGCCAATCAACGGGCAGGTTAGGGACGTGGACAAACCTCGTGATAGGATCGTAAATACTTTTACTGCCGTCTGTGCGTTGTCACACCTCCAAAGGTTTATCCATTTATCCAGTCACGCTTGCAACTTGCAAGTTTTTTGTGGATGATTGTGATATGGGTAAGGCAAAGCATGACTGCCGACAATCGGGGTGCGGCGTAGCATATGGCTTGGATGTATTCGGCGATAAGTGGAGCCTTGTGGTTGTCAGGGACATGATTTTTTTGGGTAAGCGCCATTTTAATGAACTCTTGGCTTCCCGGGAAAAGATGGCGAGCAACATTCTGGCCAACCGCCTAAAACGCCTTGAGGAAGAATGCGTCATTACGAAGACGCAGGACACCGACCACGAATCAAAATTTATTTATGAGCTAACTCCCAAAGGGAAGGAACTCATTCCTCTGATTCTGGAAATAATGGTTTGGGGATCAAAACACGCGCCGAATTCCGATGTTCCTGCTGAACTTGTCCGCTGGGTGAAAAAGGATCGAGACGGCGTAGCAAAAGCGATTCTTGAAAGTCTGAAAAAGAAAGAGTCCTTCGTTCATGCCCATGGGTTTGCGGAAACGACCCCTTAGATCTCCATAATAATTCGCGACCGCCCTAAAAAACGCACTTCAATCTGCTTCTGTAATTAACGCTTAAAGAATGAAACTTGCAACTTGCAACTTGTAATCATTTCGATTAGAGTTAAGCCAACTTGCAAGTTGCAAGCTAATAGGAGAGCTAGGAGAAGACATATGAATAACAACGGACAAAAATTGGCGGGAAAGACCGCTGTGATCACTGGTGGTGCTACCGGCATCGGCCTTGCTGCGGCAAAGCGCTTTATCGAGGAGGGCGCCTTCGTCTTCATCTTCGGCCGCCGGAAGGAAGCGCTCGATTCCGCCGTGGCCGAACTCGGGCCCAATGCCCGCGCGGTGAAGGGCTCGGTCTCGGATGAGGCCGACCTCG
>CAZSEL010000051.1:0-34019 GCA_964605905.1 uncultured Chloracidobacterium sp. | reverse complement strand
TTCAGGTGATATTTCCAGCGGTCTTTGTCGGCTATTTTGTCTGGCATTTCAAATACTACTCTGCCGCGATAGTGTTGTTTTGGGTCGGGCAAAGCATCATAAATGTTTATGTTTATGCGGCGGATGCACAGGTAATGCAGCTTGTTTTGACCAGCGGCTTTACCGGCACCGAAGGCAGTTTTCACGACTGGAACTATATGCTCTCCGAAACCGGGCTGATCGGTTCGACAAAAATTTTTGCGGGTATGATTCGCGCTGTCGGAACACTTACAATTATCGCCGCCGCCGTTTTCTCGATATACTATTCCTTTGTTCCAACCGCCGAGAGCGAGATCGACGACCTATGACAACAGCCCTCATCACCGGAGCGTCGAGCGGCATCGGCGAAGCCTTTGCCCGCAGACTCGCGGCTGATGGACACGACCTATTTCTAGTCGCTCGCTCGGAAGATAAACTAAAGGCTCTTTGTGGTGAACTGAGCGCTAAACACTCGATCAATGCCGATTATTTCGCGATTGATCTCAGTGAAAACGGCTCCGATTCGGCGGTTTTCGACGAAACAGAAAGCAGAGGCATTGAGATCGGCTTTCTCATCAACAACGCCGGATTCGGCTCGATGGGCGATTTCGCCGAACTACCACTCGACCGCGAACTAGAAATGATCGATCTGAATATTCGTGCTCTTGTCGGACTGACACATCGTTACCTCGCGGGTATGCGTAACCGAAAAAGAGGCACGATAATAAATGTCTCGTCCGCCGCAGGATTTCAGCCGATCCCATTCATGGCGACATACGCTGCGTCGAAATCGTTTGTCACCGCTTTCTCCGAGGCCATCGCCGAAGAGAACAGGCCGTTCGGCATCCAAGTATTGGCGCTGTGTCCGGGTTCGACTAAGACCAATTTCTTTGAAGCATCGAATTACAAAGACATTTTCACGGCAAAGGGACAGCAGACGGCAGAGCAGGTAGTTGAAACTGCGATGCGGACGGTAGGTACAGGCCGCTCAAAGGTTGTGTCGGGTTGGCCAAACTGGTTCGTTGCTACATCTGTGACAATAGTGCCAAACTCACTGTTAACAAAAATTGTCGGCAAAGGCATCAGGAAAATGTTGGAAAAAGGTTGAAATTTACCGTACTTGGAATCGTGTCAGTAGCCCGACCGTTAGGAAGGGCCTATCGAGTATGAAATTTACTGTATTAGGCAGCGGATCGACCGGCAACGCGGTGCTTATTTCGAGCGAGCGGACAAACGTCCTCGTTGACGCCGGGCTGAGCGCGCGAGAAATGTTAAAGCGGCTTGCTGTCGTCGGTGTCGATCCCGGTGATCTCGATGCCGTTTTGATCACGCACGAACACAGCGATCATGTCGGTGGTTTGCGCGTTCTTCTCAGTTCCGTAAAATGCCCGGTTTACATCTCGCCGGAAACTGAAGACGCTTATTTCGCGACACGCAAAGGAATTCAAAACGGCGACAGCGAATCCGCGAGACGCCGCAAGGTGTTGAACGGCCGCTCCGCAAAGATCGAATCAAGCCGCGAATTCCGCATTGGCGATATTGATTTCGAACCTTTCTCCGTACCGCATGATGCCGTCGATAATTTTGGGTTTATCGCAAAACGCGACGGCGTTCGCATTGCAACGCTGATGGATTTCGGCCACATCACGCCGCTGATAAAGCAAAAATTAAATGGCTGTGACGCGATCATTATGGAATCGAACCACAGCCGAGATATGCTGCGGGCCTGCTCGATGTATTCGTGGGACCTGAAACAGCGGATCGCTTCGCGAACCGGCCACCTTTCAAACGAGGACCTCGCAGATTGGCTGACGACCGATTTCGATGGTTTTGCCCGACACATCGTTCTCGCACATCTTTCGCAACGCGCAAACGACCCGCATCTCGCACGCATCACCGCCGAATGCGCACTAAAAATGCGTCCGCCGCTTTTCGCCGCCGAAACGACGATCACGCTCTCAAGCAATAAGGAACCGACCGCCTGGTTTCAGTTTTAATTTCAGTTACGAAACAACCCCGCGAAATGTTCTTCGGTGCAGCGGGCACGGGCCGTGTTCTTTCAGAGCGGCAAGGTGGACGGCGGCTCCGTAGCCTTTGTGACCGCCGAAACCGTATTGCGGGTAGTGCTCGTCGTAATCGGCCATCAATTTATCACGATAGGTTTTCGCAAGGACAGACGCGGCGGCTATCGAATATGAGATCGAATCTCCCTTGATTATTGCCTTTTGAGGAAGCGGATTTAGCTTTAACTGGAGTGCGTCGATCAGCAAATAATCGGCAGCAGGCTGAAGTGAAGAAATAGCGATAAGCATCGCCCTTTTTGTTGCTTCGAGAATGTTGATGCGGTCGATCTCATCGGCCTCGACGGCTCCGATCGCGAAAGCCAGGGCATTCTTTTGCAGCTCTGAAGATATCTCGTCACGTTGTTTTGCGGTGAGTTTTTTTGAATCGTTCAGCCCGTCGGGAACTGGTTTTGCCGGGTCCAAAATACACGCAGCCGCAACAACTGGCCCGGCGAGACACCCGCGGCCGACCTCATCCACTCCGGCAATAAACTGAAAGCCAAGTTCACGCGCCAGATCCTCAAAATCAAAGCCGATAGTCCACTCGAATTTCTCGGCCTGTAGTTTAAATCCACTCACAATGTGGGATTATAGGTCGTTGCAAAAAATAGCGGAAACGGATCAAGCCTTTTTCAACCCGTGTCCGCCGACAGGCTCGGTAATGAACCGCTCGCCGAAACCGGTGATCATTGACCGGCCTTTTGCAATCGCGGCTTGAACGGAAGGCAGTTTGAGTGAGGCTTCGTGGTTTTCTTTGATGTCCCAAACCTCCGTGATCCAGATCGCGTTCGCATCGCCTGAGTCTTTCGCGACGATATAGCTCATGCAGCCCGGCATGGTCGAAGTGCCGTCGAGCAGTATCTTGATAAGCTCATCGCGTTTGCCCTCAGCCGTAGTCATTTTTCCGATCAATCCGTACATCGTCGAACCTCCAAAAACCGTTTCGCCTGACGAAATAAGGACATACGTGATTGCCGAACCCGAGGCTGCAACAAATTCACGACGCCCTAATTTCATAGATTTGGCAAATGTGATCGGAGATGGGTGATAAGAAAGATAAGCGTTTCTTCCTCACTCATCACTACTTAGCTGCCTGAGCCTTATTGCGTGTATCTTTTTCCTTGATACGAGCAGCCTTACCGCGCAGATCACGCAAGTAATAGAGCTTTGCACGGCGAACTCTACCGTGACGGACAACATCAATGTGATCGACTACGGTCGCGTGCAGCGGGAAGATACGCTCGACGCCAACGCCAAAACTTACCTTTCGGACGGTGATCGATTCACGTGAGCCGCCGTGTTTGCGGGCAATCACGACGCCCTCAAAAACCTGGAGACGTTCCTTGTTGCCTTCCTTGATGCGGACGTGGACCTTGATGGTGTCGCCCGACTGAAATGCAGGGATATTTTCCCGCAACTGTGTTGTTTCTATTGAATCTAAACGGTTCATAACTTTTTCGGCCAGAGGTCAATAAAAAGTTGCAGAGTTTCAGAGTTGCGAAGTTACAGAGTCAGTACTTTTCTCTGCAACTATCTGTAACTCTCCAACTCTGCAACTTCTTTATTCACATGCACCATTTTCTCCTGATAAAAGATCCGGTCTATTCTTTTTTGTCTTTTCCAGCGCCCTCTCTCGACGCCATTTTTCTATCTCGGCATGATTGCCGTTCAAAAGCACTTCGGGAACTCGTCTTCCCATAAATTCCGCCGGTCGCGTGTAATGCGGGCAATCGAGCAAGCCATTTGAAAACGAATCGTTTTCTGCCGAGGTATCGCTGCCCAACGCATCGGGCAAAAGCCTCACGATCGCGTCGGTCAAAACTATTGCCGCCGGTTCGCCGCCCGACAAAACATAATCGCCGATCGATATTTCATCCGTCACGAGCGTCTCGTTCACCCGCTCATCGATCCCTTCGTATCGGCCGCAAATCAGGACAATGTGCGTTGCATCGTCTGCAAACTGCTTTGCCGCGGCCTGTTTCAACGGCCGTCCTTGGGGCGAAAGCATCACGACTCGCGTGCCTTGCGGGTATGCATCCCGGTTTGTCGTTCCCAACAAATGTTCGACCGCCGCAAAGATCGGTTCGGGCTTCATTACCATCCCGTCGCCACCGCCAAACGGCCTGTCGTCCGTCATCTTTTGCTTATCGACCGCAAATGCACGGATGTCGTGAACATTTATCTCGACGATCCCAGCCAATTTGGCTCGACGAATTATTCCAAAATCAAAGACCTGTTCGAAAAACTCCGGGAAAATTGTTAATACATCTATTCGCAACTTGAAAGTTTCTACTTCGCGAGACCTAAGCCTTTTAAAAACAAGTAAATGTTCTCTGAATGATCAGATGACACTAGCTTTTCTACGATCTTCAATTCGTATTTATCAATCTCTTTGTCATCAAATGACAGTACTTTCCGCATCGCACTTCGGCTTCGTTTTGGTTTCGCATTTCCAATACCATATTTCATGCCTAGAAACTGTTTTTCCTTGAAGTTCAGTAATTCCATTGCGTTGTCAAGAACTTCAAAAAAGTCTTTCGGGTCATTCTTAACATAATACTCGATGATCTTCGACCTCTTACCGATCAACAAACGTGAAGCGGTCTCACCGAGAATACTAAAGACAAAATCGATATAAAAACCTATTTTCTCCCTGTTCTCATTACCTGTGCTTTTGTCCACGTTCCCTTTCAGAGACCCGATCGTGTTCGACATTATTCTCAGGTGCGAGTCCAAATCTTCAACACTCTTATTCGTGAAATCAATCTTCCCGCGAAGATCGTTTAAGAATATTTCGTCGATTTCTACTGTATTGAAGCTGCCGCCGCAATCAGTACACACACGAATGCGCTTCCTAAAATTACCATCCAACTTCGTAAAACTCTCAAAGAACGAACGAAATTTGTATGCAGAATGATCAGCAAAGGTTTTCGTTACATTACAACTAACAATCTTCTTGCATTCTGGACAAAGAAGTTCGACGGCATCGCCTTTACTCATTCCTAAACACCTCGTAAATTCAAAAATCCAAAAGTCCTTCGGGCGGATCGATCACGATCCGCTTCTTTTCAACATCGACTTCCGTGCAGATCGATTCGGCGAACGGTATCAAATATTCTTTGTCGGCACCCTCGATCACAAGCACTTCGGTTCCGCCCGTTCGCATGAGTTCCTTTACAGTGCCGACCGTTTCGCCATCGACCGTCTCGACCGTGCAGCCCGAAAGTTCCCAATCGAAAAACTCGCCTTCGTCCAATTCCACCGCTTCGTTTTCGGTCACACAGATCTCGGCGTTTCTCAAACTCTCGGTGTCTTCGATCCGGTCGATGCCAAAGAACTTTAGTAGAACGCGTTCGTTCTGAAACCTGAAACACTCGATTTTGAGTTCACGCCGTTCATCACCCGCAAGCACCGCGATTACGTTTTCAAGGCCGTCGAACCGCTCTGGAAAATCCGTCAGCACTTCCGCAGAAACTTCCCCGCGAAGCCCATGCGGCCGTGCGACCCTTGCGATTGCAACGAGTTCATTCATGAACTCCAAACTAATCCTCGACCAGATCGAAATGAAAACGCTTGCCCTGCTTTTGTCCGGCAAAAAACAACAGACTTCGGATCGCCTTGATCGTACGGCCTTCGCGGCCGATCAGCCGTCCATAGTCGTCAGGCGCAACGCGAACCGATAGCCGGACATTCTTTCCGTCACCACTCTCGTCCACCTCAACCAAGTCGGGAGAACCGACCAGGGCTTTCACGATCTTTTCGACTGCTTCTTTCATATAGTTAGTCTAGACAGCCTTGTCAGTCTAGGAAGTCTTGTCAGTCGTGCTGTCCCCGACTTCCCTGACTGTCAAGACTTCCTAGACTGTCTCGACTGCTTCCGCCGGGTTGTGTTTGATCAGGCTCTTGACCGTTTCGGTCGGTTGAGCTCCGACACTGATCCAGTACTGAATGCGTTCGTGCTTCAGGTTTACTTCCGCAGGATTCAGCATCGGGTTGTATGTGCCGACGTTTTCGAGATATTTCCCGTCACGCTTCGACCGTTTTTCCTTTACCACCAGACGGTAAAAAGGTTTCCCCTTTGCGCCTATTCTCATCAAGCTAATTGCTAACATAATTTTTATAGTGGTCAGTGATCGGTTGTCAGTGGTCAGCCTCGATCAAAAACTGACCACTGACTACTGGCCACCGGCCACTAACGTTTTTTCTTGTGCCTTTTCTTTTTCTTAATGCGCGTGCTGCCGCCCGCGTCATCACCATTATCCGGGCCGCCGTTGCCGAGCATTCCGGCTAAGCCGCCGCCCATTCCGGGCATTCCGCCGCCGAGCATTCCGCCCAAACCGCCCGCGAGCCCGCCCATCATTTTCTTACCCAATCCGCCTAGCAATCCGCCCTTGTTCATCTGCGCCATCATTTTGCGCATCTGTTCGTATTGGCGGAGCAGTTGATTGACCTCACCGATCGTCGTTCCGGAACCTCCGGCAACACGCGTTTTGCGGCTTGCGTCGAGCAGCTTGTGATCGTTGCGTTCTGCTCTCGTCATCGAACCGATGATCGCTTCGGTGCGTTTCATCTGGACATCGACCTCAGCCGACTGTTCGTCCGAGATCGACATGCCACCGGTAAGTTGTTCGGGCAGCATCTTCATCAATTTCGACATCGAGCCGAGCTTTTTAAACTGTCCGAGCTGAGCCTTAAAATCTTCGAGCGTAAACTGGTTACGCGTCATTTTCTGCAGCTGCTCTTTGGCTTCGTCCTCGCTGATCTTGCCCTGAACCTCCTCGATTAGGGTCAATACATCGCCCATTCCGAGGATTCGCTGAGCGATCCTATCTGGATAAAAAGGCTCGATCGCGTCGTATTTTTCACCGACGCCGACAAACTTTACCGGCTGGCCGATTACCTGTCTGATCGACAGGGCAGCACCACCGCGAGCGTCGCCGTCCATTTTGGTCAGGACTACACCCGTTATTCCGATGCGTTCGTGAAAGACCTCAGCCGACCGAACCGCGTCTTGGCCGGTCATTGCGTCGGCGACGAACAGCACCTCAAGCGGTTTGGTCTCGGCCTTTATCTGCTCAAGCTCGACCATCAGCTCGTCGTCTATATGCAGACGCCCGGCCGTGTCGATCATCAGCGTGTCAAAACCCGCACCTCGCGCGTGATTCATAGCACCACGCACGAGCGTCAGCGGGTCGTTCGATTCCTTGTCCTGAAAGACCGGAACACCGACCGCGCCGCCGACAACGCGAAGCTGCTCACGCGCCGCAGGCCTGTAAACGTCAACCGAAACGAGCAGCGGCTTGCGTTCTTGATTCGTCGAGAGCCATTTTGAGATCTTTCCGGTCGAAGTGGTCTTACCCGAACCCTGGAGACCTACGATCATCACGACATTCGGGATTTGCTTGGTAAACACAAGCCGCGACGACGTGCCGCCCATCAGATTTACAAGCTCGTCATAGACGATCTTGACCACCTGCTCGTGCGGATTCAGCCCCTGCCAAACTTCCTGGCCCTCGGCTTTTGCACGGACCGACTCGACAAAGTCCTTTGCGACCTTATAGTTAACATCCGCTTCAAGCAGCGCCATCCGAATCTCGCGCAAAGCCTCATCCACATGCTCAGGCGTCAACTTGCCCGCCCCGCGCAGATTTTTCAGCGTTTTCTTTAGCTTATCGGATAACGATTCGAACATATAAGCACACTTCGGCTACAAGAGTCGAAACTATAAATACTAGTGTTTTCGGGGATAAGTGTCAAATTTTGAACCCAACTACTCGACACGTGCCGTTGCTAGAAACTCTATTTGGGTCCCAGCCCCGCGGTATTTGGCCCCAGCCCCGCGTTTTCTGCCTCCAGCCCCGCGTTTTCAGGCCCCGGCCCCGCGTTTTTTTTGAGCCAGCAACGGGGATTTTTTCCGTATTTTCAATAGCCGCAATACCCGCTGTAGAATCACGCCCTCAACTCCCGCAATGCCAACGCCGCCCTTTATTTCCTCGCTCCGTCAGATTAATCTGCGGATTCCTTCTGCACTTTTTTTATTTCGGATTAGGCTTCGTTAAAACGAATCCACACTTCAGTCCAAAACAATTTGACAATCGCACAACTTATAGCATACATTAACGCACAGTAGGATTTATTTTGCTTTGCAAGGAGTTTTATTCAATGGCAGAAAAGAAGCGAACCGCCCCATATATACCGTTTCCAACATTCACAACTGCACTCGATAATGTTGCTGAACACAATGTGCCAAATGTTATAGACCGAACTGTTTTTCCAACGTTTAGTGGTGCATCGGTATCCGGTGTCCTTAGCTCATTTAAATTTTTCGGACTTACTGATGATGACGGTGTGCCGACCGACATGATGGCCAATCTTGCTTTACAAAAAGAGAAGCGTAAGCAGAATGTAAAGGATTTAATTGATAAACACTATGCGAGTCTGATACAACTCGATCTTTCGAAAGTAACACCGACACAATTCGATAAGGAATTTTCAGAAGAACTCTACAATGTTTCCGGTAACACGAAGACAAAAGCTAAGAGCTTTTTCCTTAAGGCTGCTCAGTTTGCTGATATTCAGATTTCGAAGCTGCTATTACAAAAGTCTAGAGCTTCGGCCCCTAGGAAACGTCGTGCAAAAAATTCTGTAAATGCTCATCGTCAAGAAGAAGAAACTTATGAACCTTCAGGCACCATTAATAGTGCAATAGATAATGGCACGACCAAGAGAATCGAGCTGTCAAATGGTGGAAAGCTGACGCTTTCAGCTTCTATTGATTTGTTGTCTCTGAAAGGAAGAGATCGAGACTTTGTGTTCAAGCTCATTGATCTGCTGGATTCCTATGAGTCGGAGGGCAGCGAGACACAGCACGATTCAGAATAGATTCGTTTATTTGTGAGCGACGTGTTTTTTTTAATTCATTATGCCCAAACTCGGTCCGATTAAGAAAAAGCAGCTAATCAAATACCTTCGCGGGCAGGGTTTTGACGGGCCATATGGCGGTGGAAATCATTCGTTTATGAAACGAGGACCACTAAAAGTTCACGTCCCTAATACCGATGTTGGGATTGGACTCCTGCGTCGAATTCTAAAGCAAGTTGGAATTTCAGAGGATGAATGGGAAAAGCTAGACTAATGCAGGTTGGCGGGTCTTCTTAAAACTTAGGTCGATTCCTTTTATTTTGGGCAATGGAGTCTTGTCGGCAAGATGAAATAATATCCATTCCTCAAGCACTTCAGCCAATTGTTCACGACAGCCTTCAAGAGTCGGTGCATTAGCCCAAACTCCTTGAAACCCCGGAATCTCGCCGTAAAACCCCTCATTGCCTTCTAGGATTTCGTATTTGGCTTTTCGCATTGCTGCCTGAATATATTCCGCAATCATTATTTTCTTTCCCAAAATTATTGCTCTTAAGCAAGTAATTATTTCTATCCTAGAACATTTTGATTTCTTTTTCTAGCAAATCGAGCAAACCTGGTGTCGATTAAAACAAACCTAATTTGGAACGCCTATTGCAGTTCTCTTGTTAACAATACGACTGTGTAGTAATTCGCTACACATCTTTTTTGAGAAGACAGGAGGACTTATGCGATACAGATTAGCAATTGTCACGGCGATCAGTGTAATTACCGGTGCGGCTTGTGAATCCACATCAAACACTAACGTGCGTATTTCGAACGCAAACTCGAACACAGCAGTTGTCGTGAATGCGACAGCTACACCGACACCGCGTCGGGATAATTCAAACATCAGCCGAGAGGATTACGACAAAAATCGCGGCGAGTACGAACGCGACCGTGGTTCTAGCACCATCGGACAAGGCGTTAACGATAGCTGGCTCTGGTTTAAGACAAAAACAGCGTTAGCTACGGCGAATGACCTGCGTGATTCGACGATCAATGTCGATGTCGTTAACGATGTGATAACACTGAAAGGTACGGTCGCAACCGCCGCACAGAAAACTCAGGCGGAAACAGCAGCCAAGACTATCGAAGGCCAAAAAGGGGTTAAGAACCAACTACTTGTCCGAGCCGGTGATTCGGTAACGAATCAGATGGTCAACGGAAATACGGTCAACAGACGATAGATCTTTCTGCGACCATTTTATGCCACGAAAATAACACGAACAAGACACGAGCATATTTCGTGAAAGTTCGTGTTATTTCGTGGCTAAGTTTTCCCTAATTTAATACTGATTCGATTGCTGCGAAAACTTTCTCAGGCCCGACGGTTTGAATACAGCGAGGCTCGCCGAATTCTTTGCATTCATAGCCGGGACACGGCTGGCAATGAAATTCTTCGAATACGATCTCGTTCGGGGCGTCCGTCCATGGCCGCCAGTGATCGCGGTTTGACGAGCCAAAGATGACAACGGTCGGTGTATTGACTGCTGCGGCAATGTGGGCGATGCCGGAATCGTTGCCGACGAAGAGTTTTGCCCGCGAGACAAGTGCGGTTATTTCGGGAAGTGTCAGGTCGTCGAATGTGATGATCGGAACGCCTGATTGATTAGTGAGATTCTCAAGAATGGCACGTTCGTTTTTGGCTGCTATAGCGATTATTTTCAAACCGCGATCTCTCAGATATTCCGCAACACGGGCAAAATTTTCCGCAGCCCAGGTCTTTGTTGTGAAAGCAGCGGCCGGATGCATTAACGCATAATCACCGAGTTTCCGCCACCCGCTTACGCGGGCGGTACTGACTTGCTCGTCGGCGACCGCACCTAAATTCTTCGCGTCTTCGCGTCTTTGCGTCTTTGCGTTAAATTTCTTTTCAAGCGAATCGAGAGCCGATTCGGTTACGACGAGGCGGCTTTTTGGTTTGTCTTCAACCGGAACACCGACGAATCCGAGTAAAGCCAACTGCTGCTCGGCGGAATGCGTTCGTTCGCGGCCCCAGAATTCTGTTGCGGATGTGAGTAAGTGGTTGTAAAAAAATGAGTATTGATAAGGCTCGTAGCCGACGCGGAGGCGGGCACCGGTGGCTCTTGTAAAAAATGTCGAGGTCGTTCCGCCGTGCAGATTGAACACTACATCGTAGTTGTTCCGGCGAATCTGCCGTGCGGTTCTTAAACGATTCAGAGAACCTTTGCCAACGGTTATGACATTATCGACCGCATCGAAACCGTCCAATAAAGGAGCGACCCAATCTTCGAGAAGGATGTCTATTTGTGCGTCGGGAAGAAATCGTTTGAGAGCTATAAGAGACGACGTCGCGAGCACCGCATCGCCGATCGAGCGCAACCGGACGACAAGGACTCGTTTAACATTGCTCCAATCGATATCTGTCATCGTCAGTTGCAGTCTGTTGAGTCTTTTGAGTCTTTTGAGTCTTTTGAGTCGGTCGAGTCTTTCAAATTGTTCAGCCCTGAAAAAATCCCGGACTCAATGGACTCAAATTACCTCGATAGACTCAATAGACCCGATAGACTCAAAAGACTCACTTCTCCACGGTCGCTTCTTCGACGAGCATCACCGGAATATCGTCCTTGATAGGATAAACCAGCGAGCACTCGGCGTTCGTGCATTTCAGGCTACTGCCGTCGGCTTTGGGTTCGACGGTCGATTTGCACTTTGGGCAACGCAATATTTCTAACAATTCAGGGCTTACTGCCATATACTTTCGCTCCGCTAAAATCGAATTCTTACAAATGACTTTAACGCAAAGCCGCAAAGCCGCAAAGAAAAGAGCAAGGGTTTTAATTCCCTCGCCCTTTTTACTTTTGCCTTTTGCCTTTTTACTTTTTACTTTTTACTTAGACCGCCTCGGTCTTAGTTCCGCATTCGGCACAGAACTTTATGCCCGGTGTTAGTTCGGCACCGCATTCGGCATTTGAGCATTTCTGTTTTTCCTGGGTCGATCCACATTCCGAACAGAACTTTGCGCCTTCACGTAGTTTCGCACCGCATTTTACACACGGAACTTGGGTAACTTCCATCGTTCCACCGCAATCGGCACAGAATTTCGAACCTGCCGAATTTTGTTTTCCGCAGGCGGGACAAGCGACCGTTGAAGCAGCTGTTCCGCCGCCGGAACCGCCGGGTTGATTTGCGCCAAAGGCGTTTGCCATTTGGCCTCCTACGGCAAATCCGGCGCCAAGGCCAGCACCGAGACCTGCACCGCCGCCTTCGTTCTGAGCGGCATCCCGCATTGCATCCGCCGCTTGGAATTGGGCGTAGGTTTGGACATTGCCGAGCGCACCCATCGAGGCACGCTTGTCCATCGCGGCTTCGACTTCGGGCGGCAGGCTGATGTTTTCGACGTAGAACTTGGTTACCTCAAGGCCGTAACCCTTAAAATCTTCGTTGATCTTCGCCCGGATCGCTTCGCCGACCTCTTTGTATTGAGCGGCAAGATCGAGCGCCGGGATTTTCAGTTCGCCAAGCGCGTCGGAGAATTCCGTGACGATCGCCCGTTTGAGCTGGCCGTCGATGTCCTCGGTCTGAAACTTTGCATTTGTCCCGGTGATCTCTTTTATGAACTCGGCCGGATCGGCTACACGCATGCTGTACGCGCCAAAAGCTCGAAGCCGGACGATGCCAAAGTCATTATCGCGGAGCATTATCGGGTTGGACGTGCCCCATTTCATGTCGGTGAACTGTTTGGTGTTGACGAAATAAACCTCAGCCTTGATCGGCGAGTTAAACCCGTGTTTCCACGCACCCAGTTTCGACAAGATCGGAGTATTTCCGCCCTCGATCGTGTATCGTCCCGGCGTAAACACATCTGCAACCTGGCCTTCGAAAACGAAGACGGCGGCCTGCGATTCTCGAACGATCAACTGGGCGCCGTTCTTGATCTCTTGCTGGTAAACCGGAAAGCGGTAAAGCAGCGTGTCCTTTGATTCATCGAGCCACTCGATGACCTCGATAAACTGGTTCATCGCGGCTTCCTTGATCTTATCGACAATGCTCATTTTTAAGTTCTCCTTATCGAAATCTATAACGAAAAATATGCCACAAAGTTCGGGCAATTGAAAGCCTTTCGGTTTTTAGGTAGTGTTCTAATCTTTTGATGCTGAGAAGTTGCCACAAATGCACGAATGTTTTGCTCGGATCGACGCCGGTTTAATTCGTGCATTCGTGGCTGAATTGGTAAATATTACCCGTTTTTAATTTGCGGTCGGCGAAAGATCCAGATCGCAAAGAGCATCGAAACTCCGCCCGAAATATCCAAAAGCACATCGAAAACCGACGCGGTTCTGGTATCTATAAAGCTCTGATTGGTTTCGTCGGCGATGGCGATAATGGCGACCAACAGGAAAGAAAAAAGGAAAGGCCGCCGGGGTTTGAAAGCCCGATACGCCAATAACGCGAGTACTGCATACTCGGCAAAATGCGCGAACTTTCGAATGTATCCGTGATAAACCGAGAGCGTTTCCGGCAACGCATCAGGAAAAAGAAATACGAGCAGCGGTCGGATAAACCGCGACGTTTCGTTTGACGCACCGAGACCGCTGCCGAGCCCGAGTATTATCACGATCCAAATAAATAACGGCGCGTAACGAATGAACCAACCGCGCCATTCAAGAGAAGGTCTGGTAACCATGCAGTCAAGGATACGTTATAAATGACTGCTGGTCGCGGCAAAACAAGCCGTATTCCTAATAGATATCTTCACCCTTCATTTCGCAAATGTGGTCACCATTCCATCGGGCGATAATTTGCGGATAATGTGGTTTCCCTTATCGGCAATAAATAAATTTCCTTTGCTGTCGTAGGCAATGCCTTTTGGAAAATTGAACATTGCAGTTAATGCCTTTCCGTCCTTGTTGCCTTCCTGTGCCCAGCCGGCAATATTTCGTGAACAGGAGTCGATAGTACCGCTGCCTGCAAGTGTCGATACTTTTCCGTCCGCGATTTTGATAACGCGGTGGAGCCGGTTGTCCGTAAATAATATCTCTCCCTTTTTATTGGTTACAATTGCTGAAGCGGGGGCCATAAACTCGGCTTTGCCTGCGTCACCCTGTGTGTAAACCGGGCACCATTTTCTCTTATAAGGCTGGCCGGTGATGCTGGTGATCGATCCGGTAGCAAGGTCTATTTTTCCAATAAAACGGGCAAAGCCCGAGGCGGAATAAATGATATTCCCCTGACTGTCTGTGGTCATGGCCGATACGTCATGCGGCAGGATATATTTCCCGTCGGGTGTTTTTAGGGTTGAGACTATGCCGCCCGCGATCTTCCTGATGACGCTGAATCTGGGTGCAGAATCTTTGTCGTATTTTGGGGCAGTGCCATTTCTATCATTTAAATAATAACTATCGGTCACAAAATTACTGTCGATAGCATCTTTTATCTTACCGTAGCTGCTGGTTACATAAATATTGTCGTTCCTGTCGATCGTCATTAGCTCGATAAGATTAAGTCCGGCGGTGGTGATCGGACCGTCTTCCAGCTTATAACCGTACTGCTGCCCGGCGAATAATTTTATTTCAGCCTTGTTATCCGCGGAAACCGTTATCTTGTATATTGCCGTACCTCCCTGTTCGGTAGCATAGAGATTATCTTTGGAATCGATGATGAGATTACTCCATGCCCGGTCCATCCCGCCGATCGCCGGGCCTTGCTTTGAAAGATCTGTCACCGTACCGTCCGGCGCGATCTTCAGCATTCCGTATTTGAGCGTTACGAACACGTTGTCCTTGCTGTCCACCACAATATACTGTGGTTCTGAAACAGTTTTACGCTCTTGCGTGAACGAAGCAATTGGAAAAAGCACGGCGGCGAATAGGATGAAGTATTTCATAAGATTTTTCGAATTAAAATTTCAAAGAGGATCAATTCACTTGCCGGGTTTGCAGGTAGCGGCGTCAATCGGCGTCGCCTTCCATTTGTGGGAATAGGTGGCGCATCTTCCCATGATGCAGCCTGTACCATCGACGATCATTGTGCCGTCGTCTTTGATTTCGTAGGGACCGGAACCGGTCGCATTGAACGGCCCCGAATAGGTATAGTTTCCTTTTGACGGGCCGGTCGGCGTGAATTTGAACTCCAGCGTGCCCGGCACCGTGAACTCGACGCTTGCGTCGCAGACATTTCCTTCCTGATTGGCATCGTCAATCGTGCCCTCTATGCGGTAGGCCTTTCTGGCATCGACGGCGGTTTTTCCGGGCATCGAATTATTAGCGGAAGTCGAAGTGGAATTTGACGGGCGGGAGTCCGCCGTGTTGATGCTTTCATTCGTCTGCCATCCACACGCCATTACCGCCGCAACAATCGCGGCCGCCAGCACTCCAAAAGCAACATTCTTCATAGTTTTAATGCCTCCGCACCACTCTGCATAAATCCACGGAACAATAGCTCACTTTGTCCGGCGAGCGAAAAATACGCCGGGCGCTGTTATTTCATCACGATCTGATTGTTTTCAACTCTTATATTCTCGGGATCGGTTTTTAGAACCATCTCGATCAACATTCCCGCAAGCTTTTTGGAGTTGGCAAGGGTTTCGGCATTGCTGTTTTGCTTGGCTTCTGTATAGACCGCGAGAAGCATTCCACTGAAACCGATCAGCATGTTGTTAAAGCCCTGTTTGTCTTTGTTCGCGACTTTTGCGAATTCGGGTATTTCGTCCAGAGCGCTGTTCACGGCTTTGAAATAGTTGTTCAAGGCTTCATCACTTGGCTCCTCGGCATCGTGGTAAACCGTCATCGCGGTAACCGTAAAGAATGTCAATCCGGCTGCGATATTGTTTTTCCAGCCTCTTGCGGCGGCTTCCTCTTCGTATGCGGCCTTAGTAACTGTGTAGATTTGCTTTATCAGAGCTTTTTCCTCGGGCGTGTCGGCAAGGGCATCGGCAAGCGCCTTGCCGGTATCAACAGTCGCATCGGGGCGAAAGACTCCGTGGTTTCTTATCACGGGTGGTGGAGGCACAACTGTTTTCGAGTTTGGCGGTGTGGCCGAACTTGACGTGGCTTGGCGTTCGGCCTTCTGCCTCTTCATCGTGTCGTACACCCGGCTCTGAGCCACGCTCGCCTGGCCGAACGAACCATACACAGTCGGGTAACCCGCGCGGTAATATCCGCCACCGGCAGCCTGGATCTGCGCATTCGCAATGCCGAAACTCGAAATAATAATTGCCATTGCGAATATTAAAATCACCAAATTTTTATAATGTTCTCTTTTCATATTTTGCCTCAGGAAGCACTTCCATAGTTTATTTTTGTTTATAAAGATCATATTTCAATCCGCTGAATTGTTTGTTCCGTAAGTGTAAAACCCTTCCTCCTCTTATGGCTTCAAATTGTGCAGAATAGCCGACGGGTATTCCTTTCTTGTCAGTTATGGTCATTTCCCAGTTGTTTACAGTGAATTTTCCGTCCCTTTTTTCTGTATGAACGTTAGGAGCACCCATCATTCCAGAGACCCCTATGTAGTCAAAATGAAAAGTGCTATTTGATCTAAAAATAAATTTAGCGTTGATTGAAACGCCGCCCATTCCGGCATAATTTCCGGTATTCGTACTATAGTACTGTGAGTAAATGGCAGATGAATTTTCCCAGGTGCCGGGCAAGTCTTTTGCACCAACGGCAAATTTATTGTAGTTATTCATTTCTTTAATCTTGTCGTAATTTGGAAATTGCTGTGTCAGGGTAGCCTTATCGGGCGTTATAATTTCAACACAATTGGCAAATCCGTTTTCAGAGGTGATCATCAAAGCGATATGAGCTTTATTGCCTGTTGAAATTTCTATACCGTCTGCCTCTCCAAAATAAACTCTGTCGTATTTCCCATAATCAGTCGGTGCAACATTGATATTACTTACTCTGTATCGGGGTGAAATAAGCAGGTTCCAGTAGTGTTCTATTCTTTTATTTTCATCAAAATTTCTTGTTGCATCGGTATATTGAATGCCATAATGGAGTAAAACTGTTGTAGTGCCTTTAGTTACCTGTACCCAATCAGCTGTATCAATAGCATTCCAACCATCATCAAAGTTGCTTGTGGTAAAAACAAAACCGGTTGAAGCAGCTTTGGTTTGGTTACTGGCTGGCAGATTACTCTTTACTTGTTTATTGGCTTCCGGTCTTTTTAACTTAAGCGAGGCAGCAAAAGCTTCGATAGCTGGCAAGTTGTCCTGACTGTTAAAGATCGCCGCCGCGCTGAATGTTTTGCCGAAACCTGAGTAAGTACTCAGGATGACCGCGGACGGTCCCATTTCATTTTCAAAAGCCGCACCGCCTGAAACAACCTCCCAACCGTCCTTTTTCTCGACTGGTTCGACCTCCGGTTTGCCTTTTACCCCTAATTGCCCGGCGATAAATTCCTGCCAGTCGGCTTCGAAATCGCCTTTCGCGTTGCCGGAACTTTCACCACTCGCGAAAAGCATGATCATCGTGTACGTTCCTTTCTGCTCATTGGACGTGCCGAAAATAGCGACTCCGGGCTTGCTTTGCTTTTCCCAGCTGGTTGGCGGCTGAAACGTAGCAATATCGAATGTTTCCGAAGCCTGAGCTATGGAACTAACGCAAAGTGACAAAAAGCAGAAAAGTAAAACAAGAATTTTTTTCATATAGATTTGTCTCGACTTCTAATTATCCTGACAGTTCAGCTCATTACGGAACCAACTCGCCCTTTGCATTGACTGCACTATAGGAATAGGTATTTCTTTTTTCACCATTAAGCCAGAAACTGAACGTCCCGTCCCTTTTTGTTTCCGTTCCACCAACCGGCGAGAGCAGCAGCGACCAGCGGCCATTGTTGTGCAGGTCCATAAATTCAAAACTATACTGCACCACTGCTAACCCAAGATTGCCCGATTTTAAAGGTGGATCTTCCTTTTTACTTTTATGGCTGCTGAAAATCGCCTTTTTCGGTGTTATCGTGATTTTGTTTCCGGTGATTTTGTAAGTTCCTTCTTCATTCTCCAAATAATATTTAGGTGTGTAATTTTGAAAAGTCACGCTCGAAAATTTATAAGTGTTGTTACCGAAAAATTGATAGGTGTTAGATGAGTATCCGGCATATCCGCCTATATCTCTGCGGTTTTGGGACTGCTTCCAAAAGTGCTGGGTAATGGAAGGCTGAGACCCGCCCTGGTTGTCTATTGTTTGCGGGTGTGTTTCCGTAACGGTGTTCACCTGTTTTCCCGGTTCAGATTTTTTTAACTTAATCGAGGCAGCAAAGGCTACGATAGCTGGCAAGTTGTCCTGGCTGTTAAAGATCGCCGCCGCGCTGAATGTTTTGCCGAAGCCGGAGTAAGTATTCAATATGACTGCGGACGGTCCCATTTCATTTTCAAAAGCCGCACCACCTGAAACAACATCCCAACCGTCCTTTTTCTCGACTGGTTCGACTTCCGGCATACCTTTTATCCCTAATTGCCCGGCGATAAATTCTTGCCAATCGGCGTCGAATTCACTTTTCGGATTGCCGGTGCTCGTCCCGCTCGCATAGAGCGTGATCATCGCGTAAGTTCCTTTCTGCTCGCTGGAAGTCAGAAAAATAACTACTCCTGGCTTATTCTGTTTTTCCCAGCCTGTTGGCGGCTGAAACGTGGCAATATCAAATGTTTCCGTGGTTTGAGCCAAAGAGCCCATGGAAAAAGCCAAAAAGCAGAGAGTCAGAAAAAGTAAATGTTTCATAGGTTGGGCCTTTTTGGTTGAGACTAATAAGCTCACTCACATCACTCCGCGTAAACTGCGAAAAAAAAGCTCAAATTAGTGTTCAGTTACAGGATAACGCGGCCGGAGGTCGGACAGACATTTGAAAACGTACCAACTATAACAGAAAAAAGTGGCCCGAAACGTACAACGTTTCGAGCCACTTCTATCGGACAATTTTAGCCTATGTTGACTACGCAGCGGCCGCGCCGCTGACGACCTCGATGATCTCTTTCGTGATCGCTGCCTGGCGGATGCGGTTCATGTTGAGAGTTAGCGTGTCGATCAGTTCACCTGCATTCTTTGACGCCGAATCCATCGCCGTCATACGCGAGCCCTGCTCGGACGCGACCGATTCGAGCATCGCCTTGTAAACCTGTGTAACCACCTGTTTCGGCAGCAGTTTGCCGAATATTTCGGCGGGCGGCTGTTCGTAAATATACTCGGCCTCGACCGCTCCTTCTTCCTGCTCATCGGGCTTGATTGACGGAATCGGCAATAGCTGTTCGATCACAGGCTTTTGCGAAAGAACTGTCTTAAATTCTGTGAAGACAAGAAATACCTTGTCGAACGTCTCGTCGTGGGTAAATGTATCGATCACCTTATCGGCGATCTCGGCCGCGTCCGAATATTTAACCTGTCCGGCACCGGTCAGGCCAATGTACTCAGACGTTAAAGTCATTTCACGACGCTTGAAAAAATCGCGGCCTTTGCGGCCGACGGCCAGCATCTCGGTTGATTTTGTAGAGTTATCTTTCAGAAATGCCTGCGTCGCCTTTATGACGTTTGCGTTAAACGCTCCGGCCAAACCTTTGTCCGCCGTTACAAGCACGACCAGGTATTTTTCGTCACCTCGCGGCGTAAGCAGCGGATGCGAAAATTCGTCCGCAACCTTTGCACTCAAACCACCGAGCACCGCCGACATTTTCTGTGCGAACGGACGCGACGAGATAACGCGATCCTGCGCGCGTTTCAATTTCGCAGCCGCGACCATCTTCATCGCCTTGGTTATCTGCTGCGTGTTCTTGACCGACTTAATCCGCCGGCGCATGTCTAGCAAACTTGCCATATTCTTAAAAGTCGTGAGTCTTAAGTCGTGAGTCTGAAGTCGCCGGATCGCATCCGGCTCATGACTCCAGACTTAAGACTCATGACTAATTTATGCCGCCGCCGCTCCGGCCTCTTCCTGGTTCCAACGCGTCGCCTTGAAATCTTCGACCGCTTCTTTCATCTCGGCTTTTAGAGCGTCGTCGATGGATTTCTTTTCACGCATGGTGTTCATTACACCGGGATGCGCGTTTCGCATATACGTGATCAGTTCTTCCTCGAACCGCTTGAGGTCGGCGACCTCGACATCGTCGGCCAGACCGTTAGTAACGGTCCAGATGATCATCACCTGCTGCTCGACTTCCATCGGCTGATATTGGCCCTGTTTCAGGATCTCGGTCAGACGCTTACCACGTTCGAGCTGCGATTGCGTCGATTTGTCCAGATCCGAGCCGAACTGCGCAAATGCTGCAAGTTCGCGATACTGTGCAAGGTCGATTCGCAGTGTTCCGGCAACGGCCTTCATAGCCTTGATCTGTGCCGCGCCGCCCACACGGGAAACCGAGTTACCCACGTTGATCGCAGGTCGGACGCCCGCGTTGAACAGGTCGGATTCCAAAAAGATCTGTCCGTCGGTGATCGAGATCACGTTCGTCGGAATGTAGGCCGAAATATCGCCGGCCTGCGTTTCGATGATCGGCAAGCTCGTGAGCGAACCGCCGCCGCGTGCATCTGACATTTTCGCCGCACGCTCAAGCAAGCGTGAGTGAAGATAGAAAACGTCACCCGGATAAGCTTCACGGCCCGGAGGACGACGGAGCAGCAATGAGATCTCGCGGTACGCTGCGGCCTGCTTCGAAAGATCGTCGTAGATCGTAAGAGCGTGGCGGCCATTGTCGCGGAAATATTCGCCCATCGCACAGCCCGAATATGGAGCCAAAAACTGCATCGCGGCCGGATCGGACGCTGAGGCGTTCACGATGATCGTGTAATCCATCGCCCCGAACTCTTCGAGTTTCTGACGAACCTGTGCAACGGTCGATGCCTTCTGGCCGATAGCAACGTAAACGCAGATAACGTCTTTGCCTTTCTGGTTGATGATCGTGTCGATCGCGACGGCGGTCTTGCCCGTTTGGCGGTCGCCGATTATCAGCTCACGCTGGCCGCGGCCGACTGGAACCATCGAGTCAATCGCCTTCAAACCTGTTTGCAGCGGCTCTTTAACCGGCTGACGGTCGATAATGCCGGGAGCGATTCGCTCGACCGGAAAGAACGTATCGGTGATGATCTCGCCCTTGCCGTCTATGGCGTTTCCTAGAGCATCGACAACGCGGCCGATCATTGCGTCGCCCACAGGCACGCTCATGATGCGGCGTGTGCGTTTTGCCTCGTCGCCTTCTTTGATCTTTTGAAAATCGCCAAACAGCACACAGCCGACCTTGTCTTCCTCAAGGTTTAACGCCAGCCCGCGAACGCCGTGCGGAAACTCGAGCAATTCGCCAGCCATTACCTTTTCGAGCCCGTGTACTTCGGCGATACCGTCACCGACCTTAATAACGCTGCCGACCTCATCAACCCGCATGCTCGAATCGAAATTTTCGATCTGCCCGCGGATGATCTCGTTTATCTCGTTTGCCTTAATTGCTTCCATTTTTTTAATGATGAACGATGAATGCTGAATGATGAATGGCTTCGTTCACCATTCACCGTTCATCACTAACCGTTAATAAGTTTTTCTCTTAAATTCTCAAGCTGTGTTCTGACCGAACCGTCGTAAACGGTCGAGCCGACGCGTGTTACCACGCCGCCGATAAGCTCGGCGTCGATCGAAAAATTTAGCGTGGCTTTTTTGCCTGTAAGCTTTTCGACGTTTGTCTTAAGTTCTGTCTTTTGATCTTCTGATAATTCGTGAGCCGATGCGACAAAAGCCTGTATCGCTCCGCTGCGTTCTTCAATAACAGAATCGAACCTTTCGTTGATCGCGGCAAGATCGGTCAGCCGATTGTTCTGCAATAAAACGCGGAGGAAATTCGCAGTCGTCTTGGTCGGTTTTGTGCGGCCGATCAAGCCCTCAAGCACACCCGATTTTTTCGTCTGAGCGATTGCCGGGCTGGAAAATGCGTTGTGCAGTTCGGCATTAGAACTAATAAGTTCGTCCCAGGTTTTCAGCTCGCTTTTGACAGCGGCAGTGTCGCCGGATTTTGTTACAACGTCCGCGAGTGCGGTTGCATATCGGCGTGCGATCGTCTCTACGCTCATTTAGTTCATACCTCCGATCGCCTGAATTCCGGTTTTAATAAGGCGTGCGTCAGTGTCTGCTGTCACTTGATTTCGCAATTTCTCTTCCGCGCGTCGAATACTTTCCTCGACCGCAAAACGACGAAGCTGCAAACGTGCTACCTGGCCGATACGGACGATCTCGCCGTTTGACTGCGCCTGCAGTTTTTGTGTTTCAGCCTCGGCCTGTGCGACAAGCCTTGCCTTCTCGTACTCGATCTCGGCTTTCGCTTCTTTCAGGATCCGCGTCCGTTCACTGTCGGCACCGGCAAGCTTTGCCTCGATCTCGGTAAGTTTTGCGAGTGCGGCTTTCTTGGCTTCTTCCGCCTTTATCAACTCTGCTCGGATCGATTCGCGTTTCGCCTTAAATGCCGATGACAACGGCTTCTTCAAAACATAAACCAGCAGTCCGACGAAAATGAAAAGATTCACAAACTTCCACAGCTCAAAGCCAGGAATATTAAGCCATGTCTCCCAAAATTCCGCGAAGCCTCCTTTCGCACCCGAACCGCCGGCGGCCGAAAGCAGAAAAATCAGATTGGATAAAAATGCCAACATACTATGCCTTCAAAATATTTGAGCTAATCTTGTCGGCCATTTTCTCGGCCTCTAAAGCAATATCTACCTTTGCCGTTGCAACCGCGTCACGCAGCGTTTCTTTCTCGCTTGCCAACAGATCGGCAGCCTTTGTCTTTGCGTCCGCGATCGTTTGCTGACGCAGATCGACCGCTGCGGAGCGCTCTTTCTCGACCATCTCGTAGCTTTCGCCGCGAGCCTCAAGCATCGCCTTGTCGTATTTCTTTTGTTTTGCGGAAACGTCGTTAAGAATGTCGTCGGCTTCGCCACCCTTGCCAGCCTTTTGCTTTGAGCGCTTTTCGATGACGGCGTTTACGGGTCGGAAAAACGTCCGGTTCAGGACCCAGATCATCAGCAGGATCAAACCAATATGTATAAAGAGTGTGCCGTCCGGAAATAGCTGGATCGATTCGGCAAATGCCAGCAAAAACATACTTTTTTAATAAACGAATTAAATAATTTCGGGCCCTAAAACGCGCCCCGGTCTCAAAACATACAAGACTATCACGCGCTATTTTAAGGGTCAAGCAAGGGTGTCGAACGGATAATGCGATGGGCTAGGGGGTTAGCCAATTCAGCCACGAATGCACGAATAAAGACGCATTCTGCACTTGGCGAAAACATTCGTGCATTCGTGGCAATCCTAAGCACATCTGGTAGAGTTTAGGCATCGCTTTATGCCCAATGATTCAAAATCACGCTCGATCCGCGCTCCGCGAAATCGCACGATTGAGGTAACTGAATCCGAAGCCGACAGTCTCAGAAACAAACTGTCGTCGGGAAATGGAATCGTTTGCGGCGATGCTTTCGAGGTTTTGAAAACATTGCCGGAACGACAGTTTGATCTGCTGTTTGCGGATCCGCCTTACAATCTGACAAAAAAATTCGGGAAGGAAGAATTTAAGCAATCCTCTTCGGATGAATACGAAGAATGGCTCGATTCGTGGGTCACGCTGTGCGTTCCTTTAATGAAACCGACGGCCAGTGTTTATATCTGCGGTGACTGGCGTTCGGCGACGGCGATACAACGCGTCGGGTCGAAATATTTCAAGCTGCAAAACCGCATCACCTGGGAACGGGAAAAGGGCCGCGGAGCAAAGCGAAATTGGAAGAACACAGCCGAGGACATTTGGTTTTTCACGATGTCTGACGATTTCACTTTCAATCTCGACGCAGTAAAACAACGCCGCCGCGTGATGGCTCCGTATAAGGAAAACGGCCAGCCAAAGGATTGGAATGCGTCACAGGACGGAAATTTCCGCGACACGCATCCGTCAAATATCTGGACCGACATAACCGTCCCGTTTTGGTCGATGCCCGAAAATACAGATCACCCGACGCAGAAGCCCGAAAAGCTGCTTGCAAAGATTATTCTCGCGAGCACTAATCCCGGCGACATGATCCTCGATCCGTTCGCCGGAAGCGGCACGACCGCCATTGTCGCAAAAAAGCTTGGCCGCGATTTTCTTGCGATAGAATCCGATGAACAGTATTGTCTGCTCGCCGCCAAACGCCTCGAAATGGCCGAAACCGACAAATCGATCCAAGGCTTTTCCGATGGTGTTTTCTGGGAACGAAATTCCAAACCAGCAGCCGCAGATAACACGGATAGGCACGGATAATTGTTTTCCTGATCTGTGCTAATCTGTGTTTATCCGTGGCAAATTTTTTATTTATGAAGATCGCAACCTGGAACGTAAATTCAATAAACATCCGGATGGAGATGCTGACGAAATGGCTCGCCGATTCCGAGATAGACGTTATCTGTTTTCAAGAGACCAAAACCGTCGATGAAGCCTTCCCGCACGAGGCACTTAAAGAGGCCGGTTACGAATCGGTCTTTATGGGTCAAAAATCATATAACGGCGTCGCGATCGTCTCACGTTTTCCGATCGAGGATGTTCAGAAAAACTTCCCTGACGACACGCACGAATCGCCAAAACGCCTGATCGCCGCGACCGTGAACGGCGTTCGAATTGTCAACACTTACATCCCGAACGGCAGCGAGCTTTGGACCGATAAATTTACGTTTAAATTGGATTGGCTACAGCGGCTGCGGCGGTTTTTTGACGAAACCTGCGATGCAAACAAAGACGTTCTTCTCTGCGGTGATTTTAACGTCGCGATGGAAGATGCAGACGTTTGGAGCGTTCCGGCTTGGCAGGGCAAACTGCATTTTACCAAGACCGAACGTGCTGCAATGTACAACGTAAAGCAATGGGGATTTACCGATCTGTTCCGCCAAATAAACGGCGATTTGCAGGAATTTTCGTGGTGGAACTATCGCGAGGGAGCCTGGCAGCGAAATCGCGGTCTCCGCATTGATTACATCTGGACCTCGCCGTCGCTGGCCGCAAAAACCACCGCCTGCCACATCGACAAAGCCCCACGAGCCCTCGAACGCCCAAGCGACCACGCACCTGTGATCGCAGAGTTCAACATTTGATGCAAAGCAGAGAAAATTAAATTTACGCTGGGTCACCTTAACAAAAACTGGAGACAACAAGAATGAATATTTCCCCTGATGCTTACATGAATGAACCTGTCCGATACCCTGCACTTCACATTGTCGATTTGGAAGCGGAAGGCGCAAGGGTTACTGACTCGTACCGGAACATGGTCATCAACCGCGTCAACGACAGTTGTTTAAGGCTTGCTGTTTTCGACGGAGAGTACCGCTGGCATTATCACCCTAAATCAGACGAAATGTTCATCGTGATAGATGGCTGCCTCGCCATTGACTTAGAGGATGGGAGCGAACTCTGCCTTCAGCCATGGCAGAGTGTGACAATTCCGGCGATGACAGTCCACCGCACACGAGCAATCGGCCGCACCATAAACTTGTGCTTTGAAAAGTTAGCTGCAGAAACTGTTTTTTTAGAACAAACGGCGGATTGCTGAAAGTAGAACTTGAGGATGGCGGAGCAGTTTGATCGTTGAGTTAGCAAACATAGATCGTTGTGCAAAAGTCCTGCCAATAGAACGTCGAACACTGGTTGGACAGAAATCAACGGAGGTAACTATGGGTTTTAGTATTTTCGCATCGGGTACGAACAAGTTTCACTATTCCAAAGACGATTGTATAGACAGCGGCGACATCGACATGGTGGACCTGATAAGCAAGTTTCAGGGAATGGAACCGACATGGATGGGAGCGGGAGAAGTGGCGGTTGACATCGCCCAGCCGTCAGCAGGGATCATAGACCTTATGCAGTCGATGGCTACAACGGAGTTTATGCACTTGCTGAGCAATGCGGTCTGTTTTCTTGCGATGAAACAGGGAGCGTCAAACGGCTCGATCTTTGTTGCCGCCCGAGAGGAGCATCTTTTATGGCCGGACACCGGTGCAAACGCGAAGTACAAATTCCAGCCCGGCGACAGTCCTGGCACAGAATTCATCAAGAAGATAGCCCCCGCGCTCAAAGAAGCAGATATGGCTAATTGGGACGTTCTCAGAATGCTGGCGCTCGTTTTGGCAAAATTTGATAATCATATTTCTGACTCAGCGACGCCTATGATAAATATTGAATTGAGGCACTAGATCTTTTATTTTTTTGGACCGAAAGCCCGTTTGCGTAGGCAATCGGGCTTTTTTTTCGGCTGTGCATTACATTAAGTCATCGATAAAGAGATAGCCCGATTTGGTCTGTTAATCTATCCGACTTTGAAGTAAATTCGAATGATGGCTAAACCGTTTAGTGACCTCAAAAAAGAAATGTCATCAGAAACTCGACGAAGGTCTGAGGCTCATGCAGATAAACTGCGCGCGGAAATTCTATCAACGGAGCGGGTCGATGATATTTGGATTGAGGAAGCCGAGCGGCGGCTTGCGGCTTATCGCGAAGGAAAGCTTGCCGGTATTCCAATGGATGAAGTATTTAAGGCCGACTAATTTCAAACACGCCAAAACTAACAATTTGTGAAGATCGCAACATGGAACATTAACTCCGTAAATTCCCGCATCGAGCAGGTCGTCGATTGGTGCGAAAAGGCGCGGCCCGATGTGCTTTGTTTGCAGGAGACGAAGTGTGTTGACAGCCGTTTCCCGAGGCGTCGGTTTGAGGCGATCGGATATGAGCACGTCGCGTTTATCGGAGAGAAGGCATACAACGGTGTGGCAATGATCTCAAGATTCCCGCTCGAAGGCATTCAGAAAAATTTTCCCGGCGACAATGACGACGCGCCGAAACGATTCATCGCCGCAAACGTGAACGGCATTCATATTGTTAATACGTATGTCCCGCACGGAACGCGGCTTGGCTCTGATAAGTTCAAGTTCAAGCTCGATTGGCTCGCTCGGCTAAGAAATTATTTCGACGACAATTTTACTACCGACGACGATGTAATTTTGTGCGGCGATCTGAATGTTGCTCCGCACGAAATGGATGTTTGGAAACCGATGGCGTGGAAAGACAAGCTCCATTTCACCAAGGAAGAACGCGATGCACTTATCAATGTAAAACGCTGGGGCTTTGTCGATGTCTTTCGCCAATTGAACGGTGACGCCCGCGAATATTCGTGGTGGGATTATTTTCATCACTCGTTCGAAAAAGACCGCGGCCTGCGCATCGACCACATCTGGGCATCGCCAGAGTTTGCCGAATCATGCACGGACTGCTGGATCGACAAGGAACCGCGGACGAACGAAAAACCAAGTGACCACGCACCGGTCGTCGCGGAATTTCAGATTTAGCCAGATTTTTGTTGAAAATCGGCGATGGTTCCAATATACTTCCGTTTTGGATGCGTTTTGAAACCATAAACTATGGCAACACTAACAATAAAAAATCTACCGGATGAAATCTATGCTGCACTTACACGAACGGCCAATCGCAATCGCAGGAGCATTAACAGCGAAGCGATCGTTCGTCTTGAGCAATCATTAGATATGCCAGCGCAAGACACTGAAAAATTTGTCGAAGAAGTTCGCAAATTCAGAGAAGAACTCGCGCTAAAAGGTGTTTACCTTACGGACGAGATACTAGAGCAAGCAAAAAAGGAGAGGCGGTTTTGATCGTTGTAGATACGAACATAATCGCCTATTTCGTGATTACCAGCGATCATAGCTCGGCGGCCGAGAAGATATTCGACGCCGACCCCGAATGGTCGGCACCTCTTTTGTGGCGATCCGAGATGCGCAATGTATTGACAATATATCTCCGGCGGAATGAAATGACACTTACCGACGCCTACACAGCTATGGACAAAGCCATGCGTACGGTAAACAGTCGTGAATATGAAATCGAATCTAATAGGGTGCTGCAACTTTCCGAAGACTCCGGATGCACCGCCTACGATTGTGAGTTCGTTGCACTTGCCGAGCGGCTCGGCGTGCCGCTGGTCACGTCGGACAAGAAATTGATTGCGGCGTTCCCGGCGATAGCGATTTCGATGAAGGATTTTACGGCTCTCTAGGTCGAGTTTAAAAAAGCACAAGGCATCTGAAGGCTCAGTTCTTCTTTTATCTCTATTTGATTGGCTGGCCTTTCGCTTTTATTATTTCGAAAATATTGAAACGCTTTCGCGCCGTTCGCGTATTGTGTCGAGTAGATATTCCTTAGCGACAGTAAACAACCCCAGGAGAAGACGAATCAGATGAAAAAGAAGGTCAGTACAATCTTTGCAGCCTGCCTTGTAATGCTCGCAACAACGCTGATGCTGATAGCGCAGGACCCACCGCCAGAAACACCGCCGCCGGGTCCGGGAGCGCGTCCGACGCCGCCGGGCGCCGCAACGCAGGACCCGCAGCCCTATGACAAGGTGATAACGAAAGAGGCCAAGTCAACATCCGGCATCTTTACGGTTCACAAGGTAAAGGACAAGTATTATTACGAGATACCGAAAGCCGAGTTCGATAAGCAATTCCTGTGGGTTACGCAGATCGCACGGACCACGGTCGGTGTGGGCTACGGCGGACAGGCCCTTAGTAGGCGCGTTGTTCGTTGGGAACGGAACGAAAACAAGATTCACTTACGAAACGTGAACTACAGCGTCGTAGCCGACCCGAGCCTCCCGATCTCAAGGGCGGTTCAGGCCGCAAATAACGACACGATATTAATGGCGTTTCCGGTCGCCGCCTGGGGACCGAATGAATCGGCAGTTATCGATGTCACGCGGCTTTTCAGCACCGACCTTTTTGAGTTCAGCGCCCGCCAGCGATTGAATGCAACGACGATGGACGCAACGCGTTCTTACATCGAGCGTATTTCTCCGTATCCTGAAAACATCGAGGCCGAGGCAACGCACACCTACACTCGCATCGCTCCGCCGGCCGGAGCGCCGCAACCGGCAAACCCTTTTGCAGCAGCCGGAATGCCTCCGGGAAGCGCAACCGTTGTGCTCCATCACAGCATGGTAAAGCTCCCGGAAAACCCGATGATGCCGCGGCTTTTTGATGAGCGCGTCGGTTACTTTTCGGTAGGTACGATGGACTATGGCCGCACGGAACAGAAGGCAACCGAACGCCGTTTCATTACCCGCTGGCGTCTGGAAAAGAAAGACCCGAGTGCCGCAATGTCCGAGCCGGTCAAGCCGATAGTTTATTGGATCGATTCGGCAACACCAGCCTGGTTGGTGCCTTATACAAAACGCGGCGTCGAAAAATGGCAAAAGGCTTTCGAGGCCGCCGGATTCAAAAACGCGATCATAGCCAAGATGGCGCCGACCGAAAAAGAAGATCCGAACTTCAGCCCCGAAGACGCGCGCTACTCGGTCATCCGCTGGCTGCCGTCTACGATCGAAAACGCCTCAGGCCCGCACGTCAATGATCCGCGTACCGGCGAGATTCTCGAGTCGGACATTCAGATGTATCACAACATCATGAACCTGCAGCGTTCGTGGTATTTCCTCCAAGCCGGGCCGCTCGATCCGCGCGTCGCAAAACTGCCGATGCCCGACGATCTGATGGGTACATTGGTCGAATATGTCGTCGCACACGAGGTCGGGCACACGCTCGGTTTTCAGCACAATATGAAGGCCAGCTCGACCTATCCGCAGGAAAAGGTCCGTGACCGCGAATGGGTCAAAAAGATGGGCCACACGCCGACGCTGATGGACTATTCGCGATTCAACTACGTCGCACAGCCAGAAGATAAGATCGACGTCGAAGACCTCGTCCCCGGCATCGGGCCGTATGACGAATTTGCAACAGCGTGGGGATACAAACCGATCCCGGCTGCGAAATCGTCCGACGACGAACGTGGAACGCTCGACGAATGGGCACGCGAACAGGACAAAACTCCGTGGCTGCGTTTTTCGACCGCGGCCTCAGGCGGCAGCGATCCGGGCGAGTTGACCGAGGCTGTCGGTGACGCCGACGCGGTCAAATCGACGACGCTTGGCATCAAGAATCTGCAGCGAGTTTCCAAAATGCTCGTCCCCGCAACCACAACCCAAAATGGAGCGCCGTACAATGATCTGAATGAGCTGTATGGACGTATGCTGGGACAATGGACGCTCGAATTAAATCACGTCGCAGCGATAGTCGGTGGATTCAGTTCTCAGCAGAAACACATCGGCCAGGAAGGTGTCCGGTTTACCGTTATGCCGAAAACTCGCCAAGCTGAGGCTGTTAAGTTCCTAAACGACAATGCTTTCGCGACGCCGACTTGGGCGGTCGATAGAGATATTCTGCGACGCATCGAACCGATTGGCGTTCTCAATCGTGTTCGAAATGCTCAGAACAGCGTGCTCAATAATCTGCTGTCGAGTTCGCGTTTTGCACGGCTTGTCGAGCAAAGCACGCTCGACGGCACGGCCGCATATCGCCCGGACGAATTTCTTGCCGACGTTCGCAACGGCGTATGGTCGGAACTGAACGGCCCGACCGTGACTATCGACGCGTACCGCCGCAATTTGCAGCGTTCATATCTTGATATTGCTAATAACAAGATCAACGGTGCCGCTCCGACGCTCCCGCAAGGTTTGCCTGCCGCGTTCGCCGCGATGTTCATCTCAAGCGGTGACGAGAAAGCGTTTTATCGTGCGGAGCTCCGCGAGGTAAAGGCCGCTGCCGAAGCCGCGATCGCAAAGTCATCAGACCGTGCGACCAAGGTCCATCTCGAAGCCGTCCGCGATCAGATCGACAAAGTACTCGATCCGAAGGAAGCCGGACGGTCGAACTCCGCCGCAAACGCATTCGCAATGGAACTGCTCCAGCAATACCTAAACCCGACATCATGCTGGCCCGATTACGTCATCGAGCCATAGTCGGCATCTAACCCAAACAAAACGCGCGAACGGCAACCGTCTTTCGCGCGTTTTTGTTTCACCACAGATCAAGATGAACAGGAAGGAACAACCATGAGAATTCGTAGTCAGGAAGGCGTGCTTCCCCACTCTCATTTCAGAATCCTATCAAGATAATTCCTGACGCTCTCGACCGAAAAACCGGTTCCGATATAACCAATGTAATTGTCCGGCCTTAGAACGACGCTGAAACTCGTCGAAGAACCGAATATCTCCGCGATATTTGGGTATAGCGGAAATGTATTAACGTCGATTATATCGCCAAGATCTTCAAAACCTCCGTCAGTCGGCGTGCTGCCGTCAGAAAGCAAAATCAAATGAAACTTTGGCTCACACAGCCAGTCATAAATGCTTTTACCCTCGACCTCAAAGTACGGCATTCGGTCACCCGCCCTTATATTAAAACCACTGCCGTTCACGCTCAATGAGCCTTTGCGGTAATTGATCGCGATCTGCGAAATACGCGGGAAGATAAATTTCTTCACGGCATTTAGCCGGAACGCAAGACCGGCGACATACGGAAAAATATTCATCCTTACGAACGAAAGTGCCGTACTCGGGCTGGCCACCAGATCGAAAAAGCGGTCGGTTGTTCTGGTCAGGTTTTCGGCGTTGGGTAGCCGCTCTTCGTTATAGGTGTTGAGAATTTCCAGGCTTGCATGCCCACGCAAAACGAATGCGAGTTTCCACGCGAGATTGTAACCGTCCTGAATGCCCGTGTTCATCCCTTGCGCTCCGGCCGGCGTGTGAATGTGTGCCGAGTCACCGGCGAGAAAGCAACGGCCGACAGAAAATTTATTTACGTGGCGCGTATGCACCTTGTAGGTCGAAAACCAATTGACGCCTGTAATATCTAGATCAAGTTCGGAATCGCGTTTGATCTGTTCCTCGATCTCTTCGTACAAAATATCGCCTTCGTCTTTAGTAAACTCCTCAGGAAAGGTACCGACTATACGCCACTGTTTTTCGCCGGTCATGGGGAAAAATGCCAGCAATTGGTCTTTCATCAAACATACTTGAAGCGCGTCGTGGCTAAATTTCCAATCGATCTGTACGTCAGCCACATAAAATATGCGTTCAAATGTGCTGCCGCTAAAATCGAGGCCGAGCGAATGCCGGATAAAACTTTTAGGTCCGTCGCAGCCGACCAGGAACTTTGCCTCGATTGTTTCGGTTTCGCCATCCGAGTTTTTCAAGATCGCCTTCACACCCGAATCATTTTGTTCAAAACTTTCGAGCGTTGTCTGCCACCGAATGGCTATCTTGTTATCCGTTATGTGCTCGTATAAAAGTTTTTCGTGCTTACCTTGCTCGACAAGCAGTACGTATGGATAAGGACTCATGCCCTTGCCGATCTCTGCAAAGCTCACCTCGCCGCGCACTTTTCCGCCGACTATCATTCTTGCTTTTTCCGCGACAGCTCCGAGCGCGATCAGCTTATCCGCCAACCCGATCTGTTCGTATATCTCTAGGGTTCGCGCCTGTACGCCAATCGCTTTCGAGTGCGGCGTGGTTGATGCGTTCCCATCAACGATAACAAAATCGACTCCGTAACGTATAAGCTGACAGGCGAGAGCAAGGCCGGTCGGTCCCGCTCCGACGATAAGTACATCGGTTTGCATGCCAAAATTCTATGCCTATACTTCTATCAAGTAAATTCCCGTCCGTTGAACAAATCAAAATATGAAATCATCAAGAAGTTTTGCTATCGCGTTTTCTGTCTTACTATTGATCACTTTTGGTCTCGCGGGTTCGGGATATGCCGATGCGGTGGACGATCTTGTACGCGCGCGGATGCACGAGCGCAATATTCCGGGTGCGGCCGTTGCGGTGGTAAAAAACGGCAAGGTCGTCAAGATAAAAGGCTACGGTCTTGCGAGCATTGAGTTCAACGCGCCGGTTACGCTCGACACGATGTTTGAGATCGGTTCGGTCTCAAAACAAATGACTGCCGCAGGGGTAATGCTGCTCGTTCAGGATGGCAAGGTCAATCTTGACGAAAAGATCTCGAAATATCTACCCGAAACACCCGATGCTTGGAAAGACGTGACCGTAAGGCATGTGCTTACACATACTTCCGGGATCAAGAGTTACACGAGCCTGTCGGGGTTTGAGCTGTCAAGACGTGTAAAGATCGACGGGTTTATCAAGCAACTTTCCGAGCATCCTTTGGAATTTACACCGGGCGAAAAGAATATCTACAGCAACAGCGGCTTTAACCTGCTCGCCTACATCATCGAAACGCAGAGCGGCAAACCGTATATGGAATTTATGCGGACGCGAATCTTCACGCCGCTCGGAATGACAAAAACCGCAGACCGCGATCCGCAGTTTATAATTCCGTTTCGCGCAAACGGTTACGAGTGGCGCATTGATCGCTACACCGGACGAGACGGAAGCCTGACCGATCTGATGGGAGCCGGTTCAATAGTTTCGACGATCGGCGACATGGTGAAATGGGACGCCGCCATGCGCGGTGATAAATTTCTAACGGCCGAAAGCAAACGCGAGATGTGGAAGCAATTCATTTTTAACAACGGTTCTTATTCGCCGTACGGTTTCGGTTGGCGCATCTCAGATGTGCGCGGAACCAGATTGATCGGCCACACAGGACAGACCGCCGGGTTCGGTTCCGCGATTTTTCGTTACACTGATAACGACGCAACTGTCATCGCCCTGACCAATCTCGGTGAGTCGGGAATGGGAAGTTTGATCGCATCGAGCGTCGTAAAAGTATTTTTTCTGCAACTTTCTATAAAAAAAATAAAAAATATTTTAGACCCCGATCCGGCCCGAACTGCGCTGTTTATGTCCGCGCTTAGAAAACGGCTTTCAAACGACATTGATCAACCGCAGCTTACTGCAGATCTTTTTCGCTCGGTCTCCAGCGCGCGAGCTAAGGCAGCTAATAATCGGATAGTATCATATGGCAGTATCACTGGGTTTAGATACGTCGGTGACGAAACTGTTGACAGCAAAAAGGTTTACAGGTATATCGCAGAGTCGCCAAGACGTTCAACGCTCTGGCGTTTTGCTTTCGACGCCGATGACAAGATAACTGAGATGACGCTCGAGGAAGAAGAGTAAATATTTGCCACGACCGTATAGTATCGTCAATTGATACTGAAATGGCCTATGCGCGACCGATGCAACAGAAACGCTTCAAAGGTAACGCGCCTATTTTACATAG
>CAZSEL010000050.1:0-34287 GCA_964605905.1 uncultured Chloracidobacterium sp. | reverse complement strand
ACAAACGGAAATGGAAACGGGCACGCGCCCAAACCGAGGAACGTGCTCGGCGGCGTGCTTGAGAGCTGCTGCACCGATCCGATGACCGGGTTTTATCGCGACGGCTATTGTAGGACAGGAGTTGACGACACAGGACGCCACACTGTCTGCATCGAAGCGACGGATGAGTTCCTCGCTTTTTCAAAGGCGGCCGGAAACGATCTTTCAACGCCGATGCCGCAGTATGCGTTCCCCGGTTTGGTCGCGGGCGACAAGTGGTGTCTGTGCATGCTCCGCTGGCGCGAGGCGTTGCTGCAAGAAATGGCCCCGCGTGTCTATCTCGAAGCCACGCACGAAGCCGCTCTCACCATAGTCTCGCTCGAAGATCTGAAAAAACACGCGGTAGATTAAGCGCAGGAGTTTTAACGCAAGGTCGCAAAGACGCCAGGACGCAAAGATTTAGACGGATTTTTGTGTAATGTGGCAGGGTTTTGTGGTTTATTCGGCGATTGGAAAAAATAATTACTTTGCGTCTTTGCGACTTTGCGTTGAATATTTTTCTTTCATGAACACCGTCGAACATCTCCGCCAGCTTTTTGCCTACAACGACTGGGCGAATCGGCGGATCGTGGTCGCGTTAAAGAATTCCCCGTCGGCGCGAAGTTTAGAAATACTCGCGCATCTGCTCATCACGGAAAAAGAATATTACGAACGGCTTTATGGAAAAAACTCGAAGGGTTTCGACTTTTGGCCGAAGCTAACATTAGAAGAATGCGGCACATTGTCACGCGAATGCGCCGAAGCTTACGAAAAATTATTGCGAAGATTTGACGACGAAGGCCTCGATATCCGTGCAAAATACCACACCAGCGAGGGAATCCCGCACGAAAACACGTTCCGCGAACTGCTGACACACGTCCTGATGCACTCGTCGATCCACCGCGGCAACATTATCCTGAAACTCCGCGAAGAAGGACACGAACCGCCGAAAATCGATTACATCATCTACCTGCGTGAAACGAAATACGTCTAGGATTTATTGATGGAAGACCTCGATCTTCCGCCATTTTAAGAACGGCAATGGCCTGTTCGCGGGTTACGGGCGGAAAACCTTCCAGAAAATCTTCCAAACTGTCACCGCCCTCAAGATAGTCGAACAGGTTTTTGATCGGAACGCGAGTTCCCGCAAAAACAGGAGCTCCGTTGACTTTATTTGGGTCTATTTCAATAAAAGAATTGTTCACATCATTATATTAGCGCGAGTAGGTCGCGGAATCTACATATTCCGTTGTTTGCGTCTCACCACCATTAAGTTAAAATCCTTTATCGCATGCAAGAGCAGACCGATCAATATACTTTCGATTTCCTGACGGAAACCGCCGAGATCGACACGAACTCGAACGACGAACTCCAGTTGAAACTTGGCGAGTTCGCCGGGCCGCTCGATCTGCTATTGTATTTGATCCGGCAGGAGCAGGCGAACATCTTTGACATCCCGATCGCGAAGATCACGGACGAATACGTCAAATATGTCCGGATGATGAAAAGCCTGGACATCGCCGTCGCCGCTGATTTTCTCGTGATGGCGGCGCAGTTGATCGAGATCAAATCGAAAATGCTGCTGCCGCGCGATCCCAACGTCGAGGAAGGCGAAGAGATCGAGGATCCGCGTCAGGAACTGGTCGATCGGCTGCTGGAATACGAGCAATATAAATCGGCGGCGCAAATGCTTTATGAAAAATCGACCGTCGAGCAAGCGGTTTTCCAGCGCGGCAAGATCGAATCGGACGATAATAATGCCGAAATAAGCGCGACCGTCTTCGACCTGATCACAGTTTTCCAAAAGATCGTCGCCCGTCAGAAAGACGAGATACAGATGGAGATCCAACGCGAGGAAGTTTCGCTCGCGGATATGATAAAAATGCTGAGAAAACGCATCTTTGAAGAAACCGAGCTTAGCCTTTTGGCGTTCTTTGAGGAAATGCACACGCGCCGCGAGCTAGTTACGGCATTTGTCGCCGTGCTCGAAATAGTAAGGACCGAAAGCGTAAAGTTAGTTCAGAAAGCGACGTTCGACGATATAATCTTGAGGAAAGTTTAGCGACTGGACCGCAAGCATCCCTGCTTGCGTGTTGGTCTTTTGATTTGATGACAGACACAGCAACCCAACCAACAGAAACGGCCGCCCGAAGCACGTCGGAACTGATCGCAGTTATCGAAGCACTGATCTTCGTCGCCGACGAGCCGATCACGGTCAGGACGCTTGCCGAAGTTCTTGAAGAAGATAAGGAAAGTATTACGGCGGCCGTCGAGGCGCTTCGCGAAGAATATGAAAATCGTGAAAGCGGCCTGCAGATACGCGAGATCGGCGGCGGTTGGCAGATAGCAACACGCACCGAACTGCACGACAGCGTCCGAACATTTCTAAAAACAAAGCCCTCGGCAAAGCTATCGATCGCGTCGCTCGAAACGCTTTCGGTAATTGCTTATAAACAGCCTGTCACGATTCCCGAAATTCTCGAAATACGCGGCGTTCAATCAGCCTCGGCAATAAAAACGCTGCTCGAAAAACGCCTGATCGTCACCAAAGGCCACAAAGAAACCGTCGGCCATCCGATGCAATACGGTACATCAAGAGATTTTCTCATCCAGTTCGGGCTGAAGGATCTGTCCGAACTTCCAAGTATCGAAGATTTCGAAGACATCGCCGGCACGATCGTTTAATAATAATGCAGGAAAGACTACAAAAACTTATCGCCCAAGCCGGCATCGCTTCGCGCCGTGCCGCTGAGCAACTAATTCTCGACGGTGAAGTTACCGTAAACGGAAAAGTGATCACGGAACTGGGGACGAAATCTGATCCCGAAAAAGATCATATAAAAGTTCGAGGTAAGCTGATCAATACACTGCTCGCAAACCGGGACAATGTTTACATTCTGCTAAACAAACCAAAGGGCTATCTTTCAAGCGCGGCCGACCCGGAGGGAAGAAAGCTCGTCACCGATCTTGTTAAGGGCTATGGACGGCTACATCCTGTCGGTCGGCTCGATTACAATACCGAGGGGTTGATCATACTTACGAACGACGGAAATTTTACAAACGCCGTTGCTGCGTCGAAAAAGATACCGAAAGTATATTCAGTGAAAACAAAGGGCACGCCAACTGAGGTTGCGGTGCGAAAACTCGCTCGCGGCGTCCGGCTCGATGACGGTTTCAAAACCGCTCCGGCTGAGATCAAAACTCTAAAAGGAACGGAAAAGAACGGTTGGTATGAGGTGACGCTTTATGAGGGCCACAATCAGCAGATCCGCAAGATGTTCGATTCGGTCGGTCACTCGGTAGTGAAACTCCGCCGCGTGGCAATCGGTTCGATCGGCGATTACGGATTGCCCGTCGGGAAATATCGCAATCTCGCTCCCGAAGAGGTCAAATCCCTAGTTCCCGCCGCTAAGAAAAGTTAACGGATCAAAGCACGGTGCTCGACCAGCAGACATCTATCCTGAACAACCTTGATCCCAGCCGCTGCGAATGTTTCCGCCGCCATATCGTTAACTATCCCAAGCTGAAACCAAACCGAATTTGGCTTTGCCGTCAAGATCTCATCGATGTGCTGCGGAATATCCTGCGGTCGTCGAAACACATTAACCATATCAATCGGCTCAGTAATCTCTGACAAGTGCCGATACACCTGCTCACCCAATATCTCCGTCACATCCGGATAATAGACCGGAACAGGCACGATCTTGTATCCCGCGTCCTGCATATACTTCGGCACATAAAACGCCGGCTGGTCCGAATGACTTTCGGGCTTGATGCCAAGCACGGCAATTCTGTTTGTTTCGTTCAATAATGATCTGATCTGTTCGTCGGACGTCAAAAGGTAATTTGTTATATCCATTTCGTATTTGAGATTAGCCGCTGCGAGACTGGTGTTCAAACGATCTGAATCATATTAGCTCGTCAACTTGAGCGATGCCCGATGTTATGGCAGTATAATTATTCATTATATACGCACTATGAATTTTGAATTAAGCGAAGAACAACAACAGATCAAATACAGCATTCGAGAGTTTGCCGAAAGCGAGATACGGCCGAACGTGATGGAATGGGACGAGGCCCAGCACTTCCCTGTCGAGTTGCGGCCAAAGCTCGCGGAACTGGGCCTGATGGGTATTTTGTTTCCCGAAGAATATGGCGGAGCTGGAATGGGTTATGTCGAATACGCGACGATCATTGAGGAACTCGGCCGCGTCTGCGGCTCGGTCGCTCTTTCTGTCGCCGCACATAATTCACTTTGCTCGAACCATATCTACACCTTCGGCAGCGAAGAGCAAAAACAGAAATATCTTGTACCGCTCGCCAAAGGCGAATCGTTCGGAGCCTGGGGCTTGACCGAATCGCAGGCAGGTTCGGACGCCTCAGGAACGCGAACAAATGCTATCCGCTCGAACGGTGGCTGGAAGGTCAACGGCTCGAAAAATTTCATAACACACGCCATTGCGTGCAACACGCTGGTTGCAGTCGCAGTTACAGATAAGGAAAAAGGAAATCGCGGCATTTCGGCTTTCATCTTCGATAAATCGATGGAAGGTTTTCGTTCTGATAAGAAAGAGAACAAACTCGGAATGCGTGCGTCTGAGACGGCGTCGGTCGTTTTCGAGGATTGCTACGTGCCTGACGAAAATCGGCTCGGCAACGAAGGCGAAGGCTTTATGCAGGCGATGAAGGTGCTCGACGGCGGACGCATCTCGATTGCCGCTCTTTCGGTCGGCATTGCTCAAGGAGCGTACGAGGCGGCCGTCAAATACGCGAAAGAACGCCATCAGTTCGGGAAGGCGATCGCCGAATTTCAAGCGATCCAGTTCAAACTCGCTGATATGGCAACGCAGATCGAATGCTCGCGGTTGTTAACACTGCAAGCGGCCGCAACAAAGGACGCGGGTAAACCTGTCACGCAGCAATCCGCAATGGCAAAACTCTATGCCTCTGAAACCGCCGTTCGCGTAGCGGAAGAATCCGTCCAGATCCATGGCGGCTATGGCTATACAAAGGATTATCCAGCAGAAAAATACTGGCGAGATTCCAAACTCTGCACCATCGGCGAAGGGACAAGCGAGATACAACGCATTGTCATCGCCAAGAATCTATTGAAAACGTAACAGGCTCTCATGAAACAAATTGCATTAGTTTCTGTTGCACGTTGCATTTATGCAACAGTCTTGCTATGATGCTTTTCTAATTTCAAACAAAGGAGTCTTTTATGAGTACGAGCACAGCAGCACTTTCAAATAACATCAGTTCAGCCCTGATCGCGGAAATGGAACAGGAAGCGGCGGTCGCAAGAAAATGTCTCGAAAGAGTTCCGGCCGATAAATTCGACTGGAAACCGCATGAAAAATCGATGGCCTTTGGAAAACTGGCGGTTCACATTGCCGAAATGTTCAGTTGGACGGCCGTAACCTTGCAGCAGTCGGAACTGGATTTTGCAAAATTTGACTATAAACCCCTCGAGCCCTCGACAAACGAAGAGCTTATAGAATTTTTCGACAAGAACGTCGCCGAGGCCCTTGATGTTCTTCGCAACACCGCCGATGAAACGTACATGGAAGATTGGACGATGCGAAACGGTGAGCAGATCTATTTTACAATGCCCAAGGCCGTCACGATGCGTTCATTTGTGATGAATCATATAGTCCATCATCGCGGCCAGCTTTCGGTTTACCTTCGCTTGAACGATATTCCGGTGCCGTCGATTTACGGCCCATCGGCTGATGAAGGACAGATGTAATAAAAAGGCAAAGTAATAAAGTAAAAATGGCGGGGCTCACGGCTCGTCATTTTTAGTTTGTCGGAGAAAAATGCGAAAATATCAGTTCTCTAGTTAACCTGATGCCGAACGAAGAATTTTTGGAAAAGCTGTTCTCCGGCGATCCGCGACATGTTGCGCGGGCAATCACGATGGTCGAAAGCGGTTCCGGTGACGCATCTGAATTGATGAAAGCCGTGTATCCGCGAACCGGACGCTCGCTTGTGGTCGGCATAACAGGTTCGCCCGGAGCGGGGAAATCTTCGCTTGTCGATAAACTTGCGCTGCATTACAAAAACGCCGGAAACCGCGTTGGCATCGTTTGCATCGATCCATCAAGCCCTTTTTCAGGCGGAGCAATTCTCGGCGACCGGATTCGTATGGCGGCTATTGGTCTGGATAAAAATGTGTTTATCCGTTCGATGGCGACACGCGGCAAGCTCGGCGGACTTTCGCGTGCTACCGTGGACGCAGTGGCGGTGCTCGACGCGGCGGGTTTTGAGATCGTGATCGTAGAAACGGTCGGAGTCGGCCAGGATGAGGTCGAAATTGTAAAAGCGGCGGACGTTTCGGTCGTCGTTCTCGTTCCGGGAATGGGCGACGACATCCAAGCGATAAAGGCCGGAATAATGGAGATCGGCGACGTTTTTGTCATAAACAAGGCCGATCGCGAGGGCGTTTTGCGAACCCAAAAAGAGCTTGAGGCACTGCTTTCACTCGCCCATCGGCCCGATATGTGGAATCCACCGATAGTTAAGACGGTTGCAACTGAGAGCAAGGGCATCGAAGACCTGTCAGTTGCCATCGAAAGTTATCGTGCCTTTCAGCAGCAAGGCGATGCAAATTTGGCGAGAAAACACGAAATTGCCCGTTGGCGTTTGCTTGAGCTTTTGAGCGAAAAACTGCTTGAAAATATTCTGAATAAAAACGGCATCAACCAGAAATTAGAGCTGATGGCAGTGGAAATTGCTGAAAAAAAGAAAGATCCGTATTCGGCAGTGGATGAATTGTTAGGCAGCGATGCTGGTTAGAAATAAGGCAGATGTTTTCCTTATAGTGTATAGCTGACAGCGAATAGTTTATAGTTCCGGACACTCTAAACTTTACACTGCAAACTATACACTAACCGGAAAATGTCCAGAAATTTAATGAAAATCAACCATCTTGGCATTGCAACAAACGGCATCGACGAAGCTCTTAAATTCTGGAGTGATGCTTTGGGTTTGGAGAATGTTCATACGGAAGTTGTTGAAGACCAAAAGGTTCGTGTCGCTATGCTTCCGATCGGAGAAAGCCGTATCGAACTGCTTGAGCCGACGAGCGAAGACTCGCCTATAGCCAAATTTCTTGAAAAGCGCGGCGGCGGAATTCATCACATCGCTATCGAAGTTGACGACATCGTTGTCGCGATAGCTCAAATGAAGGAAAAAGGGGCGATATTGATCGACGAAACACCGCGAATCGGTGCCGAAGGCTGTCTTGTGGCATTTGTGCACCCGAAATCATCCGGCGGCGTGCTGTTAGAACTGGTGCAAACTACAGTCACGCCCGCTGCATCCTAGTTGATTATTGGGTATTCTGTTATGATTTTCGTTTGAAATTTATTGCAGCCAAAGTTTAAGGATAGTGAGGATTTGAGTTTTGAGTAATCTAATTAAAGGACTAATACTACTGCTTGTCGTACTCGGGATCGGGGTCGGCCTCGTGTTTTGGAAAAAGAATGTCGGACATTCGGCATCGTCTGAAAACGGCATAACCAAAGAAGAGATCGAGCTTCTGCTTGGCGACCTGGCCAAGGATAATCCGGCGTTTTTGAAACGATTTGGCGAGAATCCGGAAATGAAAAAGGAACAGCTCGACAATCTCCGCGAACTTTTCGCTTTGGCGAGCGGTGCTCGGGCTGAGGGGTACGCGAACGAACCTGAAAATAAACAGGAACTTGAAAACATCAAATCCCAGATCATTGCGGTCAACTACGACCGCGAGATGAACAAAGACAAAGGCCCGATGCCGCCGTTTGGCTTTATCGATGAGACCCGAGTTAAGGCTTTCTGGGGCGAAGGTGTACAGCCGGAGCAAGGCTTCTTCGCGAGTTTGAAGGACAAGATCGGACTCGGCAAGAAAGATAACGAGCTTGAGTTTCAACGCTTCCTCGACTCAAAGGTCAAACTTCTCAAGGCCCAGAATCCTGAAATGGCTGACAAAGAGATTTCCGAAGAAGAAAAAACTCAGGCCCGCGATATCTTTGCCAAGATCGAGATCTACGAACAGGAGTATCTCGACAAGGTTGGCGCCGGTCAGTTGGACCAAACCTTTCAGAAAAAGGTCGAACTGCAGGCGAAGCTTCAGCAGGCTCAGTTCTTAGCCCGGCTTTATTCTGACAAGACTGCTGACAAGTTAAAAGTTACCGACGAAGAGGTTGCCGCATTCATCGCCGAGCACCCGGAATACAGTGGTGCCGAGAAGAAAGCTAAGGCGCAGGACATCTTGAACCGAGCAAAAGGCGGCGAAGATTTTGCCAAATTGGCAAATGAATTCACCGAAGACCCGGGCAACAAGAATCCCAAAGGCGAACCCCAGGGCGGATTCTATGGAGATAATCCGAAAGGAAAAATGGTCCCCCAGTTCGAGCAGGCAGCACTCGCTCTCGAACCCGGACAGATCACTGCTGAATTGGTCGAGACAGACTACGGATTTCACATCATCAAGCTCGAACGAAAAGGGATGACCAAGGACGCTTCCGGAAAAGAAGCCGAAACATACGATGTCCGGCATATTTTGATCGGAACGGGAGTTAAAGATCCCGAGAATCCTATGGCCCGTGAAAAGCCGGCAAAAATGGCGGCCCGCGAAAAGCTTGAAAAAGACAAGCAGAAAGCCCTTATAGACGGTCTGATCGCTAAGAACGGCGTTAACGTTCCGGATGACTTCACGGTCCCGGAAGTCACTGATGCTCAGATCGAGGAAGCGATGAAGAAACAACAGCAGCAGCAGATGCAGGGCACCGGTGAAGAAGACGGACAGCCTGGGCCTCCTCCGCCGCCGGCTAAAAAGGACGAAGCAAAACCGAAAGGTAAATAGTTATGCAATTCGGTGACTATCGCGTTGAAATAGTACCGGACACCGAATTCAGATTAGACGGAGGGGCGATGTTCGGAGTCGTCCCTCGCGTTTTATGGGAACGCATCTGTCCGCCTGATGAACTAAATCGCATCCGGCAAAATATGAACTGCGTGTTCATTGACACCGGAAAAGAACGCATCCTGATCGAAACCGGCATCGGCGAAAAATGGTCGGAAAAGGAAACGAAGATGTACGGCATTTTCCGCAAAAAGCCGTTTGCTGAAACGCTCTTTGAGAAAACAGGCTGCCGACCTGATGACATCACCATCGTCGTCAACACCCATCTACATTTCGACCACGCCGGCGGGAATACGATTGGAGCGCGAGCGTCTCGCTTGCGTTCGGACACGTCAGAACCGGGAGCCGTAGCGACCGGGCTTGGAAGTGATCCTTTCGAGCAAGCAGGGATTCTTGCGATCCAGTCGGTTCCACAGTTCTCCAACGCCCGCTACCTCGTGTCAGCCCGTGAATTTGATCACGCCGAAAACCCGCACGAACGCGACCGTGCAAGTTATCTTCCCGACAACTGGCGGCCGATGCAGGTAACCGGTCAGCTTGAGTTGATGCCGGACGATTACGAAGTAGTTCCCGGTCTAAAAATGCAAACCGTTCGCGGGCACTCTGAAACCATGCAAACATGGCGGCTCGACCGCGGCGGGCAAACAATGTACGGATTCGCCGATCTTATCCCAACGCGACACCACCTTCCCTTGCCATGGATAATGGGCTACGACCTTTATCCGACTGAGACGCTGGAATTCAAACGAGCCATTCTGCCGCGGGCGGTGAGTGAACAATGGTTCTGTCTTTTTTATCACGATGTCGAACAGCCGCTTTGCCGCATCGTTGAGAATGGAAATAAGTTTGTGGCTGAAGATGTCTCGGATTGAATCCAACGTCGATCGTGTTTATTCTATTAAATATCAGTAATGGAAAAAGTAAATATCGGAATTATAGGCGGCAGCGGGCTTTACCAAATGCCGGAATTGGAAAATGTGCGGGAAGTCGCCGTTGAGACTCCGTTCGGCAAGCCTTCGGATGCGTTTATTGTTGGCGAGTTGGATGGCGTTACGGTTGCGTTTCTGCCGCGTCATGCACGCGGGCATAAGTTCACGCCGACGGAAGTTCCATATCGAGCGAATATCTATGCGATGAAGCTCCTCGGCGTGGAATACATCCTTTCGGTTTCGGCTGTCGGATCGCTGCAACTAAAGTACAAACCGACCGATATGGTGATTCCCGATCAGTTCTTTGATCGCACTCGTGCACGCGCGCTGGAATCTACATTCTTTGGCGAAGGCATCGTTGCACACACGACGTTTGCCCATCCGGTTTGCAGCGAGCTTGGCGACATTCTCGAAGCGTCATGCAAAAAGATCGGCGTGATAACACATCGAGGCGGAACATATCTGTGTATGGAAGGCCCGGCGTTTTCGACCAAGACCGAATCTAATGTCTATCGCCAATGGGGAATGGACATCATCGGGATGACAAATTTGCAGGAAGCAAAGCTAGCCCGCGAGGCCGAGATCGCCTACGCGACGCTCGCTCTCGTCACAGATTATGATTGCTGGTACGAAGGCCATGACGACGTTACCATCGACATGGTCATCGAATACCTCAACAAAAACGTCCGCAACGCCCAGCTAATATTAAAAGACGCCGTAAAACGCGTCGCCGCCAAAGAAACGCCGAACCAGTTCGCCGGAGCGACTAAGAATGCGATCTTCACGGCGGTAGAACACTGGCCGGCCGAGACGGCCAAGAAACTTGAGGCGATAATCGGCAAATACGGTGCAGAAGCCCGCACGTAGTAAGGGCATCGACCGGAAAACTTTTTGTTCTTTGAACGCATCTTTGTTTAGTTATGAAAAGAAACTTTTTAGCTCTTGTTTTCGTGGTGACCGTCATTTCAATTTCCGGCGGCTCGGTCTACGCCCAGCGCAACGTCACACCGGCGATCGACCGCGATCCGATACTTGAGGCTGACGCGAAGCACAATCTCGATGTCGCCTGGCAGGCTTATGGGCCGGCGAGGAAGGCATATAAACAGGTCTTGGGCAGGTTTGAGGAAACCTATGCGGCTTATCCTGATTTCTCAAAGGTCGATGAGTTTCTGTTCCTTGCCGGAATGAGCAGCTTTTACCTTTCCAAAAACGAGGGCAAGCAAAAGGTCAATCTCAAGATCGAGCGTGAAAAGGAAAAATACGCGCCTGAAAAACTCCGTGAAAACGCAGTCGCCTACCTTTCCCTGATGCTTGAAAAGAACCCCGAAAGCAAATATAAGGTTGATGCGGAAAAGGTCCTTGCGGAACTAGCACCGGACAAAACTGCTGTAAAGAATTGAGAGTCGCCTGCTAAGCAGGAACTCCAAACAATGAACCTTAATCAAGTAACGATCAATTGCGCAAAGACGGTCGAAACGGTCGAGTTTTTCCAAAAGCTCGGCCTTTTGCTTATTGTGGATTCGCTCCCGCGTTACGCCCGGCTTGAGTGTCCTGATGGCGAAGCAACACTCTCGGTAAACTTCGATGAGCACGCTACCGTTACTAACAATGTAGTGCTCTATTTCGAATGTGACGATCTTGATCCCGAAGTAGAACGCCTCAAATCTCTCGGCCTCATATTCGACGAAGACCCTACCGACCGCCCCTGGCTCTGGCGCCAGGCCTACCTAAAAGACCCGAACGGCAATAAAATATGCTTGTTTCACGCTGGCGTGAATCGCAAAAACCCGCCCTGGCGTGTAAAATCATAAGAAGTCAGTAGCCGGAAGTCAGCAAATAGGTCTTTTTGCTGAATTCTGACTTCTTACTTCTGAATTCTAAAAAATATGTCATTAACAGTAGTAGGTTCTGTCGCTTTCGATGCGCTTGAGACGCCGTTTGGGAAACGCGATAAGGTTTTGGGTGGTGCGGCGACGCACTTTGGGCTTTCGGCGAGTTTTTTCACCGACGTCAACGCGGTCGGCGTCGTCGGCGGCGATTTCACTGACGCCGAATGGGATGTTTTCAAACGTCACAACATCAACACCAACGATATCGAGATCGTGCCTGACGGCAAGACGTTCTTTTGGAGCGGCCGTTACGATTACGATATGAACACGGCGCACACGCTCGACACGCAGCTCAACGTGTTCGAGACGTTCGATCCGAAATTGTCAGACAATTCTAAGAACGCTGATCTGTTGTTCCTCGCAAACATTTTGCCGATGCTGCAAAAAGGCGTTCGAGAGCAATGTCCGAATGCCAAATTCGTCGCGATGGACACGATGAATTTCTGGATCACGTCGATGAAAGATGCTCTGATCGAAACGATCAAGGTTGTCGATTGCATCATCATAAACGACGCCGAAGCACGCCAGCTGACCGACGAGCCAAACATTCACAAGGCCGCAAAAGCTGTCATGGCTCTCGGTCCGAAAGTGGTCGTAATCAAACGCGGCGAATACGGTGCGACGTTGTTTACAAAAGACAACTACTTCGCGGCTCCGGCATATCCCCTCGAAAGCGTTTTCGACCCGACCGGTGCGGGAGACACATTCGCGGGCGGCTTCATGGGCTATCTCGCGTCGCAGCCGGAAATAACCGACGAAACGCTTCGCCGTGCGATGATCTACGGCTCGGTTATGGCTTCATTCAACGTTGAAAAATTTGGCACCGAACGCGTTGACGCTCTGGAGCATACTGAGATCAACGAGCGTTTCCGTGCATTCAAGCAGATGACGCATTTCGACGATCTTGAATTTGAACAGGCAAGCTCGGCAGCATAAGTTTACCGATGCAAAAGCAGCTCGAAAACACGAGCATTTCGTTTCACAGGCCCACACGCACATTCCCCTATTTTCTGATGGGAATTGCCGTGGCAGTCATTTTGCTGATCGGTGCGATCGTTGCGGTCGCGAACGGAAATTGGGTGCTTGCGGCGATCTTTGCGGTTTCGATTCTCGGTTTGGCGATCTATTCGACGGCATCCAGCATAAGGATGGGCCGGCTATCGTCGTCGTTAAATCACGGCAGTATCGAATGGTCGGCAGCGATGCCCGATCTGCAAAGACAGAACCTGAACATCGAGGTTCGTGAGCTTTCAAAAATTCTTCAGGTCGATTCGACACATATCAGTGATCTGCAATCCGCGTATATAGTTGCTGAAGACTTGGCTCTGCGACAGATACAGTACGAAGAAGGCGTTCCGCTGATGCGTCACGTCAGTGTCGGCTCGGTGCCGTTCGACGCTGTATTCTTGAAAAATAGCATGCTCGTTTGCTGCGAGGTTTCTTTTCTTGTTGCCCCAGAACTGCGGCAAGACCGCATCGAGGCAATGATGCGAAAGATCGCTCAGGCGAAGCAAGAAATCGAGAAAAATGGTTCCGGAATATCGGTCAGGCTGATGATAGCTCTGGTCACGCAGCTTGTGCCCGACGACGAGGCTGTGCTGCGATCCATGCTTAACAAACAGAAATTCGCGGAAACGCCTGTCGTTATCGAGATACGACTGCTTGATTTCGAGGCGTTGCAAAGAATGTACGTGACGGATTAAGGTCAGAACCGGGAGCGATAGCGACTGGGTAACACAGTTTCAACCACCCGCTACCGCAGGTGGTACTGACAGGAATTATGCTTGAAAACAAAATAGGAATGATCTTCGGCGTGGCGAACAAGCGTTCGATCGCCTGGGCGTGTGCCTCAGCGTGTGCCGAGCACGGTGCGAAGCAGGCGTTCACATATCAGGGAGAACGGCTGAAAGAGAACGTGGAAAAGCTCGCGAGCGAATTGCCGGATTCGCTTGTTGTTCCGTGCGACGTTACGAACCAGGCGGACGTCGATGCTGCGTTTGAAGCGGTAAAAAATCGTTTTGGAAGACTCGATTACCTGGTCCATTCGATCGCGTATGCTCCAAAGGAAGCACTTGAAGGCGAATTCGTTACGACCACCCGCGAGGCGTTTAGAACCGCCCTTGAAATAAGCGCTTATTCGCTGACACAGGTTGCTCTCGCGGCGTCGCCGTTGATGACCGAAGGCGGCAGCATTGTGACGATGAGCTATTACGGAGCCGAAAAGGTCGTGCCGAGTTACAACGTGATGGGCGTCGCAAAAGCTGCTCTCGAATCTTCCGTCCGATATCTCGCAGCCGACCTCGGCAAGAACAATATCCGCGTAAACGCGATCAGCGCGGGCCCGATCAACACACTTTCCGCCCGCGGCGTGAAAAATATGGGTTCGCTACTCGGCTACGTCGGCGAAAAAGCTCCGCTCAAACGCAACGTAACTGTCGCCGAGGTTGGTAACACCGCTCTTTTCCTCGTCAGCGATCTCTCGACCGGCATCACCGGCGAAACTATTTACGTCGATTGCGGATACAACATCATGGGGATCTGAGTCTGTCGAGTCTATAGAGTCTTTCGAGTCTATTGAGTCTATCGAGTCGGCATAGGATTCGATAGACTCAATAGACTCGGCACAGGACTCGACAGACTCGATAGACTTTCCAAGACTGATTTATGGCTGACGCAAACAAACCTAAGAAGCTAAAAGACAAGACGAAATCGCCTGAGCCGAAAACGGTGGCTGAGGCGAAGAAGCGTGAGCGCGAGCCGGGCTATTGGCAACTCACGGACGACGAGGTTCTGCTCCGTTCGCCTGAGCCTGAGGACGAATACAAGACCTCCGACTCGTGGCGCGTGTTTCGCATCATGGGCGAGTTTGTCGATGGCTTTGATAATCTTGCGGCGATCACGCGGGGCGTTTCTATTTTCGGCTCGGCGCGAACTCCTGAGGACGATCCGATGTATATTGCCGCCCAGGAAACTGCGCGGCTGCTCGCTGAGAAAGGTTTTGAGGTGATAACGGGCGGCGGGCCGGGCATTATGGAAGCGGCGAATCGCGGAGCGTTTGAGACAGGGAAAGTTTCGGTCGGCTGCAACATCGAATTGCCGTTCGAGCAGTCGCCAAACCCTTATCAGACCAAGTCGCTGTCCTTTAAATACTTCTTTGTCCGCAAGACGATGTTCATAAAATACAGCAACGCCTATCTGATCTTCCCCGGCGGTTTCGGGACGATGGATGAGCTGTTCGAAGCCCTCACTTTGATCCAAACAAAGAAGATCCGCAACTTCCCGGTCGTGCTTTTCGGTGCGCAATATTGGCAAGGGCTGCTGCAATGGATCACATCTACGATGCTGAACGATCATTACATCTCACCGGACGATTTAAAGCTGATCCACCTGACGGATTCGCCCCGGGACGCGGTCGATTTTATCGTGAAAACCTGCGGAGCAGCCACGAGTGCTAACCCGCCGGGCAAGGGTCAACGTAAATAAATAAGAAATTCGCCACGAATGCACGAATATTAGAAAATTTGGCATAACTTCTTATTCGTGCATTCGTGGGCAAAAGCGATTTTTTGTGACCGGGGTAGAATTGTTTCCGTTTTGCACTCTTTAGAGATAGCTGCCAAAGTAAGTTCATTAATAATCCCAAGATGGCTGACGCAATCCGTCTGAGATACGGAATTAATCCAAACCAATCTCCTGCTCGGGCTTTTGTACACACCGGGAAACTGCCTTTTCGCGTCCTAAACGGAAGCGTTGGGTATATTAACCTGCTCGATGCACTCAATTCCTGGCAGCTTGTTAGCGAATTGCGTCAGGCTACGCGTATGGCGTCAGCAGCTTCATTCAAGCATGTCAGCCCGAGCGGTGCCGCACTCGGGTTGCCACTTTCGGAGACGCTGCGAAAGGCATATCAAGTTGACGATCTTGACCTTTCACCGGTGGCCACAGCCTATGCTCGGGCCCGCGGCGCCGATCGCCTGTGTTCATTTGGCGACTGGGTGGGCGTGAGTGATGTTGTCGACGTTCATCTGGCGCGTTTGCTGCGGCGAGAGGTCTCGGACGGAATCATCGCGCCGGGATATGACGCAGAAGCCCTCTCTATCCTCTCGCAAAAGAAGCTGGGGGGATATGTCATTCTGCAAATGGACCCTGATTATGAGCCGCCATTGGTTCAGACAAGGGATGTCTTTGGCATAACGCTGGAAGAGCCGCGAAATGAGGCGTCGCTTAATGAAGACGTACTCAAAAACGCCGTTACAAGAAACGCAGAGTTTACCGCGGAAGCTCGACGCGACGCCCTGGTCGCTCTGATTACCCTGAAGTACACACAATCGAACTCGGTCTGCGTTGCTGCAGACGGTCAAACGATAGGGATCGGAGCTGGCCAACAGTCACGGATTCACTGCACGCGTATCGCATGCGCAAAAGCTGATCTATGGCGTCTGCGTCAACATCCCACCACAATTGCATTACAATTCCGATCCGGATTGAGTCGGCCTGAAAAGGATAATGCAATAGATCTATACCTGCGCGATGACCTGACCGGGAGGGAATTCGCACCGTGGGAGAATTTGTTTGAAAAAACGCCCGAGAGCCTGACGCAGGAGCAAAAACAGCAGTGGCTGCGGGACTCGAGGTTCGCCGTGTTGGGTTCTGATGGATACATTCCGTTCCGGGACTCAATCGATCGGGCCGCTCAAAGCGGAGTAGGCTGGGTAGCTCAGCCCGGCGGCTCGAATCGTGACGCCGATGTCATCGCCGCCTGTGACGAATACGATATAGCAATGGCCTTTACGGGTATCAGGCTGTTTCATCATTAAAGGCCGCCGGAGGAACCTCATTTTAGTGATGTTCGCGTCCTTCGTGGCAAGCAATTTCTGTTTTTCACGACAGCCGCAAATAATCCGACATCCATTTTAAGTAACCGTCGGAAACGCGCTCGGCATCCACCGCGATTATTTCGGGGACTTCGTACGGGTGGTTTTCCTCGATAAATCGCTCTAAATCGTCGTATTTCTCTGAAAATGTCTTGATCAAAAGCAGTTGTTCGGGCTCGGAACGCACTTCGCCGTCCCAGAAATAGTGCGAAGCGATCGGCATAACCTGAACACAAGCCGCCAAGTTCTCTGCGACGATCTTCCCGGCCAGTTCAGCAGCCCCGTCAGCCCCGGAAACGGTCGTAAAAACTATTAAAACGGCCAAAATTTACCTCGATTCACACGAAAACACCAAATATTAGGACGAAACTACCATTTTTTCACTCGCGAAAATTGTTTTCGCGGTTGCGGAAATGGTTTTCGCAGTTGCGGAAATGGTTTTTACGGTTGCGAAAATGGTTCTGCCAAGTCGGTACCGCCTGCGTTAGCGGGTGGCGGACTCTCGGCGTCACGTCTGCCACTTGCTTACGCAAGCGGTACTGACTTTTTAAGCCGGCAAAGAGCTTTAATTCTCGTTCATCACCTTTTCATACTCGCCGCTTTCGGCCCAGTCGATGATTTCGGAGACGCGCCAGACGGGGAATGGGTGCGACAGGCCGGCGTTGATGATGGTCGCCCAGAATTTGTCGAGCGCCTTTTCGTCGCACGTCTTTTTGAACTCTCGGCCCTGTTCTAGGAACTGTTCGTAGTCCATTTTCGACGCCGAAGTCCCGCCGGCGAGCTTCATCATTACGCGTCCGACCACATGCGGATCCTGCAGGACCAGCATCGCGGCCCGATCACAGGAAAGTTCCGCCCGCCGCGCCCAGGCGAGCAACGCGGAGTTAATACCGGCGGAAATGATGAATTTAATGATCTCGGAACCCGGAATGAGCTTGGCAACCGAGGCATTGGCGATCAATTCCATCAAACGGGCGGCCGTTAGATACAAAACATGTTCGGCATGGATGTGCCCGACCTCATGCGAGATGACGGCGAGCGTTTCTTCGTCGGTCAGACGTTCGAGCAGGCCCGAATGGAGAACAATTAAATGCTTTTCCGAGCCGTATGTGAACGCGTTTACTATCGGATTCTGCTGCACAAACATTTCCGGCATCTCAACACCTAGCGTCGTGCAGGCGATCTGAAGTTTTGCGTGCAGATCGGGGAATTGTTTGGGCGTAACTTTTACAGCTCCGGCCGTAAAAATAACGCGCAAGGCTGATTCGCCGGTTACTGACAACAATTTTTTCAAAGCGGAGTCGATGCCCGGAATCGCCTTGAGCGCCGCCAGAGCTTTGCTGTCCGCCGGATGAACGTATGCGTGCTTGCTAAGGTCGGCGTATTTCTTATGCGGCTCGTTTGAGAGCGGCAGCTTACATTTGCCGCAGTTCGCCGACCCGTTTTTGTAGCCGTCCTTTACCGCGTTCTTCTGCCCGCAAAACCTGCAACGCACCGAAAGCCCTTTCGCCACCGCCGTAGTTTCGCCTTCGCCCTCGCCTTCACCCTTTTTCTTTGCCATAAGTAAATTTTAGCATTTGACTGGAACGCAAGCATCCCTGCTTGCGAGTCGCTCGATGTCAGTACCGCCTGGCGGACTCTCGTCGCGCCAATCTGCCACTTGCTTACGCAAGCGGTACTGACTTGCCTCTGCATCCCAGTGGTCTCTGCATTGAAGTAATTACGAAACCGAATCGGTTTCGGTTCGAACAAGTTGAGCGACGGTTTCCACGTGGTGCGTCTGAGGAAAAAGATCGAGAGCCGTGATCGATTCGATCGCGTAACCGTTATCGACGAACCGCCGAAGGTCGCGTGCGAGTATCGACGGCTCGCACGCAACGTAAGAAACCCGCCGCGGTGCGAGCGCGATCAAATTCATTACCGTTTCTTTCTCAGTTCCCGCACGAGGCGGATCAAGCAGAACAAAATCAGGCTTCGGAGCCTCGCCGGATGCCAGATAATCACGGACGCTCGCCGCATAGAGATCAATATTAGAAAGTCCGGCGCGTTCAGCGTTCGCATTGGCAAACTCGACCGCTTGTTCATTATCCTCAACACCAACAACCGATTTGAACCGTCGTGCCAGCGGTAGGGTAAATAAGCCGACGCCGCAATAAAGATCGAGCGCCGTTTCGCCCATCGCGTCGCCGAGAGCGATCTCGACCAGTTTGTCCACCAGAAACCGATTCCCCTGAAAAAATGACCTCGCCGAAAACGCCAAACGCTCTCCGGCGGCCGTAAAACCTATTTCGCGGGTCGCGTCCAGCAGGTCTGCGGAGTAAGTTGAAACTTCCCCGTTGTCACCCGCCGCCGCGTCGATCTGCATCATTCCCGCCGCAAGCTCAGGCGAAAGATTTTCGCGGCAGCGATCAAGTTCGCCCTGCAGTTCAGGAACCAAAACGGCGCATTCTTTGACATCTACGAGCTTGCGGGAATTTCTTTGGTAATAACCAATCTCGCCCAACGCCGGATCAGCATGCCACTGCGCCCGCAAACGGTATCCGAACTGCGACGGACTCTCGACGACGGCTATTTCGTCTTTGTAATCGATCTTTCCAATTCGTTCGATGCAGTCGCGGATCATCGCAACCTTCGCCGAAAGCTGAGCCGCGTAGCTCAAATGCATAAAATCGCACCCGCCGCAGGTTCCGAAATACGGACACGGCGGCTCGAGCCGGTCAGCAGACGGTTCGAGCACCGAAACGATCTCCGCAAACGCCGATTTGCCCTTTATCTCAACAATTTCCGCCCGCACACGGTCGCCGGAAGCCGCCAGCGGCACAAAAACTGTCAGCCCTTCCGCAAAAGCAAGCCCTAGCCCGCGAGGAACGATCTTTTCGATCTTAAGTTCGAGTTCGTCGCCGATTTTATATTTTTTATTCAATTGGCTTGTGGGTGGTCGTTAAACATCGCCGATCCATTTTAGATTGGCCGCGAAAGCAGTGTTCTCGAGTGCTTTGTAGAACTTGTTGTCGGCCGTGACAAATTCGCACGAAAGCGAAATCGCCAAGGCCAGATACGTCCAGTCGTAAACGGTTTGCCCCGTCGCCTCGGCTCCAATGTATGCGGATTTGATGATACTTTTGTGCGGATGAATGATCCAACGCTTGCGCGATATCGCCACGACTATTCGTTCGCCCTCAGTTTTCGACAATTCGCCTCGTCTTACTTTTTTCCAAATTATGCTGGAGAACTCAGGGATAATTAATTCGGGCGCGTGCAGCGGCTGTCTGGCCTTTAGCACGCGCGTTGCTTCCTTTTCGTAAAGTTCCGGAACGTACCACTTCACTGCTACGCTGGCATCAACAACATAGGTCATCTTGCCCGATCCTCACGCAATAGAACCGAACTGTCCGAAAATGTTCGCCCTCGAAGCGCTTTTTTGATCCGGGCAGCCGTCATTTCGTCTGACACTGGCTCATCCTCGGCTAAAGCACGAAATATTTGAACCAGCTCATTCTGCAAAGACCGTCCATTCTTTTCCGCTCGATCTTTAAGCCTGACCAGAACTATATCATCAACATTTCTAACCAATACGTCGGGCATATAGAAACCTCCGTCTGCTACTATCAATATGATAGCACAGCGTTGAGTGAAACCGAATGCATTTTTTCAGGCTGAAATTTCCCTTCGTCAGCACGGCGCGTCAGTAAGGTCGGGCGAAGTCTCGATGATCTCCGTTATCTCGGCAAATGCCGCTTTGCCCTTTCTTATTTATAGCGATTTCTTTATAGCGACTTCGATTTCGTCGCCTACCCTGTATTCCGTCTCAATTAAAGTTTTCGACCTCTATTTCGACGCCGCCGATTATTCCGGCAAATATGTTGTAAACAAGTGCGCCGATAATGCCGCCGATAAACCCGATAATCGCATAAAAGACCGGCACGGCGATCATTACAATGATTCCGACAACGATGCCTCCGCCGCCCAAAGCAAGGGCTTCATTGCCGGTGCCGACACTCGCCCCCATCAGGGAAAATACAATGATAAAAAGCCCGTATGGAATGCTGATCAAAAGTGCGATCACAAACATCATCAGCGCATATATTTTCGCCACGGACAAAATGCCAAATTTCTTTATTCTTAATTTGTTCAATTGTTTTGCTCCTGAGTTTAATTGAAAATGCGTATCTTGTTTACCATAGATACGCATTAAAACAAACCCGAACGATAGACAACCACATCGTTAAATTATTAGCGATTGAAATTACCCGCAGACATTATTTTTCTTAAAACCTGTAGGTCTTCATCTTTTGTATAGGACAGCGTGAACATTATCGCAACGCCGTTACGCACCGTCGCGTACATACGTTTTTTCCCGGCGTTTGACGAAGTGTCGAGAAACGCGAACTGCTTTTTCCCGAGCTGCTCGGCCTGGGTTTCGGAATACTTGAAATCCGCCGGGAGTTTCATCACCGCAAACTGGCTCCGCATCAGGTCGAAATAATCCACGGCATCCTTGATCGCTGTATTCAGCCGGATATCTTCGGTCGAAATCCTGACGACCGCATTGTCAGCAGTTCCCGGCATTGAGCGATACGCCGTCAACAGAATCTGGACTTTTTGCAATGCCCGTTCGAGCTGTATCTTGCTCGCTTTTCCAATGCTTTCCGGTGCTTTTAAGGTGACGTCGATTCCCTGCGATTTGAGATGATCCTCGAAATCGTCGCCGGGAATCAGCCACGTTTCGGGAAAAGTAACCTCGAAAGCCAGTCCGTGATTTGTGTAGGTGCGGCCGGAAACCGTGCCGCGGTCGTTCGCGTCGGCAACCACAATAGCTGACGATTCAACCGGCTTTGCACCTTCAGGTTTGGTCGGCAGGGCTTGAGCGGCCGTCAAGGAAGCGACCACAAACACTATAAGAAAAGCAAAAACTATCGATCTCATAAATAAAACAAACTCATCCGGGGAATGCCGAGATCTTCACGAAGCCGCTTGAGCAGCATCAGCCGAAACGTTTTGCCGTACGCTTCCTTTTCCATTTCGGCCTTGTACGCACGCAACTGCCCGGCGATCTCTTTTTCTATTTGTTTTAGATGCGTCTTTTCGGTTTTTGATAGCAGTGTTTGATCGAGAAAATTCTCAACGTCGGAAAGCGACTTATCGGTCTGTTCCGCGTCATCCGACATATTCGATTTTAGCTCTTTAAGCCGAGTAACTGACCGTCCGATGTCTTCGGCGTGCGGCGGCGCGTCAACCAACTGTAACTTGCTGATAACAGATGCAATATGGTCTTCGATCGCGGTTCTGGTGAGCGACGGATTTTGTTCGACGGTCTCGGATTGTTCGGATTTTCCGATCTGCGACGTTGTCCATTCGGCAAACTGCGCCTCGATCTCTTCGCGGCAAAAGAGCAGGCTCTTTATCGTTCGCGGACGCGGGTTTTTGTCGAAATGGTCAAAAACAGTTTCGATGCCGCGCAAAACGATATGCAGCGGAATGCCGCGTTCCTGCCACGTTTCCATCATCGCCCAATCAATCGGGCTGAGCAGCAGATTCTTGGCTCGCCGGCGAATGAAGGCATCTTCGATCTCTGTAAAATAGTTGTAGTAATTCAAGAAAGGGTTTGTCGGCGCAAATCAATGCACACTCGCTGCCGTTTATATTTGGGATTGCCGCAATCCTTTACTTTCATTTAAAAAATTCGGATCCCTTTATTATTTTAACATTACAGTATCGTTGAATCGCTTTGAAATCATCCCAATTATCCGTTATTACGGTTGTTTTCCAGCGACGCGAGCTAACCGCGATTAGCACATCGAGAGCCATTCGCTGCGATGAGCCGGGTTTTAATCGGGGTGATTTCCCTTTAGGGTTACGCTTGCGTCCCTGTCCCAACCAATACAGAACTTTGCTGGCCATTAACCAATCGTCGGTGTTGGGTACAATGATTGAATTATCTTTCGCATATTTCCGATACATGGCTTCAAGATCACGCCGGTGCGAATCATCGTTAGCACCCGCCATTAGCTCCATGAAAACGACTGACGAAAAAAGAAAGTCGTCAGGTAAATCTGACAACTTTCTTGAAATAATAACCGATGTATCGAAAGTAAGGTGCGCCATCACGAAACTTTGCGTTGGTGATGATTTTCGTAGGCTGATCGAAAGACACGAAGGGTAAGAGTCTTGCGTTTGGCAAGCCGTTTCTCACGCTCCTCGGCAGTTTCAGGATTAATACGAACCGGCCGCGGAAGATTACTTTGGTCAAATGTGAGCGAATCAGAAAATACAACGGCAACATTTTCATCTTGACTAACATCAACCGATCGGTTTCCGTTGCCGTTTGATTTCGTTACCGTCTTTTTCGGATTTTTCTTTGATGTCGTACTCATAATCTCCCCAAAATCCAGCCAGATTGGATTTCTACAATTCTATCACAGACGGATCGTTGTGTTAATCTATCCCCGATATGGCGGAGCGACGCGAAAAATTTGAGACTTCATCGGGGATTGAACTGCCAAACAATTTCAATCCTGAAAATACAAAAGCGGTGAACATTGCTGAAGATCTAGGTGAGCCCGGTCAGTTTCCATACACACGCGGCGTTCGGCGAAATATGTATCGCGGGAAGTTTTGGACGATGCGGCAGTACGCGGGTTTTGCGACGGCGGCCGAATCAAATGAGCGTTACAAATATTTGCTTTCACAAGGGACGACCGGTTTGAGTGTTGCGTTCGACCTGCCGACGCAGATCGGCTTGGATTCGGACGACGAGCTTTCGCTGGGTGAGGTTGGCAAAGTTGGCGTCGCGATCGACAGTCTCGACGATATGCTGACGCTTTTTGACGGTATTCCGCTCGATACTGTCTCGACCTCAATGACGATAAACGCAACGGCGTCAACACTTTTGTGCCTTTATCTTGCGGTCGCAAAGAAGCAGGGCGTTTCGTTCGATAAGGTCAGCGGGACGATTCAGAACGATATTTTAAAGGAGTACATTGCTCGTGGAACATACATTTTCCCGCCAAAGCCGAGCCTGCGCTTGATAACCGATACATTCGCCTTTTGTGCCGCCGAGGTGCCGAATTGGAACACTATCTCCATCTCCGGCTACCACATTCGCGAGGCCGGTTCGACCGCCGCTCAGGAGCTTGCCTTCACGCTGGCCGACGCGATATGTTACGTTCAGGCCGCGATAGATGTCGGTCTAAAAGTCGATGATTTCGGCCCCCGACTTTCGTTCTTTTTTAATTCGCACAACGACCTGCTCGAAGAAATCGCTAAGTTTCGAGCTGCCCGCAGACTGTGGGCAAGAATAATGAAAGACCGTTTCGGTGCAAAGAACCCGAAATCATTGATGCTCCGGTTTCATACACAGACCGCAGGTTCGACACTGACCGCGCAGCAACCCGAGGTGAATGTTGTCAGAACGACGATACAGGCACTCGCCGCCGTGCTTGGCGGGACGCAGAGCCTGCACACCAATTCAATGGACGAGGCTCTTTCACTGCCAACTGAAAGCGCCGCACGTATCGCTCTTCGCACGCAGCAGGTGATCGCTCACGAGTCGGGCGTCGCGAACACCGTCGATCCACTCGCCGGAAGTTATGCTATCGAAGAACTTACCAATCAGCTTGAAAAACTCGCTGTCGATTACATCGAAAAGATCGACGCAATGGGCGGAATGCTGCGGGCGATCGAAACAGGCTATGTCCAGCAGGAAATCCAGGATGCCGCATACGATTATCAGCGTGCTGTCGAAACCGGCGACGCGGTCGTCGTAAGCGTAAATCGTTTTCAGTCTGACGAAGGCGACACAATACCGATCTTGACCGTCGATCCGCAGGTAGAGATCGATCAGGTCAAACGCCTTAAGGCCGTCCGCGCAAAACGGAATGCCGCCGACGCCGAGTCGTCATTGACCGCTCTGGCAGAAGCCGCAGCCGGAACCGAAAACCTTCTTCCGCGAATCTTGCAGTGTGTTGAATCGAACGTCACCGTCGGCGAGATCAGCCACAAACTACGCGGCGTTTGGGGCGAATACCGCGAAGCCGTTACGGTTTAGTCCGGAAAATCCCCTTGAAACATCAACCTTCTGACGCGCCAACGCTTGTGTTACCAGTACTTTAATAATTTTAGGCAAAGCAGAGCCGCCTGGCTTACTCCAATTATTTTCTTTACTTCAACCGCCTGAATCATGCTAATCTATTAATGGTCGTCGGCTTGTCGCCGCTCCGCAGACCATTTCCTTAAACCAATCCCCGAATCCCCGTATCATGGAACAATTAAACCAGTTTCTCAAACATCTTATCTCTACGTCTGGCCACGAATTGCATCTTGAGCCTAATCGGAAGCCATATATCGTCGCCGCCGGCGGCGTTACCGATCTGGACGTTCCGCCGCTTCAGGGCACGCAGATCAGCACGATGATTTTTCCGCTGATTCCGCCGACTGAAAAACAGGATCTTCCAAACCAGCCTGAGATCCAATTTAACCACCCGCACAATCTTGGCAATTTTAGTTTCACGGTGCAGAAATCACCGGCCGGGTTTAATGTAACCGTAAGGCCGATTGGCAGTGCCGATACTGTGGCAAAACCGGTCGCCCATGATGCTGCTTCGCGGTTTGAGCTTGAAAGCTCATCGGCTCAATTTGCCGAGCAGTTATCCCTCGAAATACCCGGTGTGCCGAATCCGGAGGTGATATTCGACGAAGTTGAGGCCGCATCCGTTTCCCCGGACGATGGCGGCCCCGAGATAGATGTAGTTTCGGCGAACGATCCGCAGTTCGTAACGGTTTTTTCCGATGCGTCCACATACGAGCCTCCGGGACGAAGGGATGATTTCATCACGCCGGACGGCTTTGTGCCGCCGCTCGTGGAATACGTGCCGATAGACACTCCGCCATCCTCTGAAATGAAAGCAGATCATACAGCCGATGTTCAACCTCTTGTTGACCAGCGCGGCTACGGGGTTGATCGGCGTAAATCGAACACGATTATGCAAGATCGTATGGACGCATTGTTCCGGCTGATGACCGATGAAGGAGCGTCAGACCTGCACCTTTCAGTGAGCATGCCGCCGATGATCAGAAAGGACGGAAAGATCCGGTTTTTGAAATGCGAGGAATCGACAATGTCGCCCGAGATCATGGCAGAGCTTCTGCATTCGATAATGCCGAAAAAGAACCGTGAGGAATTTGACCGCCGTCACGATACGGATTTTGCTTATGAGATCGCCGGTTTGGCCAGGTTTCGCTGCAATATTTTTATGGACCGCAAAGGGATGGGTGGTGTTTTCCGTATAATTCCGGCGAAAATGACCACTGCCGGACAGCTTGGCTTGTCGAAAGCCATTCTGGGATTATGCGATCTCTCGAAAGGACTCGTAGTAGTAACGGGGCCAACCGGATCGGGTAAGTCAACCACGCTTTGCGCTATGGTGAACCACATAAACTCAGAGCGTGAAGACCATATCATCACAATCGAAGACCCGATCGAATTCGTTCACGAAAATATCAAATGTCTGGTCAATCAACGCGAGGTACACAACCATACCGATTCTTTCAAGGACGCGCTTCGGGCCGCTCTCCGCGAGGACCCGGACATCTTGCTTGTCGGCGAAATGCGTGACCTCGAAACGATCTCGATCGCGATAGAGACCGCCGAAACCGGCCATCTTGTCTTCGGGACTCTGCACACGACGACCGCCGCATCGACTATCGACAGAATAATCGATCAATTCCCCGCCGACCGTCAGCAGCAGATACGCGTGATGCTTTCGGAATCGCTGAAAGGCGTTATCGCCCAAACACTGCTGCCCAAAATTGGCGGTGGCCGCGTTGCTGCATTGGAAATACTGATCGTAACTCCGGCGATAAGCAACCTGATCCGCGAGGGCAAGACTTTTCAGATACCATCGGCAATGCAGACAGGAAAAACCCACGGCATGGTTATGCTGAACGACGCTCTCTATGAACACGTTAAGAACGGCACGGTCGAACCCCGCGATGCATACATCAAGGCCGTCGATAAAGTCAACTTTGAGACTATGTTAACGCGCGGCGGATTTACGATTTAATCGTCTGGAGAGTCGGTACCGCTTGCATCAGCAAGTGGCAGGGTTCTGATGATGAGATCACGCCACCCGCTCACGGGCGGTACTGACCAATCTCAACGCAGGTCGATTTGGTTAACTTCCAGCGTGGTGCCGATAACGCGGTAAAAATCAGAGATCGCTTTGTTCAGGTCGGTTTGAGCCTGCAGCTCACGGCTGCGGGCGATGGTGAGTTCGTTTTGCCGCTGCTGAACAAGATAGAACGTGGTCGTCCCGGCGCGAAACTGTCGCGATTCGCTGTCGGCAAGCTGTTCGGCTGAAATTCGCGACGCCCGTGCAGCAGCCAACGTCGCCTCGGCAGAACGCATCGACTGAAGAGCATTTCGCACCTCGGCCTCGATGATCTGCTCGGCCTGTGCCCGTGTATTTTTGATCCGGTCGCCCTCGACGCGGGCAATGCCCAGATTTGCCTTCGCTACATTATTGCCGAGCGGTAATCCGATCGTAATACCGACGCGATACGTCGGATAATCCTGCTGAAGCAAATTGCCTAGCGAATTGCCGAGCCCGCCAACGAGATTCGACGGCACGAGGATTTGGCCTGTGTCCGGATCAATCGACGCTGCCGTAAGAGCACCGGCCAAACCCTGTGCCGCGTAGCTGCCGACAAGGTTTATTTCTGGTTTTGTTTGATCGCGAAAAAACCGTTGGTCGATCTCGTTTATCGCCGCACTCTCGTCTAACTGCCTGAGTTCAGGCCGTTTTTCGATAGCCTCGGAAAGCGAAACTTCGAGACCGATCGCCGGTGTTTGCCTGTCTATCGGCGAGACCGGTGTTATCGGCTGTTTCCACTGTGAGGCCGTCCGATCCGGCAGCATCAGCGTTTTTAGAACATTCTCCGAGCGGGTTACCTCAGCCTGTGCGGCATACACGGCCTGCTCAAGCGTTGTTATCTGTGCGTTTGCGGCGACGACTTCGATCGGTGCGAGAATTCCCTTATCGACCTGCCGCTGATTGCTTTCAAGCTGTTCGCGTGCCTGACGGACCGAATCGATCTGCACCTGCAAATTGCGAAGCGCGAAAACCAAATCCCAATACGCCCGCTCAACACCCGATACTATCTCGATCGCTTTCTGTTTCAATTGCGCATCGGAGATCGTGATGTTCCGCTTCGAAATTTCTATCGTTCTGCGGTTGTTGTCGATCCTCAATCCACGCCACAGTGGTTGAGTGTATGAAAGCGCAAGTATCGAAGGAGACTGCGGATTAAGCGTTGAATTTGTGTTGCTTGTCGTGGTCCGCGACGTATCAAGGCGTGCCGAATAACTGCCGCCAAAGCGCGGCGTAAATCCGCTGATTCCGCCGCTGCCGAAAAAGCGCGTTTGCGTGACCGAACCGTTAACCGCACCGCCGATCAGCGATGCTGTCGGCGTCGAAGCGCTTTCGTAATAGCCCTGTGCCGCGACGAATGGATCGAAAACGCCACGCGCACCGCGTAACCGGAACTCCTCGACCTGTTTATCCTGACGCGAAATGTCTATATCGTTGTTATTCTCGAGCGCCAGGCGTATCGCGTCATCGACAGTCAAACTTAGCTGATCGGCATTGTTGACACCGACGCGTTCGGTGCTCGGCATCGGCCTGAGCGGTGAGGCAAAGTTCGGTGCAACCGGCGGCGGATCGCCGGGCAAGGTCGCGGGCGGTGTTAAAACATTTTCGGCGGGAGTTGGCGTTGGGCTGGGAAACGTGTCCTGTCCAAACAAAACACCTGCTGCCAACACCAGCAAAATGACACACAACGGAGCCTGAAACAGACACAGTTCTACCAACTTACGTTTATCAAAAAGAAAACCCATTAAAATCTGCTAACCGGCGCTGACCGGATGATCGTCTCCCTCGTTCTGTCGGCGATAGCTGCTATCGTCGCTGTCGTCTTCATTCATATCCGGATCGTTGTACTTTTCCCCGCGTTTGAAAATATTCGAGAAAAATCCGCCGACGCCGTCTCGGAATCCGCGGAAAAATGTCGTCTCGGTCGCGTCGTCAAACAGAGAGTAAAATACCGGAACTGCCAACAGCGTAAGTAATAGGCACATCGACTGTCCGCCGACGACCAAGATACCGATCGACTTGTTTGTTGCCGCTCCGGCACCAGTACCGAGCGTAAGAGGTATCATTCCTGCAACGAGAGCCAGAGTCGTCATCAAGATTGGCCGCAGCCGGTCGCGGTTCGCCTGAATGATCGCGTCGTACCGGTTCATGCCCTTTGCCCGCAGTGTGTTCGTGTGATCTATCTGCAGAATTGCATTCTTTTTCACAATTCCAAAAAGAAGCAAAATACCCAACGCCGAAAAGATGTTCAGCGTTTGTCCAGCCATCGCTGTCGAAAGTAGTGCGAACGGCACCGCAAGCGGCAGCGTCAGCAAAATGGTGACCGGATGAATAAACGATTCGAACTGCGCCGCCAGGATCAAATACATAAACACGAACGACAACAGAAATGCGTACATAAACGACTCGTACGCTTTCTGCAGTTCTTTGGATTGGCCCGTTACACCAGTTACGTAATCGGCCGGCATCTCCAACTCCGTCGCAAACTGCTGTAGCCGGGCAAGAGCGTCTGACTCGGATGCGTTCGGCGGCAAGCCAGCCGAAACTGTGACCTGCCGCTGTCGATTAAGACGGCTGATCGACGACGGCGCCAATCCTTCCTGTAATTTCACGACCCGATCCAGCCCGACGATACCGCCGTTAGATGAGGCAACCGAAAAAATATTGAAATTGTTCCGGTCGCGGCGAAACGGCTCGTCCGCCCTGACAACAACGTCGTATTGTTGCGACCCCTCGGAATACGTTGAAACGTCCTGTCCGGCAGAAAGTATGTTCAGCGCCTGAGCGACGTCACCTGCACGGATGCCCAGATCGGCAGCTTTTGCCCGATCTATTACAACGCGGATCTCCGGCGTGCCGACCTCAACCGAGTTCTCGGGATCGCGAAAGATCGGCTCGGCCTTCATTCTCTCGACCAGTTTGTCGGCGTATTCATTGAGCTTGGCCATGTCAGGCCCGGCAATATACAGGCCAATGCCCGAACCGCCGCGGCCAAGCCCGATGCTCCCCGCGATGGATGACGATGCGGAAACGGTTACGGAATAATCTTCGGATGTGTACTTGCGAGCTATTTGCCGTGTCTGATTTATCAGGTCGGCCTGCGATTTGTCACGGTCGGAAACCGGCACGAGAGCCACATTGATAAAACCGTTGTTCGGCCCTGAGCCTCGGCCAAAACCTGCGAGCACCAACGTGTTCTTCACACCCGGTACCTGCGCCCTGATGTCACGTGCGATGCGGTCGAGTATAGATTGCGTCGCCGACAATGACGTTCCCTGCGGGCCGCGAAGATTCACCTGAAACAACGATTCGTCCTCGTCCGGCAAAAACGCCATACCGACAAATTTATAAAGCGGATAGATCGACGCGACCGCAATGACGCAGATCAGCACAACAGCCCAGCGAAAACGCATCGACAGTTTGAGCAAAAAGGTGTATGCCGCATCCACTCGTCTCCATACAAAGCCGTCTTTCGTGCTATGAGTATTTGAGTCCAATGTCACATGTCCCGTGTCCAATGTCTCATCTGGTCTGACTTCTTCTACCGACTCATCGGTTTTGAATTCCGACTTTGGGCCTTCGGCTTTAGACTTTGGACGCCTGATCCAGCGTGCGGCGAGCATTGGCGTCAGGGTGAATGACACGATCAGCGAAACCGCGATCGCAGCTGCGGCGGTCAGGCCGAACGACGACATAAATCGCCCGACGATGCCGCTCATAAATCCGACCGGAATAAAAACCGCGAGCAGCGACAGCGTCGTTGCGAGCACGGCCAGGCCGATCTCTTTTGTGCCCTCGACCGCCGCCTGAAACGGGTTCATTCCCTTTTCCTCGACGAAGCGGTAGATATTTTCAAGCACAACTATCGCGTCGTCGATCACGATGCCGACCATCAGGGTCAACGCGAGCATCGTCATCTGGTTTAGCGAATAACCCAGCGCAGCAATGGCCGCAAAAGCGGCTATGATCGAAACCGGTATTGCCAACGCCGCGATTATCGTGGCTCGAAAATTCCTGAGAAAAAGAAATACAACTATCGCAGCGAACAAGCCGCCGAGCAACAGATGTTCTTCGATCGCCTCAAGCGAGTTTTCGATAAATTCCGATTGGTCGCGTATCACGGCGACCTTCATTTCCGCCGGCAAGGTCGGCTCAATGACGGCCATTCGAGATTTTACGTTGTTGATAACCGCAATCGTGTTTGCACCGGCCTGCTTTCTGATACCGACGGAAACCGACTGAACGCCATCGAGCGAAGCTGCCGAGCTCGGCTCGCCGCCTGTTTTTTCGACACGGCCAACATCCTTGATCTTTATCGGATAGCCGTTGCGAGTCGCGATTACAAGTTCGCCAAATTGAGCGACCTCGGTCAGCTTGCTCATCGTTCGGACGCCAAACGTCCGTTGGCCTTCGACTAAATTGCCGCCGGGCATTTCCTGATTCTGCGACCTAATCGCCGCCGAAACATCCGTCACCGGAATATTAAATGCTCGCAGTCTGTCGGGGTTGATGCTGACCAAAATCTGCGGCGTTCGCGCTCCCCACATGAATACTTCAGCAACGCCGTCGGCCGATTCGATGCGTTCGACAACTAGATTTTCGACCTCCTCCGTCAGCTCGAAAACGTCTTTCGCGGCGCTGATCGTGTACATCAGGATCGGCTGGGAATCGGGGTCGGATTTCTGTGCGACGGGCGGATCGGCCGTTTCGGGCAGGCGATTGACGATCGTGCTGAGCTTTTGCTGTATCTCCTGGAATGCGACATCGGGATCTTTTTCGAGATTGAATGTCAGCGTTACGTTCGAGCTGCCGCGCGAAGAGCTAGACCGCATTTCCTCGACGCCGGGAACTGTGTTCAGTGCCCCTTCAACGATATCGGTTATCTCGTTCTCGATCTCTTCCGGCGCCGCTCCGGAGTTGCTTGTCCGCACCGAAATCGTCGGCAGGTCGATCTTTGGAAACCGATCCACGCCAAGCGTGAAAAAACTAAACCCGCCGACGACCGTTAAAAACAAAACGATCACGGTCGCGAAAACCGGACGGTGAACACAAATTTCAGCTAACCATTGCATAAAACCTCTTTGCGGTTAGTAAGCTACCCTCGCACCCTCGTATAGCTCATCGAGATTGCTGGTCGCGACGATCTCGTCCGCGTTCAATCCATTCAGGATCTGAGTCATGTCGCCTTCCTCGCTTCCAAGTTGGATGACGCGAAGCCGCGCTACACCCTCGGCGATGACAAAAGCCCTAAAAGACTGAGTGGCCTGATGATTGTTAATGGCGGCCTTTGGCGCGAACACGCCGGTTGAGCCGCCTTCTTTGTTTATCCGGGCGGTTGCAAACATTCCCGTTCGCAGCTCGTTGCTGCTGTTATTTATCGACGCCTCGACCACCGCCGAACGCGAGACCGCATCGACTGCCGGATTAATTGATGTAACTGTTCCCGAAAAACGCCGTCCGCGATATGCATCGACCTCGATCGACACGCCGCGTCCGATCGAAACCGTCGGAACGTCGGCCTCGGCAACCTGTATTTGAATCTTGATCGGATTCGTTCTTAAAAGAGTAACGATCACCGTCGCGGTCGAGACGAATTCGCCGACTGCAACCTGCCGCTCGCTGATATAGCCCGCGAAAGGCGCTCGGATCACGGTATCGACGATAGCCTGTTCGGCGGTCGCGACCTGCGTTCGTACGGCCTCGACGTTCGCCTCGGCGCTTCTGATCGCTTCGTTGTTCTGTCTTGCCGTGTTTGCAGTGGCGTCAAGCTGCTCTTTCGCGTTGTTTGCTCTCGCTCTGGCCGTATCGCGAACGGTTCTGAAAGTCTCGTACGAGATCAGCGCAACGTCACCGGTTTCGACCAGCTCTCGATAACGTTTCTCGTTTGCCTCGGCCTGTTTAAGCTCGGCCAGAGCCAGTTGGTAACTTGCGTTCGCGGCACGCACCTCAGGTATCGAACTCGCGTTGAATTTCCCGTTCGGCCCAAGCCCGAGCCTTGCCTCTGCCTGCCTTACCGCAGCGACGGTCTGTTTTACGTTTGCTTGCGCCGTCGCAAGTTCCAGCTTGGCATCGCGGTCGTCGATCTTTGCGATCAAATCGCCCTGCGTTACAAAATCTCCGACATTCACGCCGATATCCGCAACTTTGCCCGCGACCTTTGGCGCGACACTTGAGGATTCATCCGCGACAAGACTGCCGGTCGCTTGTATCACTGCGGGCACTTCGCGCGACTCGGTCCGGCCGACTGTTATCGCGATAACGGGATCGGCGTCTTCGGTTGCGTTGGCATTTGCATTACCTCGGCGTTCGCCGTTCGATGAAGAAAAATATCCACAGCCCGACAACAAAAGACTCGCGGCGATGATCGCAGCGAGGCTTGGGCGTATAAATTCGGAGAGTGCTCGGTACATAAATTAACTGTCGAAATTCCTGATTCTATAACACTTACGATGCGACGGTTAACCCCCACCGTGTAAAGTTTTGTAAGCGTTTTTTCAGGCTTTGTTAACGACTGGTTATACGCTGCGGCCGCTGCGTTTGTTTTTTTTCCGTCAAGAATATAAATTCAGAACAATATATTTGATGATTGTGAGGAAAGATAACCGATGTTAGAGGATATAACCGCCCCCGAGCTAAAACAGAAACTGGACGCAAAAGAAGATTTTCAGCTTATCGACGTCCGCCAGCCGAACGAATACGAGTTTGCCCGTATCGAAGGCGCGACCTTGATACCGCTCGGCGAGATCATCTCGAGAATGAAGGAATTAGACAGCGACCGCGAAGCAATAATTCTCTGCAAAATGGGCGGCCGCAGCGCAAAAGCAATAGAGGTCCTGCTCCAATCAGGCTACACCGGAAAACTCCGCAACCTCCGCGGCGGCATCACCGCCTGGTCAAACGAAGTCGATCCAAAAGTCCCAAAATACTAGACCTTGTGTCAGTAGCCCGCACGGTGTCAGTAGCCCGCACATAAGTAAGGGCTTATACCTTAACGCGGGTGACACCTATAAATATGCAGAGCCAGTGGTATCGTCCAGATGATCCCGTCCACCTATCGGATGGTCCGTTCATGGCACCCGAACGTCGCATTGATGCCCGATTTTGTCGAGGGAATGCGTAACCACGTAAACGCCGGACAGGCGATGCTGCTCTATATGCAGCGAACATGGAACGACCTGGCAATGAGCCCGGCCGTCTCCGAGGCAATGCTCTCAGGCTACGCCACCCAAAAACACCTGATGGCCGCCGGTTACAACTCAAACCCCGCACGGCTTCCCGGCTACCTAAACCGCGGCGGCGAAAACTGGGCAACCCTAATCCCCCGCGAAACCAAGATCTATCTCCAAATCTACGACTCCGTCGAACGCAACGTGCCCTTAGCACCACGCAATCGCTAACCTGGGCCTGTTTGAAAAGTAAACATAAAAGAAGCTGCTGGAAACGTTTTCCAGCAGCTTCTTTAATTCGATGCGGCTGTTTTGATCTCGGCGGTGGCGACCGTGTTTGGCCTTTCCGAAGATA
>CAZSEL010000049.1:34255-34733 GCA_964605905.1 uncultured Chloracidobacterium sp. | reverse complement strand
AAGTTGAGAAAATATACCTCGCTAATATCGCAGAATCGCAGACGTGACACCGGACTCCCTAAATACTATTTTAAGGGATGCTTACACCCTCATCGAGAATCGCAATGTGACCCCAGATTTTTATGTGCTTTCCAACTTATTTCGGAGTCCACCGACACGAAACAAGGCCAGGCGGAAACCGAGAGTGTTAACGAGCGTGTTGACTCTCTCCCGAGTTGCTCGAACCGCGGCACGAATATCCACGATCCTAACGGGTCGCGTTCCTGCCCGTACTCACTCACCACTCACCACTCACCACTCTCCACTTCTCAGCGTCCTATTTTCATACAACGCGAATTAACTATTTATCTCCACAACAATTAACAACAATTCCCTAAACCAAAACCTCATTGTGGGAAAAAATAATTGAACTCAATTTTTCTTTCCCACATCTCCCTGAACAAATAATTGAGACCAATTTTTCTTTCCCACATCCCCT
>CAZSEL010000049.1:0-34155 GCA_964605905.1 uncultured Chloracidobacterium sp. | reverse complement strand
GAACAAATAATTGAGACCAATTTTTCTTTCCCACATCTCCTGAACAAATAATTGAGACCAATTTTTCTTTCCCACATCTCCTGAACAAATAATTGAACTCAATTTTTCTCCCGCTCGTCTCCCGAAAAAATAATTGAGACCAATTTTTCCCCCGCGCATCTCCTGAACAAATTATTGAGACCAATCTTTCTTTTCCATATCTCCCGGAACAAATAATTGAGACCAATTTTTCTTTCCCACAACTGCGAAAACCTCTCCCACAAACCCAAAAAGCATTCTCACTCAACTAAAAATTCCACGCAGATCCAACCACCTTCAAATTCAACCCGCGCCTTCCTTCCCATCGCCGCATTCGATCGACTCATTCAATAGGAACAAAAAAAAAGGCGTCAGGGCAATTTAAAAATCGTGGCCGTTTTTTTCAGAACGATAAACGGTAAAAAGGTTCCAATTCCAGCACTCACAACAAGTAAAAGTGCCCTCATAGGTCGATAATCAAATTGTCCGCTCACCAATAGGATGAATACTAGGAACCCAACTATTTGCAATGGAGTACTAAATCTTCGGAATAGACAGGTCGAAAGCAGTCCAGTTGTAAAGCTTATGGCGGCAAAAGAATAAAGCAAATATTCCACCAAAATACCCCATCCAAGGTCCGATTTAATTTGACCCCCAAAGGTAAGGCGAATTAAATAACCCATCTTGTGAACAACAATGAATAAGAGCACTTGCGTCGAACTCAGTAGAATCCACGAGATCAAAGATCTAGAAACCCATTTTCGATTTGCGTCAGATTGATTCTCAGCGTTTTTCATAAATCCCACTATTTTTACTTGAGCCCATAATCCCTAGCAGACCCACTTGTAATTGTATCAGCTAGGTACTTAGGACCGAAGGCGCTGTTTCTACGAAGAATCTGGGAGCCCAAAAACGTCTTTGATCCGGACATTTTGTATCGCTCGGACGCCCAAATAGCTCCTCTTAAAATCATGTAATTGTCGTAATTGTTTGATTTATCAACCTGCTGGCCAGATTGGACATCACCACCAGCATGTTGCTGTCCGGTTGCAAGAGTCTGTTTCACGGCTTCTACCGGATTTCCGTTACTCTCTAGATAGCTCCGATACGTATCTACCGCGAAAGGAATTTGACCTATCGCATCATTCCAGTAAGGCATCCCACCCACCGTGACAAGGAAATAGCCATCAGCACCTTCCTTGGAAACTTTCCAATCACCGCTGCCACCGCTTCGGAAACTACTAGAATATCGATCTACTTCAGCGAATTCGGCAATTTGATCCCAAGTGAAGTGTTTAATTCCTTCGATAGTGCCGATATCGGTAGCAACAGATAGTAATTTCATATAGTTGTTCGCTTCCGGTTCAAACCACTGTATCCCTTTGTCGTAAACCTCTCGTGCTGTCATCGTTGTCACCTTTTTTTGGCCGTCGTCCAAAACAAAGAGGTGTCTTCCTGCAGCGTTTGTTACCCTTATCTCCTTGCCGTCTTTATCCACGTAGAAAAGTGGGTTGTTTCGTGCGTAAATAAATCTTCCCAATTGCTGGGGGTCGTGAAGTCGATCTGCTGTTATCTGAATTGGATCAGTTGAGGTAAATCGCCCCAACACGTTCAAATAATACCTTGCTTGGGCGAAATCTAATTCGGTCTCGTTATCCCGCTCGTAGCCGGTGAATTGCTTTCTTATGGTGTCGGCTCTGTAGCCGAGGATGGCGGTTCGGTGTGTTGAGCCATTATACGGAGGTGATAGCGTTCCGATCTCTTCGCCGAACGGGTGATAATCGTGACGCGCCGCTACGTTGCCGTCTTTATCTGTGGTGATCCGTGGTGAGCCCAAATGGTCGTTTGTGAGGTATGCGACCTTTGCGTTGTTAACGGATGCTACATCCGTGGAATACTCGGCGACTAACTTTCCGGCTGCGTCGTAAACGAAGATCGTCTCTTCGGTAAGAACATTATTTGTGTAACCCTTCTTTTTGACGCGTTTGTCTTGGCCGTCATAGACATATTCGCCAATCGTTCCAATTACAGTTCCGCCCGAATTTATTGTTTCAACCCTGATCTGTTTATTTTCACCGTCGTAGGTGAACTTCCGAAATTGTGCATCGCGTGTCGTGTTCCCCGAACTGTCAAACGTATAACCGTTCAATCTATTGTCGGCTGTATTGACAGAAGGATTCACAATAGGAACATCAGCCGGGCAAACCGTGGTATTGCCGTTGCAGTTCTTCGGCAGCGTCGATGTATTAGCCTCGTCAAAATTACGATTGCCATAGCGGTCGTAGGTGAATTGCTGACGCCACGAAAACTGGATCGGTTCGCTCGGGGTCTCGATGTTTTCTGATGCTATTTGTATACGGTTCAACGAGTCATAAGCATAATACTGCTGTGCCGTGAAGCCGGGACTCTGTCCGACAGTCGGAACCGTGATCTTTTGTCTTGAAACGTTCCCATTATTGGTTCCCGCAATTGTCGCTCCCGTTCCGAGATTCAATGCACCATATTCGTAATCGAGCTTTAATTTGTCAGTTCCGTTTTGAACAGTTCCTAAGGCTATCTGCGTTGGCTGCAAACGTGAGTTAAACTGTGTCGATTCCCATTTGCCATTGCCGAGTTGTAATGATGTAACGCCGCTGGCAGCGTTATAAGTAATATTCGAAACATAGGTGTGATGGCCGAAGTTCTGGTTCTTTTTGCTTTGAACCATCGACAAATCGCCATCGTTGTCGAGGACATTCTTAACAACTCTGCCGCTTGGATACTTTTGTTCGATCAAGGCGCCGGAAAGGTTATACGCGTAGGTCATCGGGTTGGTGTCAACGCCATATACCACACCATCCGTCGTCTGTTTGCTCCTTATCACACGCCCTGTTGAATCAAAACCAACATATTCCGTGGTTGAAACATCGTTTGTTACTTTGGTCAGCACTCCTTTCAAATTCGTCACGCTTGTATTTTCGTAAGTGTAGTTTACATCGCCTGTATTTGGTTCCGCAGTCTCGTTGTTGTTCGCGCAGGTCGTCATTCCAAGGCTACCCGTTCCTATAACGCGATAACATCGCTCCGTCGGACGATTTAAGGCATCGTAATCGTAAATAGTCTTTATTCCTCGAGCATCACGCTTCGTTTTCAGATTCCCGCCTTCGTCATAAATATAGGAAACAGTGCCCGATTCACCGTTTGTCGCCGAAAGAAGCTGTGACAGACTGTTATAGGCAAACTCACGTTCCTGAACACCTTGTTCCACTAGTGTCAGGTTTCCAAGTGTGTCATACGTATATTCGGTGAGATACCCGTAACTAATCCCGGTACCATTTGGGGCCGGGAATGTGACCGAAATGGTGTCGGTATCGGAGGCAGCCACAATCTCCCAAATGTCAGTCAAAAGTCCCATTGCGTTCGTCTTGCTGATACGATGCTTTCCGGCTTGATCCGTAACAAGAGTACGATTTCCATCAAAGGCGGTCTTCACATTTGCACCGTCTGGCGTCTCGATCTCGATCGCTCGACCGAGAGCGTCGTATTTCAATTTCGTCCACACGGCAGTTTCGCTTAGATGAGGCCGATAAGGGTTGGACAGCTGTTCGACGCGGCTTAGTGCGTCGTATTCAGTCTTGACAGTTGTATATCCTCCGTCTTTATACGAACGTGCTTCAACCTCTCTTCCCAAGCCGTCATAGAAACTCTCGGATTTAATCCCATTGTCATTTAGAGCGTTCAGATCGCTTATCTGTTCGATTCGCCGGTTCGCATCATCGTAAATTATCGAGGATTGAATCTCATTCGCCGTCCCAATTGCCGCAACAGTTTGAGTCGGACGGCCAAATTCATCGTTATAAATCGTTTTTGAAGTTAGCCCATTGATGTCCTGCGTGTTGACGGGAGCTCCAATGAAATAGTCGTATTGGACATATCCCGTCCAGCCCATCGGATTTGTCGTGCTTGTCGGAAATGCGAATGTGCTGAGGCCGCTTAACTGCGACGGAGATGTGTTCGTCGTTGCGTTATTGTCGGGGCCACCAAAATTGTCGCTATAACCAAGAGTCGACGCGTTTCCGTTGGCATCAATCATTTTGACGACATTTCCGAGTATGTCGTATTGAGAATAGATGGTAGTCGCTCCGGTCTGAGCTTGAGCATCCGCATAACTTGTAACCGCCGTTACATTCCCGCGTCGTATGTTGCTTGAACCGTAGTTAGTCGAATCGTGTCCCGCGACACTCGATCTGGAAACGAGCACGGCATGATTCGTATCCGTATTGTAGTTGTCATATTCGAATTGTGTCCTTGAAACTTTGTTATTCCCCGCAATATCAGACGAAGTCCACGTGTGAGACGGTAAACTTCGCAAATAAATGTTTGTATAGTTGGAGTCAATTACATAGTCTATATGTTCGCGTTTAAGAAACGCCCCCGGTTGCCCTGATCCGTAATCAAAAAACCAAACATCAGTTGGATTGTTATACTGATCGTATCCAATGTTACTTGGATTATTAGGATCGATAGAAGTCGTTTTACTTACAAGACTCGGGAACACATCCAACAATTCAACGGTCCGCTCAATAATACGCGGGTCGTTGGCAGGAGCATCAATTGGGTTCCCACCCCACCACCACACGGGCCCCTTTTGTTGCCAAACGGAGGTCTCCCTCCGAAGTATAGATGATCCGTCGTTCGCGAGACTTTCGATTTTATACTGCAATCCATCTGTCCATCCGGGGTAGTAAATACCGGGCGGATTCGGCTCCAAAGATTGTCGGGCACTTCCATAAAAGTGTGCCCGGCTATGCGTTAACGTGACATCGTTAGCATCCAACTGTTTGACATCAACATAACCCAAATTAGAACCCGTTGTGTTATCAGGGTGGGAAACCGATTCAGGTCTACTATAGGTGGTTTTTCGCGTATAATTGTTTCCCGTCCCCCCGTTTGGGTACTCTCTCCGTTCAATGAGCCGACGGTAGATTTTCTTTCTCGGAGGCGAGTGAGATGACCCAGACGGAACTTTGATGACGCCGCTTGAGTAACCACCTACTAAACCCGCAGCAAAGTCGTACTCGTACGCTACTCCCGTCGGCAATTCCAATCTCGCTACTTCCCCGTACTGATTATAATATAGACGATACCGCTTTCCGTTCGGCAACCATATAGAATTTAATCCCATAGTACCGGTCCCATGTGTGTTCGACAATCCTGAAATTTGAGGGAAACGTTGTTGCGGAGTCATGGGGGTAAGATCGGGACGAAGCGTTCCGGACCCAAAGCACTGGCGGACGTATTTAACTCCTGCCCCCCAGCCTTTGTATTTAATTCGATCACAAAGTCCGTACGGTTCACCTTCCTGAACTCTATACTCATACTCTATTTCTCGATTCAGAGCATCAGTTATCTTAGTTAACACAAGCGTAGGACCTGTCGTTTCATAAATTTGTACTAACCCATATGTAAATTGAATTTTGTTTCCATTCCTATCAGAGATCCACTTCACCATCCCGTCTTCTATACGGTAAAAAGTTCCGTCGCGAAATCGCAGGTATCCGGTGGCCAAATTGTGCCAATATTCAGGCGGCAAATTCAACGTCCCGACTATTTCGTAATCACAAACAAAAGTGACACCTTCATTTCCTGTTGTCGCAAAAGTTTGCCCGCGCGAAATTCCCTGGTGCCTCACCTGTCCCAACGTAGCCGTGTCTCTTAGATAAATTTCCCTGCCGTCTGGCATCCTAAAGTTGAACCATATTTTAAGGGAAGTTGAGCCATATATTTCTTGCTGATATTCCATCCATCCGGGCTGGGATTCAAACGGAAGAGTGCCTCTAATGGCTAAACGTTCGGGGCTGAAATCGGAATATTCGACATCCCATTTCATTTCGAGTCCTAAAGTGGCTGTATAGCTGCCCTCACCTCGCCCACCAACTGTGTGATAAGGTATCCGAACTCCAAGAGCACCGTTATACAAATTTACCGTTTCTAAGTCAGATATATTCAGCGACCCATTTGCCCCTGGCTCTAATGCAAGTTGCGTTTGAGCTGTACTGGATTGGGCGAGAACTATATATAAAAGAGCGGCGGCAAAGACAACTATTAGAATTTGTTTCATAAACTTAGTAATTTGATCGAAATAGACTTGACGATGTTTGATTTGAGTTCACAGTATTACTACTATTTTTTTGTGTCGCTACCTACCTTCTGTAAAATGCAGGCACAGGGATATCTCCCGCGACGCCCCATTGGGTGGTTCTTAGTTCGTCGGGTTGGTTGCGGCGGGAGGATTGGGGATGAACCAGGTTCCGGTTGAGGGGCGCCAGAATGCGCGGTCGACTTTGCCGTCGGCGTCGTAGTCGTTTTGGACGTAGATGTCGGAGTTCGGGTCGCCGAACGTAAAGCCTTCGGTCGTGCCGGTCGAGCTGTAGAGGATGTGCCACTCAAAAACACCGCCGCGCCAGACGGCGGCATCCGCTTTGCCATCGCCGTCGTAATCGCCGGGAACGGGTTTGTCGCCAGCCACCCCAAAAGCGATCGTCTGAAAGGCCGTGCTGCTCTGACTGCTCAAAAGATAATAAAACTTCGCCTCGCTGCTTCGGTAAAAGGCCATGTCTGCCTTGCCGTCGCCGTCAAAATCGACCGGTGCGGGAATGTCGCTGTCGAGACCGAACTGGGTTGTCGTGATACCGCTGTCAGAGCTTCGGAGAATGTACCAGGTTCCGTTTCCTGACGAGCCTCGAAACACCGCAACGTCGGTTCGACCGTCGCCGTCGAAATCGGCCGCCACCGGTTTGTCGGTGCTCACGCCGAACGGCACGTATGCGGGCGATCCGGTTGAGGAATTGACAATATACCAAATGCTGTCCGATGGCCGGAAGACGCAGAAGTCGGTTTTACCGTCGCCATCGTAATCGCCGGGAACAGGAATATCGCCGCTCTGCCCAAAAGGGAAAGTTATCTGCTGAGATCCGGGAACCCCGCCTAAAACATACCAGACCCCAGATGACGGCCTCCAGACAGCAAGATCGGCAGGCGGTGCAGCGTTTGCATTCGCGTCTTCGACCGCGAGTAGTCGTGATCCCGCCGCGTAAATATATTCTTTGCTAAGCTGCGGAGTCGGTGTCGGCGGGGCGGTGGCAAGCGGATTCCAGCTGCTCGGGGCATTCTTTGGCAGCTTTGCACCAAACCAACCGGTTCTTTCACTAGACAGCGGATCTTTGCCCGGGAACCACCCGTTCGTGGCAAAGACTCCCGTCCCGATCAGCAACACGACGGCAGACACGGCAAGACCCGCGACGATGCGTTTCCGCCTTTCGGTAGAACTTATTTTCGACATAAATTGGCTCCAGTTTGGTCCGGTATCACCGACAGGCTGAGGGAAATTCTTCGGCATTGATCTCCACGTAATCGAATCCCGAGAGGGCGGAAACGAAAGTCTTTATTGATTAAAAAAATAGCTTCGATCAAAACGATCTGAGCTAAAAAAAGAAAAGTTGCATTGACGATAATCCGAGCGGATGAATCCTGTCAAGTTATTTTTTAATTTATTTTAACATCTTCTTCTTAACACCAGAGTCGACCAAGAATCTGGCTAAGACCTCTAAGTGTTTTGTTATAAGCTGATTACCTCAATTAACTTAAACTCGTGTATAACGAAATATAAGGCAAAAACATTACAAAACGCCGAATTTTCATGTGTTTTTGCCTCATTTATACCTAAAAGTAAGCCGATGTTACCTAACAATGAGCTAATGTTATCTATAAATGGAGCAAAGTTAGCTAAAAGTAAGCCAATGTTAGCTATAAATGGCTTAATGTTAGCTAACAATGAGCCAATGTTAAGTATAAATAAGTCATTGTTAGGTATAAATGAGCCGTCGAACTTCTCGAACTCGGCTATCATTTACAGTGGCTTTAGAAAAAGGATTTTTGAAAGACAGTAACTGTCGATCTAACGAAAAAGGCACGATCCCAAAGAACCGTGCCGCAAAATGCTTTTCTCGTGAGAGAAAAACTAAAACTGAAAACGTGCTGCGAACTGAATCTGGCGTTCGCGGTATAGAGTGCTGTCCGTTCCGTTAATTGTACCGAACCGCGTATCATGCGTTAACGTGCCAGTATTTAATGTGCCGGTACGCGCATACAACGTGTTGAACTGGCTGAACACATGGGTCCGGTTAACGATATTAAAGGCTTCGGCCAGAAACTCAAGATTCACCGTCTCCGTCAATCTAAATCGCTTCGATAACCGAACGTCGATGTTTTGAAGATTCGGAAGCCGGAAGGCATTTCGCTTCAGCAGCGGAAAACGGTTGTCTCCATTGGTCCCGTTCAGCGTTGCACCCGAAACAGTGCCGTTGAATGGGCTTCCAGAGTAATGCGTAAAGATCGGCGAAAGAGACCAGCCGTTTAACAGATAGTTGCCGACCGAAGTCTTACTTCCTTTATAGAAGTTCGGTGCCCAAACAACGCTTGCGACAACCTTGTGACGACGGTCGAAATTGGTTGGTCCCGGATCATAACTTCCGTCAAAAATATCATACGGACTATTTGTCTGAGTAAAGGTAGCTGAATTCTGGTTAGTGTCTGTTGCTTTCGACAACGTATAGCTGGCTTGGAATTGAAGACCATCCGTAAAGCGACGGTTTGCCTGAAACACAAGTGCGTTATATTCAGATTTAACCGTGCTTTGAATTCGGGTCATCGCCTGATCGCCGATAACTCGGCGATAGAACGGGAGTCTTACCGTCTGGCCGCCGAATGGTCCGCCAACTACCGAATATGTGGCATTAGGCCTCATCGGATCACGTTCGTAATTCATGTCAAAAAACGTCGGCAGGTTACGGCCCAGACTGCCAATATAAGAAACAGAAACGACAGTGTTCTTCATCAGCTGATGCTCAAGAATTGCGTCATATTGGCTAATTAGTGGTGACTGAAAGTTCCGCGAAAAGAAATTGATCCCGCCCGGTCGGAACCCAGAAGCGAGAACATTCGGGAATATCGGAGCCCCCACAGCGGTAGCCGAAAACTGTACTAGCGTCTGGCCGGCCGGGTTTCCCGTGTTGATCAAAGCGTTGTAAATCGTCGAACTCTGCACTCGGCCAAAATAGATGCCGTATCCTCCACGAAAACTGGTTTTGCCATCTCCAAAAACATCGTAAGCAAGACCGATACGCGGCCCAAAATTGTTTTTGTCATCCGGAAGGTTCGATGTAGCCTCTCCGATCGTTCGCCCATCGTTCGGAATTACGGTCGTGCTGTTCACCGTCCCGGTCGTGGTGGTGTTCGGCAGCTGAGCCTCCGGCATTTTAATGTATTCCCATCGAAGGCCGAGATTGACTGTCAGACGCGGAGTGATACGGAAATCATCCTGAACAAAGAAGTTATAGTCCCACGTTTTCAACTTTAGTCCGAGCACTCCGAGACCTTGCTGGAAGTTGCTTGTATAACATCGGCCAGCGAAACGATCGGGTGCTGGCGGAAGTGGCGGTGATGCGGGTGTTACGCAACGCGTTCCACCCGGAAGAGCGGATTGAGAATTAACGTAATCCAGGATGAAATCACCAATATTATTGTACGAATACGATCCGGCCCCTGTGAAAAGGTTCTGGATGTCGTCAGTAACACGATTTACATCACCGCCGAATTTGACTGTGTGACGTCCTGAGATCCAAGTCACGGTGTCCGCAAACTGAATTCTTCGTTCATCAGGGAAGGATGCTCGCTCCAGAAAGTTCGGCGTACCGAAATTAAGACCACCATTGATAAAGATCGCCGGCGAACGAGTGCCGCCGAGTGCTGTCGTTGGCTCGCCCGGCAGCGGTTCCGTGCTGAATTGTCGTTCGAAATCACGTCCATATTGGAATCGAGCCTCATTCAGGATATTCGCTGATATCGTCGACTGAAGCCGCGCATTTATAGAATCGACCGAAACAAAATCGTCGCCATAGCTCGAACGAGCCCTATTAACTGTTGGCGATGTTTGAACACCATTCGGAGAATCCCAGCGCATCCGGTTATAGCTGATACTGAAGACATTTTTGTCGTTGATATGCCAATCGATCTTCGGCAGGAACAGTGTCTGATCACCCTTTCGAGGCGTCTCGCCTGCCAGCGTCGAAAGAAACGCAACCGTACTGTCAATCTGTGGATTTGTAACACCCCGAGCTAACAAAGTGGTTCTGGTTGCCGTCGGAACACTGAGGAAAGTCTGCGAGTCAAAGATGCTCAGACCCGGAAAGTTTCGTTTCTGCTGATCGTAGCTGAAAAAGAAAAAGAGACGATCCTTGATGATTGGTCCGCCGACACCGCCGCCCCATTGCTGACGAAGGTCAACTGGTTTGGCCGGAATCTTAGTTGGAACACCGTTTACGATTATGTCTCTAAAGGCAAGCGGATTGCGGGCACCATTACGGTTGTTGCGGTTGTAGTAGAAAAGGTCGCCGTGAAATTCGTTGGTGCCGCTTTTGGTGACGGTGTTAACTACGCCGCCGGCCGCGCGACCGTATTCCGCTGAGTAGTTCGACCCGTTGATCTGAAATTCACGAACTGCAGATTGGCTGATCACGTAATTGATGCGTGTACGACCGCGCTCTTCCGAAAAGAAAGCCTGGTTGTTGTCGCCGCCATCGACAGTGCTGTTGTTCAGTAACCCAGAAATACCGCGGAAGCTTATCAAGCCGAATGTACCATCAGGTACAGTCGATGGAGCGAGGAGAACAAAGTTCGATGCTCGGCGTCCGTTGATCGGCAACTCGTTGATCGATGTTTGGTTAATACTGGTAGTATTTGCATTGTCGCTCGTGTTTATAACCGGGGCCTCGGCTGTGACCTCGACCTCGGCTGTGGCTCCGCTGACTTGGAGCTGGAAATTAACCTGGGTTGACTGTCCGACTTCGACAACAACCTGTTCTGCGGCCGCCGGTGCGAAACCGGAGACGGTCGTTTCGACCTTGTATGTTCCGGGCTGAAGGCTGTTAAAACGGAAGTCTCCGTTGTCTGTCGCGGTGACGGTAACCGCGGCGTTGGTTCCCAAATTGGTCGCCGTGACGGCTGCATTTGGAACTATCGAACCCTGCGGATCAGTCACGCGGCCGTTGATGCCGCCGGTGACGGTCGATTGAGCGAACAACTGTACGGAGCTAAAAGCCAGGCACAGTATCGCCAAGGATATAAATCTAAAAGTAAAAAGTTTAGTCATTTCGATTTTTTGACCTCGTCAAATGTTTAATTGATTTCTAAAAAAATGCCGATATTCAGATATTTTGGATTTTTCTTTTGCTTTTTGGATTCGCGCGATTAGAGTATGTTATCGGGCGCACAAATACCATAAATTCCCGTTCCTGCTTGCTTTCCGTAACTGTTCCAGCACATAACCTTAGCGTGTCGATCAGATTCGCTCTGAATTCTTGAACGAACGATGGCCAATCGGGTATAGCGCGAACGACCTGAGTTAGGCAATTTAAGTTCCTAAAAAGCGTGATAAATGAAAATATCTGAATCATTGTCAGGCTAGCATCGCTGCGTTACGTTAGGGTTAAATATTCGCCGTCTTTTGGTGATGCAGTGAATGAAAAGCCACCCGGAGACAAAAATTTCGACGGCAATTCGGGTAGAATTTGCCTCAGAGAATACTTTGTAAAGATCGAATTCGCCAACTTTTGTAATTTATTTGTGAAAAAATACACAAATTACCTGAATTTAATGTTACAGACAATTGTCGAGTTAGTGTAAACTATTGATTTAACACAAGTTATCAGTTTTTTATAAATACTTGACTTTTTTGTAAGATTAGTTTAGATTTGTCGGCATAAACTGCGCTGTTTGACTCATCAGCAGTGAAGAGCCAGTGAAAAAGGGGGAAATTTAATATGGCACAAATAGAATACGCAACATCATCATACAAAACACCGTTGCATCATCGTATATTGGCAAACATGCCGGTATTGGCAAGTTGGGTTGACAGCGAAAGCGGAAAAACGATCAAGGTACTTGGAACGACCGAAAATATCGGCGAATCGAGCGCTTTGGTTAATTTGGAGACACTTCCGCCGGTTGGAAGCGAGGTTAAGCTTCGCATTCTGGACGACGAAAAGACGTTGATCGAGGTTCAAACGCAGGTTATCCGCGTTGAGCGCGACCCGAGTAAACCGCTTGCGGCACTTAATGTTCTTCAGAACCTGAAGAAATGGAAAGTAACGGCAATGGACGCTGCCCAGGAATGGGTCACCAGGCACTGGCAGCTTAACTACGAAGAGGAGTGGGTCAACTAGGACTCGCTTTCTCTTAACACAGATAAAAGCGGGGAGCGATCTCCGCTTTTTTCTTTGTAAGAGTGACGGCTTTAGCCGTTCCGCTTTGAACGCCTAAAGCCGTCACTCTTACAAAGCAAACGATAGCGGCCTGCGAAACATCTTATTCCGCAATGAAAAGACTTTTTATAGTTCTGGGTTTTTTGATCTTGTCACAAAGCGCGTTCGGGCAGGCAAAACCGTTGACGCAGCCGGAGTTTGTCAAATTGCTTTACTCGGTCGAGAAAGATGTCTCGGCAAAATCTGATTTGGTCGAAGCGGTGCGAACTCGCGGTATCGGGTTCACCCTGACGGATGGTTTACGCTCATTAACAAGAACCAAGAGCAGAAACGACGAAGAGGTAAAGAGCGTTGTCGAAGAGGCAGATCGACGCAGAAAAGACCCGATCGCCTATCAACGACCATCCGCCGCCGAATCCGCCGAAGTATTAACAAAAGCACGCGAAAGAACGCTTGCCGCGGTCGGCGAAATGCCCGATTTTGTCGTCAAACAATTGATCCAGCGTTCGGCAGCTTATGCCGGTACGGGAACTTTTCAAAATCTTGATCGGCTGGTCGTGGGAGTGAGTTATCGCTCGTCGGGTGAGGAAGAATATAACGTGCTTTCCCTTAACGGCGTTATACAGAACAACCCGGAAGCTAAAAAAAGTTATGGCGAAGTAGGTGGAGCAAGCTCGACCGGCGAATTTGTTACGGCACTTATAGACATCTTCAAAACGGAAACCGAGGCGAAATTCGACGTTGTTGACTCAGATGTGGTTCGCGGTCGAAAAACGATAACCTACGATTTCTTGATCGAAAAGGGCAAGATAAAACTGGAAATAGCTTGTACTTCTGAATCTACCGAGCTCGGGATCAAAGGGCGTATCTGGATTGATCGCGAAAATTTTCGCGTCCTTCGAATGGAAAGTGACTTTACCGATATTCCCGGAAATTTTCCCTGTCCGTCGGCAAAACGTAAAATCGATTACGAATGGATCACTATCAACAATGAAAAATATTTGTTGCCGATTTCGTCCGATATACGAATCACGTATCGTGAGAAGAATCGCTTATTTGAAACACGCAACGTTATCCGCTTTCGGGGATATCAGAAGTATGGTACCGACGTCAAGGTTGTCGAGGGGGAAGACGATATAGTGATCGATGACGAAAAACCATAAGTTAGGACGGTGTTTCTAAACAAGCTGTCGGTTTGCCTCAAGGACGAGTTCGATGGCCTCTTTTAGATTTTCGCGAGTTTCTTCCAGCGTTTCGCCCTGAGTGTTTGCACCCGGAAGCTCTTCGACATAGCCGATATAACCCTCAGGAACTTTCTGGAAAATTGTGGTAAGCGTAAGATTCATAGGTTATTCAGAAGTTTAGCATATTCCAAGGATGTTCGGCTTCAAGGTATTATTATCAGGCAAGCGAAAAATAGGCGATGAGCGCCGGGACGATCAGCCACAGCAGACCTTTGACAAAGAAAAACATAAAGCCCCAAAAGCCCAAACGCTTTAGCCAGCGTCGGACGGCTGATGTTTTGGTCGGCTGCTTCGATTCCTGCATATTATAAGAATAAAATCTGCGTAGAAGATTTTCAACGCGCCGTGTGATAAGTTTTGATTTATGACACAAGTAGGAAAACTGAGGATACTTTTTGTTTTCATTCTGCTTGTCTCAGTAGCGTCCGCTCAAACCGGCCCGCCAAAAGAAGAAAACAAACAAGAGGCTCACTTGATAGAACTGATAACGCTTGACAAGACGATAAAGCTCGACATCCGCTATGCCACCCAAAACAATTTTACAGGGAAAAAAGTTTATCCTCAGGCTCGCGCCTTTTTGCAGAAACCGGCTGCGAAAAGGGTGGCCAAGGTTCATAAAAAACTAAAGAAAAAGGGTTTGGGAATAGTTATTTTTGACGGTTACCGTCCGTGGACGATAACAAAATTGTTTTGGGAAACGGTTATTCCGGAGCAGCGAAAGTTTGTCGCCGACCCGGCAAAAGGCTCAAAACACAATCGCGGCTGTGCCGTCGATCTGAGCATTTTTGACCTAAAGACCGGCAAGCTGCTGCCGATGCCTTCCGAATATGACGAGTTTACTGAGCGTGCATCGCCAGACTATGCCGGCGGAGCCGAGGAAGAACGAGCGAATCGTGAATTACTTAGAAAACTAATGGAGGCCGAGGGCTTCACGGTCAACCCGAACGAATGGTGGCATTTCGATTACAAAGACTGGGAAAGCTACGCGATCTACGACATCTCATTCGACGAAGCGGCGACCCTAAACGGACAGCCGCCTCGCTAAATTTTGTTTTGTTTCACCTTCGATGAAATATGTTTCAGTGAAACCTCGAAAGTAGACAAACCGCTTTTGTCTTCAACTCAAACTTGGGCTTACCCAACGGTATCCGCCGCTTTTGCGGGTTCGGCTTTGGCTTTTACGGCTTCGATCTGCAGATTGATCTCGACGCGGTTGCCGATTCCGGGGCGACCGGCCGGAGCGTTTTTACCGTAATCAACGCCATAATCAAATCTGTTGATCTCGGTGTCGGCGCTGACGCCCATTGTCATTCCCTTTCGCTCACTGCCCGGCAAAAAGCCGTTGATGTCGAAATCGAACGTGATCAATTTGGTGACGCCTTTTATCGTGAAATCGCCGGTTACGACTATATCGTCGCCGCGCCGCTCGACCTTTTTGCTTGTAAACGTTACGTCGGGAAACTTGGCGACGTCAAAAAAATCTGCACTGCGCAGGTGGTTGTCGCGGGCCTCGACGCCCGTATCCACACTTGCGGCTTTTGCGGTAAATGTAACCGTCGATTTCGAAACGTCGGCGGCATCGTAATTTATCGAGCCTGTGATATCGCGGAAATGTCCCGGAACGTCAATCAACCCCAGGTGGTTGACCTCAAAACCGATAAATGTGTGTGCTTTATCAAACTCGAAAACGCCTGATTCGCCCTTTTTATCCACTTGTCCGGCGACAATAAACTTTTCGGCAAACTGCTGCTCGACCGCTCCGGTCTCTCTATGCGAAGTTGTGAAAACGGCCAGGATCGCGACCGCGAAAATAAATGCTGCTCGTTTCATAGTATTCTCCCTGATTAATTAAGATTTTCGAAGACTGTTTGATACTATACCGCAATATGCATAGACCTGAGAACACAGAGTACGCCGAATTTTACAGCGGCTATGTTTCGCTCGTTCCCGAAAGCGATATCGTGAATGTACTTTCCGATCAGCCTGAACAGCTTTCCGCTTTCTGCGCTGACATTCCCGAGGACAAAGGTACATTCACCTACGCCGAAGGCAAGTGGACTATCAAGGAATTGCTCGGCCACTTGATCGACGCCGAAAGAGTCTTTGCGTATCGCGCCCATCGATTTTCGCACGGCGATACTACTCCGCTATCGAGCTTTGATCAGGACATTTACGTGACGAACGGACGTTCAAACGACCGGACCTTCGCCGACCTATTGGAAGAATTCGAGCACCAGCGGCGTTCGAATGTCGCACTTGTTAAAAGCCTTCGCGATGAAGACTGGGACCTGACCGGCATCGCGAGTGACAACCCAGTTTCCGTCCGCGCACTCGCGTTCATCATGGCCGGACACGTCCGGCATCATTTGGGTATTTTGAATGAGCGATATTTGTTAGAATTATAGAATGAATGCTGAAATTCCTGACATCGTCAGAATGATTCGCGGAATGCGAATTTATGACGAATATTTTAACGATCTTCGAATTAAACGAATTCGATCAAGCGATATCCTTGTAGATGGCCCGATATTGCAAGACGCCTTTGAATCGGCCAAATACCAAACTTGGAAAAAATCTACGACAGGACTGATACACCTCGGCAAGCTTATGGCGAAGATGAATAAATGAGGACTCTGTTTCAGGAAGCTGCGGCATTGCAATCAGTTCTCGAAAATGAGGGCTGGGAATTCTTTTTTGTCGGCGGCATTGCGGTTCAAATATGGGGAGAACCTAGATTAACGACCGACATCGATCTGACGGTATTCACCGGGTTGGTTAAGGAGGATGAAAGAATCGACAGACTCTTGACGCTTCTTCAACCGCGGGACATGAGCGTCGAGGCCGCCGCTGAGTTTTCTAGGACCGCAAGAATTCTGTTGCTAAGGTCATCCGGCGGCATAGACATCGATATGATGCTCAATGGCATAAGTGATCTTGGCGAAGAGTACGAGCGTTCATCATTCCAGCGTTTTACTCCGGAGCTTTCCCTGCGTGTCTGTTCGGCAGAAACGTTGGTTGGCATGAAAACATACGCGGGACGCAGCCGTGACATTGCCGATCTTGAAACCATCCTGATCAAACAAACTCAACTTGATTGGGAGTACATCAATAGATATTTGAATGAAATTTTGGAGTATGAAGAAATTTCCGACAAAATATCGATTTTGGAAACGTTGAAAGATAAACATTACCGGCCGTGAAATACGACGCCATAATCATCGGCGGCGGTGCGGCCGGATTGTTTTGCGCTATTGAGGCCGGAAAGCGTGGACGGCGGGTTTTGGTTATCGAGCACAACGCGGCGGTCGGTAGAAAGATAATCATTTCCGGCGGCGGGCGTTGTAATTTTACGAATATCAACACGTCGCCCGAAAATTTCATTTCCAACAATCCGCATTTCTGCAAATCTGCACTAGTCCGTTACACGCCGCAGGATTTTGTCGAACTGGTCAAAAAGCACCGTATAGATTTTTACGAGAAAAAGCTCGGCCAGCTATTTTGCCGTGAGCGATCAGACCAGATCGTTGCGATGCTTTTGAAGGAATGCAAACGGGCAAGGGTGCGGGTCGAAGCAAACTGCACGGTCGAATCGATCACAAAGAACGAGCAGTTTGAGGTTGAGACTAATCGCGGAAACTTTAAAGCTGAAAGCGTTGTAATTGCATCGGGCGGCCTATCGTTTCCAAAGATCGGCGCGACGAAGTTTGGATACAAGATCGCACGTCAGTTTGGATTAAGGATCGAACCGACGCGGCCTTCGCTTGTACCGATGGTATTTGAACGAAGTCTGCCGCTCGCACGTCTGCCGGGTGTATCGCTCGAGGCCGAGGTTACGGCAAACGGTCGAACATTTCGTGAAAACATTTTGTTTACGCACCGAGGAATTTCCGGCCCGGCGATATTGCAGGCGTCGAACTATTGGAACAACAGCGAGGAAATGTCGATCGATCTAATGCCGGACCGTTCAATCGCAGAATTGATAGCCGCCGATCGCAGCAGTAAAAAATTGACATCTACGTTCCTGAAACAATTTTTGCCCGAACGATTCGCCGATACGTTTGCTGCCGAAATGCTGCCAAACAAACCGATCAATGAATTGAGCAATCGCGATATTGAGCAGGCGGCCGAAACCATTCACAATTGGAAAGTTCGTTTTCGCGACACCGAAGGTTGGGACAAGGCCGAGGTCACACTTGGCGGTGTTTCGACCGGTGAGTTGTCGTCGCAAACAATGGAATCAAAAAAGGCGCCCGGACTTTATTTTATCGGCGAGGTCGTCGATGTTACTGGCTGGCTCGGCGGTTACAATTTTCAATGGGCGTGGGCGTCGGGCTTTGCCGCGGGACAGAGCATTTAGGTTTTCGGCTTCTTGTTCTTTCCTGTTCATCTTGTTCAGTGGTTAAAAAAGATAAACCACAGAACAAATGAGGAAGGAAAGAAGGCCTCATTTACGAAAATCGCCGATGTCCATTCCGTATTTTTCCTTAACGTGATCTTCCTGAGCTGCTGTTACATTTCGTAGATTTTCGAGGCGTCGAGCCGTCTTCTTAATGTGCGTTTTTGCGCGCTCGGCCATGTGATTAAGCAGATCACGGCCTTCAGCGTCCTCTGCTTCGCACTTTTGAAAAAGTTCGTAAAGCTCTGAGGCTTCGGCGTTCAAGATCTCACTGTCGATCTCAGTGAACCGCCGCTTTATCTGATAGATCTGGCGGATCGCCCGGACAAGATCGTCACCGACCGCATCGCCCCTGACCGCGTCGGGGCTGACGCGCAGTTCAGCGGCGAGCCTATTCATCTTGCTCTGATTTCCCGATGTATAAGCCTCGTTAAGCTCGGCCATCAGGCCGTGACGGCGCTCTTTTTCGACGTTATCGAGCGCGAGGTCGGGATGGATTATGCGGGCGAGATCATGGTACGCCTTTCTCGCTTCCGGCGTCGGTTCCCACTTCTCTGATTCTTGTTCTTCGGCAGCTTTGAGACGAGCGGCGGATTCCTCGGCGATGCGGCGGAGTTCCTCGACGCGTTTCTTGATCTCTTCGTCATCGGGAACAAGTTTTAACTCTTCCTCGGCGATCTCGGCATCGATCTCATCCTGCTCGGCGTAAAGCCTACCGACCTCCATCGTGTATCGAGCCTCAAAACGTCCGAGCTGTTCGCGCAGATCGGCCACGTCCTCTTCGCGGTCGCCAAGCCGGTCTTTCAACCGGTCGAGTACGCGGAGTTTTTTATCGAGTTCGATCTGTTCGGGAACGAGTTCGGTCATTATGTACGACAGACTGTTAGTCTGTCTCAGCAACAGGCTAACCGCTGTACTTAAGAATACAAATTCATCGGACGCGTCAACAGGCCTATCGGGTCCGCTATGTTCAATGCCTCGCGGACAAAGAACGGCTCGCCGGCCTCGACGCCGATAAGTGAGCCAAAATACCGGGAACGATTTTCAAGCTCGTCGAGAAAGCGTTTATCTGTGAGACGAGTTTCCGGTTCGGTCGAATTAGGATCGTAAAATTGCGAACTGTGTGCGCGAATCGCCGCCATTTTATCGACAAGAAATTCCGAAATATCCACAACGAAAGATAGCGGCGCATGCCGTGAAAATATATTGTGTGCGACACGCGGAACTGCGATCTTTTCATTGCCGGATTCGGGATCGTAATTCTTCATACTGGCAAGTCGCGACGATTCGCGGACAAGCTGTGCAATATGATCGTGGTCAGGATGCGGGTCGCCAAGCTGGTGAGTCAGTACAACTTTCGGTTTTAGCCGACGCAATACATGGACGAGCATTGCCCGCGATGCATCGTCAACAAACACATGGCCGTCGGCCAACTCCAGATTTTCACGAACGTCGAGTTTTAAGATCTTTGCCGCTTCGATGGCCTCTTTAGCACGGCCCTCGACAGTTCCGCGCGTGCCCATTTCGCCTTTTGTTACGTCGAGCGCGCCGGTCCGGTAGCCAAGACTTTTCATCTTCAGCATCGTCCCGCCGACGGTTAGTTCTACATCGTCCGGATGCGCAAAAACAGCGAGAATATCTACTTGGCTCATCGATTTAATCTATCACAACATTTATTCAATCAGGATATACAGGACCATCAGGATAAATAAAGTATTGGTTTCTATCCTTGTTATCCTGTCCATCCTGTTAAAATAAACCCGTGAAATTAACCGTCCTCGGTTCAGGAACATCGGTGCCTCACGCGGCGCGCAGCAGTTCAGCATATTGGCTGGAAACGTCAGCCGGCACGCTGCTGCTCGACTGTGCGCCATCGGCAATTCATCGAATGGCATCAGAGAAATGCGACTGGGCAAATCTCGACGCAATATGGATCTCTCATTTTCATCTCGATCATTGCGGCGGACTCGCTCCGCTTTTGTTTGGAACTAAATACGCTCCCGACACTCAATCGCGGACAAAGCCCTTGCGGGTATTCGGCCCGAAAGGCTTGCGGGATTTGATCGAAAAATTCGATGCGGTGAACGATTACGGCCTGACGGAACAGCCTTTTCCGGTTGAAGTAATCGAGATGGAAACGTTAGAGAAATTTGAAATATTTCCGAGCGTTCTGGCTGTCGCGATGAAAACGCCGCACACGCCCGAAAGCCACGCTATTCACATTCGCGACGCGGACAACACGACGATGGTTTATACATCAGACACAGGTTTTCACGAACCGCTGGCTGCGTTTGCAAGGCACGTCGATCTATTTATCGCCGAGTGTTCGTTTGTAAAAAATAAACCGGTCGAAAAGCATCTGGAACTCGCCGAGGCGATGTATTTAATTCGAAAAGCCGAACCAAAACGTGCCGTTCTGACGCATCTTTATCCGGAGTGGGACAATGTGGATTTTCAGAAAGAAGTTAGCGCGTATTCGCCAATGTGCGATGTAATTGAGGCTCGCGACGGACTACAGATTTCTTTCCCTGATAACGTAAAGCTGAAAGTGTAGAGTGGATAGTTACCCGTTTTACACTTTTCGTTTTACGTTATAAGGGAAACTAACCGATGTTCCGTTTTGCGACGGCCATTAGTTCTTCGGGCATCCATTTTTCGGTAACCTTGTCTTCGGCTTCGGCGATGCGGGTTCCGCGGTTTCGCCAGTCTTTTGTCGGGTCGTCTTCGCGGCCGGATTGTTTGGGGTAGTTTTCAACCTGTTCGAGACTGATGATTATGCCGTGAGCGATGTCGTTCCAGTCCTCGTTCTGAATGCCGCGAAGCACGACCGGCAAACCTGCGGTCCAGTCTTCTTCGGGCACGATGTTATCTTGTTCGGGAATGGTCAGATATGCGGTCGCGGGGAAGTCTTTGCCGCTGTATTCGCTAATAAGCTGAGCCGCAACGTCCTTATATGAACCATTCGGGTTCGTCTGGCGTATTTCTACTGCACGGTTGAAAATGTCTGTAACGGTCGGTTTGTCTGACATAATAAACTAGCCACAGATTAACACAGATAGACACGGATTTTAACTCATCTACTTATGAAACGTATCATTTATCAACTGCACCTGTTTCTGGGTATTCTCGTCTCGGTTCCGGTGCTTGCCTGGGCTCTGAGCGGTTTTCTTTATGCGCTGCCGAACACGATCGAGGGCGGCGTGATCGAGAATATTGCAGCAGACCTGATTAAGGTGTCGCCGGGCGAGGCTATGCAGAAGGCAAATGAGCTTGCCGGCCGAACGCTGCCGACGACCGCATTAACCCTGTTGATGAAGGATGGACGGCCGCAATATCAGGCGGTCGGCGGGCTTGGTGCGGAGTCAATCTTTATCGACGCTGAAACCGGCGTGGCGGCGAATTCAAAACCGCCGTCGCTTAAAACGCGGTTCTTTCGCGAGGCTCATTTCTACTTTTTCGCGGGAAGATGGCAGGTGACGCTGCTGTTGATATTTTCGGGGCTGGTCGCGCTGTCGTCGATAACGGGGATTTACTTGAATATCGTGTACTGGTTTGGCGGGGCAAGCAGACCGAAGAACACGGTACTGTCCGAATCCTAAAAACAACCCACCCGCTGACGCAGGCGGTTCTGACCTTTCGCGGCAACGTTTGCTTGTGTTCTGCCGTCTGAACTTATACGCTTTCCGCAGGGTAATAATATGAAAGTTTTATTGTTATTTATTTTGGTTGCTGGTTTTGCTGTCGCGGCGTTTGGCCAGAATGAGCAGTCGCCGATAGTCGAAAAAGAGATCGGTTATCGCGACTGGTCTTATAAGAATTTGAACGGCAACGGCGAGACGAACCTAAGAAAGTTTACCGGAGGCAAAAAACTGGTAATGGTTGTTTACTGGGCGCCGTGGTGTCCTAACTGGAAGCACGACCTTGCTTTCGTCCAGCAGCTGCACGACAAATATAAAGACAAGGGACTGGCGATCATCGGGGTCGGCGAATACGACACGGTCGAAAAGATGAGGGCTCACGTTACACAGTACGGGCTGACTTTTCCGAATGTTTACGAGTCGGACGCCCAGGCGGCACGCGAAACGACCGTTCATTTCAAACAGCGGCGTGCGGCGGGTGACGCGAGGAAATGGGGCTCACCGTGGTACGTTTTTCTTGAGCCAAAAACGCTCAAAACCGGCGGTGAAATAGTCGCTGACAAGGTAAATCTCGTGAACGGCGAATTGATAAAGGGAGACGCCGAAAAGTTTATCCAAGCCAAACTCGGTCTGGATTCGACAAAGGCCGAGATGGAAGCGTGCGAACTCGAAAAGAAGATCACGGCTTTAGTCAAACCCTAGAATTTCGATGAACCCGAAATAAAAAGGCAAAACCCGAAAACGCTGATCCGGGTTTTGCCTTTTTATTTTTACTTTTGCCTGTTATTAAGGCATCGCGGCAAACGTATCCGAAAGTTTTTTTAATACGGCTAGCAGCGGCTTTCGCGATTCAACAAACCGGCCCGCAAGCGCGGAATCTTCCGATTGTGTTCCAAGAACAGTAATGCCGTCGATGGTTAAAAGATATTTTCGGAGCCTCGGCTTAGTTCGAAATTCTGTTTCCAGCGAGGTAAGGCCCGCTCGTAAATTACGGATCGCTGTCAGCACTTTTTGTTTATTTGCTTCATTCGCATCGATCTCGCTTTTTTTAAGCCTTCTCGTTTTAGATTCCTTGTCTATTGATTCGATGCTGGCGGCAATCGGCCCGAGAACGTCGGAAAATCGCGTTACGTTCGATATCTGGTTGGAGACCTTTTCTTTGGCCGTCCTAACGTCAAGCGGCACGACAGGTGTCGGCTTTGGCTTTGGAGCAGGGCGGCTTGGCCTTCTTTGTGCATCGGCCGAAATCGTAAATAAAACCAATGCGGCAATTGTTAAGACAAATAGTTGTGCAGTTTTCATGTATTCTCCGTCGTTGTTCAATGCGTGCTAAAATTTTATCATAAGAAAGATGCAAAATAGGGCTTTAGAAGTTCGCCGTCTTGGCCGCTTGGCTTATTCCGACGCGCTAGCCGCCCAGAAAGAGCTGGAATCTGAGGTCATCGCTCGACGAGAGAGCGATTATCTATTGCTACTCGAACATCCGCACACATTCACCATAGGACGCCGCTCGAAAGATAACGGCGTTTTGGCGACGGCCCAAATTCTAAAAAATATCGGAGCCGAAGTTTTCGAGACCGATCGCGGCGGTAAAGTTACTTATCACGGTCTCGGACAGGTTGTCGGCTACCCGATAATAAGTCTTTCACCCGACCGCGAGGACGTTCATAAATATGTCCGCGACATTGAAGAAGTGCTTATCCGCACGATGGCCGATTATGGCATCGAAGCGTTTCGCATCGAAGGGCTGACGGGTGTTCACACAACCGAAGGCAAGATCGCGGCGATCGGCATTCACATCAAACGATGGGTGACGACGCACGGATTTGCATTGAACGTGAACACCGATCTCAGCTATTTCAACTGGATAATCGCCTGCGAGGGCGAGCCGGTCACGTCGATGGAACGTCTGCTCGGGCGTGAGGTCGATATGGCCGAGGTCGAAAATCATTTGGTGAAACACTTTGCTGACGTGTTCGGCATCAAACGCGTCATTGAAACTGAATCTACGCCACAGCTTAACGCTGTTGCGGTGTAGTGTTACGGGGGAAATATGAACAGAATAACTTTACTGATTACTGTATTTACAGCTATCTTACTTTCTGGATGCGGCGGCGCGACCGACGGCAATCACGCTAATCACACGAATACTGGAAATACGAACGCGGCACCGGCCGGGCCTGTAACCTTGACCACTATCGAAACGCCTCAGCGGATCAAGGACATGATGGCGGCACGCGGTGAGCAGGATTCGGCACAGCCTGAGGTGGAGATCAACGTTCCGCCGGATGGTGCGACTATTGAAAGTTCGACCGTGCGTGTTCTGTTAACCATCGGCGGCGACCTAAAGGGTTACAAACCGGGAATAGATCCCCAAACAAAAATGGGCAATCACATTCATGTGATTCTCGACAACCAGGCCTATGAGGCCTATTACAACGTCGATGAACCCTTTGAACTGCGAAACGTGCCGGATGGCGAACACACTTTGAGAGTTTTTGCATCACGTCCGTGGCATGAGAGCTATAAAAATGAAGATTCTTTTCACGTCGTCAAGTTCACGGTAAAGAACGGCGGAGCGAATCTGGATATTCCGGCGACGACGAACAGCGGCCAGCAGATGTCGAGCAATGGTTCAAACACTATTACGGCACCCAAAGGGACTCCGGAAGGTAAGGACATGCCCGCATCTACAGGCGGCGCCATCGACATTACTAAGCCGCTGCTGACCTACAGCCGACCGAAAGGCGAATACACGGGTGCGGACGCCGATCCGATAATGATCGATTTCTGGCTGGCAAACGCAAAGCTCACCGGCGATGGCGGCGAATATCGCGTCCGTTATTCGGTCAACGGCGGTGAGCCGAAATTTATCGAAAAATGGGGGCCGCTTTGGCTGCAAGGCTGGACGGTCGGAAAACACACGATAAAACTCGAACTCGTCGATAAAGACGGAAACGTCGTCGATAACGGCGGGTATAATTCGACGACGCGCGAGTTTACGGTTGTGAAGTAGGTACGACAGACTGTTAGTCTGTCGAGGGCAGGCTAACAGCCTGCCCTCCATTTATATGAACTGGCTATATCTCGTCATCGCCGGAATTTTAGAGATCGCGTGGGCGATCGGGTTGAAATATACCGAAGGCTGGACAAAGCTATGGCCGAGCATTATTACCGGGCTGCTTCTGGTCGCGAGCCTTTATTTTTTGTCCCTTGCGGTTAAGACTCTGCCAATCGGGACGGCATATGCGGTATGGACGGGAATCGGTACGGTCGGTGCGGCGATATTGGGAATGGTTCTTTTTGACGAACCGCGGGACATTGTCAGGGTCGGGTGCATTTTTCTCATCATTGCCGGGATAGCTGGGTTGAAACTGACAGCCGCTCAATAAAAGACTTTCTTCGGAATAAGTGATAACTGATGGGTGATAAGTGATAAGTGTTCTTCAGCTATCACTTCTCACTTATTCCGGAGGAAAAACCTTGCACTTGCGGTCGCTCGTAAATTCACTTAACCTCAACTATTCAATTTTAGATACGAGCCGTAACTCACGTGCGGGCTACAGACACATTATGCGACGCGATATAACTTCGTGGTACAGCCACAATTTGAATATGGACATGCCGCTGGTGGCATACGGACACGCGGGTTACCCGCTGCTCATGTTCCCGACGGCGGCGGCGGACTATCTTGAGTACGAACGATTTTATCTGGTCGATTCGATCAAGGATTTTATCGACGCGGGCTTGATCCGGGCGTATTCGATCAATTCCGTCAATAAATACAGTCTGCTAAATCGCGAATCGCATCCTAGCTGGAAGGTCGAAATGTTGTCGCGTTATGACAGCTATATTATGGACGAGGTTTTGCCGCTGATCCGCAACGAATGCGGTGACGACGCAAAGCCATTGACGACTGGCGCCAGCTTGGGCGCGTTTCTCGCCGCGAACACTTATTTCAAACACTCCGACAATTTTCGCGGCACGATCGCGATGAGCGGCAGCTACGACATTTATAACTACCTCGACAAGGGCTATTACGACGACAACGTCTATTTCAATAACCCGGCGATGTATCTGAAAAACATCAACGACGACTATCATCTGCCGCGTCTGCAAAACGCCGATTCTATCGTCATCGTTTCCGGTCAGGGAAATTACGAAGCCCCCGACCGCAGCCGCGAACTCTCCGGCTTGCTCTACGCCAAAGGCATTCCGCATCTGCTCGAACTCTGGGGCCACGACGTCGGCCACGACTGGCCATGGTGGCGGAAGATGCTGCCGTATTATTTAGGTAAGTTTTGCCAAAGTTAAAAGGGATGAGGGATGAGGGAATTAGGTCTCCCTCATTTTAGTTTTCTGACCTTAACTTTTGTAACTATTGTGACAAAAATTGCGATCAGTTCGTTGGTTTCCTCTATGAGCGGCAGCAATTTATGGTCAGAAACATAATCCCCACCGATCAATAACTCTAACCAGTAATGACTCTCATCTAGTTCTTGCAAACCACCTTCGATTTTGCTTATAAAGTCAGCGTCCGATTTTGCTCGGCACGCTTCGCGATAATGAGCGCCCGGCGAGGTGCCCGACCGGGCAAGCTGATGAGAAATAATGTGTACTGAGCCGTGTTTTGGAGCGAGTCATAAATCTTTAAAATGCGTAGAGCATACGCCTTTAACCTCTTTTTGAGATCTTCTTGTTTTTGTTTGAGAGTCCGATCATCAAAATCTGTAGGATTCAAGTCCTCTTTCGCTTCATCCCTCATCCCTTATCCCTTATCCCTCATCCTTTCTTCTACCGTCCGTCCCCTTTCTTCCCTCTCCTCCTGCCGCCTTCGGGGGCGGCTGGTTTATCGTCTTGCGGTTTGGTGACCGGCGGCGGAGGCGGTTTCACCACGACCGGGCGTTCAGGTTCTGCGGTCGTAACGCCCGAACCGGTTTCGATTGACGTATCAGGAGCTCCAGTTGCGGGTGGTGCATCGCCGGGCAATGCATCGGGCGGTTTTGTTTCGTTAGCGATGGCACCGGATTTGATCGCCGCCAAGTCTGCTCGGTCGAGTTTTTCAAGCTCTTCACGTTTATTGCGTTCCATCAGTGCCCGCATGTCCGACGGCATTGCCGGAGTCCGAGGGAATGTTTCGCGCGGTTTGCCTTTCATAAACGGATTCATGAAAGCATTAAATATCGGCAACGCCGTTCCACCGCCGGTCATTCCTTTCCCAAGCGATTCTTTTCTCAAGGGATTGCCCATCCAAACACCGGTAACGTAGGTCGGCGTGTAGCCGATAAACCATACGTCAGTGTGGTTGTTCACGGTCCCGGTCTTTCCTGCCAATGGCTGCCCGCCCGCGCTCGCTCCGGGAGCGGTTCCGCCGCCCGATGTCACGCCGCGCATCATATCGACCATCGTCAGGGCGACGTACTCATTCGTTACCTTTGAGCTCGAACCGTCGAATTCTTCGAGCAAGGTGCCGTCACGGCTGTAAACTTTTCGAATAAGATGAGGCTGCATCCGCACGCCTTTATTCGGAAACGCAGAATATGCGGCAACCATTTCAAGCAGTGAAGCCTCAGACGCACCCAAAGCCGATGGCAGACTCGGCGCCATCGGATTGGTGATACCAAACCGACGAACCATCTGACCGCCCGCCTGAACCCCGACCTGTTCGAGCAGATGAACCGCCGCGAGATTGTACGATTTTGCCAATGCGATCTTCATCGGCACGTTCGGATGACTCGGCGTTCCGTCGTAATTATGCGGCGACCAGCCGCCGCGTTTTATCGGAGCGCCGCTGACGAGCATGTCGGGCGTCATTCCGTCTTCGACTGCCGCCGTATAGACGAACGGCTTGTATGCCGAGCCGGTCTGACGCAGCCCTTGCGTCGCGTTATTGAACTTGCTTGTCTGATAATCGTAACCGCCGACCATCGCCACGACCTCGCCGGTCTTGGCGTTAATAGTTACGATCGAGGCCTGAATCTCGGGCACCTGCATTAACTCAACCTCAAGTGTTTGAGTGGCAGCATCGACTTTTATTACAAGAAACTCGGCAAGCATACCAGGTTTCAATTCGTCCACCGGACGCTTTCCGCTGCGGCCCATGTCTCCGCGGCCGACAATAGCTTTATAGCGGCCAAAGCGGACACCCACCTCATCGGTGCGCGGGTTCGATTTCATAACGAGGCCTTTAATATATTCGCCCTCGTCGTATTCGTCACCGTACCAATCGGCGTGTTTGAAGGATCCCAATGCCCTCTCGATTTCCTTGCTGTCAGTAAGCGGTTGGCCGTCGGGGTCGAGCAGAATATCCTGATACTCCGAACGCCACCCGCGTCCCCTATCAAATGCCCTCAGACGTTCGCGAATAACTTTAGTGGCGATCTGCTGAGCCTCGACGTTGATGGTCGTATAAACTTTCAAGCCGCCCTGAGCGACGCGGGTCGTGTATTTTTCTTCGAGATATTTGCGGATGTTCTCGACCGGATAATCCCATGCGGTCGATTTTGGAAGCGATTGATAATAGGCTGTATCGGCTAATTTGATCGGGCGTGCTTTTGCCGCATCGACCTGGGCCTGCGAATATCGATCGGGAAAATATTTCGCCATCTGGTCGAGCACGATATTTCGCCGGGCCTCGGCTTTCTGTAGGTTTCTGGTCGGCGAATATTCCGGCGATTTCGGAATCGCGGCGAGCAGAGCGGCTTCCTCAAGAGTGAGGTCTTTCAGAGATTTCCCGAAATACGTCTTCGAACCGGCTTCGAACCCGTAGGCCCCGGCGCCGAGAAAAACGTAGTTCATATACATCTCAAGTATCTGCCGCTTTGTATAAAAGCGTTCGATCTGGAGAGCGACCATCCATTCATTGACCTTTCGCGTGTAGGTCTGGTCTTTGTATAGGAATAGGTTTTTGGCAAGCTGCTGGGTTATCGTCGAGGCGCCTTCCATCTTGCCGGTCGTGAAATTCTTGAACACAACACCGGCAATGCGGTACGGGTCGATGCCTATATGGTCGTAATAGCGGAAATCTTCAATTGCTATCAGTGCGTCTTCGACGTTTTGTGGAATGTCCTCTTCGCGGATCGGGATGCGTTTTTCGATCGCAAATTCAGCCAGGACAGTTTCGCCGTCGTCGGCATAGATCGTCGTGACCTGCGGCGGACGATAACTGGCAAGTGCCGAGACCTCGACAGAAAAGCGCGAGTTGTTGAGATAATATGACCCGAGCAAACCGGTAACTGCTCCGGCCGAACTGGCGAGCAATAGCGCCATCACGAACCACAACGCTCGTCTTCCCCGACCGTTTTTATGTTCGACCGAGCGAACCTCGCGCTCAACTATCTTTCTTTCTCTAGCCATAAAACCTCTACTACTAATTCACAAAACGCCGCATTTTAATGCCGACAACAAACCCGATCGCGATGAACGTCGATAAAATAGCCGACAGCCCGGCGCTCATCAGCGGCAGCGGCACGCCGATGACGGGCAAAAATCCGAGCGTCATTCCGATATTGATAAATATCTGAAAGACCATCGACGTCGCTATCGCCATTATAACAAGCATTGCTGAGCGCTCGTTAGCTTCGCGGGCACCGCCGATAAATCTTGAGATCAACAGCGCGTAGGCAAGCAACAGCGAGATACACCCAACAAAGCCTGTGTTTTCAGCAGTTACGGCAAAAATAAAATCCGTGTGCGGTTCGGGAAGAAATTTCAAAACGCTCTGCGAAGTTTCGCTTTCGCCCTTGATACCGGACAAACCGCCCTTGCCGACAGTGATCATCGACTGCACGGTGTGATAGCCGTAGCCGCGCGGATCGGCGCTTTCCGGGTCGAGTATCGCCATTATGCGTTCCTGTTGATAACGCTTGATAACGCCGGTCTTGACGCCGACCATATACGACGCCGGAATAAATATAACGGCGGCGACCAGTGCGATGATGACGTATCTGATCTTGATCGCCGAAAGGAAAAATACGGCTCCGAGGATCGGGAAATAGGTCAGTGACTGACCTGCGTCCGGTTCGAGCATTATCAGGCCGACCGGCCCGGCGAGTATCGCGCAGCCTACGAGCACTTCTTTTAATGTAAGCGTTCCCGATTTACGCGCTCCAAAATATTTTGCAAGCATCAGAACTGTCGGGATCTTGGCAAATTCCGATGGCTGAAACTGCCCGACAACCGGCAGCCGCAGCCAAGCCTGTTGGCCATTCACCTCGACGCCCAACGGCGTCAGCACTAGAAAGAGCAGCAGCAAAGCAAACGCATAGAAAAACGGAGCGGCGTCGATAATGCGTCGATAATCGCTGATGGCGACAAGCACGAACGCGAAAAGAGCAATGCCGATTCCGATGATCTGTTTGCTCCAATATCCTTCGGACGGCAACGCATTATAGATCTGCCAAACGCCAAACGAGGCGATCGCGACCGCCAGCAAGGTCGTCAGCCAGTCAAAATCCCTGAGATCGCGTTTTTCTATTATCGCTACCATAAAATTAGTCTATCGAGTCTATCGGGTCGGTCGAGTCTTTCCGTTCAAAGGCTTTCAAGAAAAGCTCGCACACACTAAACTCAACAGACTCAACAGACTCAACAGACTCAATAGACTCGACAGACTCAACAGACTCGCTAGACTTATCTCCTCGCCACAAGATTCGGGTCCGCGGGCGGATTGCGTTTTGCCAAGAAGGCTTCGTACACACCTTTAACGGCCGGGGCGGCATGGGTTCCGCCAAACCCGACATTTTCGACCAGGCCGATAACGGCGATCTCAGGTTTATACGCCGGAGCGAAGCTGACAAACCATGCGTGGTCTTTGTTTTTGCCGACATCTTTTCCGAGAGCCGCAACCTGCGCCGTCCCCGTTTTACCCGCAATATCAAAGCCGTTAATGGCAATACCGGCACCGGTTCCACCGCCGTTGACCACGGCCCACATACCCTTGACCATTAGTTCTTCCTGTTCGGGAGTCATCGGGATGATCTTCGGTTCAGGCCGCTGGAATCCAAAGCCTTGCCGCTCGGGGAAGTAGCTCGAAGTTCCTTCCTCTCCGGTGGAGCCGATAGTCTTAAATTCCTTTAAAAAATGCGGAACATACATTTTGCCATGTACGCCTATGCTGGAGATAGCCCGGAGCATTGAGATCGGCGTGACGTTTACGGTCACCTGACCGATCGACGCGAATACCGTTTCAATATCGTTCCATTTGCCGTCGCGTTTTTCTATGATCGGTTTGAACGATTTCGGCGTCTGGCTTTGCTTTTCGTTCGGAATATCGACTCCGGTCAATTTGTCGTATTCAAACATCTCGACCATCTCGATCATCCCTTCGAGCTTCATCTTTAGGCCGAGTCGATAGTAGTATCCGTCACACGATTTTGTGATCGCATAGCTTAACGGCGGTGAGCCGTGACTGCCCATGCAGCGTGTAAACTTGCTGCCGATCTGAATACCGCCGCCGCATGCCAAGTTCGAATCTTTTACGGTGATCACACCCTGCTGCAACGCACCGACCGATTCAGGGATTTTCCACGTCGAGCCGGGCGGATAGCGTCCCTGAATCGCGCGGTTGTAAAGCGGTCGCCGTTCGTCCTGCCAATAGTTTGCTATCTGCTGACGGCCCTCTTTTGTTTTGCTTCCCTGGACGAAAACGTTCGGGTCGAATGATGGCGCCGACGCCATGACTAAAAGCTCGCCGTTGTTCGGGTCCATCGCAATGATCGTCCCGCGTTTGGTCACCGAGTTTGCAAGCTGCTGCTCGGCGGCGATCTGCAGGTCAAGATCAATGGTCGAGATCATATCCTGACCGGATTGCGGTTCGACACGCTCGATCTCGGATTGAAGCCGGCCGCGGCTGTCCACGATCACTTTGCGGTAACCGGGCCGGCCGCGAAGATGCTCGTCATACGACTCCTCAAGGCCGCCCTTGCCGATGATGTCGCCTGGCCGGAAACCCTTGGACTTATACTCTTCGGATTCAAGCTGTTTAGGACTGATCTCGCCGACGTAACCCAAAACGTGTGCGAGAATTTCGGCGTGAGGGTAAAACCTCTGCGGCCGGAGCTCAACGCGGAGTTCGGGATATTCGAGCAAGTGGGACTCGACCCAGGCGATGTCCTGCATCGTCACGTTTTCTTTCAAGACAAGCGTTTCGAAATCGTTTTGTTTTTTGATCGCGTTCAGGCGCTCAATAACATAATCGCGGGCGATCGAAAGCCCGTTTGCGTATTCGTCGATTCGGTCGGAAACATCGATCGATTTGATCGGCTCGTTTGAAAGAACGACGTTGAAGGTCGGGCGCGAATCAACCAATATCTTGCCGTTGCGGTCGAATATCGCACCACGAGCCGCGGGTATCGGTATCAGCCGGATTCGCTGATTTTCGGCTCGCTCGCTAAAATGCTCACCCTTGACGACCTGAAGATAATAGAGCCGCACCCCGAGCAGCGTGAGCAGTACAAACGCGACGATCTGCACCGTCCCGATGCGGATGCCGAGATTTTGGGCTGATTCGTTCAACTTCATAAAGGCAAATTTAACTCACTATTTATTGAGTCGAATAGGGTTGCGGCGTCTGGTCTGCCGACGGCTGGGTAACGAGTCACGTCTTCGCGAACGGCCGCGGTCAGAAAGGAAATAATCGAGCAGAACATAAATGGCCGTTCCAGCAATGGTCGTTCCGATCAGCGTGTACGAAATAATCACCAAAACCTGGCCCGAAGGCTCCTGCCCCAGCAATCTATGCACGCCGTAATAGATCAGATCGTCAAGCAAACACGCTCCAGCTATGACGGGTATTCTGAGCAGAAGGTTGTCCATATAGACACGCCTTGCAAGCTCGGAAACCATATATGCTATAAGGGTTTTCGAGAACCCGTTCGCTCCCAACAGCCCGCCGCTCAGGGCATCTACGGCAAGACCGGCAAACGTGCCGAAAAAGATCGCCTTTAACGCATCACGCTGCAACGCGGCATAGACGACGATAATCAGCGGAAAATCGATATACGCAAACGGCTCAGCCACGTTCCGCAGCGTCCATTGCAGAATGATGGCGATGATCAAGGCAATTGTAATTTTGAGATTGTTCATTTGCCTTTCGAGTCTTTCAGAGCGTTCGGCAGCTTTTGATCGAACGTTTCTCGCGGCGGCGGCTCATAGATGAGCACGCCTACTTCCTGCATCGCATCAATCCTTGCGGCGGGCCGAACGGTGATAACGTGCGGCGTTGTTGCCGACCCGCTTTTGATATCGACTATCTCGCCGATCTTTAATCCAGCGGGATAGATTCCGTCCTGGCCTGATGTATATACGATCTGTCCAAGCTGGACTTCGACAGAACCGGGAACATATCGCATCTCGACAACATCGCGTTTGCCGGTTCCGCCGATCACGCCAAGCGCGTTCGAGCCGCCGATCTCGCCCACGATAGCGCCGACGCCGGATTTATCGTGCGTTATCAGGTCAACCTGTGCAGTCAACGGCCCAACAGCCGTGACGCGGCCAACAAGTCCGCCGTCGGTCACTATCGGCATATTGAGCTTGACGCCGTCCATGCTGCCGCGGTTAATGATCGACGATTCGAACCAAACCGACGGATCACGGCCGATGATGCGTGCGGGCAATACATCGATCTTGCTTGTTTCCTTAAGGTTTAAAAGGCCTTTTAGACGCTCGTTTTCGGTTACGAGGTCTTCCTTGCCTTTGCGCTCGACCTCAAGTTCCTGGATCTTCTGCTTGAGTTCGTCGTTTTCGGTCTGAGCCGAACGGAGGTTCGATATCGAGCCGAAATAGCCTGAAAGTGATGCGGAGAGAGTGGTTACCGGCGATTGCACAAAATCTGCGGCGGTCTGCGTCCAGACGCGGATGATCCGCTGTCCCGACGTGATCTCGCGTGCGTCGAAAGCCATCAGCAGAAAGTTCCCAAGGCACAGCACAATAACCAGCCAAGGCGTCAATCTCCAAACTTCCTGTTGACTTCGCTCAACCATTTAACAGTTGTCGGTGGTCAGTGGTCGGTGGTCAGTGGTCAGTTGCCGGTTGTTCTTTCTGACAACTGACAACCGATCACTGACCACTGTTCCTAGCTTCCTGTCATCAATGAATTATCCCACTTGACGCGTTTCAGCAGTTCGATGTCGGAGAGCATTTTGCCGGTTCCGAGCACGACGGATGAAAGTGGATCGTCAGCGACGACGACCGGCAGGCCGGTTTCGATCATCAGCCGTTTATCGAGATTTTTTAACAACGCACCGCCGCCGGTGAGGACGATGCCGCGTTCTACTATATCGGCGGAAAGTTCCGGGGGCGTTCGCTCAAGTGCGACGCGGACGGCATTGATGATCGTCGAAACCGCGTCAGACAGAGCTTCGCGGATCTCTTCGTCGGTCATCGTGATCGTCTTGGGGATACCCTCGATCAGGTTGCGGCCGCGAACGTCCATCGAAAGCGGCTCGTCGAGCGGAAATGCGCTTCCCAAAGCGATCTTGATCGCCTCAGACGTGCGTTCACCGATAAGCAGATTGTATTTGCGTTTGATGTACTGCGTGATGGCTTCGTCCATCTCG
>CAZSEL010000048.1:0-34941 GCA_964605905.1 uncultured Chloracidobacterium sp. | reverse complement strand
GAGAAAATATACCTCGCTAATATCGCAGAATCGCAGACGTGACACCGGACTCCCTTCTCCCGGACTCCCTTCTCGTGTTATCCATTTCTCTCGTCGAATCTTAGGATCATTACCTCTCCTGAATAGCCGATAGACATTATCCACGAAATAGAATCGTCAAATATGTCAATATCATCTGCCGCCGGATACCATATATCATCAAAGTAGGTTGATAAATCGTCCAAACTGATTTCATCTATCTGGTCAAATCTATACCAATTTATAAACATCTGCCCTTTTGGAACAATACCCTCATTCAAAAGAGTAGATCTAAGATTAAATGTATCTGACTCAGCGTGCACATCCGGAATCAAGGAGGAGTTTGCACGCAATTCTTTGACTAATTCGAGGGAAGACGAGTCGGGTGACAAACCCAGTTTACGTTCTAAGAACTTTTGTATTTTATTTCCGCTGGCGATTGAAAGGCTTCTAAAGCGCGGAAAATCCTTGTTCGGGTGTTCTCGACCAAAGTTATCTATTTTTATCGCATCCATAAATATTTCCATAAATTCATCATTATTCTATAGGAATATAACCTTTTCTACCCTGACCGCTTTTCCTTTTCCCGCCGGTATAATAATCTTACGAGTTTATATGCGGGTGTGTTCTTCGAGAACCGCTAAACATTTAGTCGAACCTCAACCAACAACGCAATAAATAGAAATCTCATCTAGGTTTTTTTCATCGTCAAAATGAATTTCCGAATTTAAATAACCCAATGAGTGAATGCTAGATGCAACGACACAAATCTCCCTTTCGGACATTTTCCAAATAAAAGTATCGGTTGCCTTCCTGATCAGATTCCCAGAATCAATCCCATCAAGGGATTCATCAATCTCGATGAACAGCTTGATTTTGGATTTAATAAACGGAAAAGAGCTTACTTCAATTATATCCTCCAGACTGTTGGAGTAAAAATTGAGACCGTTTGACAGACTGAGAAACCCGGCTCTAGTCCCCTCGATCACTACGGCTTCTCGGGTTCGGTTATATTGAACCTCATCATCAAAAAGCAAGCGAAGTGAAGAGCCTTTTATTATAAGCGCCGAAGGAATATGATTTTCCATAGTGCCGTTTTCAACGTTGATTCAAATGTATTATGTGTCGATGAGATATCCTTGGACCAAAGCCCTCGACCTGGCTGTGCCAAACACCTTTCATGGTACCTCTTTGTCCTTTTTCGGTTCGTAGATTGCCTCCCGCTTTATTTACCACACGACGCAATTGCTCTATTTTTTGATCATTCAACCTCACCTCTGGCTTAGATGCATTTTTTACAATCGATTTGATTGCTTTCCTATGCCGGACAACAGATTTAATTTTTCCAGGTCCTGGCAAAGGTGCGGTGGCTATCATAACCACGGTATCGGTGTCTTGGTACTCTTTTGATTCGGTTTTGATTACGTCCGTGCCATACATCCACTGGGAATAAATGTTTTGCAGATTAGAATACTGCCCGAGTGTAAAATTGTCGGCAAGCGCGGCGGAGATGTCCCGCAACCGGTTCAACCTCACCCAACTTAGAGGCAGGAACGTACGAACCTCAAGGGCTCCTTTTTCAAACCAAACCTTGGTCCTTCCGTCGTCGTAACCCGCCCAATGCTGTAAAAATGTCTCAACAACCGATTCGTGGGTTGACGGACTTCCCTTCGAGTAGAATGCCTTGTTGACCCGCCCCATGTGCGCCCCCATGGCGTTTGCGGTGTTATCCGACAGTCCGCCGAACTCCCGATTGTAAAAAGCATAGTAGTCGCCGAATTGGTTGTTGCGAATGCCAGAAGCTCCGCCGCACTCCCAATAACTGAATTCCGCAGAACAGGATTCCAGACCGCTGGGGTCAATGTAATTGAGCGGGTCGTTCGTTACATACGCATAGCGGTTGAAGGTTTGCGGTTTGTCTGGTGAAGCACTCTCGTTCATCGGATCGACTGTCGTAAATCGACCATGTAACGCTTTGTAATATCTTGCTTGAGCGAAATCCAGACCCGATTCATCGTCCTTTTCATAGCCCGTAAATCCCTTTCTGGTTTGTCCGGGATTTGAGTAGCCCAATCCGGCGGCTCTCTGAGACGAAACGATTTCTTCCCCAAAAGCGGTATAGTCTTTTCTGCCTGTTATCTCGCCATTCTCGTTTGTGATTATTCGCGGAGTGGCAAGGTGATCCGTTGTCAAATAGCTTACCTGCGGCGTCTGCGATAGTACCGTTGAGTACTCCGCAATAAGTTTTGCATCGGCATTATAGACAAACACAGTTGTCTCCGATGCAGTAATTTTTTTTACTCTGCGTCCCTCACCATCGTAGAAATATTCGCCATATATATTATTCTGGGCATCCGTGATCTTGGTTTGTTGGTTGTCCGCGTTATATGAGAATTGAAAGCCATTCGCGTCCTGCGTCAAACTGCCATTCGCATCATAACTGTAGCCTTGACCGTTTGAAAACCTGTTATTTGCAGTATTGATCGCGGGATTGCACACAGCGGTCGGACAAGTGCCCAAAGTTGTAGTATTGCCACCGTTTGTGTCAAATCGTCGGTTGCCGAAACGGTCATAGATGAATGTCTGTTTCCAGGTCTCGGTTGAGGAGACGGTTTCGGTAGCCGACAATATTCGGTTTAGTTCATCATAAGCGTATGTTTGAACGGCCGTAAAGCCTGATGTTTGGCCCACAGTCGGCACAGTTATTTTTTGCTCTTTTATCGAACCGTTGTCTTGGGTCGGATTGCCGTATCCAAACTCAAGTTTCAACAGATTTTGTGTTGATTCCGTGGAGCCGAGGCCTATTTGCGTGATTTGCGAGACATTATTGTATTGAGCGGTCTCCCAACGGCCGTTGCCAAGCCGCATACTTTCAATTGCGCCCGCTGAATTATAAGTGAAATGCGACGCATAATTGTGAAACCCGTAATTCTCATTTTTCCTGCTCTGAACAGTCGAAAGCTCGCCGTCATTGTTTAGAATGTTCCTGACAACTCTGCCTGACGGATATGTTTCCTCGAACAATTCACCCGAAAGATTATAAGTGTAAGCAGTCGAGTATGTCTGTCCATCGGTTACTTGCTCGTGTCGTAGGAGTCTTCCTAAAATATCGAAGCCGGTAAATTTGGTCTCTGAAACACTGTTTGCAACCTTGGTCGTTTGGCCTTTGGAGAAAGGAATCGATGGATCGTCGTAGGTAAACGCAACGTCCGGGGTCAAATCTGAATAATCTCTTTCGATAAGGCGGTCGAGCTCGTCATATGTGCCTTCCATGTAAACACCTAGAGCGTTCGTCACCTTGAGGATGTTGCTATTATTATCGTACTCATATTTCTTTGACCAACTCGAATTACCGGTTACGGGATCGGTTACAGTAAATGATGTATTTGCCTCTAACTCTGTTTGCTTTTCATAGATAAGCCGTCCAAGCGAATCGAACATGAAATACCGATTCTGGTTTCCTTGAATTGTCCTTCTTAGATTTCCAGCTGTGTCATAAACATATTCGGTTTCAATATCAAGACCAATAGGATCTTCTATTGTTTTTGTCACCTTGCCTAAAGCATTCGATACCCATTTACGTTTCTTACCTGCAGCATCTGTGGAAGTAACTGACGTGCCAAGATAAGAATTTGTAGTTTTCGAACCGTCAGGCATCTCAACTTCGATCACTTGGCTGAAGGTGTCGTATTTCGTTTTAGTCCACAGTACGGTTTCATTTCTGAGCGGGCGGTATGGGTTCGTAACCTGTTTTACCCGGCCCAGGGCGTCGTATTGGGTAAAAACTGCAACATAGTCTCCGTCTTTGTAAGACCGATCTTCTGTTGTTCTTCCCAAACCGTCATAAAAACTCTCAGATTTAATCAGGTTGTCGTTAAGAACATTTAAATCGCTGGTGTTCTGGATTCTCCGGTTCGCGTCGTCATACACAACCGAGGATTGAATCTCGTTCGCGGTGCCAATAGCCGAAACGGTCTGGGTTGGACGATCAAGATCGTCGTTATAGATCGTTTTTGAAATAAGGCCGTTTATATCCTGTGTATTTACGGGTGCACCAGTGAAATAGTCGTACTGGCTGTGAGCCGTCCAGCCGATTGGGTTTGTCGTGCTTGTCGGATATCCAAACGTGTTAAGACCGTTTAGTTGAGACGGAGCTGTATGGGTGGTGGCATTATTGTCTGGTGCACCGAAGTTGTCGTTATAACTTACAGTCGAAGCGTGTCCGTTAGCGTCTATATTCTTCACGACATTGCCGAGAATATCGTATTGAAAATAGCCAGTTACACCTCCTGTCATGCTTGATGCGTTCGCATAGCTTGTCACCGCAGTGATATTTCCACGTGACGTGAAGTTTGTTCCATAGCTTGTTGTGTCATGTCCTGTAACAGAACTTCTTGAAATAAGAGCCGCGTGATTCGTATCCGGGGTGTAGTTGTCATATTCGAACTGTGTCAGCGAAACCTTATTGTTTCCCGCAGCGTCCGAAGACACCCAGCTTTGCGAGGGAAGTCGCTTTAAATTAGGTCCCTCACTGTTTGTATAAATCGGATCGGTTACATAATCGATGTGGCTTCTTCGCAGCAACGATCCAGGCTGACCCTCACCGTAGTCAAACTCAAAAGTGTCTGTGACGTTGTTGTACTGATCGTAGCTAAATGTCTTTTTTGTAACCTCGCCCGTTTCCAAGGTTGTCTTGACTTGAGTAATTCTCGGGTCAACCGGCGGAGAACTTCCAGGCCAATTTACCTCATCACAGGCGTATTGCTGTAATAAACCTGCGCACCATGGGAACGGAGCTCTTTGTTCCCATTTTGTTTCGGTTTTTCGAATAACTATCCCAGTAGTAGGATCCAAAGTCTCAACTGTATGTTCTTTGCCATGGCGCCAAGTCGATGAAATTCCAATTCCATAGAAATAGTGCCTACTTTTCCCTAGAACCATTCCATGACCATTTTTTACTTCGATTGTTACGTTGTCAACGATGGTACTCGATGGTTGTATCTGCTGAGGTATATTGCTCAAAGTTTTTTCACTAACTATTTGGCCTGAAGCTTCGACTGTTTTAACGGATGACACTCTCCGGTAAATACCACCCCCACCCCACCCCAACGGTTCTTGAAAGCCGTTGGATGCTGCCCCGATCAACCCTGAATACCCATATTCCAGATAAGTGCCGGTGGGATAAACAATTCGCGAGAGTTCTGAATAACTATTGTATTGAAATTGAAATTGTCTTTGATCTGGTAAGACGATTGACGAAACAACTTTTGGGCTAACATGCAATGGAACACCAGCTGCTGGAGAAGTTCCACAAGTGCCTCCGTTGTAAAAGTAGCAACGACTCAGGACATTAGGAAAAAGCTGCTCAGAGGTTTGCTGTTGTTGCCCGGGAGCCAAAGCCTGAGAGGCCTCTTTATAGTTGATACGTATTCCTCGCTGTGCCCCGCCAAAACCTTTGTAGACTATTTCGTCAAAATAGCTTGATTGCGTCCAGTCGCCATAATTAAAAATAATTTCACGGTTTAGCGAATCAGTTATTTTTGATAATGCAAATAAATACGTAGGCAAATGATGTGCATACTCAAAATTTATAAAATTCCCGTTCCGATCAATTATCTTAGTGAGAAAGCCGGTTGTAAAAATCATCCGAGTGCCGTTGCTAAGAAATAGACTTCCTGAGATCATAGTTTGCGCGTTGGGCAGTTCATTGCCCATAATGTCGTAGTTGAGCAAGTCGTAGATGTCTGAATCTGCCACGAATATCGCATCCTCACCCTTTATTGAATGGAACACACGACCCCTGGAACACGCTTGTGGAACTGGTTGCGATGGGGGGAAATATGGACCTGGACAGCCTCGCGCATGGTAATCGAGCAGTTGGCCGTCAGTTGCATCTCTAAATTCCATTGTGGAACCATCATTAGAAGTGAAAGTTAGGCTTGTAGTAACCAGAGGGTCGAATGCATAAAGACCAGCCCTCTTTGTTTCACCTCTAATTTTACCGGCCCATGCGTATCCACCGCGCGACATCAGTGCTGGAGAAGTATTTTCCTGAAATGGATATGTAGAAGGCTCACCCAGAAGGGCCCTGTATTTTTCAATGTATCTATCCGGATATGATTGGTTGTCTAAGAAGGCTAAATAAACCTGCCACTTAATATTTCGAATCGGGAGTAGAAGACTGTGACTTATCTCTCCACGGCCTTTGATGTTTAGTAGAGGAATTGATTGCTCCAATTCCCCCGAAAAGAGATTAACTCCGTCTGCCATCGACTCTGCTCTTGAAGTTGCCATTTGAACACCTTGGCCACTAACAAGATACTGAAAACTCGTTAATAAAAGCATCAAAATAACGAAGCGGAAAAAACCGTTCACAACAATCTGGAATTTGATTAGTGGTTGATACGAAATAATAGTCATGAAATTCTCTCCTTGAAAGATCATCGAGTTTACCTTCTGTAAAATGCTGGCACTGGGATATCGCCGGCGAGGCCCCATTGGGTGGTTCTTAGTTCGTCTGGTTGGCCTCGGCGGGAGGATTGGACGATGAACCAGGTTCCGGTTGAGGGGCGCCAGAATGCGCGGTCGACTTTGCCGTCGGCGTCGTAGTCGTTTTGGACGTAGATGTCGGAGTTCGGGTCGCCGAACGTAAAGCCTTCGGTCGTGCCGGTCGAGCTGTAGAGGATGTGCCACTCAAAAACACCGCCGCGCCAGACGGCGGCATCCGCTTTGCCATCGCCGTCGTAATCGCCGGGAACGGGTTTGTCGCCAGCCACCCCAAAAGCGATCGTCTGAAAGGCCGTGCTGCCCTGGCTGCTCAAAAGATAATAAAACTTCGCCTCGCTGCTCCGGTAAAAAGCAATGTCTGCCTTGCCGTCGCCGTCAAAATCGACCGGTGTGGGAATGTCGCTGTCGAGACCGAACTGCGTTGTCGTGATGCCGCTGTCGGAGCTTCGGAGAATGTACCAGGTTCCGTTTCCTGACGAGCCTCTAAAGACAGCTACGTCAGTCCGTCCGTCGCCGTCGAAGTCGGCCGCGACCGGCTTATCGGTGCTCAGCCCGAACGGGACGTATGCGGGCGAGCCGGTCGAGGAATTTACGATATACCACATTCCGTCCGATGACCGGAACACGCAGAAGTCAGTCTTGCCGTCTCCGTCGTAATCGCCGGGAATCGGGATGTCACCGGCCGTTCCGAATGTGGCAGTAGTCTGCTGCGAATCTAAAATCCACCATTGACCAGATGACGGCCGCCATATTGCAAGGTCCGCCGGAGGTGCCGCATTTGCATTCGCGTCCTCGACCGCGATGAGTCTGCTCCCTGCATACAAAAATTCTTTTGAAAGTTGCGGAGTCGATGTCGGCGGGGCAGACAGACCACCCCGTCCGCGAAGCGCGGCCACCCCTCCTAACTCAGGAGGGGAGTTTTCGGAGCCAAACCAGCCTGTCCTAACGCCGGTGATCGGATCGGTTCGCGGAAACCATCCGTTCCGTGCCATCACACCGGTCCCGATCAGCAACACGACAGCAGACGCGGCAACGCCCGCGACAATGCGTTTCCGCCTCTCGGCAGAACTTTTTTTCGACATAAATTGGCTCCAATTTGATCCGGTGTCACCGGCAGGCTGTGGGAAATTCTTCGGCATCGATCTCCACGGAATCGAACCCAACGGGGGTAGGAACGAAAGTCTTAAGAAAATTAGGGATCAGGTCTCTCAGAAAGGATTGACCTGAACTTTAAAGAACAATTGCAGAAAAGATAAATTCAATCGTTAATCTTGTCAAGCGGACTCGTTGATTTTTTTTAATGGCAGCGGAAACGTAGGGCAGATCGGCGGCGTAGCCGCGGGCGGGATAGGCGCTAGCCGGAAAAGCAGAGCTTTTTCCGCTCGGCGAGAAGAGTTTCGGCGGTCAGTACGGATCACGCCGCCGATGAGGTCAGAGCCATGAGGATGTCTGAAAAAGTCGGTAATCAGGGTTTTAACCGGCTCCCTGGGAGCCAATGTTTGTAGAGACGAATACAGAAAAAAGAAGCAAGCCCAGTCAAGGGCAACATTAAACCAAAATGAATCAATAATATATCGCACCTACGGAGCTTTAACAGGTTCTCAAATCGGTTCTACAAACATTCCGTCCTCTGGAGCTAAAACCGGAAATCCTGCTTTTCAGACATTCTCCGACCTCGACGGCGAAGCGCGGGGTAAGCTTCAAAAATCCGGCCAAAGAATCTCCCTCAAATTCGCTAAGTGATTTGTAATAAAGCGATTAAGCCGAAACGCTTAAAGTGATATGTGACGAAATATAAGCCAAAAACATTACAAAATGCTCCATTTTCATGTGTTTTTGCTCCATTTTCATGTGTTTTTGCCTCGTTTTTATGTATTTTTGCCTCACTTTTATGTGTTTTTGCTCCATTTATACCTAAAAGTAAGCCAATGTTACCTAAAAGTAAGCCAAAGTTAGGTAACAATGAGCTAATGTTAGGAAGAAACACGCCAAATAGACGGGTCCGTCTTACTCCGGCGGAGTGTAGTTGATCGATTCGCTTAGGCGGGTGATCTCGATTCCTTCGCGGACGGTGGTGCGGCAGGCGATGACGGCTTTTTCGGTATCGCCGTTTTTTATCCAGACCTGGCAATCGAGACAGTCGCCGTTCCAGCAAAGCTCGGCGTCGGAGATTCCCTCGACATCGAGAAATTGCAAACACCTGAGAAGCGAATTGTTTTCCGGCACATACTCGACGCGGCCCTCGATGGTTATCGCCAGCAGTTTGTCGTAAGGCTCGAACATTTCGTCGTTACTCATTTTACGTTTTACTTTGCTGCCTTTGTGTCAGAACTTTGCGTTCTCTGTGAGAAAACCCCCTTTCTCACGGAGGTCACAAAGGTTTTCACAGAGGACGCGGAGTTCCCTTTGCAGACGTTCCGTGGTTCGATAGAATATAGTAGCGAAAGGAGCGCACTCAAACAATGTCATTAGTAATTTACGGAAAGCCAGATTGCCCGTATTGCAAACAGGCACGCGAACACTACACCGCCGCCGGTATCGAATTTATCGAATACGACGCGCAGAACGATCTTGAGCGGCAGCGTGAGATGATCGAGTACACGGGCGGCGACGTGACCGTTCCCGCGATTGTCGAGAACGGTGCGTATATCGGCTCGGGTTGGGGTGACCCGCCGCGCGGCTGAACGATCGTACCCAGATAACCGGCAGTTTGCCGGACACCGCTGCAATTTTGGATTTTGGATTTTGGATTTTGGATTTGCGGACATAGACTATTACCTCACAACGGATAAGGGCTGCACAACGGATAAGGGCTGCGATTTTAGATGCACAATCCAAAATCCGCAATCCGCAATCCAAAATCTATATATGGTTGGTTCGCAAATTAACCAATACAAGATCCAGGAAAAGATCGGCTCGGGCGGCCAGGGTACAGTTTACAAGGCGCTCGACACCAAGCTTAACCGGACTGTCGTTATCAAGGTTCTCCCGCCGGAACTGACGGCAAAGACCGCTAACTTCAAACGATTCGAACGCGAAGCCCAACTCTGTTCCCAACTCGACCACCCAAACATCTGCACTATCTACGATTTTAACGAAGCTAACGGCATTTTCTATATTGCAATGCAGTACGTTGAGGGCAAGAACGTGCGTCAGCTTGTCGGCGGACGAGCATTGGAACTAAAAAGCGCTCTGTCGATTGCAATACAGGTTACCGACGCTCTGGCTTACGCCCACTCTAAGAACATTATTCACCGCGACATAAAAGCGGGAAACATAATGGTCACGCCGACCGGGCAAGTGAAGATACTTGATTTTGGCTTGGCCAAGCTCCTTGAGGACGATTACGCCGACACGCATAAGGGCGGACTCGACCGCACCGAGATAACCGAGCTTGGGATTCCCTACGGAACTGCGACGTACGCTGCACCCGAACAAGCCCGCGGCGAACGTGCGGATTCCAGATCGGACATCTTTTCAACCGGCGTGTTGATATATGAAATGTTGACAGGCATTTGGGCATTTCAAGGGAAAACCGTGATCGATGTTCGCCATCAGGTTCTGTACGGAACGCCGAAACTGCTTGCCGACATGCGGCGTGATCCTTTGCCGCCTGCCCTGCAAATGATCCTCGATCGCTCCTTGTCCAAAGAGCCGAAAGACCGTTACCAAAAAATCGCCCAGATGCGCGACGAACTGCGTTCGGTGATGCAGGAGGTCAGCGGTGCACAACTAATGCCGGGCGATACTTTTCGGCCCAGCCATGCGGACGGCAGTGTTCTAAAACGCGCCTTAAACTGGTTCACCGGAAAGTCGGTGCCCGAAAACTCGACCGGAGCAACCGGCTCCAATCCGCCGTCATTTATTCCGGAACTCAATATAACGGCAACATCTACGGGCACTGAAAAGAAATCGGTCGCGATCCTGCCGTTCAAAAATCTTGGCCAGGACCCGAATTCTAATTTCTATGAGTTTGCTCTTGCCGATGCTGTTATCACCGAGCTTGCCCAACTCCGTTCACTCGTCGTTCGGCCAAGTTCCGTTATCGCGAAGTATCATGGTGCCGAGGTTGACCCTCGCGAGGCCGGCCGCGAATTGAACGTTAATGCAGTTCTCTCTGCCGGTTTTCTGCGAGGCGGCGACAAGATTCGCGTTACTGCGCAGCTTCTTGATGTTCTAACCGGCGATATTTTGTGGAGCGACCGGATCGACGCCGAGGGCCAGGATATTCTCTCGCTGCAGGACGGAATCGCACAGCGAATTCTTGAAGGGCTTCGCCTCGAGCTTTCCGATAACGAGCAGGAAAAACTCGGCCGTCGAATGACCGATAATCACGAGGCTTGGGAAGAATATCTTCGCGCGCGTGATAATTTTGGCAGATATATATTTCGCACACTCCTGGCTGAGGACTGCGAGGCGGCGATCCAGAATTTCAAGAAAGCGATTGAGCTTGACCCGCAATTCGCACTCGCATACAGCGGTCTCGGAGCCTGTTACGCAAACCGCGTTTTTAAGGGAATGGGCGAAGTAGATGATTACACTAAGGCGGAGACAGCATTCAGCAAAGCTTTCTTTTACGATCCGAACGTGGTCGAGGCCCGCGTCCTGATGGTCATGGTTTATATGGCCCGCGGCGAAAAGAAAAAGGCCCGGGCTGAGATCGAATTGCTCCAAAAACAATTTCCAAACGATGCCCCGCTGTATTTTGTTAAAGGCGTAATCAACCGGCTTGACGGAAATTACGACGATTCACTTAGGGCGTTCGAAAAATTATCACGGCTCGATCCGGCGGCAACCGTCGTTTCCGCATACAACCGCGCGAGGATCTTTATTTACAAGCGCGAATACGACAAAGCCCTGCAAGAGATTGAAAAAGGTGAAAAGGCAGAGCCGGATCACCCGATGCTGAAGATCTTTCGTTCCGGTGTTTACTATTATAGAGGCGACGCGGAACCGGCGATCGAATTGATAAAAGAAGTTCTGGAAAACCATCCACAGATGGATGGAATTAAGCCATTACTTGGAATTTATCTTGCGGGTTCCGGCAGGAAAGAAGAAGCATCTGAGCTGCTTTCAAGTGATGTACTCGCTCTCTCTCGAACCGATCACGACTCGGCCTATTGGGTCGCCTCGACCTACGCGCTGCTCGGCGATAAAGATAACGCTTTTAAGTGGCTGAATAAAGCGATCAAACTCGGAAACGAAAATCGCCCGCATTTTGAACGCGACCGAAGTCTCGACAGTTTGCGGGACGATCCGAGATTTGTTGAAGCAATGGAAAAAGTTGGGGCCGATCTTTGATCAAAACGTCCTGTTCATTTGCTAAGAATTTGCCACGAATGCACTAATGCTTTTGCATTGCGGGCATCGTTTCTATTCGTGCATTCGTGGCTGAATCTGATTTGATAAATTTATGCTGAGACGACTGCTTCGGCGCTCGCGATGCGTCTTTTGACTTCGTCTTTTAAGGCTTTTTCGAAATGCCTCGCCTCATTTACGCTGGAAAACGACAGTTGCTGAAGATTTGTTTCGATCCGCTTGCGATAGTCCGAAACCAGCGAATCGGAAACGCCGAGCATGTCCGCAACCTCCAGCTGCGTCCCGCCGTTTGACGTGAGATAACAGTGCCACAACACGCTAAGCATACGGTCGTATTGTTTCGCTTTTCCGCGAACAGACTTGTTCAAGCAGAAAAGAAAATTATCGACAAACCCGATGGCTTCTATTTCACCCTCGCTTCGCACCAGGTCTTGCTCAGGTGTTTCGCGTGTGTCGGCAATCTCGAACGGAGCACGGTCGTCGTCATCGCTTTCTCCCGAGCCGCCGACAGGAACCAGATGAATATCCATTATCGGCAGACGTGACATTACAAAAGAGCGTAGGCTGCGGACATCGACCGGCGAATCGATCGCTTTGAAAACACGAATTATCAATTTCTCAAGCTCGAGATTTGAGATCACAATCTGAGAATCGCCCGTGCAGCCGACCATTCTGGTGTCGCGCTTGAAAAACGAGACGGTCTTTACGCGGCCTTCCATCTCCTGGCGGTCTCTGGTCGATTTCTCGTCGCTCCAATCTGCAAGCCCGTATTGACGGTCGGCAAGACGCCGGTGAGCCTCGGGATTATTTCTGTTATCGAATCGTTTGAATCGATGACTACCTTGAACCAGCGTCGAAATACGGCGAGCTAACCGGTACGATTCAGGATACCGCTTGCGAAGCTCGGCGGTCAGCATGTTCGTCAGCTCGATCTGGCTTATTTCAGCCTCGACCTCGACGTTTGTCATACCGGTTTCTACGTAATGCTGAAACCTGTCTTTGCTTAATAAAGCTACAAAAAGTTCCTGGGTCAGGTCAGTGTAAGCGTTATATTTCCCCTCTTCGACAAGAAAGCCGGCGCGTTTCGATGCCCGGACAAGCGGATGCGACGAAACGATCCGGTGAAGTTCGATCCAGATCTGATTGACGTCAGAATTCTTCAAACTTTCGGCCCAGTTGCCAACCTTTATCGGTCTCCCCAGATGCGATCGCGGCTGGCTTTCTGTTTGCTTTTGTACACTCATATTTGACCTGGGATTTATTTATTTTCGGTGTTAATTTGAAGCGTGAAAAGTCTATTAATAGCCAATACCCGTGCGGGGGACAGTCGTACGCCACCGGTCCGATCAAGATCTTCTTAGATTTCTTAATTTATCGCGGACGCTGAGCGAAGCGGGCGAATTGGTTGGTTGGCCTCACGAAGATATGGGCTTCTCTCTCGACCAAGAGAATAATAACAGGATTGCTTGAAATGAGCAACAGGTTTTTACATTAGCAAACAACGTATAGGTTTTACCGAATCTCCAATCAAAATGGACGCAGAGCCAGTGAAAACCGGTCGTACAAGTCGTTTGTTTTGGAAACTACGGGGAATTAGCGGTTTTGTTGTTCAGAAGAGAGAAATAATTTCAACGGTAAATTCCGTTAACCGTTGAAATTTGCCGTCTTTAAGAAATGACGAATTTTTCCAAGACTGACGATTGTCCGTCGTCGCAGGTGTTGAATGCGTTCCAACAGGGCGAGATCGCTTTGGAGGATGGCCGCGCGATACGCCTGCATCTGCGAGTCTGCGAATTTTGCGCGGCCGAATCGGATTTCTACGCCCGGTTTCCCCAGCCGCTCGAGATCGAACCGGCCGAACTGCCCGAACATCCGTCCATCCCGCAGCCGCTGCGTGAGTTAGCCGAAACGCTGCTAAATAAGAACCGTGGTTCGTCGGCGTTGGAATCACTTCTTCGTCGGCAATAAGTCCCCGATCAACTTCCGCAAATTTCATCGATCGCTTCAGAATACTTTTCGTCGATCACGCTGCGTTTTATCTTAAGCGTCGGCGTCATTTCGCCTTTGTCGATGGAAAATTCGCGGGGCAATAAATAGATTCGCTTAACTCTTTCGTAATCGTTCAGCTCCCTTGTCAGTTCTACCGCGTCGCGTTGGACGCGTTTTATGACATGCGGATTTTCGCAGAGTTCTTCGCGAGTTCCCTCGGCGGCGATGCCCTCTTCTTTTAGAGCCTCTTTGAGAGTATCCCAATCAGGAACTATTAATGCTCCGACCTGTTTGCGGCCCGAACCGACGACGACCGGTTGCGAGACGAGCGGGCTTTGCTTTAATAGACTCTCGACCTGAAGCGGAGCGACGTACTTCCCGTTCGAAAGCTTGAACAGGTCCTTGATGCGATCGGTGATGAAAAAGTGTCCGTCTTCATCCACGTATCCAACGTCTCCGGTGTGATAAAAGCCGTCGCTGTCGATGACCTTGGCCGTTTCTTCGGGCTTGTTGAGGTAGCCGTCCATTATATTTTTGCCGCGGATAAGGATCTCGCCGTTCGTTTCGTCGATCTTCATCTCGATACCGTCGAAGGGCGTGCCTATCGAGCCGACCTTGTTGTCGTCGGGGCGATTCGCACACGTAACGCAGCCTTCGGTCATGCCGTAGCCTTGCAGGATCGGGATTCCTGCAGCCCAGAATGCGTACGAGAGTTTTTTAGAAAGCGGCGCGCCGCCGGAGACGAAGAACCGCAGTTTACTGCCGACGCCGTCGCGCCATTTTGAGAAGACCAGACGGCTCGCGAGGGCGTGTTTCGCGGCCAGAACCGGCGAGACGGATTCGTGCATATCCTTCGCGTGCCAGTAATCCTGGCCGACCTGCAAAGACCAGTCGAACAGACGTGTTTTAAAGCCGCCGGCGGCCTTACCTTTCTTGACGATCTTGTGATAGACCTGCTCGAACAGCCTCGGCACGGCGGTCATTATCGTCGGTTTTACTTCCTGCAAGTGCGAAGCGATCTGGTCGAACGCTGCACAGTAATGAATCGCCACGCCGTTCGCGCAGAGCACGTAAAACACCGTCCGTTCGAAAATATGCGAGAGCGGCAGCACGGCAAGCGAGCGGTCCGTATTCTTGATCGGCAGGCCTTTTGAGATCGCGATGATGTTCGACACGAAGCTCTCGTGTTTTAGCATCACGCCCTTTGGCTCGCCGGTCGTGCCGGAGGTATAAATGACCGTCGCGAGGTCGTCCGTCTTGACCTGATCCAGCAGTTCGTCAAAATTATCTATCTCGCCGGGTTTCGATCCCGCGTCCTCGACGGCCGAAAGCGTGGTCATTTGGCTGTTTGCTTCGGGCACGGCGTCGGAATCGAAAAAGATCAGCTTCTCAAGACGCTCGACGCTCAGGATGGCTTCCTCGGCGTGTTTCCAGAGCTTTTTGCCGGAAATGAAAAGCATCTTCGCGCCGGAATCTTCGAGAATGTAGCGAATTTGATCGACGGCCTGCGTGGTGTAGATCGGGACGTTGACCGCACGCAGGCTAAGAATGGCGATGTCGGTCAGAGACCATTCCGGCCGGTTCTCGGAAATGATCGCGATACGGTCGCCGGCCTTTACGCCCATCCGGGACAGCCCGAGAGCGATCCGCCGTATTCGCTCGATCGCGTCGGGACCCGACATCCGGTGCCAAACCTCGTCGATCTTATACGAAAGAGCGTTCGGCTTATTGTTACGCCGAAACGACTCAATGCAAAAATGCGGCACCGTCTGCGGAAGGCCGTCAAACCCAATAATATTTTCAGCAGGCATCAATTAACTTGTGAAGCAATAACTTTTTATAATGCTCTAATAAGCAGATATATTCTCAAATAGCTGATTTTAAGTCCAATATCTGAACGATAAGACGGCTTCATGCCCTGGCCTCCCAAATGAATTATCTGACCTCGGATTTTCTTTGTTCATCTTTGTTCTTCTTAATCGGTTTCGGCGAGCGTGGAACAAATGGCGATTTGCGTTATGTTTATAGACATGCAGGAGATTAATTCCGGAATTGCGCTGCGGAGCGTGCGTTTGCCTGATGACGAGGATTTTCTTCTCGAGCTGTATAGCTCCACGCGAGACGATCTGGCTATGCTGCCCGTAGGCGAGCAGCAGAAACGCGGCATTTTGATGATGCAGTATAATGCGCAAAAAATGAGCTATGCCGCCGAATATCCCGATCTGGTTCATTACATCGTTTTGTACGGCGGCAAACCGGCCGGGCGTCTGATGGTGGAACGCCGTTCGGTGGAAATAATCGGCGTCGATCTGGCTATTTTGAGCGAATTCAGAAATCTTGGTATCGGGACCGCCGTGCTCAGATCGTTATTCGACGAGGCTGTTGCTACCAAACGCGCGTTTGTTTTTCATGTGCTCAAAATAAATCCGGCCATCAGGCTTTATAAACGCCTCGGTTGTGCGATCGAGGGCGAATCGGCAACGCATTACAAAATGAGCTGGCGATAATCTTTCTGGAGAAGAATGATGGAAGCATCGACCCGCGACCACTTTGGAATTATCTGCTAATTCTGTTGACGACGGCTTCATACCGGTTTCCCGTCATTCCGACTGGGCCGATGAGCAGGGAAAATTCGCCCAGTCCATCATGTTCGATTCGATAGGCTTGAGATTCCAGTCGGACTTTGTTCACAGGTTCGAACAAAAGCGAAAAGCTCTCGCCGGTGAAACCGCGTTTTTCGTTGTTTTCCAACCTTAGTTCCACAACTTCCAGCAGCCTGAGACCGGTTTTTGGCCCGCCGTTTACGCTGGCGTGCATTACGCTGCCGGTAAAAGGCTCGAAATGTTTAGCGGACAGATAGTTTATCGGGTCGGTAAAGCTTTCGCCCGGCACCATAAAGAGATCGCCGTTTAGCAAAGCCTGTCCGAAAACATCGCCGGATGAGCTCATGAGTGCCGTTGCCAATGCGGCTGTTCCGGCCGTTTGGATAAAGTTGCGTCTATTGATTTTCATTTGGTTCGCGCCTCGGTCAACACGGAGCGATGTAATCGTATTCCAATCTGTGTGATTATTCAAGAATAATCTCTTGAATAAAAAGCAAAATCGGAGTAATATTCTCGCAAATCGGCGTTCGCCCATAGCCCCGAAGTTTGCATGGTCGTCATATCCGCCGCCAGTTCACCTTTCTTTCAAATCGACATAAGAGATCAACATCAGGAGAAACGATGTCAGAACCATTTATAGGACAAATTCAATCGTTCGGTTTTAATTTTGCCCCTCGCGGCTGGGCGACGTGTGACGGGCAGCTTTTACCCATTGCGCAGAATACCGCACTCTTTGCGCTGCTTGGGACAACATACGGCGGGGACGGCGTAACTACCTTTTCTCTGCCCGATCTGCGCGGCCGTGTTTCGCTGCACCAGGGACAAGGCCCGGGATTAACAAATCGTACTATCGGCGAAGTAAGCGGAACGGAAAACGTGACGCTGATTTCGACACAAATGCCGTCGCATAATCATCTGGTCAATGCCAATACCGGAGCACCGGTAGATAACCTTCCGGGAGGCCAGCTTTTAGCCTCGTCCTCGATCTACACGACGGCCGGCCCCGATGCCACGATGAATCCGCAAATGATCGGGCAATCCGGCGGCAGCCAGCCGCATAACAATATGCAGCCGTATCTGGTCATAAACTGGTGCATCGCGCTGGAAGGAATATTTCCATCGCGCCCATAGGACAGAACCGGGAGCGATAGCGACTGTTCCGCGTTTCCGGATGAAAGAACCCAGTCGCTACCGCTCACGGTTCCGACAGTTCCTTGCTATGAGGCTCTAGAAATGAATAAACCAATGCTTACACCCACCCGGCGTTTCCTTCGGCCGCTTTCGGCGTTTTTAACTATTCTTTGCCTGACGCTGTTTCCGCTTGTTCCGGTAAGCGCTTCCTACTATCAAACGTCGGCCTTATTCCAGAATTACGCGCCGCCGATCTTCGACGATCTCGCTCCGAGCGTGGTATTTTCGAATCCGGCGCCTATTACCTTGAACGATGCCACGGTACCGAGCCCGATAGTACCAGCGAGTCCGTATCCGTCGAACATTACTGTCACCGGCCTGGTTGGGACTCTTTCAAATATAACCGTCACCTTTACCAATCTCTCGATGCCGCGGCCGCGGAACAACGACTTTTTGCTGGTCGCACCGGGCGGGCAGAATCTGGTGTTGATGGCGGACGCCGCAGGTACTACAGCCTCAAATAATATTAATCTTACCTTCAGCGACGCGGCGGCAACACAGCTTCCGATGACCAATGTGCCGATCACCAGCGGCACATACAGGCCGACTTCGGTTTTCTTTGCATCGGGCGACGACAACTTTCCTCCGCCTGCTCCGGCGAGCACTAATAAGCCCGCGCCCGAGGGCACCTCGACGCTGGCTTCGGTATTCAACGGGATAAATCCGAACGGCGTTTGGAACCTATATATTATCGACGACGAGCTTGGCGGAGGCGTGGGCAGCATGGCGGGCGGGTGGTCGATAGATATTACGATGTCTGGCGGTGCCGCGACGACGACGACGGTCGGTTCGTCGGTAAACCCGTCGCTGACCAATCAGGCAGTTACGTTCACGGCGTCGGTTACGAGCGGTGGGAATCCGGTCACGGTCGGCAATGTAAATTTCACTGACGGCGCGACGGTTTTGGCCGCTAACGTGGCGTTAAATGGCGCGGGCCAGGCTGCATTTACGGCCCCGGCGAACACGCTGAACGAGCGCAATCACATAATAACGGCGACGTACAACGGCACGCCCGCGTTCGCGACGAGCAACGGCTCGATGACGCAGGTGGTGAATTTCCCGACGCAGCAGACGGGCGCGAGTTTTTGCAATAACGGCGGGTTTAGCCTGCCGGACGGCACGATCGCGACGCCGTATCCGTCGCTAATTACGGCCAGCACGCTGATCGGCACGGTCTCAAAGGTGACGGTAAACATAAACGGGATGAATATGCCGCGTCCCCGCGACGTGGATGTGCTGCTTGTCGGGCCGACTTCGCAGACGCTGCTGATAATGGCCGACACGGGCGACATAGACCCGAACAACGGCATCAATCTGCTGCTCGATGACGCGGCGCCCACCCTGTTGCCTACGGGACCTGGATCCAATCTCGTCAGCGGCACGTTCAGGCCGACCGATTTTCTGTTCACGGCCGGAGACGACCTGTTCCCGCCGCCCGCTCCCGCGGTATTTAACAGGGCCGCGCCGACCGGGACCTCGACTTTTGCAGTGTTTAATACAACCGACCCGAACGGCGGCTGGCGGCTTTTCGTCATGGACGACGGTCTCGGCGGCGGCGATCACGCGATCGCGAACTGGTGCGTAAATTTCTCTTTGACGCCGTTTGCGTCCACCTCGTCCCTCGTAACGTCGCAGAATCCGATCATCGTCGGCAACGCCGTCACGTTCACCGCTTCGGTCTCCGTCACCGGCCAGACGCCGACCGGCAACGTCGAATTCTTCGACGGCCCGACCAGTCTCGGCGTTCGGCCGCTGGTTCCGGCCGCACAGGGCCTCGTCCCGTCGGCGGTCTCGACTGCCGCCCTGACGACCGCTGCTTTAGACATCGGCATTCACAACATCACGGCCCAATATATCGGTGTCACGACCGTCGGCGGCGGCGGTTTTGCCCCGAGCGGCTCAAACACGATCGTCCAGTTGATCGCCAACCCGACCGCCGCGTCCGTTTCGGTCGGCGGGCGGATTTCCGATGAATCCGGTCGTGGAATTCCCCGCGTTGCCGTGAAAATGATCGGCACCGACGGCGTCGAACGCCACGCGATCACCAATCCGTTCGGTTATTACCACTTCGACGGTGTCCAGGCCGGCCAAACTTACGTCTTCGCCGCCACCGCCAAAAACCACCAGCCCGTCAGCTTCGTCCGCACGATAACCGACGAAGTCAATGACCTGAACATCACCCTGCAAAGGTAAAACTTGCAGCCATTCGCTCACCCAAAACAAACTCAGCCCGACCAATTCGGGCTGAGTTCTCTCAGGATACCTTCATCGTTTTTGGGGAATTCCTTTTACATCCTGCGTCGCCAACGGCGACAAACATTAAAGCCTAGGGAAAACGAGCGAAGCGAGTGCATCCCTAGGAACGGATAATTGTATCGCACCGTCCCTGAAGGGGACGAACACCGCCGCGTATTGTTCGACGCCTTCAGCGTCGGAATCGTTTCTTGCAACAACCTAGGGTTTAATGTCTGTCGCCGTTGGCGACCAAGCATTCGTTTGTGTCAGAAGCCCGCACGTGAGTCGAGGCGTATCGCGCAAGTTGAATGTCACGCCCTTGCTAACGCGCGGGCTTCCGCATTGGACGCTCACAGCCCCGCGAGTCAGGTTAAACGACCCGTGAGTGACGCCGACAACTCGTGAATTACACTAATCGCAATCTTGAACTTTGTGACGGGTGGGCATACACTTGGGGTTAGCTGTGAACCTGCCTAATTATCTTACGTTGGCGAGAATATTGATCGTGCCGCTGCTGGTCGTGGCGTTGCTGACGCCGGTGGCGGAGGCGTGGTTTGGGATCAGCGGTTACGCGCTGGCGATCATTATTTTTATCGTGGCTTCGCTGACGGACATTCTGGACGGACACCTCGCACGTCGTCGGAATCAGGTTTCGACCCTTGGCAAATTTCTCGATCCGATAGCCGACAAACTGCTTGTTTCTGCCGCTCTGATAGTTCTTGTCGAAAAGCAGTTGGCGCCGTCCTGGGCAGTTGTGATAATTGTCGGGCGCGAGTTCGTCGTTACCGGTCTTCGTTCCGTCGCGGCGGCTGAGGGCATCATTATTCAGGCCCAAACTTCGGGAAAGATAAAGATGTGGGCACAGTGCATCGCGATCGTCGCCCTGCTGATCGCCGCCGCGAACGGCACTCCGCCCGTTTCTAATTTCGGGCTCGATTATCCGGCCCGCTTTTGGGAAGTCGCCGAGGTGCGAACCGCCTTTTCAAACCTCACGCAGTTCGCCCTGACAGCGAACGACTGGAAGGTACTCGGCTATCTCGTAGGCCGCGGCGCCCTTTGGATCTCAGTCCTTTTGGCGATCTGGTCGATGTACGATTACCTGAAATACTTCTTCGACAAAAAAGGCCGTCCCGAACCGGCACAGCCATAAGATTTTTAACGCAAAGACGCAAGGACGCCAAGACGCAAAGATTTTTGGTCTGCTCAAAATAAACGAGCCTCAATGTATTCCTGACCTAGCGTCTTTGCGACTTTGCGACCTTGCGTTAAATTCCTGTTTTAACGAGTCGGTGGCTGTGCGGAACTCTGCCGGACTGGAGTGCGGCCAGTGGAGCTGATAAGCGAATCGGATGGTCCTGCCGGGAAGCCTTCTTTTAAGCCGGCACGCAGCAGCTTTTCGTTGGTCGAAAGATAGAATGAGCGGTTGCCGTCAGAAAGGGTTTTAGGCACGCCGTGTATCTCGCAGCCGCCGCCGGGCAGAGTGGCCACGTAAAATCGGTAGCCGTTTAGCTCGCCCTTCGCAGTTTCCATATCGATCAGCGTCAGGCCGCCAAGCGTCGGAATCTCGGCACAGTAGCCGTTGCCGACGTCCTTTGCATACGTGAGTTGAGCCGACGCGATCCTTTGCATCGCCGCCACGGCCGTGCCTTCGTTTGCCGCACGCCGCGCCGCCAACACGTTCGGTATCGCGATCGCCGCGATCAGCGGGACCGTCAATAGGGCGACGCACGAGATGGCAACACCCGCGATCGCAATCCCCTTGCCGCCGTAGGTCTTTGGCATTCGATTGGCTTTGACAATCGCTGTAATTCCCGATGCGATCCCGCCCGGGATTGCAAGTAAAATAAGAAGTCCGCCGATAACCGCTCCGGCTGTTCCAAAAATGTAAGCGAGGACCCACACTACGGCACCGCCGACGAGCAGCGAAACCGGCGGCATCGCGACTATCCCAAGCACCAGCGACATCACAGCGAGACTCTTCTTTTTGGCGATATGCGTCGCGTAAGGCAATGCCCGTCGCATCGGCCGGTAAGATGGTACGAAAGGCTGCTCATAAGTTGGCCCGGCCGAGTGAACATCGACCTGTGCCGCCGTCTCAGCCGTGTAAATTCCGCTGTCGCCCGGATCGCTTGTTATTTGGGAATTGACAAAAATCTCAAGCCGCGTTCCGCAGCGTTTGCACGCCGATGACGTGTCGAGATTTACCAGATCACAGCGTTTGCAGGTTACTGTATTCATGATCGCTCCAATAGAAAAAACGCGCCGCGGTCACTGTGGGACGTGACCGCGACGCTCGTCTATTTCGCTGCAGGATGTTGAGGAAACCGTCAGCTATTGGACCTCGACCCAATCGCCGGTATGAATCTCTTGAGCGGTGCGAGTAATAACAGCGGTCGCGGTGCGTTCCTTGACGTTCAATATCACCATCTCGCCAACCACTTTGCGAAGATCGGGACGGCCTTCTTTAGCACGCCGCGTCGTCACAACACGCCCGTCGGCCTCATCGCCCGATTTGCGTGCGGCTTGATTGGAAAACTTGCCGCCTTTGTACGTCAGGCTGTGATAACCATAGTCGCGTGCGCTGACCGATTCGTCTGGCCCGTGAAGAATATTGCCTTTGCCGAGCGGACGAAAGATCGTCAAATACTGGCCGGCGGTTACGTTGTCTTCGGCACCGAGATCGATGTAAACGATCTGGTCACGCGTCACCATCTCTTGCAAATCGCGGGTCATAAACACCCGGCCCGTCGCTTTGCCCGTGGGGTCCGCAAACAGATCGAGCGCCGGACGGTCGGCATACATCGGGCTGGTTCGCTGCGTAAACGGCTGGACAAGATCGCCAAGCAAAAAGTTGTCGCACGACGTTGTGATCTTGGCGACCGAATGATCTGCCTTGACGCGAACCACCTCGACCGCACCGACCTCCTGAACATAAAAGCCCAGGCGGTTTTTATTGGTCCATTTCGTGTCAACATTGCCGCGCGGGCGCACGACTGACATCAGGTCGCCGACCTTTACGCCCTTGTTCGCTCCGGAGTTAACATAAACGTAATTGGGCTGCGAATAGATAAATCCATCGGCCTCGCCCACCGCGCCGATCAGTCGGTTCTCCGTCGAGATCGCCGACGTTTGAACATATCCGGCACAATAAAGATTGTTCCGCTCGGCAACCGTCCATGTCCGGTTCTCTTGAGCCGAAACTACGACAACGGCCGCCAACATGCACGCGGCAGCCAAAGCGGCCGATCTAACTCGTTTAAATGAATCTTGAAAACTCACGATTTTCTCCTGTCTGTCTTGATTAAATGAATCTATTTGAGGAAAGTTTCCGTAAAGAAAGTTGAAGGAAACGTCAGGATAAGACTAGCCGGAAACGGCAATTTCAATGGTATCTCGTTTGAGCAACAAACGTCAACGATTATTTTACAATGTTAAACATATTGTATAGATTTCAATCTGAGATTTGGGATTCTGGGTTTGTGCCTTAGCATTCTTGCTGTTCTTCCAGATCTTGTTCCACGCTAAATGGTAGTTGGATCGGAACTTGGGGCTTGGCTTGGAATCTGAGACATGGGACCTGGGACTCGGGACATTGGACTAATTAGACACCTTCGCTTGCGCCGCCTTTTAGTCCTTTGTTACTATTTGCGTTTGCCGTCGTTTATAAACGGCGTCCGCAATCCAAGCCGGTGTAGCTCAGTTGGTAGAGCAGTTGATTTGTAATCATCAGGTCGTAAGTTCGAGTCTTATCACCGGCTCCATTTATCTCAAATAAACACAATCACTTAAAAGTACAAGGGATAAACCGAGCACCGGACTGGCAGTCGGTCGCCGTAGCTCGCGGAGGTTGGACTCACGACGCATTTCTGATAACCGGCTTGCACTACTCAGGATCGCAAATTTTAAAATGATTGCAGCTCGCAGTCGTCTTTTTTGTAATCCCTAACACCATCAAGTCATGGAAGATTTGTTACTAATATTGCATCGCCCTGCAATTTGCCGCGGGAAACAACGAGATCTTTGCCATCGGACGACCACGCGAAATTGAAAACCCGATCAGGAAAATCGAGAATTTTTTCCGGCTCGCCGGCCAGCGGCTGCCGCCAAATGCTTGAGGCGTTGAAAGTTCCCGCATCATAGTAAAATGCGGTGGAATCCGCCGACCATTGAATAATTGGGCGACGCATAGGCAGATCGAATAGTTGAGGTTCCGAGTTGCCGTCCGTCGGCAGTACCCCGATCTGCATTGTTCGGCTTTCACTATCCGCATCCGTCTGTGCCGAAACGTGTCGATAAGCGAGCCATTTGCCGTCAGGCGAAACTGACAAGAAATCCTCGGCCGCGGCATTGGCGAGGCGTGAGACTTGAACCGCATCTCCGCCATCAATGGAAACTTTCCATATCGACGACGGCCCGACTCCGATCTTTAAGAAGAAGACCTCTCTGCCGTCCGGCGACAAGGCAGCGGAATATGCGTTCTCTTTCGGCTCCTCACCAAAAGTTAGCTGCTTTTGATCACTCCCGTCGAAATCCATTCGCCATATCTGTCGTGATCTCGTGCGATGCGACGTGAAAACTATGTAGCGTCCGTCCGCTGAACCGGCCGGCCAGGTGTTGTCGACGTCCGTGGTCAGTTGGGTCGGATTATCGCTTTCGGGATCCAACGAGTAGAGGTTCGTGATGTGTCCTTCAAGAGCCGCGTAAACTATCTTGCCGTCAGGTGTCCAGGCAAGTCCCCGAAAGCCGTCAATGTTTCGCTCGCCGAAAGTTACCTGCCTTGCCTTTCTTAGATCGCCGCCATTGAGCAGCCAGAGATGCGAAATTAATCTCTGCTGCCGCGTGACCAGCTTTTGCCCGTCGGCCGAAAGACTTATCCAGAAATAGGCTTCGAGGTCATTGGTCAACCGGCGAACTTCGCCTTCAGGATAGGAAAGCAGCCATATTTGTGAGGTTGCTTCGCCGACGGCACGGGCTGCAACGATCAAACGTTTGCCGTCCGGCATCCACAAACACCGTGTCGCAGAATACCAGTGCGGTGTTTGCAGTTCTGTTTCATTCCCTGTCGAAACGTCCACATTCAGCAGTACGGGGCGAGCTTGCTGCTGCGATGAGGTGAAGACAATAAGGGCTGTTCCATCGGGAGACCAGGCGGGCGAGCCATCGTTATACCCTTGCGGTGTGCGTCTAACGCTCAACTCACGCTCGCCGCTGCCGTCAATGTTGGACAAGATCAGCACATGCGCGTCGCGTGTAGTGTCGCGGCGAATGAAAGCGACCTGCTTGTCATCAGGCGAGACGCTGAAATCGCTCCATACATTATCCGCGATCTTTTTCGACGCGCCGCCGAAAGGCGACGTTTGGTATATCGCCCCCGGATCTGCCTGTTCACGAAAGAACAGATATTTACCATCGGAGGAGAATGCTAAGGAACTATAACCTTTCCGCGACGGCGGCAGCGTCTGAAAGGCATTGCCGGTTGCGATCGGTTGTACCCATACGGTTGCTTCCTCGTCTTCGAGTCGCACGAAGGCAAGCAGTTCGCCATTCGGCGAGATAGTCGGGTGAATGACATCGCCGGTATCCGTCAATCTTTGAAAACGGATCTGCTCAATTGGGGCGATCTGCGATTCACTCTTTTCTTCGCCGCCGCGAAACGCAAACTGGTAAATACCAAAACCGGCAGCGGCGAGAATAAAAAGGCCAAAACCTGTAAGAAGCATCGGGCGAATCGACGAATGCCTTTGCGATGTTGATCCTAACGAAGAAACCAGAGGAGCAATGGCATTTGCCGCGGCTGGCTGAGCGCGACTGCCGGCAGAGTATGAACTGTCTTCAAAATTGGCGGAAAGACCTCGCTCCTCAACGGCAAAAGCCTGTTTGCCATTAGCGGCGACTCTGTCACCCACACCCAGCACTTTTATCCCGCCGGCAAATCTATACCCGCGTCTGGGTATGGTTTCGATAAATTGCTTTCCGTTTTCGTCCCTGCCGAGCGTGTTCCGAAGAGTGTAAATATTCTGGGTCAGAACGCCGTCCTCAACGAACGTGTCCGACCAAACCGAATCGAAGATATCCTGCTTGGAAACGACCTCGCCGCGGTGTTCGATGAGGAGCGTTAAAAGCTCAAGGGCCTTGGGCGACAGCGAAACGACATCACTATCGCGCCATAAAGTCCTGGTATCGCAGTCCAACCGGAAACTTCCGAATTCATACAAGTTGTTGACCCCGTTGCTCATAAATCCTTTGAGAATTCCTTGAGAATTTTTTGAGGGAATATTTGACGACCTTTGACTGCAATTCTCATAAGCTGGTGCGTCAAAACCAGCGAACAGGGCAAATCAACAAACTGCTTTGTTTTTTATGACAAATATTCATTTTGCCATAAATACGAAAATCAATAAATAGGGAGATACACAAATGAAAAAGTTAATAGTTATGTTCGGTTTAGTTTTAGCATTCTCGGCGGCCGCTTCGGCCCAGACGAATACCCCGAGGGTTGACCAGCGGGAGAACAATCAGAAAGAGCGCATCGCGGGTGGCGTAAAATCAGGCGATCTTAGCTTTAAGGAAACGGCCAAATTGCTTAATCAGCAGGCCGATATCAGAAAGGCTGAACGCAAGGCCAGCGCCGACGGCACCGTAACGCTGAAAGAGCGCTTCCGGCTCCATCGCGAACTCAATCAAGCCAGCCGCAATATTAACCGCAAGAAGAACAACTGATCTAAGAAGTTGATCTGGTAATAAATTCACACGACGGTCCCCTGAGGGATCGTCGTGTGCCAAGAAGGAGAATTATATGACCGATTGCTGTGTAGAAGTTTTGATGGAAATGCAAGATATTGTTGTCTTAGGAAAATGGCTCAAGCTGTTTCTTGTAGCGGCTCCGATTGCGCTGTTGTTGGAAAACGCCGACAGCCCAGCCGAGGGAGCGGCGACCGAGCTTGGCAAGTTAGCCGTTACAAAGGCAGTTGAACGGCTAAACGACAAAGCCAAACTGCCGGACGTCGTTGACGCTGTCAAGGCCGCAGATTCCATTACCAAAATCAAATTACAAAACTTGGCGTTTATCCACTACTTGCACCATCAAGGAGACCCGGAAGCTCCTTTCTGGAACAAGTTGGCGACCTTGTATGGCCAGTAGAAATGAGAATGTTTTTTCAGGAATCCATAAAAGCATTTTTTCGATAAGTACATGAAAAGCAAGGAGAGCAAAAATAATGGGTATCGCACGTATTTACTGGGCCGCACGAAACTTAGGAGCGTGGTGGAATCCGTTTGGCAATCATCACTTCGCATTGATCGAAACCGCGATAGCTCCGGGAAAAGTTTCCTTGATCAGTTATAGGGCGTCAGCTTTGTAACTCCGACTTTATCAAGCCGGGACAGAGATTGATGATCCCGTAGATTCACGCAAATAAGAAGATTTTGGAGGACAAATATGCCAGAAGCAGATATACCGACATTCGTATTCTATCGAACAAATGAAGTGGTCGAACACGGCGGTTTCAAAGGAAATCGCGGAATTTTACTCGTGAACGGAGCGTTGTATTTCACTGTAGAGCGCGAGATTCCAAGATATGTGTACATTCCGCTCGGAACCTACACGCTGAAAATGGAAGACAGCCCGACCAAAACGAGAGGTGAAGATAAAGTTCCCCGAAAGCAGTTTCGGATCATGGGACATAATGTGCAGGCTAAACGCGGCGGATTGGCAAACCTTTTAATTCACGACGGGAATTATCCGGGAGCACTCGAAGGTTGCATTGCACCCGGAAAGGCGCAGATTTCCGGCGGGGTTGGCCAGACCGTTCTGGCGATGGATGAACTCTTCAATGCCTGCGGCGGCTTTGAGCCGAAGGAAGAAGCAGCCGTATTGGAAGTGGTTTTAAAGCCAATTCCCCAGGACCCGACTGGAACGTATCCCACTTTTTGAAAATCACAATGCGGGCAGCAATAACAAGCTCGTTTCTGGAGTAATCATATGATCATTTACGCAGGAATAGACGGAACATCCATAGAAGACGAGGAAGGCTACAAAGTAGCGTTTCAAAATAGTTTTGTAAACAGGATGTCCCGCAACGAACTCGTGCCATTTGCGGACACCTTTTATCATCGCGGGCCATCTCTCTTCGGACACGAAACGTATGCACAGGCCAGGATGGCATACACGTGGGTAGTGACCAGATGGAAGGCCGGTCTGGCAAAGGCTATCTTTCTCGCCGGTTACAGCCGTGGTGCAGCGGCCGTGATCGAGGTGGCTTACTGGCTAAAGCAGGACGGCATCCCGGTCGAGTGCCTGATCCTTTTTGACTCGGTTGACAGGTCAACTCCAGGTCCGGGCGGCGGGGTCGGCGGGGTTTTTCAGAATCGTAAGATCAGCGACAACGTAAAGCAGGCGATACACCCGATGAGAGACATTTGGGCAACCCATTCGCGCGTATCGTTTCAGCGGTGCGGGCAGGAGCAGGAGAATCCGGCAATGCCGCATCACAAACAGCATTTCTTTGGCACTCATGCTGCTATCGGCGGCACGCCCTGGCTTCAAGCGGTCGATCCGGCTCTCGGCACTGAAATACCGACGATCTGGGAGCCCGGCGAAATCAAGTGGACCAGAGTTACGGTGGGCGCGGATAGCGCCGGAGCCGCAGTGGTTGCTTCGTGGACATATCCCAAAATAATTTCGGCTTTCCAGCAATGCAAGGCGCGGCTGGAAGCTACGCCTGACATGCCAACTTACGGGCCGCCCGACAGGCCTAACTACGGTCAACCGGACAGGCCGAATTACGGCCGGCCGCAGCCGGGAAACGGACAAAGAATCCACGTAGTTAAGCCCGGCGACTGGCTCTCGAAGATCGCGATCACATATTACGGCGATATGAATAAATGGGATGTCATTTACAAAGCAAATCGCCAGACGATCGGGCCCGATCCCAACCTTATCAAGCCCGGACAGAGTTTGGTAATTCCATAAATTAAATCGAAAAGGAGAAAAAAAATAATGAAGAGAAAAAGTTTAATTTTAATAATTTTCACGCTTGCGTTTTGTACTTCGGTTTTCGCTCAGACGACTGAGTTTTCGTATCAGGGATTCTTCAAGGACAACAACGTCCCGGCAAACGGGAATTACGATCTCGAGTTTCGCCTTTTCACGGTGGCGTCGGGCGGAACGGTCGTGGGCACGCAGATTCGGCTTAACACGCCGGTTGTGAACGGCATTTTCAACGTTGCTCTCGATTTTGGAGACTTTCCGAATGCAGACCGCTACTTGGAGATCGGCGTAAAGCCTGCGGGCGGCGGATCGTTTACCTATCTCGCTCCGCGGTCTAAAGTACTTTCGACGCCATACGCAACCAACGCACTAAATGCTCAAAACGCCCTGAGCGCGGGCAACGCCACGAACGCTACGTTTGCACAGAATGCTGTTAACGCGACGAATTCCACAAACGCGACGAATGCCGCAACGGCACAAAATGCTTTGCAGCTTGGCGGCGTCCTTGCCAGTCTGTTTGTCCGAACGAACGACGCTCGGTTAAGCGATGCGCGAAATCCCCTGCCGGGCAGCACCAGTTACATTCGAAACGGCACGACGGTTCAAACGGCAGCAAATTTCATCATTAACGGCAATGGCACGGTTCTCGGCACGCTCACAGGCGGCATAGTCAACGCCACAACCCAATTCAATATCAACAATAATCGCGTATTAACAAAATTCGGCGTGAACAATCTGTTTGTCGGCACTTTGGCAGGAGCCGACAACGGGGGCATTCAAAACACAATGGTCGGCGACAGCGCCGGACACGATAATACCGGCGACGAAAATGCCTATTTCGGATTTGTCGCGGGTCAGAACAGCACTACCGGCAGCGACAACTCTTTTTTTGGAAGCAGTTCGGGTTTGGCAAATTCCACCGGCTCTGAGAATTCGTTCTTCGGCAAGGAAGCCGGCAATGCGAACACGACAGGGAACAACAACACGATCATCGGCGCCAGTGCCGACGTCGGATCAAACAATCTGACCAATGCCACCGCAATTGGCTATCAGGCGTTGGCCGGACAGAGCAACTCGCTCATTTTGGGAAGCGTCACCGGTATCAATGGCGCAAACTCGTTCACGGATGTCGGCATCGGCACGACTACGCCGACTGACCGTTTGCATGTTGTCGGACGAATTCGTGTCGAAACTCTCGGAGCGGCCGGAACTTTGGAACTGTGCAGAAATGCCTCAAATCAGATCGCGTCGTGCTCATCCAGCCTGCGTTACAAAACCGGCATTTCACCTTTTTCATCTGGACTGCATCTCGTAAATCGCCTACAGCCGATCTCGTTCAGTTGGAAAGACGGCGGTATGCGCGATGTGGGTTTGGGCGCGGAAGACGTTGCGGCGGTCGAACCGCTGCTCGTCACCTATAACGAAAAAGGCGAGGTCGAAGGCGTCAAATACGACCGCATCGCCGTCGTGCTTCTCAACGCCATAAAGGAGCAGCAGGCGCAGATCGACAAGCAGGAGACAGAGAACAACACTCTGAAATCCGAAATTGAAGAGCAGAAAAAGCAGCTTTCCGCAATACGAAAGCTCGTCTGCCCAAATAATCTACAAGCGGAGGTTTGTAAATAAAGCAGGAGACAATTATGCAGAATTTAAACATAGGTTATTGTCGTAACTTTTTATCGGCAATTTTTCTCCTATTGATCGCAGGTGCTTGCACTGCGGGGCAATCGACCGCCTTCACATACCAGGGCAGCCTGAACAACAGCGGACTGCCGGCCAGCGGCAATTACGATTTCGAATTCAAGCTGTTTGATACGGTATCGGGCGGCGTGCAGCAAGGCGCGACCTTGCAGCGAAACAATGTTGCCGTGACAAACGGCGTGCTCATGGTATCGCTTAATTTTGGCGCAAATGCTTTTCCCGGAGCAGATCGTTTTCTTGAGATCGGTGTTCGGCCGCCGGGCGGCGGCGGAATTACAGTTCTTACTCCGCGCCAACCTATCGCGCCTACGCCATATTCGATTCGCAGTGCATCGGCACTGCTGGCCGACAATGCCATAAACGCTAATAATGCGACCACCTCGACAAATGCTGTCAACGCGCAAACGGCTCAGAATGCTTTGCAGCTTGGCGGTACACCGGCTAATCAATTCGTGCTCGGCAATGATCCGCGACTAAGCAACGCACGAGCACCACTGCCGGGGAGCGGAAACTACATTAGAAATGACGCGAATCAACAAGCCTCAAGCAGTTTCAATATCAGCGGGAACGGTACTGCGGGCGGAACGCTTACAGGAACGATAGTCGATTCGTCAACGCACTTTAGTATCGGTGGCGTCGTCGTATTAAAAAGTTCCGGGGCATTCAACTTTTTCGCAGGCACCCCGGCAAACAACACAACCGGTACCGGTAACTCCTTTTTCGGCGTGTTCTCGGGCTCATTCAATACCACAGGGAGCGGCAATGCCTTCTTCGGAATGGATTCTGGTCGAAACAACACGACCGGTTCGGACAATTCTTATTTCGGAAGAGGAGCTGGGCTCGGGGCCATCAATAGCACAGGCTCCAATAATGCATTCTTTGGCAAGGACGCCGGTCGAGACAATACGACCGGCGGCAGCAATTCATTCTTTGGCAAAGGAGCGGGTCTTAGCAACACTTCCGCTGGCGACAATTCGTTCTTCGGGACACTGGCCGGAAATTTAAATACCTTTGGCGACGAAAATGCTTTTTTTGGCAGCGGCGCCGGGGAAAACAATACTATCGGCGACCGGAATGCCTTTTTCGGCTTTGTGGCGGGCGAAAGCAATACAACCGGCAGCGACAATTCTTTTTTCGGCGAGAGAGCAGGTGAAGGTACAACCTCCGGCGGCTCCAATACATTTGTCGGTTCCGACTCCGGAAGCGCAAATACGACCGGATTCAGCATTACGACCATCGGAAAGAATGCAAATGTCGGAGACCCAGACTTAACAAATGCCACTGCGATCGGATCTCGCTCATTCGTAACGACAGATCATTCGCTGGTTCTTGGAAGTATCGACGGCATTAACGGGGCTTTAAACGATACCAAAGTCGGCATCGGCACTACCGCGCCGCTTGATCGCCTTCACGTCAACGGAATAATCAGGGTGGAAACTCTAGGAGCAGCCGGCACCACAAGCCTCTGCCGCAATTTGAGCGAACAGATCTCGACCTGTTCTTCAAGCCTCCGCTACAAGACCGCCGTGTCTCCGTTTCGTTCCGGATTGGACCTTGCCGCCCGCTTGCAGCCGATCACATTTACATGGAAGGACGGCGGAATGAGCGATCTCGGACTCGGTGCTGAAGATGTCGCGGCAATCGAGCCGCTGCTTGTCACCTATAACGAAAAAGGCGAGGTCGAAGGTGTCAAATACGACCGCATCGCCGTCGTCCTGCTCAACGCCGTCAAGGAGCAGCAAACTCAGATCGAACAACAGGAAAAAAAGATTTCCTCCCTCGAAGCGCAGGTCGAGGAGCAGAAGAAAAAAGATTCGGCACGGCAGGCCGAGATCGCAGAATTGACGCAAAAATTAAACAACTTAATTTCGAATAATGCACTAAACGGTGCTAAGGAAAGGAGTAAGAATCAATGAGAAATTGTGGATTTTATATAAGTAATTTCGCTATTTGCCTTGTACTGACTATCGGTTTGGCGACAAGTTCGCGGGCGCAGGCAACCGAGTTTTCGTACCAGGGTTTTTTAAATAACTCAAACGCAACGGCAAACGGAAATTTCGATTTTGAGTTTCGTCTGTTCGACGCCTTGAATGGCGGTATCGCCCTGGCAACTCAGCCGAAGCCAAATATTACCGTGACAAACGGAGTCTTTACCGTAACGCTTGATTTCGGAGCGGGAAATTTTCCGGGAGCCGACAGGTTTATCGAGATCGGAGCGAGACCAGTCGGCGGCGGGAGCTTTACGACGTTGGCTCCGCGCCAGCGAATAGGCCGCACGCCATATGCTATTAGAAGCGCGTCCGCGTCGTTGGCGGATTTTGCGACCAATGCCGCAAATGCTCAAACCGCTCTCAACACAACGAATGCGCAAAACGCAGTCAACGCACAAAATGCCGTAAATGCCACTAACGCCCAGAACGCGCAAACGGCTCAGAATGCTTTGCAGCTTGGCGGTACACCGGCCAATCAATACGTGCTCGGCAACGATCCGAGAATGAGTGATCCTCGTGTTCCTTTACCGGGAAGTTCAAGCTACGTTCAAAATACGATCACTCCGCAATCCACGAGCAATTTCAATGTCAGTGGAAACGGAACCGCTGGCGGGACGCTGACCGGAAATGTTGTAAATGCGACGACGCATTTTACTATCGGCAGCGTGCCAATACTAAAGAACCCGGGCTCCTTCAGTTTCTTCGCGGGACCTGGTGCGGGTTTTCGCACGACCGGCACGCGAAATTCTTTTTTCGGGGTAAATTCCGGCTTCGATAACGAGACCGGCAACAGCAATTCTTTCTTCGGGAATGACGCAGGCCACAACACTACCGGTAGCAGCAATTCTTTTTTTGGTCGAGGTGCGGGCGAGGACAATACGACTCCTTCCGGCAATTCCTTTTTTGGAGCACTTGCGGGCAATGCCAATACTACCGGAGAAAACAACGCTTTTTTCGGATTCGAGGCCGGGCGGCTGAATGAAGATGGATCGGACAACTCGTTTTTCGGCTACGAAGCGGGCGAGAGCAATACAACCGGAATCAACAATTCCTTTTTCGGCAAAGACGCGGGACGGCTAAATACGACAGGCCTTCATAATTCATTCTTCGGCTATGAAGCTGGCGAAAGCAATACCACGGGACACGACAATGCCTATTTTGGTTATTTAACCGGAATTTCGACGACCACTGGCCTGCAAAATTCTTATTTTGGAGCGCGCGCCGGAGTGCTAACGACAGACGGATCGTCAAATACGATGATGGGCACGTTTGCGGGCGAGGGCACTACGACCGGCAACAGCAATTCGTTTTTCGGTGTATTGGCAGGCAATGAAAATACGACCGGCGATGAGAACACCATTATAGGACACCGCGCCGATGTCGGCGGATCTAATTTAACAAATGCCACGGCAATCGGAGCGTTTGCGTTTGTAACGCAAAGCAACTCGCTGATACTAGGCAGTATCGCCAATGTCAATTTTGCGCAAAGTGACACCAAAGTCGGTATAGGTACAACCGCGCCGCTGGACCGCCTTCACGTTAACGGAATAATCAGGGTGGCAACTCTTGGAGCAGCGGGCAGCACCAGCCTTTGCCGCAATGCAAATAACCAGATCTCCACGTGCTCATCCAGCCTTCGTTACAAAAGCGGCATCTCGCCTTTTGTTTCCGGCCTAAAACTCGTCAATCGCCTGCGGCCGATCTCATTCACATGGATAGATGGCGGAATGCACGATCTCGGGCTCGGCGCCGAAGATGTCGCTGCGGTCGAGCCGCTGCTTGTAACTTACAACACAAAGGGCGAAGTCGAAGGCGTTAAATACGACCGCATCGGCGTCGTGCTTGTCAATGCCGTCAAGGAGCAGCAGGCGCAAATCGAAGAGCAGCGGAAAGTTATAGATGAGCTGACAATGTCGTCAAAGAAACAAGCGGCGTTGATAAACGCGCAGAAAGCAAGGCTTGATGCGTTGACGGCGTATCTGTGCAGAAATGAACCGACGCTTGCCGTTTGTGTGGTGCAGGAGAAAAAAGATGAGAAATAATCCAATAATTACGGTTTTGGTTTGGCTGCTTCTTGCGGCGACCGTTCTTGGCCAATCGGGCGGACAATTTACAATAACAAAATCAGTCATCGCGGGCGGCGGCGGAAATGCTTCGGGCGGTAATTTTTCCGTTAACGGCACGATCGGACAATCCGTTGCCGGCGGCCCATTGACGGGCGGCACGTTTAACCTTGAGAGCGGTTTCTGGGCCGGTGGAACTTTGCTGGCTGACAACGATGCTCCGTTTGATTTTGACGGGGATGGTCGGACGGATGTATCGATCTTTCGTCCTGCGGGTGGAGAGTGGTGGTGGTTGCGGAGTTCGGATGGAATTGGGAATGCGGCTCAGTTTGGGG
>CAZSEL010000047.1:0-35344 GCA_964605905.1 uncultured Chloracidobacterium sp. | reverse complement strand
CCGGCAAACATATTGCCCATCGTCGAGTCTTCCCAGCCGGGCACGACCATCGGCAGGTTCTTCTCCATCGCGGCGTACATCCAACTGTCTTTCAGGTCGATCTGGTAATACTCCTCAAGCGAACCGTTTTTCAAAACCTGATACATGAACTCATGCGGGAAATAACGCTGCCCTTCGGCCTCGGCACGCGTCCAGACATCGACCATCGCTTTTTCCAACCGCCGCATCGCTTCGTGCTCGGGAATGCAGGTGTCGGTCACGCGGTTCATGTGTCGATCAAGCAGCTCCTGTTCGTCCTGTGGAGTAAGGTCACGGTAATGCGGCACGCGTTCATAAAAATCGTGTGCGACCAGATTGAACAGGTCTTCCTCAAGATTCGCACCCGTACAAGAAATGATCTGCACCTTGTCCTGCCGTATCATCTCCGCCAAACTCAACCCCAACTCAGCCGTCGACATCGCCCCCGCAAGCGTGATCATCATCTTCCCGCCGCCGTCGAGATGCTTCTTATACCCCTCAGCCGCGTCAATCAAGGCCGCTGCGTTGAAGTGCCGATAATGATGGTTTATGAATTCTGTTATCTGTCCGTTCATGATATCAAGTGCTAACCGCGAAATACGCTAAAAGACGCGAAAAAGAAATAATATCTCATTCGCGTCTTTTAGCGTATTTCGCGGTTGCACTTCTTAAAAGGCTTCCGAAAAACTTACCTCGCCGGCAATCGAGACTTGGTAGGCTGAGACTCGGCGTTCGAAGAAGTTTGTGAGTTCCTGAACGTCTTGCAGGTCCATGAACGAGAACGGGTTTTTTGCTTTGTAAACCTTTGGGATGCCGAGCATCGCGAGCCGCTGGTCGGCGATATATTCGAGATACTGTTTCATATCGCCGACGGAAAGCCCGGCGACGCCGCCTGAGAGAATGTCCTCGGCAAACTGCATCTCGCACTCGACCGCTTCGTCAAGCATAACGGCGATCTGGCGTTCGAGTTCGGCATCAAACAGATCGGGTTCCTCGGCTCGTACTTTACTTACCACCTCGTAAGCGAAATTCATGTGAGCGGACTCGTCACGAAAGACCCAGTTTGTTCCCGACGCAAGCCCATGGAGCAATCCTTTTGACCGCAGAAAGTATACGTAAGCAAACGCCGCGAAGAAGAAAAGCCCTTCGATACACGATGCGAAACAGATCAGGTTGAGCAAAAACCGGCGACGATCGTCTTTTGATTCGAGCGACTGCAGATCGTTGATCGAATCGATCCATTTCAAGCAGAATTCACCCTTTTTGCGGATCGATGGAATATTCTCGATCGCCGCAAAAGCGGCCTCGCGTTCCTTGTGCTCGGGAATATACGTGTCGAGCAGCGTTAGGTAAAACTGGACGTGCAAGGCTTCCTCATAAAGCTGCCGCGACAGGTACATCCGCGCCTCGGGTGCGTTGATGTGCTTGTACAGATTGAGCACAAGATTGTTAGACACGATCGAATCGCCGGTCGCAAAAAACGCCACCAGACGATTGATCAGATGCCGCTCGGCCGGCGTCATCTTTGCACGCAGATCGGTCACGTCCATCGAAAAATCGACCTCCTCGACCGTCCAAGTGTTCTTGATCGCATTCCGGTACATCTCATAGAAGTCCGGGTACTGCATCGGCCGAAGGGTGAGGTTAAATCCTGGGTCTAAAAGCATAAATTTTATTTACCCCGTAATTTTTTAGGGACTGATGTGTTGTTCAGCTTCTTGATACTGTCCGCAACCGGCAGATTCTCCGGCATCGTGCCGCCGATGTCCTCGATCGTTTTCCTTACCTTGGCTCCGACATCAAAGTGAGTCTGGTTGGCTTTATCCTTTCCTTTGATGTCCTCGCGACGCAGTTTCTCTTCAGTTTGTGTTGCCCGGAAAAGGTTAGCCGCAAGCTCAGTGCTGCCCATGTGGTCGAGGATCTGTTGGCTCTTTTTCAGGCCCTTGCGCGTGTGAATATCTTTCGCTGCCAAGCCTCCGTACAATCCTTGGTAGCCATGATTTTGGAAAATGGCGTAGTCCAGCGGTTCTACGACGCCCGCATCTTTTGCTGCTTCGGCCAACTGCTTGTTGTGCAGTGACATCTCCTCGCGGAGAAAAATGCGCTTTTCACCCTCAGTTTTCAGGCGTTGGTAGGCCTGCATCTGCTGGATTTCCTGAAGACGAGTTTGGACGGCAAAATAAGTCTGCCCCAAAGCCACTATTTCCTTTGTCGAATCGGCGTTTTGAACTATGAGGTAACAGGCATATCGCGACAATCTGACGTCTTCGAGTTCGCGTTCGGCGCCTGAGCCAATTGCTACCATATCGAGGATGTCCTCGAAATGGTCTAAAACGATGAGTCCACTGTTTTTACATGCTTCCTTTGCCCTTTCAATAGCTGGCTTGAAGTGTCGAAATTCCGAGTATTCCAGCACCTTGCCGAGTTCTCTTGCGCTCCAGAACTCGTTGGAGTCATTGTCGAATCGTTTGATCTGCTCGAAAACTGTCTGCGCGGGATGCGCCAAAATTTTTTCTATAAAAGGTGCCGGTGTTCCACTAGTCTGAACTGCAAAATAATTCTGAGCGAGCGCCACTTCTTCTTTCCGCATATCACCATTTTGAGCAGTTAAATAGCAAGCATATCTCGTCAGCAATATGTCATTTAATTCCCTTTCCACGCCAGAACCAATTCCGACCATCTTCCTGGTGTCAGGAAAATGGTCGGTGATCTGCTCGCCCGCAGTTCTACAGGTTTCTTTTGCTTTGTCGATTACCTTTTCAAAATTTCCCCACTTGCTGTAACCCAGCAATTCCTGCAACTCTCGGGCGCTCCAGCACTCAACACCGTTAAATTCGTTTGCGGCGGCTTCGAACTTCTCAAATAGTGTTCTAATTTCTTCCGATTTCATGACTGACTACTGACACGCTTCGCACGCATCCGGGTTTTCCAACGAGCAGATTAGAGCTTCCTCATCTGAATACGCCTTTACCTCGGCGGTTTCGGCGGCGGCGACTTGGTTGATCTTTGTTGCGGGGCGCGACCGCAGATAATAGGTCGTTTTCAAACCCTTTTGCCACGTGTACATATACATCGACGACAGTTTGCCGATCGACGGGCTTTCCATAAACAGGTTTAGCGAGCCGCTCTGGTCGATGAACGCGCCGCGGTCGGCGGCCATGTCGATCAGGACGCGCATCGGGATTTCCCAGGCTGTTCGATAGACCTCACGGATCTCGGCCGGTATCTCTTCGATCTCCTGGATCGAGCCTTCGCTGAGCTTGATCTTGTTGCGAACGCCGTCCGTCCACAGGCCGATATTTTTCAGCTCTTTGACGAGATATTTGTTGATCTGAATAAAATCGCCCGACAGCGTTTCGCGTTTGAACAGGTTCGACACCTGCGGCTCGATGCACTCGTAACTGCCGGCGATAGCGGCGATAGTCGCGGTCGGTGCGATAGCGATCATCAGGCTGTTACGCAAGCCGTTTTCCTTGATCTTTTCACGCAGAGCGTCCCAACGCTCCATGTCCTCGGGGACTATGTTCCACAGATCGAACTGCAAAACGCCCTCGGCTGCACGCGTTTCGGGAAACGCCGGATGAGCGCCTTTGGTTTTCGCGAGTTCGCATGATGCGTCGAGAGCGGCAAAATATATCTCTTCCTGAATCTTTGCCGAGATCTTTCGAGCCGGTTCCGAATCGAACGGCAAACGCATACTAAAAAACACGTCCTGCAAACCCATCACGCCCAAGCCGATGTTTCGCCAACGCTGGTTCGACGTTGTGGTGCTCGGGATCGCGTAAAAATTCAGGTCGATAACACGGTCGAGTTGGCGAACGGCGAGACGCACATTTGCACGAAGTTTGTCGAAATCGAATTCGGGCGGAGCGGGGACACTCTTGTCCCCATCGGCGCTTGCGGCGTAAGGCTGTTCGTGCTTCGCACTCATGGGGACAGGAGTGTCCCCGCTCCGTTTCACATATCGTGCAAGATTTATCGAGCCAAGGTTGCAGACGGCCGTTTCGTTATCGTTCGTTACCTCGACGATCTCGGTACAAAGATTCGACAGATGAATTATATTCTCAGGTCTGCCGGTCTGGTTCGATTTGCGGTTACAGGCGTCCTTAAACGTCATCCAGCCGTTGCCGGTCTGGGCCAGCGTCCGCATCATCTTCGCGTAAAGATCGCGGGCCTTTATCTGTTTTACATACATTCCGGCCTCTTCGGCCTCGATGTATGCTTTCTCGAATTCATCGCCGTATAGGTCAGGGAAATGCGGCACGACCTTTGGATCAAACAGCGACCATGGGCCATCTGCCTCGACGCGACGCATAAAGATGTCGGGGATCCAGTTTGCGATGTTCAGGTTATGCGTGCGTCGCGCATCGTCGCCGGTGTTGTCGCGTAGCTCAAGAAAATCTTCGATATCGGCATGCCACGTTTCGAGATAAACGCAGGCCGCACCTTTACGTTTGCCGCCTTGATTAACTGCCGAAACGGATGAATCAAGAGTTTTCAGCCACGGCACGATTCCGTTTGAATGGCCGTTGGTTCCGCGGATAAGCGATCCTTGCGAACGCACGCGGTGATACGCGATGCCAATGCCGCCCGAGAATTTCGAAAGCATTGCAACATCAGAATACTTTTTATAAATGCTTTCGAGACTGTCCTGTGGCGAGTCGAGCAGGAAACAGCTTGAAAGCTGTTCGTGCTTGGTGCCTGAATTAAACAGCGTCGGCGTCGAGGGAATGTATTCGAGCGACGAAAACAGATTGTAAAACTCGATCGCCTCGGCAGGCGTTTCGGAGAGGCCGCAAGCGACACGCATCCAGAAGAACTGCGGGGTTTCGATAACGTCGCGCGTCACCGGATTCTTCAACAGATAACGATCGTAGAGTGTGCGTAGGCCAAAAAATTCGAACAAATCGTTGCGGGTCTGGTCTATCGCGTCGTTCAGCTTGCGGCTGTTTTCGGACACGAACTTGACGACACGCGGGGCGATCAGCCCTTCGCGGACGCCAAAGGCGATTGACTGCGAAAAAGAATATATCTCCTGATTGCGGACCTCTTTTTCGATGTACTGATTTAAAAGCCGTGCGGCAAGCCGCGAATATTCAGGTTCCTCAAAGATAAGTCCGGCCGCGGTCTGGATCGAGAGTTTGTCGAGTTCCTGGGTGGTCGCTCCGTCATACAGCCCGCTGATCGTTCTGGTCGCGATCCGCATACTGTCAACATTTGGCAAACCCGGACAGCAGCGTGAGATGGCGCGAACGATCTTGTTGATATCGACCGATTCGTGCAAACCGTTGCGTTTCGTAACGCGCATCTGTGTTTGTGCTGTTTCTTCCTTAAGTGCGGCTGCGGTTGAGGTTCCGGTTTGAATTTCCATGATCGCTTTACTTGTCCTTCGGGCCGAACCCGGATTTTTGAGGCGACAAATCCTTAGCGGCGATTTCATCCCACGGTTTTTAAGGGAAAGTTCACCTGCCGGATACGGTTCGACAAAACCGCAACCTTAAGTTGCATCAACTGGATTTCGTTGGGTTAAAAAGGCCTTGACTTAAGGCTGCCTACCTATCGGCTTGGCCACCACAATTAGTGGCCGTGAAAAATGGCCGATCTCTCGTTCCCCATTGTTTCCTCGGGGCAGGTGTGGCGACCCTTGCCGCCAAACGAATTTTCAACTGTAAATCCCTGAGCGTTCCTTCAGTGTTATAGACTATATTGTGTCAGTAACCGTTTGTCAACACAAAATGTAGTGGTTTTAAAACTATTTGCTAAGTGACGCTACTGCACCATTTAGCGCGCCGCTGCTGAGGTAATGCTTTAAAATATTTCGCGCCTTTAGATAACTATTGTGAACACAATATGTTGTGGTCGGAAAAGCAATAAATCAAGTCGTTAAATCAGTTTATTTGAGGGAAAATATGCAGATTTCTAGTGAGGCTCATGTTTCGCAGCTGCCAAAGTTATTGAGCAGCCGCTTCGATGCGTCAGGTTGTTTTCTAACAGGTTTATCCGGTTGAAACCGTTGGCGTTCAATAAATTTACAAGCGAGCCCATGCTGAGCCAGAACGAGTGTTTTGCTCCACCGCTAAGCGGATCAAGCCAGCCATGCTCTTTATACCATCTGCCGCGGAAACCGCCGGAAAATTTCTTGGCTTCGTTCTCACAGGCGTAATGGGTCCAAAGAAATGTGTTGGCGGTCGCCTTGCCGATTTTTTCGATCAACTTCCACGGCTCCCGTAGGTGATAAAGCAGGCCCGAACAAAAGATCGCATCAAACTCGCCCTGTTCGGCAAAGTCATATTCAAGAACGTCGGCGTGGACAAATTTAACCTTGCGGTCGCCCAACACCTGCTGAACAAATTTTGCCCGCGAAACATTTTGATCTCTTAATTCGACAGCAATAACCTCTTCGACAAGCGGATTCCTGGCAAGAGCAAAACTGTGCCCACCCTCAAGAGATCCAAGTTCCAGAATGCGTTTCGAATTTGGAAAGCATTCAAAAAACTGTTCGACACGAACATCATTCATCGCATCGAAATCACCGCCATAACTTTCGCCGTCAATCACAAACTTTGTGATCCACGGCCCTTTTGACTCGAATTCTTCTGAAAGATTATTCATAAAAATACGCTTTGCGTTATCTATCAACAATTAAATTATCATACGCAAACTGCACATTATCGGGCAGCAATTTTGAGTCCCGTGCGTGCAGGATGTCATGGTTAAGGTGTGTGAGGAATGCGCGTTTTGGTTTTAGGTCTTCGATTATCGCGAGAGCTTCTTCGAGACAGAGATGCGTCGAGTGCGGCTTTATTCGCACGCAGTCGAGGACCAAAACGTCGAGATCGCGGAGTCCGTCCATTGAGTCGGGCGGAATGGTTTTGAGGTCGGTCGCGTATGCAAAATCGTTAAAACGATATGCGACAACCGGCAGTTTGCCGTGAATCACCTCAAGCGGCGTAACCTCAACGTCACCGATACAAAATGGTGAATTATGGACGACCGTGTGCGGTATCAATTGCGGCAAGCCGCCACCGACGTGGGTCGGTTGAAAGATGTATTGGAAGATGCGGCGAAGATCGGTCCACGCGATCTCGTTCGCAAATACCGGCATCGCACCGTAACGGAAATTGAGCGGCCGAATGTCGTCTAATCCAAAAACATGATCGACATGGCAATGAGTTATCAGCACTGCATCAATCAGGCGAATATTTGCCCGCAATGCCTGCTGCCGAAAATCTATCGAAGTATCGACAAGAATGGTTTTCCCGGCATGTTCGATCAGTATCGAAACTCGCAGCCGCTTGTCACGCGAATCGTCGGACAGGCAAGTCTCACAATCGCAAGCGATCGATGGAACGCCTGTCGATGTGCCTGTTCCGAGGAAGGTGAGTTTCATTCATACAATTTAACCACAGAGAACACAGAGAGCACAGAGCATATCTGAATTCATGAACAAACAAAACAATTCTTTGAATGATTTCTTCCTCCGTGTTCTCTGTGCTCACTGTGGTGCATTATTTTTTACCCAAGATGTCCGCTGCGCCGAATTTCTGTGCCGCTTGCGCCTTTAGTTTTTCTTCCGTTGCTCTGACCATCGTGACGTATTGCATCCGCAGGTCGGCGAGCAGTCCGTCAAGCAAATGCGATTCCTGGGCGTGCAGATTGCCTTTGGTTTTGTCCTTGACCATCGCAAGCACATCAAGCCAGTATTTGCCCGAGTCGAGATCGAGGACACGTTTGCCCGTCGCCGGATGCGGCACAGCCCCGAGCGCGGCTGCCGCATTTGTGGCAAGCGTCGATAAAAAATTTACAAAGCTAGCCGGGTCGTCGGCACCAGGCATTTCGTCGTCCAACGGTTCATCGAGACCCGCCGCGTCGTCAACTGCCTCGGCTTCCGATTGGGCAACAGCCTCTTTGATCGGTTCGGGCGTGGCTGCCGTTGGTTCCGGCGTCGGCTGCGGAGCTTGCTCGACCGGTTTTGCCGTTAGCTCGACGCCGTCTTTAACCGAGCCGTCCGCGTTAAATTTCCGGCGGTCAGTGACCTTAAACGATACTTCTTCCTGATTCTCTTCGTGTCCGATCATATCTGTAATCCTTTATTCGATAGTAGCATCTTGGGGGAAAGTCGCGGAAGTCTCGACAGTCGAGACAGTCTAGGAAGTCTTGGCAGCAATACCTCGCGTGGACTTCCCAGACTGACTAGACTTCCCGGACTTCCTAGACTCTAATACTTTTATGTCTGAAAAATTCGACGAACTTGTTGCCGTTATGGCCCGGCTGCGTGCTCCGGGCGGATGTCCCTGGGACGCTGAGCAGACTTACGCGTCGCTGTCGCAGTATTTACTTGAAGAGGCGTATGAGACGTTTGACGCAATTCACGAAGCAGAAGCAACGGGCGACATCACCAATCTGAAAGAGGAACTTGGCGATCTGCTGCTCCAAGTCGTTTTTCATTCAACCATCGGCGCCGAACGTGGTGAATTCACGATTGACGACGTTGCGGACGGTGTTGCAAAAAAACTCGTGCTCAGGCATCCGCATGTTTTTGGCGACGCAAGGCTCGAAAAGGCCCAGGACGTGCTCGATAACTGGGACGCCCTCAAGGCAAACGAACGAAAAGCTTCGGGCAAGGTCGAAAAGACAAAGGATTCGATTCTCGACGATGTTCCCGTGCATTTTCCCGGATTGCTCGAAGCACTTAAATTAACGAAAAAGGCCGCAAAGGTCGGTTTTGACTGGACAGAGAAAGAACAAATTCTGGACAAAGCCGAGGAAGAGATAGCCGAGCTTCGCGAAGCAATTGCCGAGGGCGACGTGCCGCATATCGAAGAAGAGATCGGCGATCTGCTCTTCGTCATCGTCAATCTCGCAAGGCAATTAGACGTCGAACCCGAAACTGCGCTGAAACGCACGAATCGAAAATTTCGCAAGCGTTTCCGATTTATCGAAGATGAGTTGAAAAAGAAAGGCCGTGATATTTCTGCTTCAACGCTCGCAGAAATGGATGATCTTTGGAATGAGGCAAAGGTTGCTTCGGTATAGCGACTATTCGGCAAACAGCTCTTGGAGTTTTTCCAGAATTGCGATTCGCGTGGCCTTGTCCAGTTCGCCGATCTTTTTCACGAGCCTGTTTTTATCAACAGTGCGTATCTGATCAAGTATCACGTGTCTTTCGCTGTTAAGAAAATTTACCGGCACGCGCGTCGGATATGTCGCGTTGGTTGAAGAAAGCGGGGCAATGATAACATGGCCGACGTTGCGGTTTAGCTCATTGGGTGAGATCACGACGGCCGGTCGCGAGTTTTTAGGGTCGTCGCTCGTCTCCAGGTCAAGATTTATCAGAAAAACATCAAAGCGGTTTACCATTGCCACTCCTTTTTCTCGAACTCGCCAGCGTTTTGGTTGTCGATGACCTGATCGTCGTCAGTGTCCGCTAGTTTTTTAAAGACCGCGTCCCAATCGCATCGGGGTTTCCTGATATTTCGTATGAGAATGCCGTCAGGTGACGTTTCTAACTCGACCTCACCGGAAATTCCGGTTTCCTCGAGCAAAACCTTTGGAATTCTGATCCCTTGAGAGTTTCCGATCTGAATTATCTGGGCTTTCATAATTACATTGTAATTACGGACCGACGACTGTCAAGACGACCGGTGACGGTACAGAAAGGTTTTATGCCTTTTCTTGGTTTTTTTGATTTGTTTAGTGTGATTCGTGGACATCAAATCTTATTCATCCACGAATCACACGAAATAAGAAAAAAAGAGCAAACAAAAACTATCTACCATCAACCGATCTTCGAAAGGCCATTCATATATGGCAAAAGGACTTCGGGTATGGTGATCGAACCGTCGGTTTGCTGATAATTTTCGATTATTGCGATCCACGTCCGGCCGACGGCTAGGCCGCTGCCGTTTAGGGTGTGGGCGTATTCGGGCTTTGAGCCGCCCGAACGACGGAAACGCAGATTCATCCGGCGCGTTTGGAAATCGCCGCAGTTCGAACAGCTTGAGATCTCGCGATATGTGTTTTGCGACGGCAGCCAAACCTCGATGTCATAGGTTTTCTTTGCGCCAAAACCCATATCGCCGGTCGAGAGGACGACAGTTCTGTATGGCAGGCCGAGAAGCTGCAAAATCTTTTCCGCGTGGCCGGTAAGGTTCTCATGCTCGGCTTCGGAATTTTCTGGCAAACACACCTTTACAAGCTCGACCTTTTCGAACTGATGCTGACGGATAAGCCCGCGCGTATCGCGTCCATAGCTGCCGGCCTCGCTGCGGAAACAGGGCGTGTAAGCCGTGTAGTTTTTCGGCAGATCGCTAGCGTCGAGTATCTCCTCGGAGTGGTAGTTCGTCACCGGAACTTCGGCGGTTGGGATCAATGCAAACCCGCGTTCGTCCTTGATATGGAAAAGGTCGTCTTCGAACTTAGGAAGCTGATTTGTTCCGAATAACGCGGTTCGATTCACAAGAAAAGGGGGCAAAGTTTCGGTATAACCGTGCTCGCCGGTGTGAACATCGAGCATGAAATTTACGAGAGAGCGCGACAACCGGGCACCGGCTCCGTTCAATATCGCAAACCGCGATCCGGCAATTTTCGTCGCACGTTCAAAGTCCAGAATCCCGAGAGCTTCTCCCAGATCGACATGGTCCTTAACCTCAAAATCGAACTCGCGAATTTCGCCCCATTTTCTGATCTCGACATTTGCCGCTTCATCGGCACCGACCGGAACGTCGTTCGCGGGAATGTTCGGCAGGCCTGAAAGCAGTTCCCGCATCGCGGCTTCGGCTTCGTCACGTTTTGTTTCGAGTTCGGTTTGCTTTTCCTTTAATCCGGCGACCTCGGCCTTTTTTGCCTCGGCGGCATCGCGTTCACCGGCTTTCATCAGATCGCCGATCTCTTTGCTGAAAGCGTTTCGTTGCTGGTTGATCGAGTCGGATTCGCTGATAAGACGGCGGCGCTCGACGTCGAGCTCGGCAAAACGGTCGAGGCTTTCGGCCGGGAAATTGCGGTTCGCCAAAGCCTCGCGAACTGCGTCAAGATTTTCTCTTACAAAATGAAGGTCAAGCATTACTTTTCTTTGCGGCGATCATCGCAACGGCCTTTTCGATTCTTCTCAATCGCGTCTCGGTTTGTTTTGCCTCTTCGATGGCTCGAACGTGTTCCTTGCGATGCGAATAACTGAGATCATCCCAAGCGTCTATCAGGCCGTTCTTTTTTAGCTCGACGGCAAGATCTTTTGGTAAAGCGACGGTTCTTTCCTCAGTATCTTTTTCGACCGTAATTACAATGTTATCACCGGCGCTTATTCCGGCGGCCTCGCGGAACACTTTTGGGATACCGAGCATATATTTTCCGCCCATCCGCACAATCGAGCCACGATACTCGGCGCCGTTGATCACTGCCTTGACCGCGACACGTTTTGCCCCGAATATCTCCTCAACGTCGAACGGTATGACGATGCCGGTGGCGTCAAGCTTGGCGTGCTTTTCGAGCGTTGCGGTGAATGTTTGTTTCTCGGCCATGGTGTCAGCAGCCCGACCGTTAGGAAGGGCACGGTGATTTGTTACATCAACAATTTTCGCCTAAAATCAATGATTCGACGCGTGTCAAATTACTCACGTGTGGGCTACTGACAAGTTAGCAAAAGCGCAATGACAAAGAAAATTCGCAAGGCAGTTTTTCCCGCAGCCGGACTCGGCACCAGATTTCTTCCGGCGACAAAGGCTTCGCCAAAAGAAATGCTCCCGCTGGTCGATAAGCCTTTGATCCAGTATTCGGTCGAGGAGGCTGTGGCGTCAGGCTGTGACTCGATCTTGATAATCACCGGCCGCGATAAAAGCGCGATCGAGAATCATTTTGACATCTCGTTCGAACTCGAAGAGATGTTGAAAGAGAAAGGAAAAACCGATCTTTTCGAACAGGTTCGGGCGATCTCTGATATTGCACGAATTTCATATACGCGGCAGAAACAAGCGCTCGGGCTTGGTCATGCGATCTATCAAGCTAAAGATTTTGTCGGTGACGAACCGTTTGCGGCTCTGCTTGCCGATGACATCGTTGACGCAGAAAGGCCGGCGTTGCGGCAGATGATGGATGTGTATGAAAAGTACGACGCGCCTGTTATAGCAACGATGCAGGTTGCGGGTGAGGCGATCTCGCGTTTTGGCGTGATCGACGCGGACGAGGTCGAGCCGGGCGTTTTTAAGATAAAGGACATGGTCGAAAAGCCCATGTTCGCCGACGCTCCGTCCGATCTTGCGATCATTGGAAGATATATTTTCACGCCCGACATTTTCGCTGCGATCGAGAAAACAACTCCGGGTTCGGGCGGCGAAATACAAATAACCGACGCCATGCGGATATTGCTAAAAGAGCGTCCGTTCTACGCAGTTAAGCTCGACGGCGTCAGGCACGACGCCGGTGACAAGCTCGGCTTTCTGATCGCGACGGTCGAATACGCGCTCAAACGCGACGACCTTGCCGACGATTTCCGTGAATATTTGAGGACGTTGGATTTGAGTTAAGGAAGAAATCTTTATAACGCAAAGACGCCAAGTCGCAAAGGTTTAGTCGGTTTTGCAGGGAATCGCTTTCTAATTTTTAACCCAGATTACGCAATAGGAGTTTTATTCTTATTCTGCCTTTGCGTTCTTCGCGGCTTTGCGTGTAACTGCTTTTTTCACGCAAAGTCGCTAAGCTCGCAAAGAAGATAAGGAACAAACCTACGTCACTCAATCTAAATGCGTATTCGAGACCGTGAAACTTCGCATTGAAAGAATTACCTGGACAACGATCAGCACGACGATGCTGAATACAAGCACCGCCATGCCCGACCGCAGATTGCCGGTCGCGTCAGACACATAACCGATCAGCCACGTAACGATCATCGATCCGAGCGTTCCGCAGATAAACAGCGGCATCGCACGCCGCAACGAGCCCGCTCCGAATGTTTGAGAAAAGCGCGTTACGTTTGTCGGGAAAACGGTTGATGTTCCGAACCCGGTGATCGCGGAACCGACTGCGATACCAGTTATTGTTTCGGCCGAGATCGTTATCACCAACCCGGCGAGAATCACGAACAGCGACGCGAGCAGCATTGCGTTTGTTGAGAGAAACCGCACAAAGACCGGCGCCGTGCCGCGTCCGATCACGAAAAACAGAAAGTATAAAAGCGTCGGTGAAATTATTCCGATAGCCGTAGATGTCTCGATCCGCTCGGTGTATGACGTTATCCAGCCGCCCATTCCACTTTCGAAACCGACGTGAATAAAGTTGAACAGCGCGATCATCCAAGCTATCGGCATCCGCCAGATCGAAACTGCTGTTTCCGCAGACTCGTCGTTCGTCACGGGAACAGCCTCATTAAAATCATTCGAAATCAGCAGCAGTGCGGCACCTGCCAGCAACGGTATCGCGAGAATTATTGTGGTCACAACGATGCTTGTCGGTGCCGATGTCAGATCGACAAACGGCTTTGAAACGATCGCACCAACGCCCCAAAAGAAATTCAGAATATTGAGTGCCGCCGCCGAACGATTCGGGTTCATTTCGAGAATTAAAATATTTATCGCGGGCAGCGTCAGGCCGATTCCCAGGCCATTGATAAGAAAACCGAGCAGACAGATCGCATAGGAATCAAAGTTTATAAGCAGCAGCCCGATTGCCATCGTAAAACCGCCGATCCACGCGGCGGTTCCGAGATTTCCTTTTTTCCCGAACCAATCCGTCAGGTAGGTTCCAATAAGTGAGCCGATAAATTGAGCCGGAAAAAAGTTCCCGGCCTGAAGGTCGCTGAGCCCGAATCTCGTTGAAAGAACTGGAAGAACCTGTCCGATAAAAACGGTCGCGATGCCCGAAAGAAAGAAAATGAAATGGAGAAGAATCTTTACCTTCATACGTTGAATTGCCGCAGCAATTGTAGTTGGTATGCGGCGAAAAGTTAATCTCAGGAAATTATTCGCAAAAGAACCGCGATTTCGCTAGAATCTATTACTAATTAAAGGGTTTCCAAGCTCACGAACAAATGTCATTAGCCAGTATTGAAGCTGCCGCACAGGATATCCGTGACGGCAAAATGGTCATTATCGTTGACGATGAAGACCGTGAAAACGAGGGCGATCTCGTCTGCGCCGCCGAATTGGTGACGCCAGAGATCATCAATTTCATGGCGGTCCACGGTCGCGGGCTGATCTGTTTGCCGATGACCGAGGAACGCTGCGACGAGCTGAATCTGCACCCGCAGACCAGCGACAACACGTCGAGCATGGGAACAGCGTTCACAATTTCTATTGAAGCCAGAGAAGGCGTAACTACTGGCATTTCAGCCGCCGACCGGGCAAAAACGATACTTACCGCAGTCGATCCGAACACTCGCCCAGGCGACTTGGCGCGCCCCGGACACGTTTTTCCGCTCCGCGCAAAACGCGGCGGAGTGCTTGTTCGCGTCGGCCAGACCGAGGCGAGTGTCGATCTGGCACGCATCGCCGGATTACAGCCCGCGGCCGTTATCTGCGAGATAATGAACGACGACGGAACGATGGCCCGAATGGCGGAGCTTGAGCTATTCGCTGAAAAACACGGGCTAAAGATAATTTCCGTTGCCGATCTGGTGCGTTACCGCGTCGAAAAAGAGATGCTGGTCAAGCGTATAGTCGAGACCACGCTCTCAACCGCATACGGCGAATTTCACACCGTCGTTTACGAGAATGAGATGAATGGTGAAACGCACTTAGCCCTTGTGATGGGCGATGTTTCCGGGACAACCGAGCCGGTGCTGGTTCGCGTCCAAACCGAGAATGTTACGTTCGCGATGTTTGGTGCGACGCTCGGCGAGGCGGCTCCCGCAATTCATTCGTCTCTCAAAAAAATTTCCGAAGCGGGCCGGGGAGTTGTGTTGTATTTAAGGCAGCGGGAAAACAACCTCGATCTGGTGAATCAACTGCGGACATACGCGCTGATGCGCGAAAAGGGTATTGATTTTCAATCGGCAAAACGCGAAACTGGATACGGTAAAGTCCACGATTACGGTATCGGCGCCCAGATTTTGAAAGATCTGGGAACAAAGCGGATACGCCTTTTGTCCAATCATCCCCCGAAAATCAATGCTTTAGAAGCATTCGGTCTGGAGATCGTTGAAACGGTCGCGCTGTGATCGGTCATTTGAGAGCTTGTTTGTAAGATGCCGGAAGAAGAAATCGAGCCAACCGAAGAAAGTCCAGAACAGGAGAACGTAAAACCGGCTCCGCGTCGCTATTTTACGCGCCGAAATGGTTTGATCACTATCGGCGTTCTCGGCATCGCTCTGGTTTTACTCGCTCTATTTGCGACCGTCGGTTACCGTTACGGTGTTTTTGATAACTACATAAAGGACCAATTCGTCGCAAAGATGAACGATATTGGAATCGTTTTTTCGACGGATGTTTTTCGGGTAACAGTTAATCCGCTTGAACTGGAACTAAAAAACGCGACGTTTAACGACAGAGTCACTGGCGAAAAACTCTTCTTTATCCGCGATGCCCGACTTGGCCTGACGGTTCAGAATCTTTACGCATGGCAGCTTAGCCGCGACATCTCAGTCGATTCAACCGAGGTTAATGGTGCGGAGGTCTGGGTCAAGTTCGATGTGAATGGCAGGTCGAATTTTGCAAATCTTATCGTCGAAGATGTCGGCCCGTCGCGGCTGAATTTCAAATACGATTCGGTTCGTTTCACGCTTCGCGACAGCGTGGTTCATTTTAATGACGTAACGCGCAAGATCGGTGCGGATGCAAACAATGTACAGGTTTCGCTCGAACCGGAAAACTATGAGATTACTGGTGAACAGAGACGCTATAAGATCGGCCTCAACTCCACAGATTCACAATTCACTTACGACGAAAACCAACTCAAGGACATTTCGATTCGTGCCAATGGACTTGCGAATGGTGCCGGTGCGGACATTACCGAACTGCGGATCGACACGCCGATCGGGACATCCTATTTGAAAGGAACGATCTCCGATTGGGCAAATTTTACTTATAACCTTGCGATAGAATCGACTGTCGATCTGACCCAGACGTCGAATATTTTCCCGCTTGGAGCGACACTTCGCGGCGTCGGCAATTTCAAGGGAACGGTCACGGGCAGCGGCGAGAAATACAAGGTCGATGGCAAGGTAGATTCGGAATCTATCACCGCTGAAGGCGTGTACCTAAAGGCGTTGAACGTTACGGCGACGGTTGAGGGCACTAACTCAAACTATGAAGCGAACGGCAACGCAGTCGCAGAACTGCTGACGTTCGAGGATTTTCGGGTAGATTTTCCTCGTATGTCCGGCAACGTGCGCGGAACGGGAACTGACTTTCGGTGGGTCGGCGAATTACAGGCAATCGCTGCGAAATCGAAATCGCTGACGCTCGGTGGACTGTTTTTATCGGATGCGGTCGCCGAATTCAAGGACAGACAACTAACCGCATCAGCCGGAAACGGCAAGGCCCAGAAGTTTTCAATTGGGGATACTGAATTTGCAGAACTCGCGGCACGCAATCTCAGATTTTCCCTAAGAAACGGCGACATCGAACTCACAGCACCGAGCGCGCGGGCAAGGACATTCAAGACCGAAGATTACACACTAAGCGGCGTCGATGGCCGCGACATCAAAGTCACAGACAAAGAAGGCCGGACGGAAGTAGGGGTCAAAAACATCACTGCCGAACAGGCGGACGTAAAAGGCACAAAACTGAAAAACGTCCGTGCCGACGATTTTGATTTTGTCGATCTGCCGAATGCGACCGAACTGAAAGCAAGAAATCTCCGGGCTGAAACGCTTAATGCTGACGGAACCCGAATCGACGGTTTAGAAACACCGGAAATTACATTGCGCGATACTGCCGGCGAGACTGTGATCTATTCCGACACGCTCCGTGTTGCAAAGATCGACGCGGGAAGTGCGGTGCTTGGCAGTTTGAACATCGCCGGTGTCCGATTGACCATTCGGCAGGGCCGCGTTCGGGCCGAATCGAAGGATTTCAACGCCGGAACCGTGACATTGGCAAAAAGCGAAACACTCGAAAACGGTGGTACGCTTGCAAATGTTGAGGTCGCGAAACCCGTCTTCATTCTCGAACCATCCGGCCGATATCGAGCGACGGCGGACATGAGTCTCGGCGGCGGAATGATCGGCAGCGTTCCGCTCGGCGCCGCGACCGCAAAGGTCGATGTGAGCAACGACCGCGTCGATCTGAACGACATCGTCGCCAATGTGATGGAAGGCCAGGTAAACGGCACGGCGAGCATCGCATTTCGTTCGACAAACGAATCGCGGATCAGCGGCAATTTTTCGGGTCTCGATCTTTCAAAACTGATCGCGTTACAATCCGGCCGCGTAATCCCGCTTGAGGGCCGCGCAAATGGCAATGTCGATCTGACTCTGCGAGGAACCGATCCCGCTACGACAAGCGGCGCCATAAACGCCGACATCGCCGCCTCAGCCGGAGCCGACACCGAGGCGAGCATTCCGGTCAACGGCAAGATCGAGCTGACGGCAGACAACGGGCTTTTCAACGTCAGAACAGCGAACCTGACGACCGAAAAAAGCAGCCTGACGGCGACAGGCCGGTTCGATCTGAGGAACGACGATTCAAACCTTGACCTTGTGTTGGCGTCGTCGGATGCAAACGAGATCGACCGCTTGTTTCGCGTGCTTGGCGTGTCGCCCGAACTTGAGCAGCAACTGGATTCGTTCCAGATTCAGGTCGCGGGAAACTTGCGGTTCGACGGAAAAGTTACCGGAAATCTTGGCGACCCGAATGTGAGCGGAAATGCCTCGCTTGCCTCGCTCACCCTGCGTGGCCGCGAGGTCGGTTCGGTGAGATCTGACATCTCGGTTTCACCTGTTGGAGTTGAACTGACGAACGGTCTTTTGAAAGAACCTGCCGGTTCGGGCGAGATCGCTTTCAATGTTTCGATACCGACCTTAGGAACAAACGAGACCACTGTTTATGCGAAACTGACGAACATCAATGCCGGAAATCTCATCGCCGTTCTTCCGGTCGATCTTCCGGAAAGCCTGCGAGATTTCAACGGACTGACTTCGGGCGTGGTCGATCTAAAAGGTTTGCCGAATAACGCCGGCGGGTCAATTGATATTACTTCCGCAAACGGTACGATTGCCGGAGAGCCTTTCGACGGCCTGACGGCAAAAGCGGTTTTTGCGGGAACGCGGATCGACATCGAAACCGCCGAGATACGTGTCGGCGAAGGCTTTGTAAACGCCAGAGGTTTTTACGACCGAGCATCGACCGAGTTCGATCTCGACATCAACGGCAAGAGCCTGCCGCTGCAACTGGCATTGTCATTCCTGCCGAATAATACTTCCGTTCCGGCGTTTTCAGGGCTTACCGATCTGACTGCAAAGGCGACCGGGCGCTCAAACGACACGCGGTCGTTCAACGTCAATTTCAATGGCACGGCACGCGACGTGGTGATAAATGAAAACTCATTCGGTGTCGTTACTTTTAATGGCAATACGCAAAATGAAGTTTTGCTTGCAGAGCTTAGTGCAAACGTCGGCGACAAGGCACAGGTTATTAACGCGAAACTCGAATTCGGCAATCCCGATCTGCCGTTTCGTGTCGAAACCGGATTTGACCAGAGCCCGCTTGCACCGTTCTTTGCATTGGTGCCGCAGCTTCGCGGTATTTCGATCGGCGGAACAGGAACGGGCCAACTCGTTTTCGGCGGAAATCTGTCGCGGGAGCTTGCCGACGGAACGCGTGAGATCTCGACATCGGGTTTAACGGGCACGGCGAATTTTTCACAGCTTGCCTTGCTGATCCAGGACACGCCGCTTACGGCAACCGAACCGGTCGCGATCAGATTCAGCCCGTCTGAGATAGTTTTCGACAGCGCCAGATTTGCCGGCGGCGGATCGAACCTGACCGTCGCCGGAACCAAAGCGTTGACCGACGACGGCGTCAACGATCTCGCTGTAAACGGGCGTTTGAATCTCGCACTGTTGAATGTCATCCCGGCCATCGCCGCGACGGATACTTTTTTTGGCGGATTTGCCAACGTCGCAATGCAGGTGTCCGGCGTTAACCGCACGGCACGGCTATCCGGGACCGCGGAGATGGAAAATGCCGCCATCGCCGCGTTCATCGGTTCCGACCGGCTTTCGATCGACCGTGTTAAGGCAAAATTGCTTTTTACCTCGAATCAAGCCCAGATCGAATCCGCCGAAGGCTACCTCGGCGGCGGACGGTTTGTTGCCGAGGGCGGCATTCTTTTTGGGGAAAATCTTCAGATAGATTCTTATCGCGTCGGGCTTACCGGAACTAACGTAACTGTTCCGCTGCCGAACGATTTTATTACTACCGGTGACATTCCGCGACTGGAGATATCAGGCGCACGGCGCAACCGCGGGCTCACTTCGCTAATCGCGGGAACGATCATCGCTCGCCGCAGCTTGTACACCCGGGATATTGAGCTTGCGAATGTTGTCGGCGGACGGCGTGAAGGGTCGCTTTCCGGCGGCGATTCGGGTACGGTGGTGCCGACGCGGTTCGACCTCACGATCACGGGACAAAATGCTCTGGTTGTACGAAACAATATTGCAGACCTGACGGCCTCGGTTTCGCTCCGCCTGACGGGCACGTCGGCAAACCCGGAAATATCCGGCCGCATTGTCGCTACTCAGGGGACGATCCTTTTCCGCAAGGATCGGTATGAGGTTCAGCGTGGCGTGCTCGAGTTTCCGCCGGACACGGCAATCGATCCGATCATAAATCTTCAGGCCGAAACCGAGATCAACGGCTATCAGATCTTTGTAAATCTTTCGGGTCCGCTGACTGACACGGAACTGTTGAACGCTACGGTTCGCTCCAGTCCGGCGTTGCCGCAGCCTGACGTTATCTCGCTGATAACGACCGGCAGTTTGTCGAACACAGAAGCGGGAATACCGACACTTGCCTCGACCGGCATCAACACCGCGGCCGAGGTTTTGACCGATTCGATCATCAACAACCCGGCGCGTCGGGCGACCGACAAGTTGTTTGGGCTTAATGTTTTTGAGATCGATCCGATAATTTCCGGCGAGCGGATCAATCCGACGGCGCGGCTTACTGTCGGGCGTCAGATCAATAATAATTTGCGTGTTACGTATTCGACGAATCTTTCGCAGGACCAGAATCAGGTTTTGGCGCTTGAGTATCGCGTTTCCAACAAGCTGTCGTTTGTCGCGCAGTACGAGCAGCGGTCGCTGAGCAATGTAACCAGCAACCGCGACAATTTTAGCTTTGAGGTTCGCTTCAGACGGCGTTTCTAAAGCGGACTGCTTTGTGTCGTGTTAAGGGCGGCAATATTTTTGTGGCATTAGAGAGAAACTACAACCCCGGGCAAACTTCGCGCTGTCATCGCTCAGTATTGCGGGCGTGGCTTTTGGTGATGTTGAGTGTCGCCTGGTTTTTGTCGGCCGGAGCACCGTTTGGTGCCGCGCAAACAAGCTTTGAGGGCCGGGCGATTTCGTCCGTTGAATTGAAGTATGAAGGAAACGGGGCCGAACCGCCGGATCGTTTTAATGAGATCGCCCGCGACGCTATCGGTGATACCTACTCGGCGGTAAAGGTCCGCAACGCGATCGAGGAGCTTTACGATACTAAGCGCATTGCTTCCGTTTCGGTCGAGGCCGTCGAGTCGGGAACAAATGTAAAGCTCATCTTTATGCTGCGGCCGCTTTCGTTGGTTCGCGGCGTTTCCGTTCAGATAATTTCCGCCGATTCAAAAGCAATTACGGAACAGGATATTTTGCTTCGTACAAATCTTCTCCAGCCCGGTACGGTGACGTCAGAGACCGCCCTTAGAAACAGCGCCGACAGCATAATCACGTATTTGCGCGACCGCGGATATTTCCGGGCCGAGGCAACATTTACCCGCGAGCCTATCGCCGGTTCGCCGGACGCTAACGTCATTTTCAAAGTAATGCCCGGCGAACGCGCGGTTGTTTCGTCGTTCGATATCGCCATAACGGGTGTTTCCACCGCCGAGGCCGTTTCGAAACTAAAGCTTCAGCCGGGCGAACCGTTTTCGCGTGAAGAACTGTCGAAGGACGTGACGCGAGTTCGTGAGTATTTGAGGGACCAGGATTTTCTCGCCCCTTTCCTTAACGAACCCCGCGAGGTTTACGACAGCGAAACGAATAAGATCACAATTTCCATTACAGGCGAAGCCGGCCCGACAGTTGAGGTTCAGATCGAAGGCGAAAATGCGAAGGTCGGTGAGACAACCCAACGCCGTCTGCTGCCGGTAAAACGTGACGGAACGATCGAATATTCGTCGATCATCGAGGGCGAACGGCGGCTTGAGAACCATTATCAGGAAGAAGGATATTTCTTCGCCGATGTAACTGCGACGTGCTCGGTCGATCCGCCGATGCAAAGCGACGACCAGACCACGCTGCCAAACGACACGGCGTTCGTTTGTTCGACCTTGAACTCCGGCGAACTGACCGGCAAAAAGGTAATTGTAAAATACACCGGAAATCTAGACCGCAGACTGAAGCTCGTTGATATAAGAATTCAGGGAACCGACAAGTTTACTGCTGCCGAGATCACAACCGTTCTTGAGTCGCAAAAGGCGAATATACTCGGTATTGTTCCGCTATTCGGGTACGGCCGCGGTTATACCAGCGACCGAATTCTAACAGAAGATGCCGGCACGATTCGAGCTCTGCTTCGCGAGTTGGGATACCGCGACGCGACTGTTCAGGCGAATCGCGGTGTATCGCTCGACGGCGAAAGCCTGATAATTACCTTTGTGGTCGAGGAAGGAAAACCAACGAAAATCTCTGAGGTGGCGATTGCCGGGAACACAGCGATTGACACCGCAACGCTCAAGGCCGAGCTTCCGGAATACCTTGAGGGAGGAAATTTTTCGATCCAAAAAATTCGCAACGGACAGCGAAAACTGCGTGAGTATTATTCATCGCGCGGCTATTATGAAGCGTCGGTAAACTTTTCGATCGACACCCAGATTCCACCCGATGCGGCCAGCGGCGAGCCGCGGATGCGCATTGTCTATAACGTCCAGAACGAAGGCGAACCCGTTTATGTGAACCGCATTCTGGTAAGCGGGAACGAAAAGACGAAGACCGAAGCAATTGTCAGGGCGCTTGCGATCGAGCCGGGCGAGCTACTGACTGCACCGGACGTTTACGCCAGCGAGCAGAACCTGTATTCGGCAGATGTATTCGAACGCGTCGAGATGGTTCCGCAGCCGCAGACCGAGCGTCCGGGCGGCGGGCGTCTGACCGATGTGATCGTCGATGTAAAGGAACAGGCTCCGCGAATTTTATCGTATGGCGGCGGCTATTCGACCGATCTCGGGCTCAGCGGGTTTGTCGATATTCGCCACCTGAATTTGTTTGGCAATCTATGGCAAGGCGGCGCCCGGCTGCGTATGAGCCAGCGTCAACAGCTTGCACAGATCGACTTTATCTATCCACGATTTATCCGCGACGGCAAAAAGAGATTTGCGCCGTTGACGCTCACGGTGCAGTATCAACGCGATTCGACCGTTACGCGGTTTTTCCGCTCGGCGTTTGATCAGGGCACTTTTGGGATCGTCCAGCGGGTTGACGAGGACGGCAACCCGATCGACGAATTCGGCGCCGACGCCGGAAGCCCGACGCTTAACCGCTTCACGATGCTTGCCGAAACGAACCGCACGATCAGCCGCAAAAACCGCAGCATTCTTTTCTTTCGATACCGTTTTGAGGACGTGCGGCTCGTTAATATCGAAAGCCTGTTGATAAAGGACCTATTGATCCCGGATTCGCGGGTTCGGATCTCCGGATTTGGCGCAACATTCGTTCGCGACACCCGAAAAAACTGTTCGATCAAATACACGATCCTCGACATTATCGCCCGGGGCGAAGGCGGCGACCCGTGCAAATACAGCGCCAGCGACCCGACCGACGGCGACTATCTGACCGCTGACTACAACGTCTCGCTGCCGCTGCTTGGGTCAAATATCGGTTTTAACAAATTCCAGGTGTCGTACAATTTTTACCGCCGTTTTACATTTGTACCGGGACTGCGTGACGCGGTGTTTGCGGCACGGGCGCTTATCGGCGTTGCAAGCGTGTTTTCGCGCAAAACGACTTTTCCGTCCGACACATTCCCCGATCTCGAAGACATTCTCCCTATCAGTGAACGCTTTTTCGCGGGCGGCTCAAACACGCTCCGCGGTTTCGATTTCGAATCCGCCGGGCCGCGCGTTGTGATCGTGCCCGAGGGAACGTTTAGAAACAGCCGGGGCGAGCCTGTGTTTCTGACGCCGTTTACGGTTCCCTTTGGCGGAAACGCGATCGCCGTCGTTAATCTCGAAGCCCGAATCCCGGTCACGCCAAGCATACGAGCCGTGCCGTTTTACGACGGCGGCAACGTGTTCAGAAAAGCAGGTGACATTTTCAAATCGCCCGACATTCCCGAAAGCGACGTTTTCGGCCGAAACATCCGTTCGGCCTGGACGCACACCGTCGGTCTGGGATTTCGCCTCAAAACGCCGGTCGGCGGCGAATTCGGCATCGACTATGGCTTTCTGCTAAATCCGCCAAGGTTTCTTATACCGCAGCCCGACAGCTCGAACGCCATCTACCAACTCCCCCGCGGCCAACTCCATTTCCGCTTCTCACAGGCATTTTAGTTTATCGGCCCAAACTCAATTCTTACCGATTTTGCTTGTTTTTCGATGATTTTTCATTAAAAAATGAGCTGCTTTTTAATGTTTTCGGCTTAATGTTACATAACAATGACGTATTTTTTAGTAACATTGGCTCATTGTTACGTAACATTAGCGTATTTTTATGTGAAAACGGGACAAAAACACATGAAAATGGCGTGTTTTCATGTGTTTTTTGCTTCTATTTCGTTAGATCTCACTTTAATCTGACAGGCTTAATTATTTAATTACAAACCACTTAGCCAATTCGGTTAGATTTCGCTGGAAAGCGGACCGCTAAAAACCGCTGGGCTAACCGGAGAGCAAAAAAAATGCCTTGACACGCTTGAGCCAATCCAGTTAATGTGTTTCCTACCATTCTTGTCGCTCAGGTAAGTCTGGTCTAAACCCTGTTAACTAATTTATTAGGACTTTCGTTCCCATCGGGGATGCGATTACGTGGGATCGAGGATGTCGTTTTGTATCGCTTGTCGCCGCGTTTCGTCAGGAGTATGTTTGGATTTTTCCTTCAACGTTGTATGAAGATTCGTGTTGTTTCGAAAATGGCTATCGCAGCATTTCTAACTTGGGTGTTGGTGATTTCTTCTTTTGCGAATGCCAATCAGCGGATTGCATTGATTCAACCAACTGTTGAATATGCTGTTACTATAAGCGTTTCAGCGACAACGATAGGAAGCACCATCACGCTGAATTGGACGGCACCGGAAGGACACCCGGTAAATGACTACATTCGTTTGGCAAGAAAGGCATCGGCTGACTCCGAGTATCAATGGAGTCAAAATTTAGGTTCCGCGACATCAGGAACATTTAACGTGCCCGTTCCAAGTTCCGTTGATCGATACGAGTTCAGGCTTTTTCGTGGAACCGACAATATACGAATAGCTCAAAGCTTGCCCTTCGTCGCCAATAAGCCGGATTATTCCGTTTCGGTAAACCCCATTCAAATTGCTGCCAGTGGACAAATTACGGTAACTTGGGAATCCCCAGAAGGGCGCCCCATAAATGATCAGATTGTTATAGTCCAGAGTAATAATTCAGCACTCGCAGCTCAGCAATACACCGGCGGAGTAAATCCGAGGTTGCTTAGGTTTGATGCTCCATCGACTCCCGGCGATTATGAAGCCCGCTATTTAGAGGCAAATGGCCAATATTCAGCCATGAGCCAACTTTTTACGGTAACGCCTGCGGAAGGATGGTTTGCGGGGCGAGTGCGAAATGGTGACTCGGGTGAGTATATTGCCGGCGGTTTAGTAGAGGTCTTGCAACAAGGATCCGTAAAGGCAAGTTCCGTTACAAATTCTAACGGTGGCTACAACATTCCATTGTCTGTAATTGGGACTTATGATTTGCGCGTAACGGCTGACGGGTTTCCTCCCGCCTTGCGGGCCGACGTAGTATTAACTTCGGGAAACACGACCGAAGTAAATGTGGACTTAACCATCAAAGGGGCAATAGCCGGAACTATCTCGAAAGCAGGGAGCGGTACGCCCATTGCCGGGGCAACTGTTCGGCTATTGCAAGGGGCTACGACCGTCTCAAGCAAAGTAAATAATCAAAATGGATCTTACGATTTCACTCAATTACTACCAGGAACTTACTCGATCGAAGTTCAAGCGGCGGGTTTTAATTCACTAACACAAGGAAATTTGAATGTTGCAGCAGGTGAGACTATCAATGTCAACTTAAGTCTAATTGTGGGCCAGCAAGGAACGGGAAACAACCTTGAATATATCTATGACGATTCCGGCAGATTGGTCGCGGTGAAAGAGCAAGGAATACTAACGAAGCTTTATGAATACGATCTCACCGGGAATCTCCTTTCTATTTCTTCTCCGCCTGCAACAGCGCCTGCGATAATCGGTTTTTCACCTCGTTCAGGGTTACCAGGTACGACAGTTATTATCCGCGGCATTAATTTTGGCGGTGCAGCAGGACAAAACACGGTAAGTTTTAATGGAGTCGCGGCTACAGTTCTTTTGTACTCACCAACAGAACTCGTAGTCACGGTTCCTGCTTCGGCCACGACCGGCCCAATATCAGTTACTTCTCCCGGCGGATCGGTAACGAGCAATTCAGCATTTGTGGTAGGAACCGACCAGACCAATCAGCCCCCTTCCGTTACCGGTTTCTCACCTACAGTGGGCCATTCGGGAGATATCGTAACAATATACGGGGCGAACTTCGAAAGTGATCCCGTGGACAATGATGTTCGTTTCGGCGCTACAGGCTCTCCAGTAAATTCCGCTGCTTCAACGTCACTTGTTGTTTCAGCCGCCACGTCGTCGGGAAAGATTTCTGTTACAACCCCTTATGGCACCAGCACAAGTCAGAATGAATTTATCTCGGTCCCTAGCTCAGTTGACATTACGAAAGTCGATCCGAGGGGACGGACATGGTTTGGGCATACGAAGCACATCGGCATCGTGGGAAGTGATCGGAGAGCGGCGTATGTGTTCGAAGGGTTTGCTGGAAAGCGCATAAGCCTTAAGCTCCTATACCTCACAGGAGGCGTAAACATTGAGATATTCCGACCTGACGGGCGCCTGCTCACGTCGCGCGCCTGCTATCCGAGTCTCGGTAAAGACTCCTGGTTTATAGACTCCACGACGACACCGTTTACGGGAACCTATACTATTATTGCGACACCGCCTCAACACAGTCGTTTCGTCAACGAGCTTTGCGACAGTCTTATATGACGTTCCACCGGATATTTCAGGTGAAATGCCGCTTAACGATTCTCGGAGCGTGACGTTTACAACTCCGGGTCAAAATGGAAATTTAACTTTCGCTGCACAGGCAGGTCAACGGATCATTATTAGAGTAAGTGACCACACGTTTGGCGGCACGGCGAATGTCAAACAGGTGATTATCGTCGGCACAACGGGTTCCGGACCGGTAGTCTACTGGACCCCTGTAACAAGTATCAGTTTTGCTCCGATTAACACGGAATACACTCCCGATGGTGTTTCGATCCCAGTATCAGGAACTTACAACATCGAACTTAACCCCAAAGGTCCGAGCATTGGGACGATGACGGTTGCTTTGTATATCGTTCCAGGAGACGCGGAGTATACGATGAACATCGGATCGAGCCAATCAATCTCTACGGCCGCTCGTGGCCAAAATGTCTGGGTAAACTTCGATGGAATAGCCGGCCAGAGGGTAAGCCTCCGAACGCGGGAAGTTACTTACCCGGGTGGGTTTATGTTATCAGAAAATAAACCTAACGGCTCATACTTTGTTACGCCATTGCAGGCAGGCAATGCCACGTTTGTCGATACCTTAACTTTGCCCGTCACCGGGCGGTATAAGGTATTTATAAATCCTCACGGCTTTGATATCGGAGGTGCCACACTTGATCTTTTCGATGTTCCTCCGGATATAGTTGGTACGACATCGATAAACGGCCCACCAGTGACCGTTTCTGCATATGTTCCGGGACACAATCCAAGTGTTGAGTTCATTGCAGCCCAGGGACAACAAGCCCGGGTTAATATCTCCTCGGCGTCAGTTCCAAATAATACGCCGGTTTATATCAGAAAACCGGATGGGAGTATCCTGGCTTCGACGGTGATTGGTTCGGGAGTCGGATTGATCAGCTCGGTTACATTGCCGGCAACCGGTACCTACACGGTCGAGGTCAATCCGCACGGCGTCAATCTCGGGAGTGCAACTATTGCCGTCGGCGGGGATGTTTCCGGCACGGCAACGCCGGGCGGGACATCGGTGACCACGACTATAGACAATCCGGGGCAGAGTTCCTGGTTGACGTTTAACGGAACTGCCGGACAGCTAATCAGCGCAAAACTTACAAATGTAACTATCGCGTCAGGGTACGCATCGATAAGAAAGGCTGACGGCTCGCTACTTGGAAACTCCATTTCCATTGCCCCAAACGCTACTAACTTTATTGACACGGTTACTTTACCTTCAACAGGACAATATAGTGTTCTGATCGATCCGGTTGGCGAAAGCACCGGTTCAGCGACGGTAACGGTTTATAACGTGCCAGGCGATGCCGCTGGCTCAATTTCCGTCGGCAGTAGCCAAACGAAGTCGACGACGGTGCCCGGTCAAAACCTGTCGTTAACATTTTCAGGAACCGCAAATCAGCGAATCAGTGTTGAACTAACGAATGTGTCGATTTCAAGCAGCGTACTGATTATCAAGAAGCCGGATGGAAGTAACCTTGCCTCCACCGGATTTGGAATAGCAGGTGGAAGCTTAACAAATGTTGTTTTACCAATTGCCGGTACTTATCAGATTTATCTTGATCCTGTGGCGGATGCGGTCGGGAGCGCGGCAATTGGGCTATTTGGAGACGGTACAGGAACTGCGAATCCGTCGGTTCAGCTTGCCCACGGTGTTTCAGTACTAAAGGGAACTTCGTCTAATGCCCAAACAGTTTTGTTTTCCTCGGTCTCGGTCTTTAAGGGTGTTCTCTTCGAGTCAAACGGCAATGGTCTGTTCTCAAATTCCGTTTCAGTCACGACCGGACCTAACATCACAAGCTTGTCGCCGTTACAACTGGCAAAAGGAAGTACGGTTGTAGTTAGTATTTCGGGAAGTAATCTTAGCACCGTTAATGCTCTTAGGTTCCTGAAAACAGACGGCAGCCTGGATTCAGGGTTCACCGTGACAAATATCAGTGTTAACACTGAGGGCACGATCTTGACCGCGACCATTCAGACCAGCGCGAATGCCGCGCTTGGCGAGCGTGTCGTAATTTTGAATAGCCCGAGTCTAGGAAGTTCACAGTCAATCAATCTAGGTACGAATGTAGTCACGATAGTTCAGTAAATGAACCGCTATGTCAGCAGGAGTTACTATTTTATGAACACCACATCAACATTTTTCCGCAACGGATTTCGACCGTGGGTTTTATTCATTGTTTTGTTTTTCGCGGTGACCGGCGTCTGTGCTCAGAGCGTGTTCGACAGCGGTTCAACCGGGACGGATGGCGCTCTCTCGCCGAGTTCTAACCAGACGCTTCAGGTTCCTGAAAGCGGTGTTTTCAATTTTACAACCATCAATATTCCCAGCGGCGTTACAGTCAAGTTCAACCGTAACTCGCGAAATACCCCGGTAACACTACTTGCTACAGGAAACGTAACCATCGGTGGCACGATTAGTGTCAATGGCGAGAACGGTCTTTCAAATGGTGTAGGAGGAAAAGGCGGTCCAAGTGGTTGGCCTGGCGGCAACGGTGGAATTAACGTCGATCTATTTGACGGGAGAAACGGTGATGGGCCAGGTGGAGGAACCGGGGGCAACTACAACGGCACCGGTCACTGGGGTGGTGGAGGCGGCGGCTTTGGAGCTGCCGGAAGCAACGCATGGGCCAATCCCGTTGCTCCGTACGGGCAGGGTGGACCGACGTACGGTACTTATTCGTTGTTGCCATTAACCGGCGGTTCCGGCGGAGGCGGAGGCGCTGCGAATGCGACTGCGCGGGGTACATCTGGCGGCGGTGGGGGCGGAGCAATTCTGATCGCAAGCTCTGGAACAATTAGCTTGACTGGTTCGATAACTACAGTCGGAGGCAATGGTGCCTCTGCGCCACCCTATGCGTTAACTGGTACGGGTGGAGGCGGATCCGGAGGCGCGGTAAGGTTGATAGCTAACACCATCTCTGGAACTGGCATGATTGACGTCAGAGGTGGCACTGGGGGCGCACTAACATATCAAGGCTACAACGGAGGATCAGGAGGCCGTGGGCACATTAAGGCTGAAGCATATGACTATACCGCGTTCAACCCAAACACATATACAGTACCCTTCAACATAACTATGCCAAATCCTATCTTCGTTCCGAACGGAGCGGAATTGAAGATCACCTCGATCGCCGGGGCGACTGTTCCTTTGGTGACCAATGGAACATTTGCTGCGGCACCGGACATTGTATTTCCCACTTCATTGGCGAACCCCGTACAAATCCAGTTACAGGCGGCAAATGTTCCTGTGGATTCAGTCGTACAAGTTGCCATAACACCGACAAGCGGTGCAAGAACTACGTTTCAGTCCAGTCCATTAACTCAATCAGGGGCGGTATTGACGGCAACAGCAAGCATTAATTTGCCTGCCGGTATGTCTGTTATCACGGCTACCCTGACCGTCGATCTGCAAGTGGCAAAACTCCATCCCATTTATATCGACGGCGAGAAAATCGTCAGATACGAGATCGCTTCGACGCTGGGCGGCGGATCTGAAACAGTTTTCATTACTGCCGGCGGCAAACGTGTGAAACTGTAGGAGAACCTCGTAAGGCAATTATTGAGATCCAAAATATATGTCGAAAGTTTCAAAGAACCTGCTGATCGGATTTCTAGTCTGGCTGCTCGTCGTGCAGCCGTTGGCGGCAACTTATCCGTCAGTTACTGAAGATAAAAAGAAGGCAACGGACTCGAAGGCTGCGGATCGTGGCAGAAAGCGCCCGCGGGACGATAAGAAATCAAAAGCATCGCAGCCATCCGATTCTCAGAGAACCGCTGGTGAAAAGCGATCAAAACGGGATAGGGCGATGATAAAAGTTGCGTCGCCCACAGAGATCGAAGGTCAAAGTGCAACACTTCTGCCTGACGGCCGATGGCTTTTACTCGGGGGCCGGAACGGCAACGACGTCTCGGGCGCCGCTGTCATAAAGGATGCGAAGGATACCGAGATCCTCGGGTCAACAATGAATACCCCTCGTGAGGGACATTCTGCAACGCTGTTGCCGAACGGTAACGTGTTAGTTCTGGGTGGGCGTGGCGCCAACGGTGATCTCATTACGACATCTGAGATCTTCAATCCCGATACACTCCAGTTTGATCTCCTGACTATAAGCGGCCTGACACCGAGAGCCGGTCACTCTGCCGTACTGCTTACAAGTGGATCAATTTTGATAGCTGGAGGCGCAGGCATACAGAAGGCTACTTTACGCGGTGCCGATCTCCTCAGCACCGGCAGTTTTGAAATTCAGCGAATAGAAGCCAATATGCGGGCGGCACGAAATCGGCAACAGGCCGAGCTTCAATCCGATGGCACGGTGCTTTTTTCCGGCGGGACTGACGAAAACTTAGCCATTGTTCCCTTTTACGAGTCCTTCGATCCAGAAACCGGGACGTTTGCCGTTGTCGGTGAACCGCCTCCACCGGATCATACAACACCTGCGACCGTTGTATTTTCATCACCGGCTAATGGTGAAAATTCAGCATCCGTGAACAGTGCGCCGGTTTTGAGGTTTTCAAAGCGACTCCGCGTGAAGAGTGCGAATTCAGAAACGGTGAGGCTTACGGAATCCGGCACGGTAGTTTCAGCACGGGTTGTTCCTGCGGAAGCTGGAAGATTGCTCTTCATTACTCCTCAGGCAAAGCTCAAACCGAACACAACATATCATATCGAACTTAGCAGCCTGCTCGATGAGCATGACCTACTGGTTCCCGACAAAATAATTGCATTTAAAACCGAAGAATTTTGTGAGTTACCCCAGACTCCTCCAACGCCTCCCCCGCATCATCACTCAACACAACATAAACAAGTAATCGATGAGGACACCTGGATTCCGGGCGACGACCGCTTTAAGGAAAAGAAGCCTGAAATCCCTGGCGCCCCGCCACTCGAGGCTCCTAAGAACATCACTGCGCTTAGCGGTCGCGTACTCTCGCTGAGCGGCAAGCCCCTTCTGGGAGTAACCTTGGTTTTGCAGGGAAAAGAAACGCAAACAGACTCACTCGGGAGATTCCTGCTGACAGACCTCAAACCGGGCCAAAGCGGAATGGTGATTCATGGCGAGACGGTCGATGCTCCGGGCAAGACTTACGGTACGTTCGAGGTACTCGTCGATGTTGATGAAGGCAAAACAAACGTGTTGCCCTACGTAAGTTATTTGCCGGTCATTGATAAAGATAACGAAGTTTCACTTGACGCGCCGACACGAAAAAATGCTGCACCTAACGATTTTGTCGGCACTCACACCGAGACGCCGACCGCTTTCTACAAGGCTGAATTGAGATTTCTGAAATATCCGCAGATCGATCAGCCGAGCGGTGGTTGGGAAGTCAAAATGCGCGATGGAACGCGCCTGATTTTTCGGATAAAGTACATCCCCGGATACGCCGTTAATTCTTTGCACGAAATTATCGACCGTTTCGGCAACAAACTTGTTCTATTGCGGGATGACAACCTTCGACTTTTAAGGATCACATCGCCAAACAACAAATGGATCGAATACACATATTACGCGAATTCGGACTTAGTTTCCCAAATCCGGGACAATATCGGCCGAACTGTAAGCTACACGTATGACGAGCAAAAAAGACTGACAAAAGTTACCGATGTAATGGGCGGCGAAACATTCTACACCTACGACGGTGCCCACCGGATGCTGACGATGAAAGATGCCCGGGGAACCACAAATCTCATAAACGAATACGATTACGCAGGCCGGGTCAAGAAACAAACCTTGGCCGATGGCACGATATACCAGTTCGCTTACACGTTAGGAGATAGTTCCAAAGTTGTTCAGACCGATGTTACCAACCCTCGCGGATTGGTTCGCAGGATGAACTTTAACGACAAGGCTTATCCGGTAAGCGAAGTCTTTGGCGTTGGAAGGCCTGACGCGTGGGGTTTTACATATGAACGCGATACGGTTTCGAATCGCATTCTCCGGGTGACAGACACATGGGATCAAAAAACGTCGTTTAACTATGACTCGAACGGCAATATGTTAAGCAGTACGTATTTGGAGGACACTCCGGATGCGATCACGACCAGCGCGACATATACCGATTTCGATAATGTGGCGACAACTACCGATGTTCTGAATCGAACGTCGAGTTTTTCGTATGACACGCGAGGGCAGTTGACAGCCGCAGCCGACTGGCTGAACCGCTCATCGAGCTTTACATACAACGACCGTGGACAGCTTTTGACGGCTACTGACAACCTAAACCGCACATCGCGATTTACCTATGATCGGGGAGCGCTTGTTGAGTCGGAAGACCCGACAGGCCGGAAAGTTCGGCGGTACATCGATAACGCGGGCAGAGTGACACGGACTTACGATCCGATGGGCGGTGTTGCTAAATACCGATATAACAAGGTTAACCGTCCCACTCATGTAACCGACCCGTTGGGAAGAACGGCTGCACTGCTTCATGATGCTGTCGGGAACATTCTCGAAATCACGGACTCTAAGGGCGGCAAGATCAGATACACTTACGATCCGATGAGCCGGCCGCTGACGCGAACCGATCAGCTTGATCGTGTCGAGACGTATCAATATGACGCTTATGGAAATCTGTGGAAAGCGACCGACCATAAGGGGCAGATCACGGAGTTTTCATACGATGTTTTCAACCGTCCGACGCTTGTCAGGTATCACGACAACACGACCACCGCCTATTCGTATGACGAAAAGGCAAGGGTTTCGTCCGTCACCGATTCTGCAAGCGGGACGATCACTTATGGCTACGATGCTTACGACCGTGTAAACAGCGAAACGATGGCGAGCGGCACGGTAAATTACGCCTATGATGCGGGCGGAAGACAGTCTTCGATGAAGGCTCCGAATCAGGCTCTTGTTGTTTACAGCTATGATACGGCTGACAGGGTTCAGTCCATCACGCAGGACGGGCAGATCGTTTCGTTTACTTATGACGATGTTGACCGGCGTTTGTCGATGACTCTGCCGAACGGGATCGTCGCTTATTACACATACGACACGGCCTCGCAGCTAAGGTCGCTGACATACAAGCGAGGCATGACCGTGCTCGGCGATGTCAGCTTCGAATACGACGCAAATGGCCGAAGGACGCATGTCTCCGGCAGTTTGGCACAGATACTTTCTCCCGGGATATTTGACAACACAAGCTACGACGCGGCTAACCAGCAGAATGTGGTAAACGCCCAGAGCTTGACCTACGATCAGAATGGCAATCTTCTGTCGGACGGAACGAACACCTATACATGGAATGCACGAGACGAGCTTGTCGCAATGTCCGGCCTGAACCTGACGGCAAGTTTTGCTTACGACGGCGAAGGGCGACGAGTATCAAAAACAATAAATGGCCTCACAACGACTTATGTTTACGACGGCTTGCAGGCTGTCGAGGAGCATGAGCAAGCAGGACCGGTAACAACCCAGGTTGCAGGCGGGCTTGATGAAGTGTTCTTTCGCAAGACGGGGACAAATTCAGAATTCTTGTTGACCGATGCATTGGGAAGCACTTGGGGACTCGCCGACAATTCGGGAAATGTCAACACGGAATACAAATACGATGTCTTCGGACAAACTCAAACGTCTGGCCAGGCAAGCAATAATCCTTTGCAATACACCGGTAGAGAAAATGACGGCACTGGACTTTACTACTACCGAAATCGTTACTACTCACCTTCTTTGAGAAGATTTATCTCACGCGACCCGTTAAGAGAAATTGCAGGCGAGAATGAATATTCTTATGTCGGAAACTCTCCTGCAAATTCGAAGGACCCTCTCGGACTCTATCCTACCGCATCAGCAGACATTCAGCCGCCAAACTCTTCATCTTGGCCTTTGGGCAATAATTGTCAAGAATTTCTTCCGGATTGGATGGGATATAACGCCAGCACCGACAACGGTAGGTGGTGGAATGCGTTTTGGGATAAATGGAATAGTCTAAGAGAAGACGAAGGGCCGGCTATATTTGGATCCTACGGGGGCGGTCCCTTCTCAGTATCTGATTGGAGTGGGTACCCTGGCAGTAAGCCACCGAATGGCCCATTTAGACTGCTAGACGGCGCAGAGTATGACGAAGCACGGAGGGCAGCAAACAAGGAAAACCAAAGGCTTCATAGGATGCCGAATTCCCCTTACGATGGAAAACAGATTCACGAAAAACACCCGATCAAATTTGGAGGTAGCCCCACTGATCCGAATAATAAAGTCGGACTCCCTCAAGGTGAGCATGCACAATACAACCGATTTTGGAACAGAATGATGCGATCTGTAAGATTTAGGTAATTTCTATGGAAGAAAGACTAAGAGAAATTGTTAAAAACCTCAACTTAAGTGATGGCGCTCCTGAAGTCAGTTTAAATAAATTAATGGAATCGCTAGAATTAGCGCTGCCCGCCCAGTACGTCGAGTTTATGAAATGCACAAACGGCGTCGATGGGTTTATCGGGAACTCGTATATTCAGATCTGGAAGGTCGAAGAAATGACATTCTTAAATGATGAAAACGCGGTAAACGAGTTCGCTCCAGGATTGGTGTTGTTTGGGTCAGATGGTGGAGGCGAGGCTTTTGCATTTGATGCTAGAACAGAAGAAATGCCAATAGTTAATGTTCCTTTTGTTGGTATGGGTTTAGACGTTGTCCGAATTTGCGCGCCAACTTTCAATCAATTTCTTTTATCTTATGATAAGAACTGAATCTTGCTTGTAACAACTGTAACAATAACAATAAGAGTTGCTAAGAACACCAGTGAGCGGCCCGATTATCTTCACGTTGGGAAGGATCCTATCAAATTTCACCGATCCGCTAGGGTAAAAACTTGGAAAAAACTTGGAGTCAAAAAAAACTTGGAAAACTTGGTGGAAAACTTGGGGTCATCTATGAAGTTACCTTTGATGTCAAGCGCATTTGTATCGTCCA
>CAZSEL010000046.1:0-35853 GCA_964605905.1 uncultured Chloracidobacterium sp. | reverse complement strand
TGGATCGAAAGAAACATCTCGGTGATTCGCAGGTCCATTAGCATTAAAACAGGATATACAGGATGTTCAGGATAATTATTTATCCTGTTCATTTTTCAGGCAAGTTTGTGCGAGCGACGCTTGGATTATACCACTTAACGATTTCTCGTGCCGTTCATCGAAAAGTCACACAATTTAGTAATTATCAAGAATATAGTCTCAGCTTAATTCTGCTTTTTAAGTTGAGGATATATGAAATTATTAAGTGTTATTTCGATAAGTTTAGCTCTTTCTCAGATCTTTCTTGCTCAAACTCCAACGTCAACGCTAACTGCCGCTCCGCCAACAAATGACGCTGCAAAAAGTTCGGCTAGGAATCCTGTTGTTGTTCCAAAAATAATTGTCGCTCCTGTTATTGACGGGAAGTTAGACGATGAAATTTGGAAACAAGCGGCAGTTTTTAAAGATTTTCATCGGGTTTATGCGGGCGACAATATAGTTCCGTCAAAACCAACCGAAGGCTACGTCGCCTATGATGAAAAAAATCTTTACGTTGCGTTTAAGTGTTGGGACGAGAGAGATAAAATTCGGGCCACAGTCATTCAACGCGATAATGTTTTTGCCGAAGACAATGTTCGTATATTTTTGGATACATACGACGATCAACGGCGAGCATATCTTTTGGCATTTAATCCACTGGGCATTCAGCAGGACGGCATCTTTACCGAGGGCCAGGGCGGTGACTATACCGTGGATATTTTGATGGAATCCAAAGGTTCGATCGAAGACTGGGGCTGGGCCGTCGAAGTAAAAATTCCTTTTAAGTCCCTGCGTTATACCGCCGGCAGTGGAAAACTCTGGGGCTTTAATCTGGCCCGCATTATTAACCGTTTTAATAACGAATACACTTCGTGGTCGCCGTTGCCGCAAAATATTCCCGGTTATCTGAATAAGATAGGGTCAATTGCAGGTCTGGATGAAATTAAGAATGAACAAACAATTGAAGTCATCCCGACCTTAACTTTCAAGGAAACTGGACAGCGAACGAGTCAGACGAAGTTTTCAAACCCGCCAATCGAGCCCGATTTCGGACTCACGATGAAATACAACATCACGCCGAATATAACGCTTGATACGGCTTATAATCCCGATTTTGCAGATACTGAAGCTGACGCCCCGGTTGTGGAAGCAAATCAGCGTTTTCCGATCTTTTTTGAAGAGAAACGCCCGTTTTTTCTTGAAGGGGTTGATATATTCAAAACTCCGATCCAGGCAATTTACACCAGGCAGATCGAGAATCCTGACGTTGCTTTGAAACTTACGGGAAAGATCGGGAAAAATTCTTTTGGTATCTTTGGGGCAATTGACGAGCCGCTTGGAAACCCACAAAAAGACAAGGCGTATATCGGCGTAGTTCGTCTAAAACGTGACTTTGGCACAAACTCAAATATCGGGTTTTTAGCAACAAACTATCATTATCCGAACCAACATAATACTGTCGGCGGGTTTGATACGACATGGAGAATCAGCGGGAGTTCAGAATTTAAGGCCCAGGTTCTGGGCTCAACTTCTCGCAGCTATTTTTTCGATCCAAATAAAAACGCGACTGAATATAGAACGGGCAACGGCGTAAGTTTTGATTATAAATACAGCGATACGAAACAAAACTACGGATGGGGATTTAGCGGTAGCGGAGCGTCCAAAGATTTTCGGGCTGAAATGGGCTTCACTCAACGAACCAATACGATGATAAATAATATCTTTGTAACCCTAACCGCGGATGTTAAGCCTCAAGCGGCGATCGTCAGCAAGTATTTAAATTCATACTTTAGTGTCCGGAATGATTTTCAAGGGCGATTCCAAGGCTGGAAGGAAGAAACAAATGTAACATTGGGCATAAAAGGAAATCTTGTTATTGGATTTGGGGCATTATTCGGGCGCGACACAATTTACGAGGATGAGTTTGGGGCTATTAGAAATGCAATTCAAATCGGAAGGTTCTACGGCGATGAGAAACGCTCAACTAATTACGCCACAATTTTGGGATCGTTCAGCAAAACTTTTAACAAGCATTTATCGATAAATGCCGGCGCAAACATAAATAATAACGTCTTTGATTTTGATTTTGGAGCGGGAAGCCGGTTTCCTCGCGTAAGTCCGGCAGTCATTGCTCTCGGGCAAAACGCGCCGCTTGATCCGGGTACAGGGAAGAGTTTCGGCTTTAATCTCGGCACGACGATCAAGCCCACCGATAGTTTTAGCTTCACCCTTGATTATAAAAAATCCCGGCTCAGGCGAAATGACACTGATAGGATCGCTTTTGATTCAAATATCTTTAGTTTTCGTTCGATCTATCAATTTTCCAGTTTTGTAAGCCTGAAAACCCGTTTGGATTACAATACGTTGACCAGCAAGGTTTTCGGGCAATACACGTTTTCCTGGACCCCAAGTCCGGGCAAGGCCCTGTATATCGGTTATAGCGATAATTACAATTACAAAGGCCTTGCTTTTGGCGAACGACAACCAGGTTTTCTCCAACTCAATCGGACATTTTTTATCAAAATGTCATATCTATTCCGAAAGAGTTTTTAGTCTATCCAACGATTACGATGTTCAACCTGACCGCTTAACGGCCATTTGTGCCGTTTATCGAAAAGTTAGTTCGGATTAATCGAAGCTGGCTTACAATTGCACATAATGCGTATCAATTTTAATCCTGTAAATCGTTTCATAATCCTTGTTGCCTTATGCTTATTCGTTTTCCAATCGGCTTCGGCGCAAAATGCAGCCGCGCCGTCGGCACGACAAATCACGTCAAAAATTGATGAATATATGAAGTCTGCCGTCGAAGTGGAACGTTTCAGCGGGTCAATTCTGGTGGCACGGGACGGGCAGGCGATAGTCAGCAAAAGTTATGGCATGGCGAATGTAGAATTGGATGTGCCGAACACGCCAAACACCGTATTTCGCCTCGCATCAATTACAAAACAGTTCACGGCGACGGCGATAATGATGATGCAGGAGCGCGGGAAATTAAACGTCAATGACCCGTTTTGCAAATATCTGACTGATTGCCCGGCGGCGTGGCAGCCGATTACGATTCGCCAACTGTTGACGATGACTGGCGGCATTCCGAACTTAACGGGACCGGATTTGGGGCCGCTCACGGGTTTACCTGTAACTTGGGAGCAATGGCTTGCCGCAGTCAAAAAGAAGCCGCTAGACTTCGTTCCGGGCGAAGACTTCAGATACAGCAATGGCAATTATACTCTGCTCGGCTTTATCATTGAGCGTCAATCCGGGAAATCTTATGGCGAATTTTTGCAGGAAAATATTTTCACGCCGCTTGGCATGAAGCAGACAGGTTACGAAGATCCGCTCCGCATTATTAAAAACCGCGCCACCGGTTACAGGCAACTGCCGGGCGACCCGATAACAAATGTGCCATACGCGGAGATGATCCGGCTGTATGCGGCGGGTGGAATTTACTCGACGACCGGCGATTTGCTGCTGTGGGACAAGGCTCTCTATACGGACAAACTCTTATCGCGCAAATCAATTGACGAAATGTTCACGCCGTTTAAGGATATGCTGCCCGGCAAAGGTTACGCTTACGGTTGGTGGAGCAGCAAAAAGTTCGGCCGTCAGGAGATAGCGCACGGCGGCAATCTAGCCGGTTTCATAACTTATATCGCCCGCTTTCCCTCTGAGCGCGTGACCGTCATCGTTTTGAGCAACAACGGGGTCGGATCTTCGGGGAAAATCAGCAACGTCTTGTCGGCTATCGTCTTTGGCGCGCCGTATGAAATTCCGAAAGAGCGTAAGGCCGTCCACATCGCATCTTCCGTTTTGGATAAATACGTCGGACAATACCAAATTCAGCTTCCGCTGACGAATTACACCATTACCAATGAAAACGGAAAGTTGATGGCGCAGCGAGACGCATTCCCGAAAACCGAGATGTTCGCCGAATCGGAAACCGACTTCTTTCTCAAAACGGCTGACATACAATTTACGTTTGTCAAAGACACAAACGGAGCCGTTACGGGATTGACCGTGCATCAAGGCGACGGCACGTTATATGAAGTTATGACAGGTCAAAAGATTAAATAATGAAAGAATATGAATCCCTTGAAGAATCGAATACTAAGTGTCGGTAGGGGATTGATTCGTCAGTGTAGATTAGGCGGCATGATAATAAGAGCATTGAAGAGGACTGCGACGCACTTCCGTCGCCGAGAGGAGATATTCAAATGGTAGATCCTACCGCCGATACATCGCAATTTAACGCTGGGGGTGTCGCAGACTTCGTGCAACACACGGACAACAGCGCCGCATTGGAAAAACGGCGCTCACTGCAAAACTTTGCGGGCAAAGCGTTGAAAACATCAGCCGTATTTTGGTTCGTGCCCGCGCTGATCGGGCAGTGGTTTTTCGCCTACCACATAGCGGTGGTATACATCGGCACGGCGTTCGCGGGAAACACGGCGGCCTGGAACAAGAGGCTTTTCGTTGGCCTCGTCGCCGGCGATCTGGTCGGCAATGTCGCGCTCGCCGTGCACCTGTTCATCGCCTTCGTCATAACGATCGGCGGAACGCTGCAGCTCATCCCGCAGATCCGCAACTACGCGCCGGCGTTTCACCGCTGGAACGGGCGGCTCTACATTGTTATCGCCTTCGTCGCGAGTCTGGCCGGGATCTACATGATCTGGACACGCGACACGTTCGGCGGCATCCTAATCAACGACATCTCGGTCTCGCTCGACGCCGTGTTGATCATGGTCTTCGCGGCAATCGCGGTGCGCTATGCGATGGCGCGCAAGATTGACGTGCATCGCCGCTGGGCGCTGCGCACCTTCATGGTGGTAAGCGGCGTGTGGTTCACGCGCGTGATCTACGCCTTCCTCAGCATTGTGACGCAAGGCCGGACGCCCGGCGTGACCGACGACATGAGCGGCCCGACCAACATCGTGATCGGCTTCGCCAGCTATCTGCTGCCGCTCGCTGTGCTCGAACTCTATTTCCTCGCCCAGCGCAGTCCGAGCGTGTTCGCCAAATTCGCCGCAGCCGCGCTTGTATTCGCCGCTGCTGTGGCGACCGGCATCGGCGTGTACGGCACCGCCATGCGCTGGCTGAGCTAGGCGCTCAGGCTTCTTTCGGCCGATGTCGTCGAAAGCAGCTTCTACAAGGCGGTTCGCCGGCGCGTTGGAATTGTTGTGACCACAACCCGCCTGTGGCTAACTAAAATTGAATTGTCGGTATTTTTATGTGCCGTCTAAATTGTCCAGGTATTAGAAAATAGGAGATTAAGTAATGAAAAAATATTTCGTTTTATTTGTTTTAGTAACATTTGGAGGTTTGTTTGCCGGAAATAAAGTTGCAGCTCAAGATAAAGAAACAGAGCTGGCTAAAATTCCATTGGAGAATTATTTGAAAGTTCAGGCAACCGGGAATGCTGAGCTTATTCGACAGGCGTTTTACAAAGATGCTCGAATTATGGCTTTTCGGGATAACAAGCTTAGCAATCTGAGCGTTGAGGAATTTGCCGGATTTTTTAAGGGCAAAACTGCTGACGACGAAGCCACGCGCAAACGCACGATTGAAAGTCTTGATGTTACGGGCAACGCCGCGATCGCGAAAATTACGCTTGATTATCCGGCCATCAAATTTACGGATTATATGACGTTACTGAAAATTGACGGCGAATGGAAAATTGTCAACAAATCATTTTTTGTTCAACCTCGCAATAACACGACTGGAAAAGTGAATTTCAAGTCAGCCGACGAGGAAAAACAAGCAATTACGGCAACGCTTAACACTTTTATACAAGCAGGCAAAACCGGAAATTCCGAGCTTATGGCAAAGGTTCTTCAGACGGAAGGAGGCAAGAGGTCTATTGAAAACGGTAAATATTCGTCGCAGACCTATCCCGAATTCCTGACAAAATTTGCGGAAGTAAGGAAAGGAAAACCCGCAGATGACGACGCCCAACGCAAACGCACAATCGAAAGCGTTGATGTTTCAGGAAATGCGGCAATTGCAAGAATGTTGGCCGATTATCCGCAGACAAAATATTTTGAGTATGTGGCGTTGCTCAAAATTGGCGACGAGTGGAAAATCGTCAGCAATATTTATTACGGCGAGCCAAAAGAGCAACCAAAGAACTAGATATTCCAATTCATAACGGCTATTTGTGCGGAGATTTTCAATATGAAAAATTCAAAATATTTGTTGCTTTCTTTTCTGAGCATTATTTTATTTATTTCGTCAGTTTCATGCCAAACGGCTGATGAAGTTGATAACTACATCAAAGCGGAAATGCAAAAACAGCATATTCCAGGTGTTTCGTTAGCCGTTATTAAAAACGGTAAGGTTATTAAAGTTAAAGGCTATGGTTTGGCTAATGTTGAAACAAATGTTCCTGTCACAACCGAAACAGTTTTTAAGATCGCTTCAATCAGCAAGCCGGTTATTGCTATGGGAATTATGCTGTTGGTTGAAGAAGGCAAAGTCTCGCTTGATGATAAAGCCAGTAAATATTTGGAGGGAACACCTGAAAGCTGGAAGGACATTACCATTCGGAATTTGCTCTCGCACACTTCGGGGATTATTCGTGAAGCTCCCGGTTTTGATCCCGCCAAAATCCAGCCTGATATTGATATCATAAAGACAGCTTATCCATTGCCTCTGAACTTTACGCCCGGTGAAAAATATGAATACTGCAATGTGGGTTATTTTTCGCTCGCGGAAATTATCCGTAAAGTCTCAGGCAAGCCATGGGAGGAGTTTTTAACGGAACGCATCTTTAAACCGCTTGGAATGAACTCGACCCGAACTACTACATACGACGATATTGTGCCGAATCGCGCCAACGCTTATTCGTTTAATGAAAATAAGTTAACGAACGCCGAAATTTACCTGGCCGTACGCCCAAGCGGTGCGTTTCTTTCAACGATTTCGGATTTGGTAAAGCTGGAAACCGCTCTGAACGGAGCGAGTTTCTTAAAACCCGAAACTCGCAAATTAATGTGGACGCCGTTTAAATTTAACAATGGCAGCGATTCAATTTATGGTTTAGGTTGGAGCATTAACGAAGTAAATGGTAGAAAACGTATAGGTCACGCCGGAAGTCTTAATGGCTTTAAGTCGCATTTTGCCCGTTTCGTTGATGATGGAGTAACAGTAATTGTTCTAACAAATCTGGATCAAGTCAATTCCAATGAGTTTTCAAGCAAAATAGCCGGTTTTTATATTCCGGCATTGGCGCAAAAATCTCCTTAGCGTTTGGTTAGAAAGCGGAAAGAACCAAAACCCAAAAATAGATAGATAGTGTTTTCGTTTGAATTAAAAGAGAAATTCCCATCGTTCTGGCTTTTGCAGATCATCGGCTGGTTGTCTTACTGGCTGATGGTCTGTATTACTCTTTTGTCCGTTTTGTCGGCTGACGCAAGCGTTTTAGAGCTTTTTCAAAGCAAGCTTGTGCGGGCGATGCTCGGATTGCTGCTCACCAGCATAATGCGTCTGGTTTACAAACGATTTGTTACGCCGCAGAATTTTAACGCTGCGGCGTGGGTTTCAATTATTTGTTCCGTAGTTTTTGGGCTTATTTGGGCCTATTTATTGAACATTTTTTATTGGTTGACCGCCCCGAACTTCAATTTTTCCATGTCGTACGCCAAATTGCCGGAGAATGTCCTGAATTATTCGATTATTTTGCTGGCCTGGAGCGGTTTATATTTTGGGATCAAATTTTGGCGCGAGTGGCAAATTGAGCGTGAAAATGCCTTGCAATCCGCCGCTCTCGCCCAAAAAGCACAGCTTGAAATGCTTCGCTATCAACTCAATCCGCATTTTCTTTTTAACGCACTAAATTCAATTCGAGCTTCGGTTGACGAAGACAAAGATCGGGCGAGGCAAATGATCACGCAGCTCTCCGACTTTTTGCGCCATTCGCTGATCGGTGTTGAAAAGAAAGAGATCCCACTTCGAGAAGAATTGGAAGCGGCACGGAACTATCTTGCGATCGAAAAAATTCGTTTCGAAGAAAATCTTGAGATTGAATATGCGGTGGAAGAGAAAGCTGAGGAGTTCCTGGTTCCATGTTTTTTGCTTAATCCGTTGGTTGAAAATGCCATCAAACACGGGTTGCGCTCAGGCTCAAAACCTCTAAAGGTAAAAATCTCAGTCAAGATGGAAGGCGAAACCTTAGTTCTGGAAGTTGCCAATACCGGCACCTTAAACAATTTGCACGATTCGGCCGGGATGAAAATTGGTTTGAAAAATGTTCGTGAGCGATTGGAACTTTATGGCGAAGAAAGTACTTTTGAACTCAAACAGGAAGGCGAATTTGTAGTTGCTAAAATCGAGATCTCAAAGGCAGAAGCTCACGCTTAAATGAAACTAACTGCAATAATTATTGATGATGAAAGACTTGCACGAAGGGAACTGCGTTCACTTTTGACTGAATTTCCTGAGATAAAAATTGTTGGCGAGGCTAAAAATCTAGCCGAAGCCGTCAATCTGATTCGGATAAATAAGCCTGATGTCGTTTTTCTAGATATTCAGCTTTCCAATGAAAACGGGTTTGATCTCCTCGAAATGGTCGAAAAGGATTTTAAACTGATCTTTGTCACGGCCTTTGACGAATTTGCGATTCGCGCTTTTGAGATCAACGCGATCGATTATCTGCTTAAACCCGTTAACCCCGAAAGGCTTGCCAAAACTCTTGAAAGATTACTTAAAACTGAAGAAGAAAAAAGCGAAGTTACTTTGCGAAAACTTGAATATGAGGATCGTCTTTTCATAGAGATCGGCGAACGGTCTCGCTTTTTGAAGATCAGATCAATCAAATGTATCTGTGCGGATGGCGATTACACCCAGGTATTCACCGATGACGGCAAAAAACATCTCGTTACAAAAGCCCTGAAAGAATGGGAGGACCGTTTGCCGGAACAATATTTTATCCGCATTCATCGCTCCGCCATTGTCAATCTCGAATTTATCGAAAGAGTTGAAACATGGTTTAGTCGCTCATACCAAATCCACTTGCACGGAATGAAGGAGCCTTTAACCGTCAGCCGTCGCTACGCCGCTCAACTAAAACTTAAATTCAGTTAGCTCAAATTCTAATTTTGCTCACTGTAGTTCCGAGTTATATGCGGCTCTTTTTTGACAATTGGCAAAGAGATACGATTCAAGCATTTCTGACTTTTTTTGTGCTTTGCGATAAACTTCACAAATATATGCGAGCTCAATTGAAACGATTTATCGACCAGATGGAAGAAAATTCCATCGCCATCATTCCGGCGGCACATGAACAGATACGCAGTTATGATACTGAATTCAAATTCCGGCAGGATTCGGATTTCTGGTATCTGACGGATTTTCCCGAACCGGACGCGATCGCCGTTATTGATCCGGGCAATAAGAAATCGCCGTTTACGCTCTATGTGCGACCACGCGATCCATTGATGGAAACGTGGTTCGGGCGTCGTCAGGGCGTCGAAGGTGCGGTAAAAAACTATAAGGCTAATACTGCACATTCGATCGACAAGTTTGAGAAAGATTTACCAAAACTGCTTGATGGCAAGGACAAACTTTATTATCGTTTTGCGGTCGATAAGGTTCTCGATCAGCAGTTGCTCGGTTATCTTTCCGGCCAGCGTGTTCGGCGTTTGAAAACGGCGTATCCGCCACATACGATAATCGACCCGACCAGAATCATCGGCGAGATGCGCCTGCATAAATCGCCCGAAGAGGCCGAGTATATGCAGACCGCCGCGACCATCGGTGCCGAGGCTCATATCCTTGCGATGAAAAAGGTGAAGCCCGGCATGAACGAAGGCCAGGTTGAATCTTTCATGGAAGCCTATATGAAAGATAAAGGCGCAAGCGGAGTTGCATACAACTCGATCATCGGCGGCGGCGATAACGCCACGATCCTGCATTACGTCGAAAATAATATGCCTCTAAAGGACGGTGATCTGATCCTGATCGATGCCGGTGCCGAGTATAAAGGTTACGCCAGCGACATCACGCGGACATTTCCCGTCAACGGCAAATACACCGAGGCTCAGCGTGAGGTTTATGATGTCGTGCTCGACGTTCAATTGCAGTGCATCGATTACACAAAAACCGGCAACACCGTAAAAGGCCGACAGGAATTTTCGATCGAACTGCTGACCGAAGGAATGGTAAAACTCGGACTGCTGAAAGGCAAAACGAAAGACCTGATAAAAAAGAAAGCGTATATGAAATATTACATGCACGGCGTCGGCCACTATCTCGGTATGGACGTTCATGACGCCGGACGCTACTTCACAGATCAAACCGCAAAAAACTCAAAACCGTTTGCCCCCGGAATGGTGCTGACGGTCGAACCCGGACTCTACATTCCGCCCGACGACAAAACTGCTCCGACAAAATATCGCGGAATAGGAATACGCATCGAGGACGACGTTTTGGTGACCGAAGAAGGCAACAGAAACCTGACGGCAAAAGTGCCAAAGCAGATCGAAGAGATCGAAGCACTTATGCAGAAGCCCGCACGTAAGTAAGCGCGAATCGACGACTCAATTTATGCAGATCGACGACATATTCAAAAACCTTCCCGCTCTGCTTGCTGCATTATTTGTGGCGATTTTGTTCATTCAATCGGGCCTCGACAAGGTGTTTGATTGGAAAGGCAATCTCGAATGGCTGACCGGCCATTTTTCCAAGACGTTTCTTAGTGGATTTGTCTGGATAATGCTGGCGAAGCTGACGGTGCTGGAGCTTGCGACGGGAATCTTGAGCAGCTTTGGGATTATCTATTTTTTGATAACAGGCTCAACTATCGTTATCTTTTACGCGGCGGTTTTGGGGGCCTTGACTATAACTGGGCTTTTTTTTGGACAGCGGCTCGCGAAAGATTATCCCGGAGCCGCCGTGCTTGTTCCTTATTTTATTTTGCTGCTGATACAGATCTATCTGACAAATCCTTTCGCCCGTTAACTCACTTTTTTGTTCCGAGTTTTTCAAAACGAAATGAGGCTGAATAATCTGCTTGTTTTGGTGATCCGTCGGCAGTCGGTTTCGGGTTCAACGATGAGAAATGCACGCGATAGCCCGAAAACTCAAAACTATTGTCATCGCCGTCCAGTGAAAACTCGACCGCCTTCGCCTCTTTGGCCTCAACTCCGAGCGTGACCTGAATTCTCGCACGGCCAGCCCAGATGCAGTCAACGCCCTCGGGGCAACGAGAATCTTCAAGAACAGAAACGAAATTTATTGATATTTTCGAAATTCTCGCGGTTTTGGCTTTGCCGACTGTGACGCTGATCGATTCGTCACGCTGTGCAACAGCCGCGATGGATCCGAGCGAAATAAACATCAGAAATGCAATACTTGCTAATATAGTTTTCATAACAATACTCTCCGGCCGCCCTTGGGCAGAAATTGGATTTACACGTGACGTAGAACGTTGCAAGTTATTCTGACAGATGCCCTAGGCAGACGCGCTTTCGGACGCCTTTAACTTTTCGATGATAGCGGTCGCAAACTCTTCCGTTTTCGCCGTTCCGCCCAGGTCTTTTGTGATTACTTTACCCTCGGCAAAAACGTCGAGCATAGCTTTCTCGATCCGGTTGGCTGCGTCCTGTTCGTCGATGTGCCGCAGCATCAGAACCGCCGAGATCAACAGAGCAGTCGGGTTGGCGATTCCTTGTCCGGCAATGTCGGGTGCCGAGCCGTGAACGGCTTCGAAAACCGCTCCTTGCTCACCGATGTTTGCTCCCGGAGCCAATCCCAAACCGCCGATCAGCCCGGCGCATAGATCGGAAACAATGTCGCCGTACAAGTTTTCCATCACCAATACATCGAACTGCTCGGGCCGCATCACGAGCTGCATACAGCAATTGTCGATTATCTTATCATCTGCCGTGATGTCCGGAAAATTCTTTGCGACGTTGTAGAAGCAATCGAGAAAAAGCCCGTCGGAGAGCTTCATGATGTTCGCCTTGTGAACCGCAGTCACTTTCTTGCGCCCATTTGCTTTTGCGTATTCAAATGCGTACTGTGCGATCCGCGTCGATGCTTTTTCGGTGATTATCTTTAGGCTCTCCACCACGCCCGGCACGACGATGTGCTCAAGCCCGGCATAAAGGTCCTCGGTATTTTCACGCACGATCACGAGGTCAAGTCCCGGATAACGGCATTCGACATTTGGCAAGGCCTTGATCGGACGGACGTTTGCGTAAAGATCGAGTGCTTTTCGTAAGCCAACATTGACCGACGCAAAGCCCTTGCCGATCGGCGTCATGATCGGCCCTTTCAGCGAAACCTTGTTGCGTCTCATCGACTCGATCGCCGCATCCGGCAACGTCGAGCCATATTTTTCTAACGCCTGAGCACCTAATATCTGCGTTTCCCATTCGACGTCGATGCCGGTTGCCTCAATGATCCGAACAGTTGCAGCGATTATCTCCGGCCCAATGCCGTCGCCGGGAATAAGTGTGATCGTGTGTTTCATAAATTCTTTAGTACGAACGAATATCTTATAATAAATCTTTGTTTTTATGAACGTACTTGTAATCGGCGGCGGCGTTATCGGCCTGAGCATCGCACGCGAGCTGCATATTGGCGGCCTTCGCGACATAACGGTTGTGGACAAGAGCGAGCCGGGCCAAGAGGCTTCGTGGGCCGCGGGAGGAATGCTCGCGCCGAATGCCGAAACCGAATGCGTTGACGATTTTTACAGTCTTTGCTCGGAATCGAACGATCTGTATCCGGCTTTTGCCGAATCGCTGTTAAAGGAAACCGGTATTGATATCGGACTAGATGTAAGCGGTACGCTTCAACTTGCTTTTGACGATACGGAAGCAGACAAACTGCTAAAGAAATTTCGAATACAAAGAGATGCAGGGCTTGCAACCGAAATCCTTTCCGCTGCAGAAGTACTGCGACTGGAACCAGAGGTATCATCTGGAGTAATGTCGGGCATTTCGTATCCCAACGACAGACAGGTCGATAACCGAAAACTCATTTCCGCCTTGATCGAATATTGCCAAAGGAATGAGATCAAAATCATCACAAATGAGCAAATTCATTCGGTGACGGTTGAGAACGGTCATGCCTCCGGAGCCATGACGAAAACAGGCAAGTTCCCAGCGGATGTTACGATCTTAGCAACGGGTGCGTGGACATCTTTCATCGAAATCGGGGGTGCCGGACCGATAAGCGTCGATATTAAACCGATTCGCGGCCAGATGATCGCGTTTGGAGCGGGTTCGCATATTTTGAAAAAAGTCATATATGGCCCTAACTGCTATCTTGTACCAAGGGCAGACGGCAGAATTCTGGTTGGTGCGACAGTCGAAGATGTCGGTTTTGACAAGACTGTGACCGACGAAGCAGTTAGTGAGTTAAAAAGATCGGCGGTTGAGATATTGCCGGAACTCGCAAATCTCAATATCGTCGAAACGTGGTCAGGATTGAGACCGCGCTCGGCCGATGAATTGCCGGTAATTGGAAATGTTGTCGGCATCGACAATTTGCTGATCGCGACCGGACATTACCGCAACGGCATTTTGCTCGCTCCGCTGACGGCGAAGATCATTGCGGAAAAGGTCGTTGAGAATATTGATTCGCCGTACTTTTCCATTTTTGGCCCGGAGCGGTTTAAGTTAAAAGCGACACTCGCGGTTTAGTGAATTGAATGAGATTTAATTTTTTAGCAGCAATACTTTTGATACTGACCGCGTTCGGAACCGGTCTTTCCCAGTCCGGACGAGCCGCCGGATCGTCCGGCACCGAAGCCGGCGTAAAGAACGACCGCACGGCTAAGGAACTGTTTGCCGAGGTCAACGAATACAACAAGAAAAGGTTTGCCGAATACGAGCAAAAGAAAGTTCCGTACAGTGAACGGCTGCGTATCAAAACCGAAAACGAACGAAAGCAGCTCGCGGCAAAATATGCTGCGGTCGTAACCGAACGAAAGCCTACTTTACCGGACGACCTTTACTATGGCGGAATGCTGCATTGGCTCGCGGAAAATCTGGACGGAACCGCTGAGTTGCTTAGTAAATATGTTACGTCCGAACCGGGAACCGAAGATAGGCGGCAGAACGCACGAGCGATTCTTGTATTTACGAACGCCAAACAAAAAAACGTCGCGAACGCCGTGGCATTTCTCGAACAATACGAAAAGACAGGCCCGACGAAGATCAGCGAAACGTGGCGGATGAACACCGAGATCGCCAAGGCGTATCTCGCGGCAAACGAATACGAAAAAGCTTCTGGTTACGCAAATAAGGGTTACGTCGCGGCTAAGGAATTGATGCGTGATCCGTCGGTCAGCGTAAATCCACTGGACGCGGCGCTCGATGTGGCGATGCTCGCGTTTGAAGCCTATCGAAATGCGGGAAAGAATAATGAAGCCGACGATGTGCTTATCGATCTAAGAAGGACCGCGCTTTCGACCGGCAATGCTCTCTTCTTTTTCTACGCGGCTGACAAGCTAATCACACATCAGATCGAAACGGGTCGAAAACCGCTTGCGATGGAAACATTTCTTTCGTCTCTGGTCGAGGCGGGCAAAGGCATTACACTCAAGGACGGCAAGAACGACGCGATCGACCGCCTGAAATCCCGCGAAAAGCACTACAAAATGTTGGGCGAGCCGGCACCCGAGATCTTCGGCGTCGATAAATGGTTTCCCGGCACGCCGACGACTCTTGCCAACCTAAAAGGTAAAGTCGTCCTGCTCGATTTTTGGGCGACATGGTGCGGCCCGTGTTTCGATGCCTTTCCGCATTTTGCCGAGTGGCAGCAGGATTTTGCTGATAAAGGCCTTGTTATTCTTGGTGTTACACGCTATTACGGACGCTCGGAGCAAAAGACGGTCGACGAGCCCAATGAAATTCTTTTCCTAAAAAGATTTCGCGAAAAATATAAATTGCCTTATGATTTTGTCGTTACCAAAGATCAACAGTTCCTGTGGACTTATGGTGCGACGGCACTGCCGACCACCGTCTTGATCGATCGCAAAGGAAAGGTCCGTTATTTTGAGACCGGTTCGAGCCCCAGCCGGCTCGAGGAAATGCGGGCGATGATGCTGAAACTCTTGAACGAAAAATAAATGATGGCATCGCCCAGACAAAAGCCCACCAAAACTCAGAGCTTTTACGATCGAATCGCCGAGGTCCATAATCTCGCGCTTCGTATCAACGGCTATCGAAAATCGGTTGCGAACTATCTACAGTCGCTTGATCTCGGGATCGGCCCGGATTCCTATGTTTTGGATGCCGGCAGCGGAACCGGCATCGTAACGCTCGGTTTTATGGACGCCGGTTTCAAGCCGCGCAAGACCGTCGCGTTCGATCTTTCGCACAAATCGCTGCGGCTCGCCAAGGAACAGTTTGACAAAGAGCTAAAGCGCGGGTCTAAACACGTCGCTCCGATACAGGGCAATGTTCTCGACCTTCCATTTGCCGACGATTCATTCCAAGTCGTTATTGCCTGCGGCGTTCTGGAGTATGTTCCGCTCGAGGATGGACTCGCCGAGATAGCCCGCGTGCTTCGGCCCGGTGGGAAACTCGTACTCATTCCCGTAAAACCATCGCTCGTCGGTTCGGTGCTCGAATTTCTCTACAATTTCAAAATTCATCCCCGTGACCATGTAAGACGGATTTCACAACGCTACTTTAATATCGTCGGGACTAACGAATTTCCGCTTAAGGAGCCGATAGCATGGTCAAAAACGATCTTTCTGCTGGAAAAGCCAACCCCAAAATAATCGCACATCGCGGCGCAAGCGCTGTTGCGCCGGAAAACACGCTTGCCGCCTTTCGCGAAGCGGTCGCCGCCGGTGCCGACGGCATCGAGTTCGACGTGCGGATCACCAGGGACAACGAGGCCGTAGTCTTTCACGACCGCAAGCTCAAACGCACAACCGGGAAAAAAGGAACCGTTTCCGATATGACATCAGGCGAGCTGGGCAAACTCGATGCGGGATCATGGTTCAACCGCACTAACGGTAACTCTTCTGACAACGGGTTTTCTGGCGAGGTCGTTTCGACGCTCAAACAGACGCTCGAATTCCTCTCCGATTTCGATGGCTCGATCTACATAGAAATAAAATGCAAGGAAGAGGATGTCAAGCGCTTGACGCGGCGTGTCGGTGAAATATTGAACGAAACAAAACGCACCGACCGGATAATCGTAAAAAGCTTTAAGCTCTCGGTCATCCCGCTTATCAAACAGCATTGTCCCGGCGTCCGCACCGCAGCCTTGTTCGCGCCAAAGGTCAAAAACGTGCTCCGCAAGGAAAAATATCTGGTCAATCTCGCCGAGGAGATCGGCGCCGACGAACTGTCGCTCCACTACACGCTCGCCACCAAAAAACTGATGAAAAAAGCCCGCAGCCGCGGCCTGAAAGTCGTCATCTGGACCGCCGACAACCCGGCTTGGATAAAACGCGCCATCAGCCTCGGCCTAAGCTCCATCATCACTAACGACCCCAGAAAACTCCTAGCCCGCCGCGCCGCCCTCGCCGCTATGTGAGTCCCAAGTTTCCAGTTTCACAGCCTACAGGTTGGTTCGGACGAAGGCCGGTACTCGCGTTCGGGTACTGACACACTTCACGGATGTGGGTTATGATTGTGCAGGTAACAAAGCTATGTATTGCAGCAAATGTGGAACTGATAATGCGGACGATGCGGTTTATTGCAAGAAGTGCGGGGCGCTTGTTGAGGCTGAGGACGAGACGCGGGTGGCGGTCAGGAAGGATGAAGGAGGAAGGATGAAGGATGAAGAAGAATCCAGGATATTTTCGATAACGCCGACGGTGAAGTTTGTGATGGTGGGTTATTTGGCGGCGATAGTTGCGGCGTTTTTGCTCGTGGCTTTGGTCAGCATTTTTCTGCCGGTGGTTGGGTCGGTGCCGGCGGTGATTGTCGGTATTGCGTTGCTGCTGGTTCCGGCGTTTTATCACATAAAGAAAAAGCTGGTGCGATATACGCTGACGGACACGATGATCGAGATCGACCGTGGGTTGATCTCGCGGACGACGCAGAACATTCCACTGAGACGCGTGCAGGATGTGACGGTAACGGCAAGCATGTTGCAGCGGCTGTTGGGTTACGGCGATATCCAGATCGACAACGCAAGCGAAACCGGCGGTAAGGTAATTTTGGATGACATCGACTCGCCGAAGAAATATTCAGAGTTGATACTGAAGCAGATGAGGCAATTGGACCGCTGAAAGGTTTAAAAGTGGAAAAGTGAAAAAGTTTAATAGCAGGATACCTTAGTTTGGCAGCATTGTTCAGACTCTTAACTTTTTCACTTTTCCACCTTTTCACTTTTTCACTGGATAAGGATTTATGGCAGCAATTTTCGTAACAGGTGGTGCGGGATTTATCGGGTCGGCTTTTGTTCGGCTGGTTCTTGAAGAGCATCCGGATATAAGGATCGTAAATTTCGATGCGTTGACTTATGCGGGTAATCCGGAGAATGTGGTGGATGTTGACGCGGAGAGGCATCGGTTTATAAAGGGAGATATTTGCGACCGGCAGGCGGTTTTGGATGCGATGCCTGCTGGCTGCGAAGCTATTTTCAATTTTGCGGCCGAGTCGCATGTTGACCGCAGTATTCATTCGGCGGACGAATTTTTAAGAACGAACGTTATCGGTACGCAGGTTTTGCTTGATGCGGCGAGGGCGAAAGGCGTCAGGCGATTTGTTCAGGTTTCGACTGACGAGGTAATGGGCAGTTTGCCGGATGACAGCGACGAGTTTTTTACCGAAGCGTCCGTTTTGCAGCCTAATTCGCCGTATGCCGCGTCAAAGGCGGCGGCCGAGTTTGTCGTCCGTGCGGCACGCGAAACGCACGGCGTGGACACCATTATTACTCGCTGCGGAAACAACTACGGGCCGCGTCAGTTTCCCGAAAAATTGATCCCGCTGATGATCGCAAACGCGATGAACGATGAACCGCTGCCGGTTTATGGTGACGGGCGAAATGTCCGCGATTGGATATATGTTGACGACCACTGCCGCGGGATCTGGCTCGCGTACGAAAAAGGCAGATCGGGCGAGGCCTATAACTTGGGATCGCGAAACGAACAGGAAAATATCAACGTCGTCAAATCTATTCTGGACGCGCTGGGCAAGCCGCATGATCTGATCAAATACGTTACCGACCGGCTCGGGCACGACCGCCGTTACGCGATCGACCCAGGCAAGGCCGAAACCGAACTTGGATGGAAACCGCAAGTCACTTGGGAAGATGGCCTCGCGAAAACGATCCAGTGGTATCGCGACAATCAACCATGGGTCGAGCACATCCGCAGCGGCGAGTATCGCGATTACTATGAAAAAATGTACGGTTCGGCTTTAGCGTAAAGCCGTCTTTTCCATCTCCTTAGCCTCGGCAAACAATTTATCGAGCGCGGTCAACAGGGCGTCCAGATCGGCCTCGTATGATTCGTCCGCAACTATCGGCGAGGTTACCCGCAGCTTGATGAAATGGTTCTTGAACGGGAAAATATAAATTGACGAATTTAGCTTTGTGCCGCGTGCTTCGAGCGTGTAGGCGGCGTGAACGACAGCGATCTTTCCGCCGGTTTTTGCCAGCGTTTTTACGTTGCTTTTTACCTCTTTGACGTTTTTGTAAACACCCATTTCGGCGACCATTTTTATCTCTTCTTTTGCGCTCGCCAGTTGGTCGGCGACGACGCCGTCGAGCTTGTCAGGTATCGACGCTCGCCCACCGTCGTAAACATAGGCCGTCATGCGGCTTCCGCCTTCGCGGTCATAGCTGACACTGTAGCCGAGCTCTGCTTGGGGATATGTCGTAACATCCGACTGCTCCCAATTCTCCACATCGGGGAACGTGATCTCAAGTTTTCCCTGTTTTGTGCGGATGCTGCCGCTGTTTGCAGATGGCGTCGGCGTCGCAGCCGGTGTGGGCGTAGCCGCGACTGGTTTCTGTCCGAACGCGGTGGCGGTAAAGACGATGATCGAGGCGGCAAACACCGCGATAAGGTTGATCGATTTTGATCTCATAAACTCTCCAAAAAACATGTGATTTTAAGAACTGTCGGGTTGATGATTATACTACAGCCTTAGAACGCGACGGATACCAAATAGTTGCATAGCCGACGTGAACCATTTAAATGAGAATAATTGTTACAGGGGCAAACGGAATGGTCGCGCGTGCGGCGGTCGCGCATTGCAGGTCGCTTGGTGACGAGGTGACCGGTCTGACACGTGCGGAGCTTGATATTTCAGATCGCGACGCCGTGAAAGCAAAGATCGCCGATGCGAATCCAGATGCGGTTTTAAACTGCGCCGCTTTTACAGACGTAGATGGGTCGGAATCGAATGAGGCACAGGCGTATGCGGCGAATGCTGACGGGACTGAGAACCTGGCGTCGGCCTGTCTCGAAACAGGAGCGAAATTTTTAACGATCTCGACAGACTATGTTTTTGACGGCGCGAAGGACGGATTTTATTTTGAATCAGACACACCAAATCCGCTGAGCGTTTACGGAAAATCAAAATATGAGGGCGAACAGCGGGCGGTCGCGGCGAATCCGAAATCCATTATAGTTCGTTCGGGCTGGATATACGGACCGGGCGGGACAAATTTTTTGAGTGTTATGCCGAGACTGCTCGGCGAAGGGAAGAACTTGACGACGGTCAGCGATTCGCAAGGAACGCCGACCTATGCTGTCGATCTCGTCTCCCGGATGCGTGAGCTTATTGAACTCGACTACGGTGGTTTTTTTCATATAACAAACTCGGGCGCAGGCACAACGTATTATGGTTTTGGATTGAAGATCTGCGAGATCAATGGATTCGATCAGTCGCTGCTCACGCCGATCACGGATGCGGAATTGAAAAGACCGGCACAAAGGCCGGCCAATTCTAGACTCGCGTCGTCGTCAAGAGAAGATTTTGAACCGCTGCCGCATTGGAGCGATTCGCTTGAAATATATCTGCGTTAGCCCTTTCCGATCGTCTCAACGTCTTCCATCAGCGGCGTCGAGGTATCCTCGTCGCCCTTGCGGTAATAGTCGTAATAACCCGCGCCGTAATATTCATATTCGACCGAGCCGGATTTAATTCCATTCAACACAACGCCGTAAATGCGGGCTCCCATATTTGCAAGCCTCGATTTGAAGCGACGCATCAGGTGGACCGAGCTCTTTCCTGCCATCGCGACCAGCACGACGCCGTCAACCAGCGTTGAAAGAATCGCCGCGTCGGTAAACGAGATCGCGGGCGGCGAGTCGATGATAATGTGCTTGTATCTGCCGCGAAGGAACTGCAGCAGGTTTTTCATTTCGTTCGAGCTGAGTAGCTCCGCCGGATTTGGCGGTATCGGGCCGCTGGTTATCACCTTTAATCGCGGCAAACCTGGGTAGGTTTTTATCAACTGTTCGGTCTTGCGCTCGCCCGACAGATAATTGGTCAGGCCGGTCGTGTTCTCCATTCCGAAATGGCTGTGCAGGCGCGGGCGGCGGAGATCGCAATCGATGATGACAACGTCGGTGTCGGATTGAGCGAGCGTGACCGCAGTGTTGATCGCGGTCGTCGTTTTGCCCTCGCTCGGCTGCGATGACGTGACGAGTATCGTTTGCGGCGGCTTGCCCGCCGACGAAAACAGCAGCGACGTGCGCAGGTGGCGATAGGCCTCGGCCATCGGCGAATGGCGCTCGTCAAGCGTGATTAAGCTGGCTCCGTGACCGTTGCCATTGCCGTTAACCGGTGCGAGGCGCAAACGTTTCTTTTCAGACCCGAAATAATGCGGGATCAGGGCGAGCGTCGGCAGGCCAAGCTGGCGGCTGATGTCCTCGGACGATTTAACCGAATCATCGAGATAATCGAGCAGAAACGCTAGGCCAATTCCAGCGGCCAATGCCAGCAGGAACGCAACAAGAACATTTCGCGTTCGCTTCGGCCCGACGGCTGATGCACCGGCTGCCTCGGTCACGGCTTTTATGTTATTCGGCGCCTCGGTATTTAGGGCAAGCTCCTGTTCCTGCAGACGCTGTGTCAATGCGCCGAGCAGGCCGCGATTTGTTTCGATCTTTTGCCGCAGCGATGTCAGTTGCGTCTGAGACTGGCCTTGCACGTTTGCAAGCGCAGCTTCGCGGTCGTACGCGGCCTGTGATTGGGTTTCTTCGCGGCGTTTTGCGTCTAACTGGGATTTTAGCGCGACCAGCGCTCCGCTGACCGCATCTTTGTCGATCTTTTTCTGAGCCGCCTCGATGGTTTGCGAAACTTCCTTTTCGGTACTTACCCTTGTTTCCTTGATCTTGTCGATCTGGGCAATGAGGGCCTTCATTTCCGGATGCTCGTCAGTGTATTTCGTGCTGTCGGCCTGTCGTTTTGCTTCGAGTTCCTGAATTTGCTTATCGAGATTGCGAATGTCGTCCTGCAATTTCGCCCGCCGCTCGGTGTTCAAGCGAACCGTGTCCTGATAGATCTTGTTTTCGTAAAGATCGGGAAGGTTCGATCCCTCGCCACGCGAGCTTGCCGAAACAGCCGCGTTGTAACGGCTCTCAAGCTGTCTTCTGGTCTCGATCGCCTTAATATAAGTCTCATTTAACATACCGAGCCGACCCGCGGCCAACTCCTGGCCTTTCTCTAGAAGCGGCAGCCCGAACTCTTTCTGTTTTACGATAAGGTCGGCTTCTTGCTCATTGATCGTTTTCTCAAGGTCTTCGATCGATGTGCTGAGATCCGCAACGGCGCGCTTTGAGCCGAGCAGCTCACGCTCGGCGTCTTTTTTCTGAAAAACCTCGGCAGCCTTGTTCGCAACGACGGGCGCGAGTTTCGCGTTGTTTGAACGAACGCTCAAGATGACCAGATTTGTCCTTTCTTTTGGGACGGCTGAGAGGGCGAATTTACTCGCGTAGAGGGAAGCTCGCGTCTCTTCCTCGGGTGTTAGCGTTATCTCGGTCGTTTTACCGTCGGCGGAAGTTGTCTCTGTCACAAGCGGCAGCACGGCCGAACCGTCGGATTGCGAACCGCCGCCGGAAAACAACGAGCCGATGCCGCGAGTTTCATTCGAAAACAGATTTGGGTCCCTGTAAAGCCCAAGTTCGACAACGACGTCGCGCATCAGGTCGCCGCTCGAAAGCAGTTGTATCTGTGTGTTGTAGTAATTTACGTCCTGACCGAAATTGATATTGATCGCGTCTTTCGATGTAACACGCGGCTTGCGCGGCTCTATCAGCAGGTCCATCGACGAAAGATATTCTGTCGGCTGGCGCCACATATAAAATGCCGCGGCCGCGGTGACCAGAACCGTTAAGGCAAGTATCAACGGCAGCCGTTTTTTTACAATATTGAAATACTGCTGTAATGTTCGACGGCCCTCAGAGGAGTCTTCGTCAAAATATGCCGAGTAGCCCGGCGGATATTCGTGGACGCTGGTTCTCAGCTCGCCTGACTTGGGGACGGCCGCTATTCGCTGATCTTGTTCCATACAACTAAACTGGGGGCGATTTACTTCGATAAAAAGGTGCGCAACCTGTATTTATACCATATCCGGGAATGTTTTTCCTGAAAATCGGATCTGAGCCGGGTTAAACATTAACTAAGCTCAAGAAACTCCGTGTTCTTTGTGAAAACTTTGTGACCTCCGTGAGAAATGATTTTTCTCACGGAGAACACAGAGTCCAGACACTGAGTTCACGAAGCAAATCTTCTCGATCGATCACCTGATTTTGTCCGCCATATACCGAAAATGCTATATTAAAGGTTTAAATACTGGCCTAATACCATCGTTATAAAGACGAATATGACCGCAATTTCCGAAATAGGACCTCTCGTAAACGATTACGATTTTGAACTCGGCATCAATGGATTTAAATATTCCGACCTGTACGATGCAGTAAAACTGCGGGAGCTTGCCGAAAAATTTTACGCCGAGGTGCTTGAAAAAGAACCCGTGTTGGGTGACGCCCTGAATAAATACATTGCCGCTCACGGCCAGGCCCACGAAAAACGGGTCGCATCGAAAATATTGACCGATGCCGCGCCGTTTCTGTCGGAGTTTGTCGCGCGAATGTTTAAGATCACCGCCGAACGCAATGAGCTTGAAAGAACGATACTCGAACAAAATCCGGTCTGGAAATATAAGTTCTTTGTCCAGCGGCGTGCGATCAAAACCTATAAAACGCTCGACACACTTTCCGCTGTAAACGAGATCGAACTCGAGGAAGCTGTCCGCGAGCTGAGAAACAAGGCTTTTGACGACACGCTGGTTTTTGATGAAGAACTTGGCATCGCCACGATAGCAACGCTGCTCGCCGATGCTGAAGAAGCTCTTGGAAAAACTGAGGACATCTTGCCCGCGGTAAAACAGACTGTTGAGATGGTCGAGACCGCGTATGAAAAACTAAAAGACCGGCCGTTTGGCAAGCTGTTTACGGAAGCGATCCTCGAATTACATGAAACGGGCGAACTACTGCAAATTAAGGCCGCACTTAGCATCGTCGAAAAATGGTCGGCTTTGCATTTCTACAAGAAAGATAAAAAATGGGTGGCGTTCAAGGTTCCGCACGGGCTCGATTATCAGAATCTGGTTCACCTGATACATCCCGAACCGACATTGCCGAACGTGATGCGTGGCCGCGACGACGAGATGCGCCGCCGCGACGGTTTCAAACTGACCGACGAGCGGGGCACGATGCGCGACGCGCTCCACGAAATAGATTACTGCCTGATCTGCCATGAGCGCGACAAGGATTCATGCTCGACCGGTCTGCTCGAAAAGGACGGTTCGGTTAAGCGTAATCCGCTTGGCATCAAGACCGAAGGCTGCCCGCTCGATGAAAAGATCTCGGAAATGCATTTGCTCAAAAAGCAGGGCGACCCGATCGGTTCGCTGGCGCTTGTCACCATCGACAACCCGATGTGCGCCGGAACCGGACACCGCATCTGCAACGACTGTATGAAGGGCTGCATTTTCCAGAAACAGGAACCGGTCAACATACCGCTCGCGGAAACGGCGACGCTGACCGACGTACTGAATCTGCCCTACGGTTTTGAAATATACAGCCTGCTAACGCGTTGGAATCCTCTAAACGCACTTCGTCCGTTTGCTCTGCCGTATAACGGAAAAAATATTCTCGTTGTCGGTCTTGGGCCAGCAGGCTATACGCTGTCGCAATATCTGCTCAACGAAGGCTTTGGAGTGATCGGGGTTGACGGCCTGAAGATCGAGCCGCTGCCGACAGAGTGGACAGGAGACCACGGCAAGACTTCGCCGAAACCGATCAAAGATCTGTCCGAGATCACGGAAGAATTGGACGAGCGCATATTGTCAGGTTTCGGCGGGGTCTCGGAATACGGCATCACGGTTCGCTGGGACAAGAATTTTCTGACAATGGTGCAATTGATGTTATCGCGGCGAAAGCGGTTTCGTGGCTACGGCGGCGTTCGGTTTGGCGGAACGTTGACGATCGAAGACGCCTGGGATTTCGGGTTCGATCACATCGCCATCGCAACCGGTGCGGGCCGTCCGACGATCGTTCCGATGAAGAATAATCTGATTCGCGGCATTCGCCAGGCGTCTGATTTTCTGATGGCGTTGCAGCTTACCGGCGCGTTTAAGAAAGACACGCTTTCCAATTTGCAAGTCCGACTTCCCGCCGTTGTTATCGGCGGGGGTTTGACCGGCATCGACACGGCGACCGAAATCTTTGCTTATTATCCCGTGCAGGTCGAAAAGATGCTGCATAAGTATGAGGATGTTGTGGCAGAGTTTGGCGAAACTCATGTGATGAAGCAGTTCGATCCTGAAGAGCTAATGGTCATCCGCGAATTTCTCGAACACGGCCGAGCCGTCCGTGCCGAACGCGCCCGTGCCACTGCCGCCGGAGAAGAACCGAATTTTGTTCCGCTGGTCCAAAGCTGGGGAGGCGTGTCTTTGGTTTATCGCAAGCGTTTGCAGGATTCGCCGGCCTATCGCCTCAACCACGAAGAGGTCCAAAAAGCGCTTGAAGAAGGCATAAATTTCATCGAGTGCATGAACCCGAAAGAGGCCGTGCCCGATGAATTTAACGCGGTCAAAGCTCTCATTTTCGAGAGACTCGATTACGTTGCCGAAACCGGCAAATTTGAGGACACCGGCGAGATGCACGAGTTTCCCGCACACACTGTTTGTGTCGCGGCGGGAACATCGCCAAACGTGATCTACGAAAAAGAAAAGCCCGGCACGTTCAAGATGGACGAGTGGCGGCAATTTTTCCAGCCGTTCAAGATTCAGCGAAACGGCGACGGGAAACTTCACGCTGTCGAGGCTGAAAAAGGTGATGCGGGATTTTTCACCTCATACGAAAATAATGGCAAGTTTATTTCGTATTATGGCGACAACCATCCGAAATATGCCGGCAATGTCGTAAAGGCGATGGCCTCGGCAAAGCACGGATATTCTAAGGTCGTCGAACTGTTTACCGAAGAATTTGCGACACGCGGCCCGCTGCCGCAGGCGGAACGCGATTCGATCTTCGACAAGCTCGAGGCAACTCTCGACGAGCAGCTTCGTGCATACGTCGTGCGTGTCGAACGCCTGACGCCGACAATCGTCGATGTCATCGTGAAAGCTCCGCTACAGGCACGAAAATTCGAGCCCGGACAATTTTATCGATTGCAGAATTTTGAAACGTCGGCGCCGATAGTTGACGGGACGCGGCTTGTGATGGAAGGCCTTGCGTTGACCGGAGCTTGGGTCGATGAAGAAAAAGGTCTGCTGTCGATGATCGTTCTCGAAATGGGAACCTCGTCGCGACTCTGCTCGCTGCTCAAAGAAGGCGAGGAGGTTCTTGTAATGGGCCCGACCGGATCGCCGACCGAGATACCGCAAAACGAGACCGTTTTGCTCGCAGGAGGAGGCTTGGGCAACGCCGTTCTCTTCTCTATCGCACGCGCGCTCCGCGACAACAAAAACCACGTTATCTATTTTGCCGGTTACAAAAACGGAAACGATCTTTTCAAACGCGAAGAGATCGAGAACGCGACCGACCAGATAATCTGGGCGACCGATTTCGGCGACGAGATCGCACCGCAGCGTGAGCAGGACGCTCACTATCGCGGTAATATCGTGCAGGCGATGATCGCCTATGCGGAAGGAAAACTGGGCGAACAAACCGTCGATCTTGGAAATGTGGATCGCATCATCGCCATCGGTTCCGACCGAATGATGAACGGCGTCCGCGAAGCTCGTCACGCAACACTAAAACCGTTCCTGAAACCGGACCACGTCGCCATCGGCTCGATCAACAGCCCAATGCAGTGCATGATGAAAGAAGTCTGCGCCCAATGCCTGCAACGCCACGTAAACCCGCACACCGGCGAGGAATTCTTCGTCTTCTCATGCTTTAACCAGGACCAGCACCTCGACTTCGTCGATTTCAAAAACCTGAACGACCGCCTGCGAGCAAACAGCATTCAGGAAAAATTGACGAATCTATGGCTGGATCGGGTTTTTCAGAAAAAAGAATTTAAGGCGATGTATCAGAAGATCGGCTAAACATCAAGACAATACGTTTTATGAAGCCTTACTTCTGATCGGCTAACGGTTTGCCCTCGAGATCATTGGGCGGAAACGCGCGCGCGTCCAACATCGAGTAAGGATCTTCCGGATTCACGTAAAAATGCCGCCCCTTAACGTGCGTCTTTACGTCGCGCATTTCGTGTGCGGCAAGACCGACGCGAGTAGTTTCCGAGTAGTTGTAAGAGCCCTGAAGCTCCGGGTCTTTTTCGGTTGCGTTGCGCACGTTCCATTTTTCGTTTGCGCGCCCGATCGCAGTGCCTCGATTGTTATACGAGCCATCCTTTATTACTGCGTTAAAGATAATTACTTCGTGTGAGCCGCCCGTGTCGTCTGGAGAAACGAGTTTGAAAACAGGCGTGTCGTTTTGACCCTTTATAACGTCCTGGTAAACAGCTTCAAGCGTCGGAGATTCAGGATGGTCCCCCCAATGATATATGGTGGAGCCTGCGGCCATCTGGTACCAAACCCTGTTACGATCATCGAGATAAACATCTCCCGATAAAGAATTTTTTAATGCCGTTGCCTCGCGAAAGCCCATGTGTTTGATGTCGTGTCGGGCGGTTGTCGGACAGCCCGCCGGCACCTTGAACGGAGGCGGGTCGTAGCCCCACGGTTTTGGTTTGTAATCCTGAAAGGTGCGGTTGGCTCTCTGCACTTCGTGACATTCGACCAGAAAGCCCAAATTACTGGAACGGTTCAACAGATGTTTCGCGTTCGCCTCAGGCAGTCGTTTGAGCGTTGTTGGCAGGACGTTGAAATAGTTTCTGACCTTGCTTGCCCATCGCGGCAGGCTGCTCGGGAAAACACCGGCCCATCCGCCAGCGGCCCGGCCCGCAAAATACACTTTCTCTGCCGATTGGCCTATCCAGCAGCGATAATCTCTTAGTTCATTTATGTTCATGCCAAATACCTCGTGCAAGAATATTTAACATAAAGACGCTAGAGGTGGCCGAATTTTGCCAAGAATTATTGCTAGGAAATGATGTCAATTGTGGACTCAATCCGTCCGACCACGTCACCCCGACGATTTTTGATCGGCATTGGCGAGAGATCTGACAAATCATTGGCCGACAAAATTCCCAATTGCTTTAATATCTCGACTGCGACGACGGGCCGGGCGCGGTGGTCGTTGCCGTCTTCGATTTTTAGGGCGATGCCGAGACCGGTTGGGTATTGTTCGCTGGGCAAAACACCGCAGAGCCAAACGCCGTCGGCGCCGACCTTTGAGATGATCGCCCCATTTGCCGCCTGCATCAGAATTGTGTCGAGACGCTCGGTGCCGCCGATAAGCTCGGGAAATTTAACCATTGCTGACGCAACCCGCTCGCAAGCATTTTGCAGAGGCTGACTGAGATTCATCGGATTAACAAGCCGTGCAAAACTGACAGCCATTGCGTGAACCGAGACGGCAAAATTCGGCGCGGCACAGCCGTCGATGCCGATTTTTATTTTGTTTACAGGTATATCGGCAAGCGTGGCGACGCTTTCGAGAATCGCATCCTGGACGGGATTTTCCGGCGATTCGTATGTGTTTATATCTGCTTCGATGTGCTTTGCAAATGCGAGCATCGCGGCGTGTTTGCCGGAACAGTTATTGTGAAACTGCGTTGGGTATTCACCCGCCCGCTGCATTCGCTCGGCCTCTTTTTCATAGAACGGCAAATGGGCGCCGCAGTGCAGGTGGGCCTCGGTCAGGCCGATGCGTTCGATCATCAACTGCGCGATACGAACGTGCCGCTGTTCGCCTGAGTGTGACGCGCAAGCAAGGGCGATCTCCTCTTCCGAAAAACCAAACGCATCAGCCGCGCCGCTCGTGATAAACGGCATTGCCTGAAACGGTTTCGATGCAGAACGAAAAAACGTCACCGCCTTAGGGTCGCCGATCGCCGAGACGATCTCGCCATCGGCGCGGACGACAACCACATGTCCGCGATGGACTGACTCGACCGTTCCTCCACGGATCACTTTTGCGACGATTTTGGACACCATAAAAACTAACCGCCTAGATGCGAAGAGGAATTTCGAACAGGATATACAGGATGCAGAGGATGTATTTTAAGTATGCAGGATGGTCACTTATATATCTATCCTGAAAACCCTGAACATCCTGTTAAAATTCAATCTCACCTTCTCGCGGCAAATTTTAGCCAACAGCCGCAAGCATTTCACGCGCGTTTTCGCGGGCGGCGTCGGTTATCGTTTCTCCGGCGAGCATTCTCGCAATTTCTTCAATGCGTTCCGGTTCATTTAGCACGCGGATCGTAACTGTCGTTGAGCGTTTATCAATAGTTTTCTCGACGACAAAATGCCGGTCGGCTTTTGACGCGACTTGTGCCTGATGCGTGACGCACATTACCTGTTGCTTTTCGGCAAGCTGTTTCAAACGCTCGCCGACAGCTTCGGCAACACGGCCGCCGATACCGGCGTCGATCTCGTCGAACACTGCGGTTTTCCCCGTTATGTGCATGTGCGACGCGGTCTTTAGCACCAGAGTCAAACGAGAAGATTCACCGCCTGAAACCACCTTTGCCAAAGGCTTTGGCGATTCGCCGGGATTGGCCGAAAAGTAAAACTCAACGCGATCAAAACCGTTTGTCGTAAACCGGCTTTCGTCGTTCGCGTCGTTATCGATCATCACATTAAACTTTGCTTTTTCGAGCGCGACCGTTTTCAGATCAGATTCAACCGCCTTTTCAAATTTTCTCGCCGCCGCGATTCGCCGGTCGCTTAAGCTTCGTGCCACCGCGATGTAATCCGATTTTTTTGCGTTCAGTTCGCCCGTCAATTCTTTGACACGCAGCTCTGCCGATTCGATATTCGATAGCCTTAGTTCAGACTCGGCCAGATGCTCCAGAGCGGCTTCGATCGTGCCGCCAAATTTCCGCGTTACGTGTGTGATCGCGGCCATTCTGCCTTCGATCTCCTCGATCCGTTCGGGCGAACATTCGAGATGACTACGGAAATCGCGGACAGTGATCGCTGCATCGTCGAGAACCGCACGGGCTGTTTGCATGCCTTCGATAAGCTCGCGAAACCGCGAATCGAATTCGCCTAATTCTTCTATCTTTCTTATCGCCTGATCGACCTTCGCGAGCGCGGCATTGTCCATTTCATAAAGCAGTGAATAGGCCTCGTCGCTTAATGTCGATAGTTTTTCGACATTGTTCAGCCGTCGCTTTTCTTTTTCAAGCTTTTCGCTCTCGCCGGGTTTCAGCGACGCTTGTCTCAACTCGTTTACCTGAAATTTCAGAATATCGACAAGCTGTAATTTTTCCGCTTCGTCGCGGTGTAAGGCATCGAGTTCGGAACGGACTGCTCTCAACTTTTGAAACGCGGCCGAAACTCTTTCCAGCAGCGTTTCCGTTGCAGCAAACTCATCGAGCATTTCAAGATGCGATCGTGGATCAAACAGCGCGGTTTGCTCGCCCTGTCCGTGAATATCGACCAGAAACGGCCCGATGCGTTTCAGCAGCGACGCGGTTACAAGCTGATTGTTTATGAAAATTCGATTCTTTCCTGCAAGCGATATTTCGCGGCGGACGATCAATTCGATTGCGTTGCTATTTTCGCGTCCGATGCCGCTTTCGTCGAGGATGTTGTTTAGTTCGGATGATCCGGAAAGAGTGAATAGACCTTCGATAGTCGCCGTCTCTTCTCCCTCTTTGATCAGGTCAGACGATACTCGCTCGCCAGTCAAAGCGCCCAGGCTATCAACAATTATCGATTTGCCCGAACCCGTTTCGCCGGTCAACAGATTAAGGCCCGGCCCGAACTCGGCTTCGAGCGAACGGATCAATGCGACATTTTGTATCCTGAGAAAGGACAGCATATTGGGGCTGGCTGTATCGGCTCAAACAAATGATAAACCGGACAACGATGCGATGTCCATTTTGTCCCGTCGTGCCCTGCTATTTCTTTGGAACAACGCCCACACCATGGACCCATTCGCCGACGGAAAAGATCGCGTCCGGCGGAAATTCTTTAACTATGTCGAGAGCTTTCCAATCGACGGTGCGCGTTTTTTTGTAAAATATCAGCTCGCCGGCATTGCCTTGCTTGACCGGCTGAAAACGGCCGACGACGTTAAAGCCGCTTGCGTCATATTCGTCCAAGCCGGAAACACCCGACAGATCGCCGAGACGCCGAATATTGGTCGGCGTATTAAACTCCGCCCGTCTGCGCTGTCGCACCAGGCCGATGTCGGCGATCAAAATACTTTCCGATTCTGCGCGGTCCATGATCGAGGCGTTTTTGAACACAACGTCCACAATGCGGCCGCCGAAATTATTCGGCAACAGTTCGTAATTCAACGGGCTGAATGATTTTTCGCTGCCATCCGTAACCGATTTCAGAGCCGTCAGAAATGCGACGAAGTTCATCTTGACCAGAAACATTTCGTCCTTGCCGTGCAGAGCGCCTGTTTCGATCAATATCACCGGCGTGCCCCAGGCGGAAAAATTATCGCCAAACGCGGTTGGCGCCCAATCGTCGCCGTAGCGGCCGATGTGGCCGGAAATGAATTGGTTCAATGCGGCCGCCATTCCTGAGACGATCCGCTTGTTGCGCGTGTGGCCTTCGGTTTCGGTTTTTGCCTCGTCGCCAAAGACGACCAGAAATGAGATCGCGGCCTGCCTATTTGTTTGTCCGGCGGCAGTCAAATCGTTTTGGTTGTGCAGATTAAAACCGATCATGGGCTGCCACTCATCGCGGAGCTTTTTCAGCAATTGGGCCTCGGGAGTTTTCAGGTCAAGAGCATCGCGGTTGATATCAATGCCCTGCAAATTGCGCCGCAAGTACATCTCGGCGCCGTCTGGGTTTAGCATCGGAACGGCGCGTATCGTAACCGTGCTCTCGATCTTTTTTACCCAATCTTTATCGCGATTCTTTTGCAGCACGGTGAACATATCGATCAGCGCCGAGGTCGCCGTCGGCTCGTCGCCGTGCATCTGCGACCACATAAAAATTTTCAATGGGCCTTTGCCGAATTCGATCTGATGGATCGACCGGTTCGCATAACTTGCGCCGACCTGCTCAACTTTCACGTCGATCTTCTTCAATCCATCCAACATCGGCAGCAGATCGCGGTGCCGCATATTAGACGGCGCGATTTTCGACAAATGCTCCTTGTCCCAAATTTCAGCCAATTCTGCGGCGGTCTGTGAAAATGCCTGCATAGACACAAAAAGAACTGTGAGGATTATCGCGGACAAAAATCTCATATCCTCTAAGATAAACCGTTTCTTTTAGTTAGGGCAAGTTTTTGGCCGACAATACTCGCAAAACTTCGGCGACGCTCCAGGCTTGGGCGGGGCAGCCGCGTGGGGTGTGCGGGGCTTCGGCGTCGAATATTTCGGAGATTTGGCCGAGACCGGCTTCGTATAGGTGTTTTTCAAATCCGACGAGGAAGCCGGTGATTTTTTCTTCGAGGTCTGCTTCGCCTCTGTTGACACGCCGATATGCGTCAATGAAAGGCCCGATCAGCCAGCCCCAGACGTTTCCCTGGTGATAAGCTGAATCGCGGTCGAACGGCGAGCCGATGTAAACCGGGACATAAGCAGGATCATTCGGGGAAAGAGATCGTAACCCGAAAGGTGTGAGCAATTCGAGTTCGGCCTTTTCGACCACAGCTTGCCATTGCCCCTCGTCCAATATCGTGTGATGCAGGGAAACGGCGAATAGCTGATTCGGCCGAACCGAACCGTCGCGAGTGCCGTTTTCGACCACATCGAACAAACATTTTTCGGCCTCGTTCCAAAACACGCCGTTAAAGCTAAGCCGCGCGAGATCGGCCATTGCCTGGAACCGCACCTCGTCTTCCGTGTGTCCGAACCGGTCTGCAAAATCGGCCATTGTTCTTAGCGCGTTATACCAGAGGGCCTGTATTTCGACAGGCTTTCCTATTCGCGGTGTGATGACCAGATCGCCGATTTTCGCATCCATCCACGTAAGCTGGTGGCCTGATTCACCGGCATACAGCAAGCCGTCGGTATCGACGTGAATGTTGTACCGGGTGCCACGCAGGTGCCACGCAATTATGTCTTCGAGTTTTTCGTAAAGCTGTTCTTCGATCAATGAAAAGTCACCGGTTTTTTCGGCGTAAGCCCTGACCGCCTCAAAATACCAGAGCGTTGCATCGACCGTATTGTAATCGGGCGTTTCACCCGCGTCTGGAAAACGGTTCGGCAGCATTCCTTCGGAAATATGTTTTGCGAATTCAAGAATAATGCTCTTTGCGATCTCCGGTCGTCCGGTCGCAAGCGTCAGTCCGGGCAGAGCGATCATCGTGTCACGGCCCCAATCGGAGAACCACGGATAACCGGCGATCACCGTCTGTCCAAGCCCGCGTTTCACAATAAACTGGTCCGCCGCAAGCACGAGTTGTTTTACAAAATCGTTTTTTGCACCGGACTGTTTTATCAGAGCCTTTCGACGTTTGATCTCGGCTGTTTCCAGTTTTTCGGCATCGGACGCCTTTGCCATTTCGGTCGAGACGATCACGTTGGCAGGCTTTGCGAGATCGAACTTGAGAACAATCGGCTGAAAAAGATCTTCGCAAAAATCAAAGCCGCGTTCCTGCTCGATCGCATATTCGAAATCGTTATACCAATAACCGGATTTTTCGACCGTCGAGGCATTGTGGTTAAAAAACAATTCGGGCAGGTCGTCCGAGGGCTTTATCGAAACGACGTTATTTGACGCAAGAAAATCGCCGTCGAAATCGCCGTTTTCGTGCTGGAGATGATGATAATCGACAAACGAGAGCAGCGGGCGGAGTTCGAGAACTATTTCTGAGTCTTGGCCTTTTATGACAGACCAACGACAGACGGTTGAGTTTGCTCCGTGCGGCATAAAAACCCGTTTTTCCAGTATGATCTTGTCTATCTCGTATGTCCAGATCGGAAACGGATCGAGCCGGAATTCGGTGAGATATTTATAGCCCTCGGGAAAAACACCGCCGGGAAAGCGATTGGCCGAAAGCTCATAACGGCTGCCGTCGATAAGGAGCGTTTCCTCAAATTTCGAAAGCATCGTCACACGCCCAAGCGGCGGCCGCGTCGCGGCGGTCAGCAATCCGTGATAACGCCGTGTATTCGCACCCGAGATCGTGCCGCTTGCGAACCCACCGATGCCGTTCGTCTCAAGCCACTCCCGCGATGTGGCCGCCTGAAAATCGTTACAAATTGTCTGGTCGAAATTGATCATTCCTCATCATCCGAGTTTATTTGCCACGAATGCACGAATTAAAACGAATACAGTCGACGTCCTTCTAATTCGTGCATTCGTGGCTATTTATCTTTTTTCACAATCTCGTAAATTGCTTCGGTTTCATCGATCATCCTCTCAAGCGAATATCGCTCGGCTGCAGTCTTTTTTGCTTTGGCACCGGCGGCATTCTTTTCGACATTGTTGCCGAGAATCTCGACTACGGCTGCGGCCAGCTTTACAGGATCGTTGACGGCGACGAGTTTGCCGCAATCGGCCAATAGCTGTTTGGCTCCGTCGGTTTCGGTCGCGACTATGGCTTTGCCGTGGGCCATTGCTTCGAGGATCGCGAGGCCGAAGCTTTCCGACCGCGAGGGCGACACGAACACATCGATGGCCGAGAAAAATTGTGCCGTGTCCTCAAGCCAATCGAGCCACATAATGCGGTCTTCGATACCGAGCACGGACGCGAGCCGTTTTAACTCGCGGCGAAAACGCTTATCGACAGTGTTGTCGAGCCCGACGATCACGAACTGGCAATCTGGAATTTCTTTAACTATCTCGGCGGCGGCTAGCACGAACTCTCGCTGGCCTTTCATCTCTTTTAGTTCGCCGAGCGTTCCAACGAGCGGTGCGTCCGGCGAGATGTCGTGCATCGCACGAAACTCGGCTCGAAGCTTTTCGGGTTCGGCGACATTGTAGTTTTCAATATCGAGCCCGTTTGGTATCACGCTAACCTTCGTTGGAAAAAGCCGACGAAGCTCTACGCCGACAGCGTCCGAAACTCCGATCGCATGCGCCAGATTTTTTAGAGCAAACCGATTGAAAGGCTTGAGCGGAAACATAACATGCCGCGTCAGCACAAACCTCGCGTCGCGGGCCGCCATACAGGCGATGCTTGCCGGAATATAGTCGCGGGCGACGTGGGCGTGGACGATCTCGATCTTGTTCTCGCGAATAAAATCCGCCATCCGGATCGCGCTGAAAACACCGACCGAGTTTCTTATCGAAACCCGCAACAGCCTTTCCGCGGGCAAAAAATCCAACCTGTCCTGCCACCGACTGGTCGGCCTGATCGCGGCAAAAACGTCGTGGCCCTTTGCCTGCAACCCGCGAGACAAATCGACAACGTGCCGCTCGCCACCGCCAAAATCCCTAGCCGATGATATCTGCAATATCCGCATTTGAGTTTAGATTTTAACTCTAAACCCATTGCGGTCAATTCAGAAGCAAAGGTTTGAAATCAGGGTGCTCGGAGATAAGCGAATGTCTGACTCGGGGCGGTTGCTCTTACTTTGTATTCGTAATACTGTCCCCGGTGTGTCAGGAAACACTTGTTTCGAGGTTGTCGAGGCAGTGTCCATGCAACAGGGTCGCCATGACGACACCATATCTCATACACCACATAGCCGGTCTGTTGTTGCCCTTGAATTTTACCTCGTTCACGCCGTTCGAGTATCCAAATACCGAAGCTCTCTCGGGTCGGCGGGATTTGTTGTGTTTCCTGCAACACAAAATGACATTCATCTGTCAAGCATTATTTTATCCGTGAAACAGCAGGCAAGATCGTGAGGGTAGCAATCAAGATTTGTGGCTTCAAATTGCAATATCGCAGGTTCAGGCACTGATCTCTACAAGCACCGGTCTCTAGGGGCGGAACTCTCAACCAAGTATTATACGAATAGAGAAATGTGAAGGCCAGACACCAGTTTTCCACTTAGCGATTGAAAGTTTGCGGATTTCCGGTGGTGCACATCGCATTGGCGATACGCCCCGACGACGTTCCGAACACCGGAAGGACCGAGGGAAACCATTTGATGCGGCTGTTTTGATCTCGGCGGTGGCGACCGTGTTTGGCCTTTCCGAAGATAAATTCTGCGGCCCTGAAAAGAGCGCCAAGGCGGTGCTTGCAAAAGAAGTTCTGATCCTGATAGCCAGAGAACGCGGTGCAGCCGTAACCGAATTATCACTGATTGCCGGCCTCGATACGTCCAACATCAGCCGCCGCCACGACGCCACCCGCGAAAAGCTGCAAACCGACCGCAAGCTCGTTTATGCCCGCGATCAAGTTGAGAAAATATACCTCGCTAATATCGCAGAATCGCAGACGTGACACCGGAC
>CAZSEL010000045.1:0-36888 GCA_964605905.1 uncultured Chloracidobacterium sp. | reverse complement strand
GAGAATCAAACTCAAACGGCTGTATCCGACACTTGATGCATGACATGACACTAGGGTGCAATGAGCGAAGCGAATGGAACCCTAGGAAAGCTGCGAAAAAATTCCTGTCGCTGAAAGCGACTGATAAAAAACATTTTGTTGCTCCCTTTCAGGGAGCGAATCGCCGGCCAACTGTCCTGGGGTTCGCCGAAACGGCTTCACCCTAGGCTTTAATGTTGGTCGCCGTTGGCGATCTGGGCAAATGATCGCATCCACAGGTCATTGGCTATTTCACTCGCTTACTACTTTTATTCCCAACTCGCCCAATTGCGAACCATCCACATCGCCGGGCGAGTCCATCATCAGGTCCTGGGCGGATGCGGTTTTGGGGAAGGCCATTACGTCGCGGATGTTTTCGGTTCCGACCAGGATCATGCAGGTGCGTTCGATACCGGCGGCGAAGCCTCCGTGCGGCGGTGTGCCGTATTCCAGAGCGTCGAGGAAAAAACCGAACTGCGCGCGTGCCGATCCGGGCGACATTCCAAGTGCTTTGAAGTTCAACGCCTGAACGTCTTTTTGATGAATACGGATCGAGCCGCCGGCACATTCGTAGCCATTGATAACCGCATCGTATGCCTTGGCACGAACCTGTCCGAGCAGATGATGTTCGGCGTCGTTCTCAACCGCCGTTTTGAACAATTCAAGGTCTTCGTCCATCGGAGACGTGAACGGATGATGCGCGGCCGTGTAACGATCGGTTTCCTCGTCGTGCTCGAACATCGGGAATTCGGTTACGATCAGACATTCGTATTTGCTTCGGTCGATCAGGTTCTCACGCCGTGCGATCTCGGCTCGCAATGCGCCGAGAGCGGCGGCTACGACAGATTTCTTTCCGGCAACGATCAACACGGCGTCGCCTTTTTCCGCATTTGCTGCGGAAGCGAGTTCGGCGATCTTTGCTTCACCTAAAACTTTTAGAAGAGACGAAGTAATTTCAGGTTTAGGAGGTGCTTCGTCGCTTAGCTCTGCTTCAAGTAATTCACCGGAAAGCGGATCGTTTCCTAACTTAATCCAAGCCAAACCTGACGCTCCATAACGTTTTACAAATTCCTGAAGCTCGTCCAACTGCTTTCGTGAGTAATCAACTTTGCCTTTGGCTACGATGCATTTGATCTCGCCGCCCTTGGCAAGCGTGTCAGCGAACGGTGCGAAATCGGTTCCTTCGAGATTCTTGCTGAGGTCGATCAGTTCCATGCCGAAACGGAGGTCGGGTTTGTCGCTGCCGTAACGTCGCATTGCCTCGGCGTAGGTCATTCGCGGCCATTCGGCGGGCAGATCGACGCCGATCAGTTTTAGGACGTGGTTAAACATTCCTTCCATCTCGCGATAGACCTGTTCGCGATTTACGAAGGACATCTCCATATCGAGTTGCGTAAATTCCGGTTGTCGGTCGGCCCGGAGATCTTCGTCGCGGAAACAGCGGGCGATCTGGTAATACTTGTCGAAACCGGAGATCATTGTCAACTGTTTCAATATCTGCGGCGATTGCGGCAACGCGAAAAATTTCCCTGTGTGAATGCGCGATGGAACGATAAAATCCCGAGCGCCTTCGGGCGTTGATTTGAGCAGGATCGGCGTTTCGATCTCGATGAAATCACGGTTGTCGAAATACTCACGGATCGCTCGAACCGCCTTGGCGCGCATGCGGATGTTGTTCTGCAACTGCGGACGACGCAGATCGAGATAGCGGTATTTCAAACGCGTGTCTTCAGCGGCGAGATTCTCGGAGCCGGCAACCTCAAGCTGAAACGGCGGCACTTTGGCGTCGTTGAGAATGAGAATTTCGCTGGTTTTGACCTCGATCTCGCCGGTCGCAAGCTTGGCGTTCTTTGCACCTTCGTCGCGTTTTACGACCTCGCCTTTTACGGCGATGACGAATTCGCCGCGAAGATTTTTCGCCTTTGCGTGTGCCTCAGCCGCAGTCTCTTCGCTAACGACAACCTGCGTAACGCCGTCGCGGTCACGAAGATCGATAAACGTAAAAACGCCAAAATCGCGCTTCTTTGCGACCCAGCCCATCAAAACGACCTGTGTCCCAACGTTTGACTCGCGCAACTCGCCGCAGGTATGTGTTCTTTCCAAGTTCCCCAAAACATCCAACATAAAATCATTAACCGCTAAACACGCGAAAAACGCCAAAATTAAATTCTTCTTTTTAGTGTATTTGGCGTATTTCGCGGTTCATCTTCTCCTAAAAACAAAAACGCCTTTCGGTTTACGACAAACGAAAGGCGGAACGTCAAAAGATTTAACGCTCGCCTACGTATTATTATTGTCGTTAACCCGAACTGCGTTCATAAAACAAGTGCGATGATACAGGAATTCGCTTTCTTTTGGCAAACTCGCGGGTTTCTCACGGTTTCGCAACGGGCAGCTTGGGTGGTTGGTATGTGAGCACAATTAATAAAAAATCTGCGACCTTGTCGCTTGAATCGATCTTGGCAATGAAATTTGCATCGGAACCAACAAACGAAGCAATGAGTGTCGAATCTTTGAGAAGCACCACCATCACATCTTGCTCATTAATTTTTTGCCGTTGCCGCCATTCTACTTTGCTTTGTAGATACTCTATCTGCCTTTCGATTGCGTCCGAATTTAGGTGCGTCTGTTTTCTCAACCTTTCAAAATGCTCGGGGAAATACTGGTCACTGTAATTTGCCGCCATACTTCCGATGTCGTGCGTAATCGTAAATCCGTCGCTTCTTACGATTGCTCCGACATGTGAGTCAATCCCCTGCCGTCTTCATAGACATAACCTTCAGGAAGCTGAATATTACCGAGAGCCGGAATGGGCGTAGGTTTTGCTAATGCAGGCGATTTGGTTTGAGAGAATGAAAAGCCAGCTACAAAAACCAAAACAACTGCAATTTTGGTTAGTTCCCAAAAGTAACTACTTAGCATAAAAAATCTCCAGAGTTTGTTTATATTTACGCAATACGAACGGTCTAAAAATAGAATCTTGCAAAGTAATAGAGAATTGGTGCGTTGAATAACAATCTGTCGAGGCAGTCGAGTAAGGTCAAACCAACGAAAGCAGCTCTTTTTCAAATTTAGCTTCCGGCAGCATAAACCGCGGATCGATCTCTGTAAAATACTTTACTTTTTTGACCAAACCCTGTGTGACGCTGGGAGGCAAGATCCGAAGTATCTTTCTAAGATCTTCGGGAAAATCTACAACGAATATCTCGTTATCATGGTAGGAGAATCCATATTTTCTACTCTTACCGGCAATGAGAAGTTTGATCTCGCCTTTGCCCTTTTGCAGCTTTCTGATTTCTATGAGTTCCATCTGAAGATCACCTCTCCATTCCAGTGTCTGAACAATTCAAAGAATGACAGATTATACGATGTACCGTCCCATGGGTCATTGACCTCAAGCCGACCGGAGTCAGTCATGTAAATCAATACTAAATGGCCCAAAGTTCCTCCATCTCTCAGGACCACTCCGACTGGTCCTTCTCGAAGCAACAATAAGATATTCCTTCGTTCAACTATCGACCCGAACCATCGTTTCTTTTTGTCAGCTGAATCGACGTTGTTCAGAAGATGCGCGAGTTCGACGATACTGGATGGCACATCAATTATATCAATTATCGCCTGCTGCGTCATTGAAATTCCGCGATTTCGCAGCAGCATTTCGCCGACGGCCGCAACGCAGGAAAATGGCGTCGACTGCTTAACAACCGACGGATCTTCTCTCTCCTCGATTACCTTCCAAAAGCTGCCCGCTCCGACCATTTTTGTTGTGATGTTCGACATTCCAAAGCACTTTAAAAGTAAAATCTTGCAAAGTAATAAAGAATCGGAGCGTTGAATAACAAACTGTCGAGCCGGTCGAGCAGGCCGCCGTGGCCGGGGAGGATGTTTGCGGCGTCTTTGGCGCCGGAGCCGCGTTTCATTGCGGACTCTGCCAGATCGCCGAGAACGCCGATGGCGGCCATTACGATCGCAAGCGGAATTGAGAACTTATAGGGCAGTTCGGGAAAAAATGTGAGCGTGCAAAGAGCTGCAAATCCGGCTGCGGCAATGATGCCGCCGATCAGGCCTTCGACTGTTTTTCCGGGCGAGATCGCGGGTGCGAGTTTGTGCTTGCCGAATGCGCGTCCGGCGAAATATGCACCGGAATCCGAACCGAACATCACGATAAAAAAGAAGAGCAGCAGATCAGTCGAAAGGCCGGGGATATTTTCAAAACCAATACGCGTCGAAACCAGAAATCCGCCGAGAAAGGCAATATACAAAACGCCAAGCACAGTTACGCCGATGCCGGTCAACATCTTGGAAAAGTCTTTCTGAAACCGAAACGTCTGTGAAATAAGGACGCCGATCACAAATAAAGCGAGCGTCAGCAACAGCAGATCAGGCGCTTTTGCCGGTGCGTCAAAAATGAACGCAACGACCAAAGGCGCCGCCCCGAGATAGGCAACACCCGCGTCGGCTTTAAGCTCAAGTTTTTTTGTCAGCGAGAAAAACTCAAACAAACCCGCAGCCAGCGCAAGCACGGCGATTCCGACAAATATCCAGACGGTGTCAGGAAACCACCACGGCAGAATGATCGACGCGATCAGAACGGGAAGAGCAATGGCCGCTGTGAGCAATCTGGTTTTCATAAGGAGCTATTACCGCCGAGACGATTCGAACAGGATGAACAGGGTGGATAGGATGTTACTTTCTCCGTAGCCAGCTTGGCGACAAATATCATGAAAATCTTGTACATCCTGTTTAAATTCTCAGCGTTGAAGCATTCTACTTTGATTTTACATCACCGAATCTCCGGTCGCGTTTTTGAAATTCGATTATTGCGTCGAATAATTCCGGGCGACGAAAATCGGGAAACAGCGTCGGCGTGACATATATTTCGGCGTAGGCGATCTGCCAGAGTAAAAAATTTGAAATGCGCATTTCGCCGCTCGTGCGGATCAGCAGATCGACATCGGGCAGGCCGTGCGTATATAGATTTCGCTCAATGTCGGCTTCGGTCAAATGATCGATCACGTCATTGCGTCTCTCGATGTCTGCGAAGGCAAGACGCGCGGCGTTTACAATTTCAGCGCGGCCGCCGTAATTTAGTGCGACGTTAAGCCGTGTGCCCGTATTTTCATGCGTCAGGTCTGTCGCCCAGGCGATCTCTTTTTGGACGTCTGGTGAAAGGCCGTAAATGTTCCCGATCGCCTGAAAGCGGATGTTGTTCGCTTTCACCTCTTTGATCTCGCTGCGGATGTAACGCTTGAGCATCGACATCAGGCCGGAGACTTCGGCCTTGGGGCGTTTCCAATTTTCGGTTGAAAAAGCGTATAAGGTTACGGCCTGAATCCCGAGCCGCGTGACTGTGTCGAGTATCGCACGAACCGATTCGGCACCGGCACGATGACCGAATATTCTCGGCTTGCCGCGCTGTTTTGCCCAGCGGCCGTTGCCGTCCATTATCACGGCAATATGGCTTGGAAGGCGCGTCAGATCAATCGCGTCGAGCAAAACGGCCTCGCGAGTTCTCGGCTTAATTACCTCGGCAAAATTCGGGTGCATGCGTCTTCGGTTGGACTATTTGTCCGACCAATAATCTATCGTCGTGTCCTTTGCAGCAAGCAGCCGCTCTTCGACGTTTACAACGGCGTTGTGATTGAGCCGGCCGTAGAGATGCGGATACATCTCGCCGCCGGTCGATGGCTCCTCGACCAATTTCGATTTGAGCTTATCGGTGTCGATCGTCAAGATCAGCACTTTCGGAAAATTGCTGTAATAGCGTTTTAAAACCGATTCGAGCTGACCCGCATAGCTGCAATGAATGAACCCTTCGGTCTGCAAACTTTCGGCCTGATACGACGGCGCACCCTGATATTTCTGCCAGTTGGCGTGGGTTGTAATGTGATAGATCAACATTAGTAATAGACCTTTTGCAGCGTAAGGCCGTGTGCCGGAGCGGTTTTCCCGGCCAGGTTCCGGTCGCCTGTGACAATTGCAGTCTGAATTGTATCAGAATCTATTTCGCCCCGCCCGACCCCGATCAGCGTCCCGACGATCGACCTGACCATATAACGGAGAAAGCCATTGCCCGAAATGCGAAACTCTATCAGCGAGGCGTTTGCACGCGCGTCCCATGACGAAGTTATCGTTAATTCGTTAATAGTGCGCACTCGGTTTTCGCCGTCCGCTTGGGCCGAAGAAAAAGCGGTCCAATCATGTTCGCCCAGCATCAGCCTCGCCGATGCGGTCATCCGCGCAATGTCTATCGGCTTTGATTCATGATGTGCAAATCGCAGCCAAAACGGTGACATCACCGGGGCATTAATTATGCGATAAACATACGTTTTCCCAACAGCAGAAAAACGTGCGTGGAACTCGTCCGGCACCTGTTCGACCGACATAATGCGTATGTCACGCCAGAGATTTCCGTTGATCGCAAACCGCAGCCGCTCAGGCGTAAACGAACGGCCCATGATGACGTTTGCCACCTGTCCTTCAGCATGCACTCCTGCGTCTGTGCGTCCCGAACCGATCACATGTACCTTGCCGTCCTCAAGTGTTCCGATGACGCGCTCAAGCTCGCCCTGAATGGTCCGTGCATTTTCCTGCACCTGCCAACCATGAAAATCGGTGCCGTCGTATTGGATCAAAAGCTTAAAGTTCATTTGGGAAATAAAAGTTCAAATCGCTCGCAGCAAACTACAGAATTCTCATCGAAGTGAAATCCGTGCTCCGTCGCTTCCTTTGTGAAATAGCTCCAATGTACGTCACGCCAATATTCGAGGCTCTGATCGCCTTCGCCTTCGTCTGACGCGAACTCTGCATCGACTTGGCTAAACGGCAAATGCCTGATTTCGGTCGTGCGAATGACGCCGATCGGATGGCCGTCAAAATCGGTAACGACGCTGTAACCGTCGTCAATCGGAGCTTTGTCTGGCTCAAGTTCGTTCGTCTTTGCAAGACTCGCGGTCGCGCACTTTTTGCCCGAAAGAACTAATGCGGCAAGCTCCGTAGCCATCTCGGGCGAGTTGCCGAAATACCAGACCTGATATGGCCCGTCGATGCCGACCGGACCGGAATCAGCACAGAACATCCTCCACATTGCTTCTACCTTATTCATCTCAGTTCATCAATCTGTCGAGGGCGGTCGCGAACCGCCGGGGCGAGTCTTCGTCCATACGAAAATAAAGTGCGGGCTCGATCAATTCAAGTTCCATCAGCATAAAATCTCCGGCGTCGTTGCGAACCAAATCGACACGAGCGTAAAGCATCGGAGAAATTGAGGACACGATCATGTCGGCTGTTTCACGAAGTTGCAGCTCGGGAGCGATTGCTGCGATAAGGCCGCCGTGTTCTTCCTGCACCCGAAAATCACCGTGCTTTGGCGACTTTAATATCGTGTGGCTGTATTCACCGCTGAAATAAAAAAGCGAAAATTCGCCTTCATCGACTATCGCGTTTACGAACGGCTGGATCATAAACGACCGTTCCGCAAAAACTGAGGCGAGATTTGATTGATACTCGCTCACGCGAAAAGTGTCCTGGGCCGTTGCCGATACTGTCGGCTTTATTATCAATTCGTCGGAATCAAAGAACGTCTGCCAGTCCGAGAAAGCATCTTCCGTCACGCCGCCGTTTCCCCACATTGTTGGAACAATGGTAACGCTTTTCGATTCCAGATCGCGAAGATACCGTTTATCGAGATTCCATTCGATTATCGATAACGGATTTTCAAGTCGTGCATTTGAAGCGTCAATTTTTCTAAGAACATCAAGAAAAGCATCAGAATCGTTCTGGTAATCCCACGGCGTTCTGACGACAACAATTTCGAAATTGTTCCAATCGACAGTTTCGTCACGCCATGAAACTGTCGCAACATCCCAACCGAGTTCGGCCAGAGGTGCAACCGCGAGTTCGTCGTCGCTGACGTAGCCCGCGAGACTGTCCATCGAAAGAAAGCAGCATTTGCGTAGTGTCATTTTGCCGCCGCTCTGCTTCCGGGTTTGTATGGTTTGTCGCCAGTCTGACACATCGGGCATTCGGCTTCGCTGTACGTCGGAACGTCGAGGCTCACCAGCGAAATACGCGGAACGCCGACATCGGCGGTGCCGTTCGAGCGGTCGATTATCGATGCGGCACCGACAACATTTGCATCGTGTTCCTTGAGCGCCTCGATGCATTCGCGGGTCGAGCCGCCGGTCGTTATCACGTCCTCAACGACCAAAATGCGTTCGCCCGGTTTGACCTCAAACCCTCGGCGAAGCGTCATCTTGCCATCGACACGCTCGGTCCATAGAAACCTGACATTCAAAGCATGAGCGACAGCGTAACCGATCACCAGTCCGCCGATCGCGGGCGATGCGACGGTTTCGATATGCCGGTCAAGAAATTGCGCGGCGATCGCTTTGCCAAATTTTTCTGCGTCCGCCGGATATTGCAAGGCAAGCGCGCATTGGAGATAGTTTGGGCTGTGCAGGCCGCTTGAAAGCAGGAAATGCCCGTCGAGCAACGCTCCCGCGGATTTGAAATGGTCGAGTATTTGTTCTGAGTTCATCTAAGTCGGCCGTTTTTCGTGACGCTTTCCGAAAAGGAATTATGCCAAAAACAGCGTCAAGTTCCCAATCTGGTGTTGCGACAATGTGAGCATTTTTATTAAAGACTTCTACTTGCAAATTTAAATTGCCTCCACCTTTAGGTGGAGGATAGCTTGCAAAACAGATGATCGGCTTTAGCCAAATATAAGAAAAGAAATATCCGATTGGCTTTAGCCGAACAAGATTGGAGTATGAACAACGGTCGGTAGTTTGGGCTAAAGCCTTAAGGAAAACCTTTCTTTTGGAATTCGGCTAGAGCCTGCCTGTGTTGGACAACCTAACCTCCACCTAAAGGTGGAGGCAATTTAAAAGGATTTGTCGCAGCACCAGCAACAGACTCACAAAGTTTTTCGCAAAGTTCGCCGAGGCGAAAGGTTGCGGTTTCACGTTTTCCCGTTAGAATTAGAATAGCAATGCCGCCGTTCCCGAACCTTATTTCCAACTCTCTCCTGATCAATGCAACGATCGGTTACCTGTCTTCGACGGGTGGAAAAGCGTCGGCGGTCAGGGTCGTTGATCGCGTTATGAAGATCAGAAATCCTGAGCGGACCATCGCACGCCTATTGGTTTCCGATCTGGTCGAACGTGATTCGCGGCTTCGTCTTACCGAGGACATTGTTGAATTTATTAGTGCAGAACACGACCTCATTGACCTTTCAAACGCGAGTTTCGTGATACTCGACCTCGAAACCACGGGAGCGAAAGCTCCGCCGTGCCGAGTGACCGAGATCGGCGCGTTTAAGGTTCAGAACGGCGTCGTGGTTGATAAATTCCAGACCCTAATAAATCCTGAGGCAAGAATACCGCCTTTCATCACATCGCTTACGGGTATCTCGGAGGAAATGGTGAGTGATGCGCCGAAGTTTCGTGAGGTCGCGGACGATTTCCTGCGGTTTCTCGGGGACTCGGTGATCGTCGCACATAATTCGCGTTTCGACCTCGGGTTTTTGGATCATGAGATCGGGCGTATTTACGAAGATTACCGTCTGGGCAATCCGTCGCTATGCACCGTTCAGCTTTCGCGGCGGTTGCTGCCGGATATCGAAAATCATAAGCTCAATACAGTGGCACGACACTTTGAGGTCGAGCTTAGAAATCACCACCGGGCCGGTGACGACGCATTTGCGACCGCGCACATATTTTTGAATCTGCTCATAGATATGCGGGAACGCGGCATCGACAACGTCGGGGCCGTGCGGCGGTTTTGTGCAAAGAAATTAAAGAAAACAGCATGTCAGACGCTATAAAACTAAAACCTGAAAATTTACAGGAACTGCCCATCAGATCAACGCCGCGTGAGGAAATGAATCTGTTTCCGCTCGACACTTTTGCCTATGAATTTCCCGGCAAGGAAATTTGGGTCGAATTTGAGATGCCCGAGTTTACTGCGATCTGCCCCTTTTCGGAATTTCCCGATTTTGGTGTGATCAAATTGAAATACGTTCCGAATACGCGTTGTATCGAGCTAAAAAGTCTTAAGCTTTATATCAATTCGTTCCGTGACGTAAAGGTCTTTCACGAACATGTGATCAATATGATATTGCAGGATTTTGTCGAGGCGTGCGATCCGTTAAAGGTCGAGATCGAAGGCGATTTTCACGTGCGGGGAAATATTAAGACGGTCGTAAGGGCAAGCTATAGGCAGCCGATCGAGTTTTAGCAATAATAAAAGCGTGGTAATAGCCCAGCGATTCATCGCTTGTGTCAAAACTCATTAGTTCTTGTCGCCAACGGCGACGGACATTAAAGCCTGGGGTGCAGTGAGCGAAGCGAATGAAACCCCAGGAAGTTGCGTAAAGATTCCTGTCGCTGAAGGCGACTAACAAAAGCCCCATTGTTGCTCCCTTTCAGGGAGCGAATTCGCCGGCGGTCTGCCCTGGGGTTCCGCCGAAACGGCTTCACCCCAAGCTTTAATGTTTGTCGCCGTTGGCGACGAAATACAGCCGATGGCGCTTCACGTCTCAAAAAAAGAAAGTTTCGGATTTGGCAGGTTTGTCTAAGAATGCTTTTTAATGCACGGCGGCGGCCATTACTTTCGGCTGTGATTTTGTGTGTTTGTTACAGGCCGAATCGACGAGCTTTTCGATCTGCATGATCAAGCTTTCTTCGTCGGCGGCGTTCGCGTTGGTTATTTCGGAAACTATCAGGAATTTCGATTTGTCGAGCAGCGTCTGTTCGCGAAACGAGAGCTTTTTTTCACGGGCCAGAAACGTCAGCTTTTTGAGAACATCCGCTGCCTCAAAAACATCACCAGACCTCAACTGCTCGCCAAATTGTTTTGACCGCGATTTCCAATCACACGAGACACATTCAAAATCCGCCGAAAGCCGCGCGATCAGTTTCTTGCATTGGATCGAACTGCTGATCGGGCGAATGCCGACATTTTCGGCGTTCACCGTCGGAACGAAAATTATCGAATTGTCGCTGAGAACACGGAGCAGGTAAACGCTCATCAACTGTTCGCCGATCTTTTTGTTTTCGATATCCTCAACCATGCAAACGCCCTGGCTCGGATACGAAACCTTTTGTCCGATATCGAGATGCATAACCGCTCACCGTTCGAACTTACAAAACCAAACACGTCCTATGGCCAAAACAGCGGCCACAACCGGGCAACAGATCTAATTTGTCAATGGCTTTATGTTAGGCAAGTATAGCACAGCCGGCCGGGCAAAGGAAGATTTTTTAACGTACAGTTAACTCATTAGGCAACGGGCAGTTCGACCGAAAAGGCCGTGCCTTCGCCAAGGTTTGAGACGACGGCGATCTCGCCGCCGTGCAGTTTCGCGAGGTGTTTTACGATTGCGAGACCCAAGCCGGTTCCGCCGACATCGCGTGTTCGAGAGCGATCAACTCGGTAAAAGCGTTCGAAAATACGGCCGAGCTGTTCGGGCATAATTCCCTCGCCGGTGTCCGCGATCTGAATGATCGTGCGGTCCGTCCTCTCGTCGAGCGAAATGCGGACCGATCCGCCGGTGACGTTGAATTTGATCGCGTTGTCCACGAGGTTGGTTATCATCTGTTCGAGCCGCCCCTGATCGGCGAAGACACGCGCATCAGCCGGTGCATCGTTTACTAACGAGACCTCACGTTCGGCGGCCTGCGAAGACAGGCTGGCAAAAACCTCTTCAACGATATTCGAAAGACGAACGTGATTTTTCTCGATCGAGATGTTGCCGGACTCGATCATCGACAGTTCCGATATGTCCGATATCAGCGAATGCATTCGTTCGGAGTTGCGGCGAATGACGTTCAGAAACCTGCGGTTATTTTCCTTGTCATCGATCGCACCGTCCTCCAGCGTTTCAACGAATGCGATGATCGATGTCAGCGGCGTTCGTAGCTCGTGTGAAATGTTCGACAAAAACTCCTGCCGCATTTTTTCGAGGCGTTCGACCTGAGTAATGTCGTAAAAAAATCCGATCGCATGACGGGCATTTTCGTGTTCAATCGGCGCGACGTGTACGTCATACGCGCGTCTCTCCGAGACAGTGAACTCGAACTTTATATCGGAAAATTCGCCCGTCGCTATTGCACGTTGAAAAGCCTCGTGCAGCCGAAACTCACGAATGATCTCGCTCAGCCGACGTGTCACAAGAGGCGAACCGTTTCGGGCAAAGGAGCGCGTCGCGGGAGCGTTTGCGGCGATCACGCGAAGCGTCGGATCGACGACAATAACGCCCTCACGGGTGGCTGCCAACAGGCTGCTTAAATTGTTAGAGGAATTCGACATTTCAGCCGATGATAACGTGGTCGGCGTACGAAAAAACTATTTTACTATTTTGTGGTAATAAATCTGTAGCCAACGCCGACCACGGTTTCAATGCACGTTCCGCAATCGCCCATCTTTTGACGAAGTCGGCGAATATGCACGTCCAAGGTTCGCGTATCGCCAAAATAGCTGTAACCCCAGACGTTGTCGAGCAATTGCTGGCGCGTCGCAACACGGCCGGTATTCTTGATCAAATGGGTCAGCAGGGCAAATTCCTTGCGCGTCAATCTTACATCTTCGCCCTTGCAGGAAACCCGCATATCCTCAAAATCGACGGCCAGCATTTCGTCCTCATAACGAGGAACGCTTTCTTTTTCTGAGCGGCGCAGCACGGCCCGGACGCGCGCGACAACCTCTTTGACCGAAAACGGTTTGACGATATAGTCGTCGGCCCCGGTGTCGAGCCCGGCGATCCTGTCGGATTCGCCCGCCTTTGCAGTGAGCATTATTATCGGCGTCGATTCGGTAAGAGTTTCGCGGCGAAGCCGTCGGCACAGTTCCATGCCGCTCATGCCCGGAAGCATAAGATCGAGCACGATCAGCGACGGCGTGGATTTTTCGTCGAGCGCAAGCCGCAAACCCTTTTCACCCGACTCGGCGATTGACGACCTATAACCCTCGCGTTTGAAGTTGTAATGCAGACTCTCTGCAATATCGGCATCGTCCTCGATTATAAGGATACTTTGGAGCATATTTTGTCCCCGTTCTGAGATTGTAAGGAATTTCTAACAGAATGACGACAGTTTATGTCTCGGAACTTACTTGCGTATGAACAAAATGTTACGTGAATGTTAAATATTTAACCGAATACCTTCTAGCCTACTGCTTCACTTCTTTGCTTTGCGGCTTTGCGTGAAAGCCTGTTTCAGGACGAGACAGCTCGTTACGCCGGCCGATTATTGATAGAGTATTGCCAAATATGAAATTTCCGAGAGCATCAGGCATATTGCTTCATCCGACGAGTTTGCCGGGCAAATACGGCATTGGCGATCTGGGGCCTGAGGCGTACGCGTTTGTCGATTTTCTTGTCGAGGCGGGCCAGACATATTGGCAGATATTGCCGCTCGGGCCGACCGGTTATGGCGATTCGCCGTACAATTGCTTTTCGGCTTTTGCGGGGAACACGCTGTTGATCTCGCCGGAAAAATTGGCCGAGGATAGCTTGTCAGTACCGCCTGCGGTAGCGGGCGGTTTAACGAACGAACCCGCATCTGATGACAGAGTAGATTTCGGTGCAGTCTATGAAGCGAAAAGCAAAATTCTCCCGCTCGCCTTTGCGGCGTTTGAAAATTTAGAGCGAGGAGAAATGCACGACGAGATCGAAAAATTCGATCAGGAAAACGGCTGGTGGCTAAACGGTTACGCGGCTTTTCGAGCGATAAAAGCAGCGCAAGATCAAAAACCCTGGTACGAATGGCCGACACCGCTCAAGCTGCGGGAACAAGGTGCGATGGCGGCGATTGTAGATGAGCTTTTTGATGCGATCGAGGCCCAGAAATTCTATCAATTCCTGTTCTTTCGGCAGTGGTTCGCCCTCAAGGAATATGCGAACAAACATGGCGTCAAGATCATCGGCGACATACCGATATTTGTTGCTTTAGACTCCGCCGATGTTTGGTGCAATCAATCGAAGTTCAAGCTGAATGACGACGGCAGCCCAAAGGTTGTTTCCGGAGTTCCGCCGGATTATTTTTCCGCAACCGGACAGCTTTGGGGCAATCCGATCTATGACTGGGACGCGATGCGGGACGATGGTTTCAGTTGGTGGATAGCCCGCGTGGCGTCTGCGCTTAGAACGGTCGATGTCGTCAGGCTGGATCATTTTCGCGGCTTTGCGGCTGCGTGGGAAGTTCCGGGCGAGGACGAGACCGCAGAAAACGGAAACTGGGTCACGGTGCCCGGTAAAGAGCTTTTTTACGCACTACGACATACATTTGGAGAACTGCCGATGATCGCGGAAGATCTTGGCGTAATCACACCGGACGTCACGGAAATTCGCGACGGATTCGGGATTCCCGGAATGAAAATATTGCAGTTCGCGTTTGGCGGCGATTCCAGAAACCACGATCTGCCGCACAATTACACACGGAACTCGGTCGCCTACACCGGTACGCATGACAACGACACGACGGTCGGTTGGTGGAATTCGCACGTCGGGGCCGAATCGACCCGTGACGAAGCGACGATATCGCACGAACACGATTTCTGCCTGAAATACCTGAGCACCGACGGCAGCGAGATCAATTGGGATTTTATCCGCGCAGCCTGGGCGTCGGTTGCAGATACGGCAATCGCTCCGATGCAGGACGTCCTGGGAATCGGAAACGAAGGCCGAATGAATCTGCCGGCATCAAACTCGGGCAATTGGAATTGGCGGTTTCAAAAAGAAGATCTGACGCCGGAAATCATCACCAGACTTGCCGAAATGACCGAAATCTATGGCCGTAAAAATAGTTAAACCTTATTCTTAGCGATTTTCTTTGCGTGCTTTGCGTGGAAAAAACGGTTTCACGCAAAGACGCAAAGCCCGCAAAGGAAGAATGATGTTTATCGGGAAAGAACGGTGTTGAGAGAATTTGCGAGTTCCATTCGGGTGATCGGGCGTCCCGGCATAAATTTGTTTCCGTCGAGGCGAATAAACCCACGCTGCAAGGCAACGGCGACGTGCCCACGCCACTGTTGCGGTATCGAAGACCGGTCGGCTAGCAGCAAAGGAAGAAAAGCCGTCGATGTTGTGTGTTCCAGATTTGCGGCACTGACATAGGCGATCGCGGCTGCAAGTTTTGTTGTCGATCTATACGGGAAAAACCGGCCGCCCGATTGACCATCGTAAAGCAGCCTGCCCTGCGGTGATGACTGAACGCCCTCGATCGCGTTTCTGTCCAGTGTTCCGGTTACATCGCTGAACATCGGCTGAGCAGATGTAAATTGCGGAGCCAATCCGGCCCTGATGAGCGAATCGGCAAACTGTCCGCGAGTAACCGCGCCGTGCGGCCTGAATTGGTGTCCGAATGGCTGCATGACGCCCATTCGAAGCATCTTTTTGATCGAGGCAGCAGAAGCAGCGTCAATCGAGCCGAGATCGGTGGTCAACGGATATTCGACGCTCGTCATCTCGACCGAGCCAAACACGGTCTGCGGCGTGCCGAGACCGGCGGTATGGTAAACCCGCGACTGATAGTTTCCTGCGGCCGGCGCGTTCAGCAACACTTTTTCACGCCGAGCGGTCAAAAGCGGCAAATTGAGCACGTTCGATTCACCGGCAACCGAACCGTTTGGACGCGTTACGCGTAACCCGAAATCGTTCAAGCCAAATCCCCAACTGATGGTTGCGGTCGCCTGCAGCGTGTCAGGCGGGACGGCGAAACCGGACACAGCGAACGAACCGGGATACACGATCTTGTCTAGTTCCCGTGCCGTTGACGTAACAAACCGAACATCGTTCCGGCTGATCGTGGAACGGAATATTCCCATCCGCCGCTCAGGGAATGCCGCCTCAAGCACGGCGGCGTGAGTGTTAAGCATTCCGGCACCGGCCTCGTGCAGAAAGTAGTTCGGCATCGGCGTAGCTGTCCGGGCGAGAATGTCCTTTATCTCGGCTGGCGTAAGGTTCGGATTTGCTTCGAGCATCAAGGCGATCGCACCGGCGACCTGCGGTGCAGAAAAAGAGGTTCCGGTTGCAGTCGTGTAAAACAGCAGTTCGAAGAGCGAAAGCCGTGACAGATCAGCTCCGGCAAGCCCGAGTGTTCCATGTAAGGTCCCCAGATTTCGCAGGCTGGCAACGCTTACACCCGGCGCAACCAGGGTCGGGCGCTCTATTTCGCCGCCAAAGTTGCCTCTGCCCGAAAAACTGGCAAGCACGCCGTGTTGATCCGTCGAGCCTACGCCGATGACCCACGGCGCCATCGCATACGGGTTGAGCGTTCCGTTTCCAGGCCCGGTGTTGCCGGCGGAAAAGACGACGCTTATCCCAGCGTCGGTCAACATTTTTGTCGCAATATTGACCGGATCGTTCAGGTCAAACGGCGTCTCGGCCGAAAAGCTGCAGTTTACGACGCGCGTATTTGTTGCTTCGCCGCGATCGAGAATGTAATCGAAACCGGAAAGGACGTGAGTAAGATTGAGCAGGCCGGCTGACAGCCCTAGGACCTTTGCCCCGGGCGCGACACCGGCGAACTTTCGGTTCGACAGGGTTCCCTTACCGGCAACAATACCGGCAACAAAAGTGCCGTGGCCGCTGACAAGGTCGGTTGTCGGCAACCCCGCAATTGGAATCGGATACGGAAATCCGAGCGGTATGCTCTGCAGATCAAGAAGCAGCACATTGCCGGCAAGTTGGCCCGCAAGGTCGGGGTGAAGCCCGTTTACGCCGGTATCGAGAACAGCAACCGTAACATTTCGCCCGGTTACAGACAGCCCCGAGTTATGCGTCCTCAGATCGCTGTCAGCCGGAACACGTTTGATCCCTGTCTTGTCGAAATAAGGATCGGTATTGAATTGAAGCGTGCGATTTCCATAGACCGAACGAACAGCGGGCAGACGCGAGATCGCCGCGATCTGGTGTTTAGTGCCGCTGACGTAAACAAATGGCAGTTTTCGGAACCGCGTGCCGCCGAGAATACCGATTGCACGAAGGCTGTTCAGATCGCTTTGGGTTACTTGCTGGTGGAAAACCACAACGGCGTTAAGGCTGCTGTCGTCGGTCAGGCGGTCGAGCAATAGCACGAGGTCGGGATCGACGCCTTGCAGCCCCGTTAGAGGTGTTTCAGGCAACAGTCCGGTAATGCCCGAAATGGAAATTCCGCTCAAACCCGTCAGCGAAACGCCGTTGACTATCGTCAGGCTAATATCGTCGGCACCGGTCAAAGTTATTCCCGTCGGGCTGATCAGATCGAAAATCACACCGTTTGGCCCTATACCGGTGATCGAATCGGCGCCCGTTAAAGCAATTCCGTCGGCACCGGTCAGAGTAATGCCATCGGCTCCGGTCAATGTGATCCCGTCGGCGCCGGTCAGCGTAATGCCGTTCAAACCGACGCGGGTCAAGCCGTCGGCACCGGTAAGCGTTATCCCGTCCGCTCCTGTCAGCGTGATGCCGTCGGCTCCGGTAAGCGTAATGCCATTTGGCTGGCGAACGATGATCGAGTCGGCAATGTAAACAATGCCATCGGCCCCGGTCAGCGTGATGCCATCGGCTCCGGTAAGTGTGATGCCGTCTGCTCCGGTAAGCGTAATGCCGTCGGCTCCTGTAAGCGTGATTCCATTTGGGCCGGTGTAGGTAAGGCCGTTAGCGCCGAAAATTCCGTCAAGCCCGGTGAGGGGAACGCCGTCCGGGCCAAAAAGCCCAATGCCGTTCGAGCGATAACCGAGAAGCCCGTCGGCTCCGGTCAAAGTGATGCCGTTGAGGCCAATAAATTGGATTCCGTCCGCGCCTGTAAGGGTAATTCCGTTTGAACGGACAACCGACACGCCAGCCGTCACCGGCTGAACAAACAGCGCAAACGCCAAAAAGTAGGAGATACTTTTAAACATTCTCTATCCGCTTTGAAATCAGTATCAATAGACGCCCGATTCCGCGATAGTGATTCGAATTAGTGTTCGAAAATGAGAACACTATTGCGACAGGGGCAACAAAAATAATAAACCATGTTTACGAATCTGGCAATGTATTTCTAATTACCGCAATCATTTGTAGGCTGGTGAAAAGAAGCCTTGCTCTCGGTTGTGCTCTTTAGCAAGGCAGTTGAGAGATTGTCGGGAATCGTTTTATGGATTAGCTGATGGCTGACAGCTATCGGCTAATAGCCAGAAACTACACTTCGTTTCCAGCAAGAGTTTTTGATCCAGGAATCAACACTTAAACCGACCCATGCGATGCAACACTGGGTTTTCTCAAGTTTTTCTCAAGGCTTCGCGGCGAATATACGTTTTGTATGGGAATGTTTTTCCAGTTGCAGGATCTTCATTGCGGATTTGGGGATTCCGGGCCGATCTTTTCCGCTGATCACAATTACACTTCATCGGACAGAATGACGGTCCACATATTGCCCGAAAAGCTGAATATTCCGAAATGTGACAATTTGATAGTGCGGCCGCGACTGACCGAATTGCTCCGCCGTTCACTTTCGCGCTCTTCGGCGGCTATCATTTCCGGGCGCTCAGGCACAGGAAAAACCACTCTCGCAGCCGAATACGCCTTAAATGCAGATGAGGTCGGCTGGTGCTCACTCGACTCGGCGGATTGCGATTGGCATATTTTTTCTGCTCATTTTGCCGCTGCCATGACTGGAACAGATGCTTTCCAAATGACCGTCTTCGGAGATCTCGTAAACTGGAACGAGGAGACCGGCATTGAGAATTTCCTTCTCTCGGTTTGTGCCGAGGCGAGTAATACCGACCTAATCGTTCTCGACGATATTCACCATATTTTCGATGCACCGTGGTTCAACACCTTTTTCACGCTGTTCATCGGCTCGATGCCGTTTCGTCCACACTTGATAATGACTTCCAGAAGCCGGCCGACTGCGCCGCTTTGGCGGATGCGATCGAAACAGGCCCTGGAAGTTATTGACGAAAAGCTTTTGGCTTTCAATCTGTCAGAAACCGAAGAGTTGTTTGCGCGGCTCGGTATCGAGACGGAGCCGGCCGAGATTGCCCATTCGAGCAGTTTCGGAAGAGTGTCGCAAATTTTGCAGGCAGCAGAGCAATACGTGCCTTTGCTGGCGCTTGCCTAGTTCCAACCAAACTCGTTCCCTAAATTTCCTCATAACAGCGGAGCTTATGCCATAATACTGCCACTGATATCGAATCGGTGAGCTGATGCGTCCTTCAAGAATATTCTTGCGAACCAAACTACTTCCGCCGCGTTCGGTGCCGGAACTGCTTGAGCGGCCGCGGCTGCTCGACAGGCTTCGGGCAAATATCTCTGCGCCTGTGACCGTTGTTACAGCAGACGCGGGTTGTGGAAAAACGACGTTGATAGCCGAGTTTGTACGCTCGGAACCCAGGCCGTTTGTCTGGTATCAGCTTGATCACACCGACGCCGACCCGTCTGTCTTTCTCGGATATCTGGCGACTGCAATTCGTAATATTCAACCCGAATTCGGCTCGACCTTTTTTCAATATCTGGACGAAGGCGGTGAAGATCTCGCGGTTTTTCCCGAACGTGCCGTGGACCTGCTGCTGAATGAAATAATCGAAAAGGTCGAACAGCCGTTCACTGTCGTGCTGGACGATTATCACCACCTCGGGCGCGATACATTAGTGCATAAGCTGGTCGATAGAATTTTACAGTATTCATCGGAACTGCTGCACGTAATAATGACCACACGCGATCTGCCGCCGCTTGCGACAATGCGCCGTCGGACACAATCGCAGGCTATGCTGATCACTCGCGACGACCTGCGCTTTACCGACGACGAAGTAAAAGCACTTTTCAAAAAGAGTCTGGATCTTGATCTGGATGACAAGGAAATAGCCGAATACGGCGAACGCACGCACGGCTGGATCACCGCGCTCCAGCTAATCAGACAAATAGCCGAGCAGGCAGCACATTCGGGAGCGAATGTTAAGACAGTCGATCTGAGCGATATTCTCAAACAATCGGAAAAAGACATCTTCGATTATTTTGCGGAAGAGGTAATGTCACGCGAATCCGACGAGACCAAACATCTGTTCCTTTATCTGTCGTTGCTCGACGCGATGCCGCTCGACATTTGCAGCAGTCTCTATCCGCAGATGCGATGTCTTGAGCTTTTACCTGAGCTTGCAACGAAAAATGTTTTCCTGACTGTCGCAGGCGATGCCGATTCTGTTGAAGTCTATCGCTTTCACCCGTTGTTTCGTGACTTTTTGCGGCGGCGGCTTAGGTCGGAGATCGGGCCGGTGGGCGTTGCGGATGAGCGTCGCCGTATTGCCGAACATTTTCTCGCGGCCGGCAATCGGGAAGATTCGCTGAAATATTTTTTGGATGCTGAAGACTTTGACCAGGCCGCAGACATCCTTGCGAAACACGGGTCGGAGTGGATCGCATCCGGTAAATTTACCTCGCTCGGAATGTATGCAGATCGCATCCCGAAAATTTCGCTTGAGAAACACCCGCGATCGCTGCTTCACATGGCTGAAGTGTCGAGACTTCAGGGCGACCTTGAAAATTCCGCCGCTATTCTAGAGCGCTCGATCCCGCTTCTTGACTCGCAGGATGATACTTCAGGAAAGGCCGAAGCTCTACATTCGCTGGCAAGCCTTGCCCGCAGACGCGGCGAATCCGCAACCGCGCACGAGTTGCTAAACGAATCCGAGAAAATTGCCGCACCCGAATCGGAAACGCTTCTCAAATGTGCCAACACCCGCGGGCTTTGTTTTGTTTCAGACGGAAACTGGATCGGCGCCGAGCAGCAGTTTCGGGTCGCACTCGCGCTCGCTGAAAAACTTGAGAACGAACGGTATGTCCGGCTTGTCACGCATAACCTTGCTCTCGCACCTGGGTTTCGAGGTGATTTTTCCGAAGCTCTTAGGTGGTTTAAGAGAATTTTCGGTGACGGCAAACCCGACAGGCAGCTTCCACAGGAAGCGATCGGGCATTTGAATGTCGCCCGCCTTCATCTTTATCGCGGCGAATTTTCCGAGACCGAATCGCACCTCGATTCTTCACTGGAACTTTGCCAGCTATACAACCTCAAATCTCTTCGCGGCGAAATATTTGAGGCCTATGCAAATCTCTACAGGGAAAAAACCGACCGGGCGCGTGCCGGCGAATATTATGAAAGGGCGCACGCCGCTTACACGGAAGCGGGAATTGATATTGCGTCACGTGAACTTGTCGAGGAACAGGCAAAATTTTACCTGTCTTACGGAGAAAATGATCGGGCGCGGAGCCTGTTGGAGAATTTGATCAACTCGCGACGCGGTTCCAATAAAGAGTCGGGCGTTAAAACCGCCGAGCTCGCGCTCTGTCAGGTAGAACTTGCCGACAAACGGCTCGAGGGGCTTGCCGAACGGGTTTTAAAGATTCAAAAATACTTTCAAAAACACGGAAATTATTACGATGAGGTCCTCGCGGCGATGCTGCTGGCCGAAACATTTGCCGCGACGGGCGAAATGGGCAAGATCGCGGAACCTGTGCAGCGCGTGCTCGATCTCGCGGCCCGTTTTGACTATGACCATTGGCTGCGGCAGCAGATCGCAAAGAGCCCGGACATTTTCGCGCTAGAAGATATTTTCGACAGGCTTCCGCTTGACCTGCGTGATCGCGTGTCGTCGGCAAAAAATGTTTCGACCGAAACCGTTACCGTCGTGACGCTTTCTGAGCCTGCTGTCTTTGCCGATCTTACGATCAACGTTCTGGGGCAGGTCAAAATATTTCGCGATGTTGAAAAGCAATTTGCGGCCGATGCGTGGACGACGCGGCGGTCGCGCGACATTTTGTGTTTTATCGCGACCAGCCGACACCGTCGCGTTGCAAAGGATATTTTGATCGACACTTTCTGGCCGGACGACGAACAGGCTGTGGTCGAAAAAAACTTTCACCCGACGATCTCGCACATCAGAAAAGCGTTGAACAGCAGACAGGCGTTCAAGCAGAACTTCCTTATTTTCCGCGACGGCGCTTATCAGCTTGACGGCGGGCTGACATATCGGATCGACACCGAGGAATTTGAGCTTGCGATAGCCGAGGCCGAGGCCGCAAAGCGCGAAAAAGCGGGCGACAGGCTGCGCGAACGGCTTGAAACTGCCAATTCGCTCTATCAGGGCGAGTTTATGCAGGGCAATTACGACAATTGGGCCGAGGAGCTTCGCCTTTATTACAGCGAGCAGCACGCCCGCGTTTTGGGGGCGCTTGCAAAACTCTCGTTTGCCGAAAAACGTTTGTCGGCGGCCATCGCGTTTGCCGAACAGATACTCGCCGCCGACCCGTTTCGCGAAGATATTCACCGCCTGATAATGAAAACGCTCGCCGCTCAAGGCAAGCCCGCCGCGGTTAAAAAGCATTTTGACCGGATGGCCGAACTGATGCAAAAGGAACTCGGCATCGGGCCGGCGGCCGAGACAAAAAACGTTCTGAAAACCCTTTTGGGGTAGGTGTTTATTCCAAATTATAAAATGGTTTCTTCATTGTTCATCTTGTTCTTTCTTATTCATCCTGCTCTGTGGTTAAAAAAATGCTTCACCGCAGAACAAGATGATAAGGAATGAATAAGATGAACCGCCGCTGCAGACACACCCTAAAAATCTACCTCAAGTTTTTCTCAACCCGGACAATTTATTCTCGTAGTTGTTTGATATTGAACCGATGTCGAAAATGTAGGTCATCGGCTGGAATCTCGTTCCTCGCGGGGGCAAGGGACGAGTCCAAACGCGGATTCCGAATCTAATTCGGAGTCCGCGTTTTTTTTCGCCGAGCGGAAAAAGCTGCGCTTTTCCGGCAAGTCCCACTAATGACTTGCGGCTGCGCCGCGACCGGCGGCATAGCCGCAAAATAAGTATTGACATTCCGGCGAAGCTGAGCTTCGCCGCTCGGCGAGCAAGATCCCGATTACGCCTTCATCCTTCCGCCTTCATCCCTCCCTCAAGGGCGGCTCAAGTATTCCTCAAGCAAGCGCCGTTATCATCGCATCATTGACTTATGGACAACTGAAGGCACGCTCTCGGACGCCGGCCGGATAAAGTCAATACTCAGGTGAACAAGCGGGTGTCCGAAAATTTTCCTCACCCTCGTACCGATGCGTTACTCCCACAACGCATCAACTTAAAAAAAGGGGGCTTCATACCAAAACCCGGCTCCACAAACCGGGTTTTGGTGTTTTTTTACTGCCTGACGAACAATTCCTCGGAATTCCATAGCGAATAAGGCAATATGGTGCTGGGGGCGTGATTCCCGACGCGTTTGTTTGCCGCCGAAACGATGTGCCGCGAGACGACCGGAATGACCGGCACTTCTTCGACCATGATCTTCTGTATCTCGTACAGCAATTGTTTGCGCTTTTCGTCCTTCGTCGCCGTCACATGCTCGGCAAACAGCTTGTCAACGCGGGCTTCCCATTCGGTGGCGGGCGTTTTTTGGCTCGGATGCCACATATGAGTCGATGTGCTGCTCGGCAAAAAAGTCCCAAAACCCGTCGGCTCGAGCCCGGTGACGTTAATCCCGAACGAGATCGCATCGTAATCGTAAGAATCGCCCATGATCTGAATCAACCCCGTTGTGTCAATGGTCGCGATCTGCATTTTTATCCCCAATTTCGCCAGATCCTGCTGAATAACCGCCGCCGCCAGCTTTCGCCCCTCGTTTTCAGCCTGCACGATCATCGTAAACTCGACCACGTTGCCGCGTTCATCGAATAATTCCGGCGCGTTCTCGGTGCCGCGCCGCACGAAACCGGACTCGGCGAGCAGCGATTTGGATCTTTCGAGATCAAATGCCGTCTGGGGCAGATTCGGGTCGAGCCAAACCTTGTTTCCTGCCGGCACAAACCCGTAAAGAGGCGTCGCGAGACCGTGCAAAGTGTTTTTTGCGATCGATTCGCGGTCAACAGCGTGTGAAATCGCTTTGCGGAAACGCCTGTCGGTGAACCAAGCATACTTCGGCTTGTCATCGAGCCGCTCGCCGTTCTTTTTCGTCTTGTTTTGATTGAACCAGAAGTGGTCGTTAGACTGCCCCGGCCCGAGATCTACGGCCCGCACCGGCCCCGAACCGTCTTTCAACGCCGCGTAATCGGTCGGCCGTATGCGGTCATAGATATCTATCTCCTGTTGCCCAAGCCGCGCGAACGCATTGTTTCCGTCCGGCACGATTTCTAACACAATATTGTCCAAATACGGCAGCTGCGTGCCCGCCGCGTCCGTGCGCCAGTAATGCGGATTGCGTTTGAAAACGACGCGTGTTCCGGGGGTCGAGCTTTCGACCATAAAAGGCCCGGATGTCACAACCGTCGCCGGGTCGGAGTCGATCTTCCAAGCCTCAGAAAGCGTGCCCGCGTCGCGTTCTTTGACAAGCGCGTGTTTCGGCAGAACTACCAGATTGTCCAGATAGTTTTCCACATTCGCAACCTTTTCCGGGAGAATGAACTGAAGCTCGGTGTCGCTGATTTTCTTTGTCGCGATCTCCTTTTCATTGACCAGCAAACCGGAGCGATACACCGGTGAATTGGTGCGTTTGTCGTAAAGCGATTCGAGCGTAAATATCACGTCGTCGGACGTCAACGGCTGGCCGTCGGAAAACTTTAGCCCTTCGCGCAATTTTATATTTACCGTAACGCCGTCGTCAGCCGTCGCCCACGATTCGGCCAGCGCCGGCGCGAACTGTAGCGTCGAATGGTCGAACGCCGCCAACCGGCTGCCAAGCAGATAAACCGTCGCGATGATCGAAGGCTCGTCGTCAGCCAACAGATAATTAAAAGTTTTTAGCGGGGCAGAAATGCGGTAAACCAACCGCCCGCCGCGTTGCCCATTGCCTCGCGGCTCGGCGGTTTGATTCGCCGTTTGATTTGTCGTTTGGTTAATCGGCTGACAAGCCTGAATTAGGAAAGAAAACAATGCCAGCACTATTGCGAAAACTGTTACGGATGATTTTTGCATTTCGAGGGCCTCCGAGTTTGACGGAAATAATGCGGAACGGTAAAACTTCTCGGAAGTTTAGGTGCTTTTTCGTTGCAAATCAATTGGCGATAATCGAGAATAGCCGCGGGCCGCGAATTTTGCGGTGTTCGTCGCTTGCAATAAGTGCTCAAACTGATTACCGGAAAATTGATTCAGGGCGTGCTGATGGTCTTCATCGTCTCGGCGGTGACGTTCGCTCTGCTGGGCGCCGCGGGCGGCGACGCTCTGACCACCCTGCGCGATAATCCGCAGATCTCCGAAGAGACGATAGAAAATCTCCGCCGCGTTTACGGGTTAGACCGGCCGCTGCCGGTTCGGTTCGCGTCGTGGCTCGGCGGCGCCCTGACCGGCGATCTGGGCGAATCGATCTCGTATCGCGTCTCCGTCGGGGGGCTGATCGCCACGCGGCTGCTGAATACGATGTATCTGGGAGCAGCGGCTCTTGCCATCGTTCTGTTTGTTTCGATCAGCTTAAGTTTTCTTGCCGCACGCAAACCCGGGAAGAAAATACGCATTTTTATCGAAGCATTAGTGCTGCTGACGGCCTCGACGCCGCGAATAGTTCTTGCCCTGCTGGTATTGATGGCGACGGCCATGATGACCGGTTCGGCAATCGCGGTCGGCAGCGGCTCACTGACTTTGTTTTTGCTGACCGCACTAGTTTTGGCAAGCCCGTTGATTGCAGTTTTTTTAGCGCAGGGACACGAACAATTAACCGCCGCAATGAACGAAGATTTCGTAAGTCTCGCCCGTGCAAAAGGCCTGAGCGAAGGCGTCTTGATCGCGCGTCACGCCTCGCGTGCCGCACTCGGCCCGCTGCTGACACTGTTCGGTCTGTCGCTCGGCGGTCTGCTTGGCGGCTCGGTCATTGTCGAAACGATTCTCGGCTGGCCCGGCATCGGTTCGCTTACGGTTTCGGCCGTTCGCACACGCGATGTTCCGCTCGTGATGGGAATCGTCCTTGTCGCGAGCATCGCGGTCTGGCTCGGAAACACGCTTGCCGAGGTTCTGCAGGTTGTAAACGATAATCGCCTGTGTTCGGGCGACTAGCGTATCCATAGTGGGGTTTGTGGTGCATTAATACTAAAAGAACTTGTGGAAACACAAGCTCCGGATTGAGATTTTTAAATTGCCTCCACCTTTAGGTGGAGGGTGGATGACACAAACCGGAGGCTTTAGCCGAATAAGAGAAAAAGAAATTCCGATTGGCTTTAGCCTAAAAAAACCTGGAATGAGTACATTGTGATTGGGCTAAAGCCATAAGGACAAACATTTTTTGAGATTCGGCTAAAGCCGTTTATGTAGTGATCCGCCACCTCCAGCTAAAGCTGGAGGCAATTTAAAGAGCGGCCAAATACCTGAATTATGTAAATCTAATGCGGAAAATATTCCAGGGCATTCGTAACAACATCCGGCTTTCGGCCGGCGTGGCCGTGCTGTGTCTTTTTTTTCTCATCGCAGTTTTTGCTGAGTTTATAGCTCCGTACGATTACGCTGCACAGACGCGAGGGCAACCGTCCGCGCCTCGTTCCAAAATCCGCTTTTTCGACAATGAAACATTTCAGCCGCGCCCGTTCATTTATGCATCCGATCTCTCCGATCCGCTGATGCTGCGTTACACGGAAAACACGGCGAAGACCTATCCGTTAACACTTTTCACACACGGAGACAGTTACAATTTTCTGGGGTTGTTTACGACCGACATTCATTTATTCGGTGTTGAAAATGGCGACGATTCGGGAGTGCGTCTTCGTCTTCGTCTGCTCGGGACCGATGCGGTCGGGCGTGACAGATTTTCGCGGCTAATTCATGCGATCAGATTTTCTATGATCGTCAGTCCGCTCGGTGCATTGCTTGCGTGTTTGATCGGCATCTTGATCGGTATCGTCAGCGGTTATGCGACGCGGGTTGTCGATACGATTTTGATGGGCTCGGCCGACGCGATGCTGTCGCTGCCGACGCTGATAATTATCCTCGCTGCGCGTGCGGCATTTCCGCTCGAACTGCCGCCAATGACCGCGGCATTACTACTGGTTTCGATATTTGCTTTGACAGGCTGGGCGGAAATTGCAAGGCTCACACGATCTCTGGTCATCTCAATGCGCGAGCGGGAATTTGTGCTTGCGGCAAAGGCGGGCGGTTTGACTCAGCCTCGAATTTTGTTTCGACACATACTGCCAAATATTTCGCGGCCGCTGCTGACTCAGGCAACATTGATCTTGCCATTGTTTCTGTTGGCTGAGGCTGCTCTTTCATTTCTCGGCGTCGGTTTGCAGGAACCGGAACCGAGTCTCGGGAATATGCTCGCTGCGGCGGGCGACATCACGCTGCTTCGCAATTTACCGTTCGAGCTGCTGTCGCCGGCGATAGCGATATTCGTATTTGTTTTCGGCGTCCGCCTGTTGTCCGACGGGTTGAAGGACAAGCGGTTATAACTACTATTTTCAGATCGACGGAAGCCAATATTCGCGGCCGCCGCTGGTTTCCTTTTTCAAACCTAATCCTGTGAGCTCGTTTTCCTGGACACCCAAAAACGTAAAATGCGGAAGGTCCGATACCACGGTTTGATACCACCCGTGTTTTGCGAGAATCGTCCGGACATCGGCCCGATCGTGTTCTGTTATGTCGAGAGCGAGCATCGACAAATGCTGCGACGTTCCAGGCGGCGCGACGGAATAGATTATTGATTTCGATAGGTCTTTCGCGAAAAATATTCCCTGCGCTTCCAGCTTAAGAATTTCAGATACCTGTTCAAACGGGGACAGTCCGCGTATTCGTGCCGCATCGCTAGCGGCAATTCGCCCTTTTCCAGTCCAATGCTTCAGCCCAGGTTCGACGCGGCTTTTCCAAAGCTCGACCGTGCCGGTATAGTTTCGCCGAGCCGCGTCGGCACCTCTTGGTGTTATAGATTTCCCCGAAGATTTGGCTTCAGCCACCGCTTTCTCAAGCGCATCCATCGCGGCGGATTGCAGTTCGATACTTACGCCACCGACGGTTTTGCTGCTTTTCGTAAGCGAATTTTGAAACGATGAAACCGCGGCCTCGTCTTTAAAGATCACCGTGGTTGGCGGTTTTGCACCGCCGCGAGCGATGAATACGGCGCCGTATTCCTTTAGTAGTTTGCGTCCAACATCATCGGCTGGCCGTTCAAAACCGCTCGGCAGATTTGCCTCAAATCCGGTCTTTTTCTCGTCTTTGTTTTCGGACGTGTTCATATTCCCACTCGGCGTTTCCTTTGTTTCACGCGTATTTCCGGCGCTATCCGGTGTCCGGCTTTGCGGTGTACCGCCGCGTCCACTTTCCGGTTTCGGCGGCGACCAGCAACCGGACAATATCAAGATCGCCCCGGCGCAAACTGCGGTTAATTGTTTTCTCATATTACCTTGAACGCTCCGGTCAAAACAGTTGTTAAACCAAACGCATTAGAAATAGAAATAGTAATGGGAATTGTCGCTTTCTTTTTTGCATTCTCTTTGCGAGTTTTTGCGTCTTTGCATGGAAAAAGTAGTTTCACGCAAAGCCGCTAAGAACGCAAAGGAAGAAGAAAAACTCATATCGCATAATTCGGGTTAAAAACCGAACCCACTAACTTTACGTCCCATCTTTCCGACTTTCAATACTATTTTCTGCCTGCGAACTTTTGACCAAAGCCTCTGATAACTTTCCATGTTGAACGGTCGCTGTCGAAAACTGAATACAAGCCCTGTTCTTCCATCGGTGGGTCGCCCATATATTCGTCGCCGGATTTCCAGAAGAGTTGATCTTTGATCTGACGAGCCGTTCCGCCAAATGCCCAAAAATTTGCTCCGGCAATGTGCGGTTTTGTACGGACCTGTCCAAGAACTTTTTCAAAATAGGCGTCCCTGAACGTAGTTGTTGCTGAGATTTCAAACGATTGCTTGTCGCGCGGCAAGCCAAATTCTTCTATTACCAATGGTTTCCCCAGTTTGATCGCGACGGCTCCATTTACATCAATATATTCCATCGTTTTGTCGAGCGCGGTCTGATACTGCTCTGCCATCTTGCCGCTTTCAAACCAACCCCAATTCTTTGGCCAGATATGTATTGTGACGTAATCAATATTCTTGTCGTCGTGAATTTCCTCAAAGAGTTTTATGTCTTGTGTCCCGATCCAGCCTTCGTGGCCGATCGATACGAGATGTCTAGGAGCTTTACTCTTAATGAACGCGGCCGTGTCGGCTATCCATTTTTTATATTCTACATTCGCGGACGGTCGCATCGGCCGAGGTTCATTCGCGATGTGCCACGCCATTATGGTCGGGTCGTCAATATATCTTTCTCCGGTTTGTTTATTTGTCCGGTTCAGCACAAATTCGACCTGTTTTTCATAGCCGCGTTTGCACGGTTCACACGAATAAAACTTTGCGACCAGATCGCGTAGATCTTCCCACTCAGGTTTCTTTGTCAGCCATTGGTCGGAGATCACGTTGTTCCAAATGAGATACTGCTGAAATCCGCCGCTCCATTCCCAGTTGTTGCTCAGGAAGATCACGGCACGCATATCCCTCTTAGACATTTCATCGAGCAGAATATCGAGCCCGTCGAGAGCACGCTCATCAAACTTCCCCTGTTCTGGCTGCAGAGGCGGCCCAACGCGCTGTACGCCGTTCAGCAAACCCGAACCCTCTGCTCCGGCCAATAGTCTTAGATTCGTTACACCGTTCGTTTTAAGAAAATCGAGTTCCTTTCTGAGCCGGTCAATCCCGCGTTTCTTATCCTTTTCCAGCGCGATAAGGCTGCCATACCAATAATTTGTTCCGACGAAATAATACGGCTTTCCGTCGGCAATTAGCTGATTGCCGCGAACGGTGACAAACTTTTGTGATTGGCTGAAAACGGAATAAGTGCAGACAACTAAAATTGGAATAACCAGGAAGTGTCGAATTTTCACATTGAAATGTAACTCAGAACGCACGCGCTTAGATTCCTTCCTCGTCCATTATCTTCTGGATGTGTTCCATTGTTATGATCTCACCGCGTGACGGAAAAAGCGGCACTCCGTTGCGAAACCGAGCGGGCCGTTTCTTACTAGACGAAAGCTGCCTTAAGCCGATTCGGGCAAGTCGAGAGATTACCTTGCCGGTAGTTGATCCTTCGTGCCGGGCAAGCTCTTTGGCGGCTTGCAGCACATCATCGTCAATATCCAATGTGGCCCTCATACGCTTTGATGCTATTGCACCAACGTATCAACGTCAATGTTTTGGCAAGTGATATTAGATGCGAAATTTCCTGATTTCTTGTTACATGCTCCCACGCTCCTACGCAACCTATTCTGCTCCTATCTATTCCTACACCGCCGAATTTTTGTTATCAAGACCAAGAAAAGATGTTATCTGGAGTGTAAAAACGGTTATCTGAGCATACGAAACCTGTTTACCGACTTTGTCCCGCTCGATGGTCTGCTTTACTATTCACTGGTCGAAATCCAAAACACATCAATGAGCGAAATAGGGTCGCATTTGGACTTACGTAAGGCGTGGGCAATGTTTACGCGGCCGGTGGATGCTTTGCCTATTGATATCTTCCGGGTATGTGTCGGCGTGGTGGTGCTCGCATATTTCGTTCGGACATTTCTCGAAGTCGCCGATCTAAGCGGCCCCGACGGATTGCTCGATCACGAACTGATACTAAGGATGTATTGGTTCACGGAGATCGGTATCTTTCGGCCCTGGATGGGTGTCGAGTGGTTTTATGCGGCATTTGGCATCGCGGTAGCCTGCTGTGTTCCGCTGATACTAGGCTATCGGGTCAAGCTATTCTCGGTAATTCTATACATCATCGCCGTCAGCACTTACAGACACAATTTCATCGTAATGTATGTCGATGATGCGATCATGCATCTGCTCCTTTTTTGGATGCTCGTGCTGCCGGTCGGAAGAACGTTGGTGCTGAGCGAATGGCTTTCGGACAAACGCGCGGCGTGGGAACGTTGGAAGAGCGTGACCGTGCCGGGAGCACCTCTGCGCTGTTTCTTTTGGAACCTGATACTGCTCTATCTCGTCGCCGGACTTTGGAAATGGACCAGCCCGATGTGGCTCGACGGCACGGCACTTTATGTTGTTTTCAAACTGCCGGTCTCGTACTTTCACGAGTTCTGGAGCGCCGAACATATTCCGCTGCTCAAAATATTCAACTACGGAACCCTCGTGCTCGAACCGCTCGTTCCGCTGATGTTCTTCCTCAAACTCGGCTCACGCTTGAAATACGCTTTGCTCGCGGCGTTCATCGGCCTGCACATACTGTCGGCGCTCACGCTCAACATCCCGTTCGCAAACATCGCCTGTGCGGCGGTTGCGATCCTGATGTTTCGCGAAGAACTTATGCAATATCTTCGCGGCGGCGTTTGGGTCGAACCTGTTGGCGATCGCAGGTTTGGGCTTTCGGGAGCTGTCGCAATGTTCATGGTTGTAACACTGACGCTCGCGATGATTAGTTCCGTCACAATGATGAACTGGCGAACACCGCCGCGTGTGTTGAAAACATTTGACACGTCTGCAACCATGGCTGCAGTTAAGCCTCAATTGGTTGACGGTCGTGCCGAGGGAATGGGCAGCATCCAGATGGCCTTTTTCAGCACGCTCTGGGTCATGGGCATCGCACAACAGTATCAGTTATTCAATTGGATCGACGACCGCAATTACTCAACGCACTATCGTGTGGTCGTTGGCGGAAACGATGTCGATCCAAATAAGATGTTCCTGAGGTCGCTGCGGGGCGTGTTGCTTGATTTTTATATTCATGACATCATCTGGGCGAAAATTCCGCCCGAACATCGCGAAGACCTCCGCCTATCTATCTTGCGCCGAACCGCTGCTCGCTATTGCCGGCTTGCGAAACCTGTTGGCGAGGTTCAGGTATATTCGTCTCTTGAACGCATCGACCCAAAAGGCGGCCCCAGCGAATTTGAAAACGAAATGATGATGATATTTAGCTGTAATGAGCGCGGAGAGCCGGTGTTCTAACTTAATTTATGTGCGGTATCGTCGCGATCTTTAATAATGACAAGCCGGTGAACGCCGATGCACTTCATCGCGCCGTTGACGCCCTTATTCCACGCGGCCCGGACGAGCAAAACAGCTGGTTCTCGCCCAATGGCAGCGTCGCTCTCGGACACGCACGACTCAACATCATGGACCCCGAGACCGGCACCCAGCCCATCGCCAGCGAAGACGGCAAGCGTCACATCATACACAACGGCGAATTTTACGATTTCGAGCGCATCCGTAAAGAACTTGAATCTCAAGGTAACAAATTCCGCACGCGCAGCGACAGCGAGATCGCCCTTCATCTCTATCAGGAAATGGGCGCCGCATGCCTCGAACACCTGCGGGGCGAATTTGCGTTCGTCATCTGGGACGAGGAAAACGAAACGCTCTTCGCCGCCCGCGATCGTTTTGGAATCAAGCCGCTGTTTTACGTTGAGGATGGAGATGGACTGAAACTAGCATCGGAGTCGAAAGCGTTGTTTACTGCCGGAGTTCCTGCGGCGTGGGATCAGGAATCAGTGTTTCAGAACCTGTTCTTTTCATTCGATCAGGACCGGACATTGTTCCGCGGTATTAAACAATTGTCTCCGGGACATTATCTGATCGCGAAACGTGGCAATGTCACGGTCAAGCGCTATTGGGACGTCGGTTATCCAAAGGCGAACTCCGTTCATCCGCAAATTTCCGAAACAGAATGCATCGAGGCCGTGCGTTCGATGCTCGACGAGGCGATTCGTTTGCGGATGCGGGCAGATGTACCGGTCGGATGCTACCTCAGCGGCGGCGTGGATTCGTCGTCGGTGTTGGGAATCGCGAGTAGATATTCGGAAGGGAAGCTCACGGCGTTTACGATAGCGTTCGATCATCCGGATTTTGACGAAAGCGGGCCCGCACGGCGCATGGCGGAGTTCGCCGGTGCGGAATTTCGGCCCATACCTGTAAAGAGTACGGATTTCGCCGACGTATTTTATGAATCCGTCTGGAAAGGCGAGATGATCCACTACAACGCCCACGGAGCCGCCCGCTATCATCTCAGTCGTGCCGTAAGTCGCGAAGGCTACAAAACCGTGATCGGTGGGGAAGGTGCGGATGAGCTGTTTGCCGGTTATGATTTTTCGAGCCAGGCGGTGCTTGCAGGCGGTTCGTCGGGAATAGCGAAATATTCGAGGATGCTCGCCCGTCTATTCCAACCCAAAACCGAGACCGAACGCCGAATCGCCGCTACTTCGCCGTGGCTGGCACGTCTGAGCCACATTCTCGCGTTCCCGCCGCATTTGACCGATTATGTCGCGGAGAAATTCGACTCCCTACATTCGATCATCGCACCTGAGTTTGCCGCTCAGTTTCCACAGCGGGATCCGTATCGCGAGTTTTTTCGGCAGTTCGACTATCGCAAAACACTGCTCGGCAGGGAACCGGCGAAGCAGATCTTGTATCTCTGGATGAAGTCTCTGTTCGTCAATTACGTCCTCGCCGCCGAGCGACTCGACATGGCAAACGCCGTCGAGGTGCGTTTACCCTTCCTCGATCACAAGCTGTTCGACTATGCGAGTTCGATCCCAGTCTCGATGCTCGCAAAGGGCGGTACGTTGAAATATCTCCTCCGCGAAGCCGTTAAACCATACATTACCGACGAGGTCTATCGCGGCCTAAAACAGCCATTCCTTGCGCCGCCGACAACGCGCCGCAAGGATGATGCGATGTTCGTGATGCTGCAAGACATCTTGCGGAGCGAGAGCTTTGCGTCCGTGCCTTTCTTCGACCGTTCGGCAATCATAAAAATGCTCGACGGACTCGGTACAATGGATGAGACCGCACGAGCGTCAATGGATCCTTTGCTGTTTATGATGGCGTCGGTTGGGGTTCTTCACGAAAGATATAAGCTCTAACTACGCTTTTATCTGCATTTTCTTCCATTTTCATCGCATTTCCTAGCAAACGATTCCGACATCCATTATTATTATTGTTATAAATGCCCAGCGAACAAGGAAGTGGCCGATTTGAAACCGACTAACATTAACGACCCCGAATATTTCCACAAAGTTGTCGATTGCCAGTACGCTTGCCCGGCGCACACGCCTGTGCCCGAATATATTCGCCTGATCGCCGAGGGCAAATATACCGAAGCGTACATGATCAATTGGGATTCGAACGTGTTTCCGGGAATCCTCGGCCGCACGTGCGATCGGCCCTGCGAACCGGCATGTCGTCGTGGACGGCTTGAGCAAGAGCCCGTCGCGATCTGCCGTCTGAAACGCGTCGCGGCGGACAACAAAGACGAGGTCAAGCACCTGATGCCGCAGGCTCCGTTTAAGCCCAACGGCAAAAAGGTCGCGCTCATTGGAGCCGGGCCTGCAAGCTTGACGGTCGCACGCGATCTCGCGCCGCTTGGCTACGAGATCCATCTGTTTGACGAACAGATCAAAGGCGGCGGCTTTATGCGTTCGCAGATACCGTCTTTCCGCTTGCCCGAAACTGTCCTCGACGAAGAGGTCAACTACATCCTCGACCTCGGCATACACACACATTTCAAGCATTACGTCGATTCGTTGAAAGGCGTGCTTGAGCAGGATTACGATGCGGTCTTTGTCGGCACCGGCGCTCCTCGGGGCCGTGACCTTCCCGATCTTCCCGGGCGGCAAGAGGGCGACGCAAATATCCACATCGGCATCAACTGGCTCGGCAGCGTCGCGTTCGAACATACCGACAAGATCGGCAAGCGCGTGATCGTTCTCGGCGGAGGCAACACGGCAATGGACTGCTGCCGCACGGCCCGTCGTTTGGGCGGCACGGACGTAAAAGTCATCGTCCGCAGCCCGTTCGCTTCGATGAAAGCCAGCCCCTGGGAAAAGGAAGACGCCCAACACGAAGACATTCCCATCATCGACAACCACGTACCTAAATCTTTCGTCGTCGAACGGAGCGGGGACACTCCTGTCCCCATGAGTGCGAAGCACGAAGACGATGTCGCCGGAGGAACCGGCGATGGTGACAAGAGTGTCCTCGCTCCGATCCTAATCGGAATGACCTTCGAAAAAGTAGAAGCAGTCTTCGACGAAAACGGAAAGCGCAGCCTCGTCCCGACGGGCGACCCTGACGTGTTCTTCCCAGCCGACGACGTTCTGATCGCGGTAGGGCAAGAGAACAGCTTCCCCTGGATCGAACGCAACATCGGCCTTGAGTTCGATAAATGGGAGATGCCCGTCGTTGACAAAACGACGTTCCAATCGACGAACCCGAAGGTGTTTTTTGGTGGTGACGCCGCATTCGGTCCCGAGAACGTTATCACTGCTGTCGCGCACGGACACCAGGCTGCGGTTTCCATCGACCTGCTTTGTAACGGCAAGAATCTCCTAACCGAACGTCTCGATCCCTTCGTCAATCTCGTCTCGCAAAAGATGGGCATACACGAATGGGCTTACGACAGCGCCGTCGTCAATGACGAGCGTTACGTCGTCCCGCAGGCTCCGAAAGCGATCACGCTGACCAACCGCAAGCAAGAGGTCGAACTCGGTTTCGATCGTCTGGCGGGTTACGAAGAAGCCCAACGCTGCCTCAATTGCGACGCCCAAACGGTCTTCAACGCGCCGAAATGCATCGAGTGCGACGCCTGCGTAGATATCTGCCCGACCAGCTGCATCACGTTCACCGCCGACGCCGAAGAACCCGTTCTCCGCCAAAACCTGAAAGTTCCCGCGCTCAACACGACCCAGGACATCTACGTCGCCGACGGCCTCAAGACCGGCCGCATCATGGCCAAGGACGAAGACGTCTGTCTCCACTGCGGCCTCTGCGCCGAACGCTGCCCCACCGCCGCCTGGGACATGCAAAAGTTCTTCTACAACATAACCAAACCCGGCCACATAAAATACGGCTGCTCCTGACTGACCGCAAGCGTCCCCGCTTGCCTGTCGCGATAACACGCCGTAAAGCACAGAAAGAATTTCTTTTTGTCGCGGTAAAAATGTGAGATTATGGGGGTATGAATGACCAACTTTTATTAGAGCGAATCACGTTGAACCCGCACGTCATGGCCGGAAAGCCTGTGATCAAGGGAACTCGATTGACAGTTGAATTCATCCTGAATCTTCTGGCTCACGGAGCGACGACAAGCGAGATCTTAGAGGAATACGACGGACTCAAACCCGAAGACATTCAAGCCTGCCTACTCTTTGCGGGCGAATCGCTTAGCCGGACAGAGTTTATGCCGCTTGTTATGGAGACCGTGTAGATGCGGTTTTTGGTCGACGAATGCACCGGCCCCAAAGTCGCCGAATGGCTTCGGGATGAGGGCCACGAGGTCTTTTCCATATTCGACGAAGCCCGCGGAATGGCCGATCCTGACGTATTGGCAAAAGCTCTTTCCGAGAATTGGATATTGATAACTAACGACAAGGATTTTGGCGAAATGGTTTTTCGCGAACGGCGAGATCATCACGGCATTATCTTTCTTCGTCTCTCCGACGAAAGGGCAGTCAATAAAATTGAGGTCTTGCGACAGTTGCTTGCAAACTACGCAATTAAACTGCCTGAACAATTTGTAGTCGTTACTGAAACCAAGGTGCGTTTTGCGTGAGAATAATCCGCCGGACGCTGCCCCACCGCCGCCTGGGACATGCAGAAGTTCTTCTACAACATACCCACCACCACCGCCAACACCTTGATAAATACCGCCGAGCGGAAACGCATAGTAATTTTCCGCCGTGCATTTCTCGCCGAGCAGAAACGAATTATAATTTTCCGTCATGCTCTTCTCGCCGAGCGGATAAGCTATGCTTTTCCGGCCGTGCCTAATTAAACTCATTGCGGCTGCGCCGCCTAGTTGAGTCAGCGGCATAGCCGCAAGACGTTTGGGCGGTGAGCCGGAAAAGCATAGCTTGTATCTTGACAATTGAATGCGCTAGCAATTAAGTAGGGA
>CAZSEL010000044.1:0-37314 GCA_964605905.1 uncultured Chloracidobacterium sp. | reverse complement strand
GGCGCCAGAAGGATGGAACGTGGCTATGGGTGATTGACAGGTATTCCGTCTCTTGGTGATTGGCAGGTATGCCGTCACCTAAGCGCTCTCTTGCGCGGGCGCTTACGACTCAGCCTACGACACAGACTAGTCATCTGATATGCAAGGGATACGAGTTCCAATCAGAACCTGCCCGTCGCAATTGCAAAACGTAGCGACCGGGCCTAATGGAAGATAGATTTGCCTCCACATGAAGGGACGTAATTCCTGCTTTGAGTGTCGCGACGGCATTACCGCTGAAGAGCGGATCACCGTTCCTCGGTACGATACGGATATCGTAAGTCCCGTCGCTGGTCACGCGGGAGACACACACTCCCTACCGGTCGTGTTTTCCGCCTACTATGCTCCTCCTCTACTCCATCGCTCTTTCATTCGCATTTACGCTGATGATCCCGCTGTTCCTGCTGCGGCGTGAGAAATACGCATCGGGGTTCCGCGAGCGTCTCGGCAGTTACCCGGAATTCGAACAAGACGGCCGCCGGGTGATCTGGCTGCACTGCGTTTCGGTCGGCGAAACCAACGCCGCTCGGCCGCTGGTCGATCAACTATTAACGGCATTTCCCGATCATCGCCTCGTAATTTCCACGACCACAAAAACCGGACAGGATCTCGCTCAAAAGATATTCCACGAAAAAGCCGACGCAGTTATTTATTTCCCTTTCGACTGGAAATTCAGTGTCCGAAAAGCTCTCGCACATTACAAACCGTCAATCATTCTCCTAATGGAAACCGAAATATGGCCGCGGTTTGTTCACGAAGCCAAACGAAGCGGGGCCAAAGTCGCCATCGTCAACGGCCGATTGTCGGAACGCTCTTTCAAACGCTATTCAAAAATCCGTCCGTTTATTAAAACTGTGCTTGCCGATGTCGATCTGGCGTTAATGCAAGGCGAGGCGGATTCTCGGCGGATAGTTTCTCTAGGCCTGGATGCGGCAAAAACAGCTGTCACCGGAAATCTGAAATTCGACATTTCTACTGATCCTAATGAGGCCGAACTCACGCGTTTTTTAGATCTGAGATTTGAAATTTCAAATAATAGGCCGCTGATCGTGGCCGCAAGCACGCATGAACCGGAGGAACGATGGCTGCTCGAAGCATATTGCTCTATGACGGCCGAATTACGGCCAAGATTATTGATCGCACCGCGACACCCGGAAAGATTTGATTCGGTTGCGAAAATGGCCGAAGAATTTCGCTCCGATCAGCGATGCGAATGGCGTGAATACAAGATTGCCCGTCGCTCATCGGAGCAAGGCGATTCCGACCTGACAGCAGATGTGCTACTACTGGATAGTATCGGCGAACTCAGATCGGTTTATCCGCTCGCGGAAATTGTTTTTGTCGGCGGCTCGCTTATTCCGCACGGAGGGCAAAGCGTGCTCGAACCGGCTGCGGCAGGCAAGGCGATAGTAACCGGGCCGCACACGCACAATTTTGCAGACGTGACCAAGACTTTTCTCGCCCATAATGCGCTGATTCAATTGGACAAAGTTCGAAGCGAAACGGTTCCAGATGAATTATTTCTTGTTTTTTCCGACCTTTTAAAAACCAACGAACGCCGTCGCGAAATGGGAATAAACGCGGCATCGGTGATGAAAGCAAATCGCGGAGCATCCGAAAAGACGGTTGAGTTTCTGAAAAAATTTTTCCGTGTTAACGGATAGCTGGAAACTGATAACTGAAAACGCAGAATCCGGCTAATGGCCAATAGCCAATAGCTTTCGGCTAATAACAAAATTCTTTTCATGATCTTTCTCTTTTACATTCTTGCCGCATTGCTGATCGGGTTCAGCCACAAATCCTTTCGCGGCGGGATCGGCTATCTCAAATATTTCAGGGAAGAGCTGGCGAAAGCTCCGTCGAATTACACGCCGTTTGCGACGATCATTGTTCCGTGCAAAGGATTGGACGAAGGTCTGGAGGCGAATCTTTCGGCATTACTGGGACAGGATTATGCTAATTATGAAGTAATATTCGTGGTCGATGACAGGAACGACGCGGCTGTTGTAACAATCGAACGTCTAATAGAACACGTTAGTTTGCAGACGGGTTCACGCCACCCGCTTACGCGGGCGGTACTGACCTGTGATTCCGCCAGGCGTGTCATCGCACCGAAAGCAATGGAATCAAGTCAGAAAGTCGAAAATCTTCGCGAGGCGGTTTTGCATGTTTCGGATAAATCGAAAATATTCGCCTTTGTCGATTCCGACGCTCGGCCTGCGAATGATTGGCTGCGGCATCTTATTGCGCCGCTTGCGGATGAAAGTGTTGGCGCGGCGACCGGTTACCGTTGGTTTATTTCGAAAACGCCTTCGTTTGCGAGCGAGATGCGGAATATGTGGAACGCCTCGATCGCGTCGGCCCTTGGACCGAATACATGGGGAAATTTCTGCTGGGGCGGTTCGATGGCGTTCCGGCGGGGGACATTTGAACAGTTGGAAATTAGAGAAAAATGGGGCGGCACACTGTCGGACGATTTCACGGTCACGCGCGCGATGAACGCGGCCGGATTAGATATTCATTTCGTTCCGCAAGCCCTTACGCCGTCGGTCGAAAACTGTTCGCTTAGGGAGATGTTCGAGTTCACAAATCGCCAGATGAAGATAACCCGCGTTTACGCGCCGCGTCTGTGGCTTATGTCATTCTTTGGCTCGGGGCTTTTTAACGTGGTGATGATCGCGGCATTTCTGATCGTTATTTTCAGCAGCCAAAATTCGTTTGCGGTCTGGTTTTCTATTGCCACGCTCGCGATTGTTTCGCTTCTTAGCATCGCGAAATCGACGCTGAGGTTACGAGCAGCCAGAATGATTCTGACTGATTACGAAAGCGAAACACGAAAACAATATTTTTATCAAAACGTCCTTTGGCTGTTCGCTCCGGCTTTGTTTTTTGTAAACTGCGCTGCCGCTCTGTTTTCCCGGCGAATAAACTGGCGCGGCACGGTTTACGAGATGAATTCGCCGAACGAAACCTCGATCATCCGATCCAAAAGTTAACGGCTCATAACGAAAAAGATGCTAGTATGGTTTTTCGCGCCGAAATCGTCTGGACGGCATCAAAACCTGAAAATGAGATCAATTAAAAGCCGCATTATCCTCAATGTTGTCCTGTGCTTAACGGTTTTCGGGACTCTTGCCTCAGGCCAAACCGAACCCGCGAAAACAACGCCAACACCTACACCGACTCCAACGCAGGTGATGGGCAAAGCACCGGTTATCGTCATTCCCGGCCTGACCGGATCCGACCTGTATAACAAAAACACCGGAAAGCTGGTTTGGTTTAGCCGTTCGCGTGCAAAAGACGACGATATACGTCTGCCGATCACACCGAATATCGCCGCCAACACCGACAACCTCGTTACGAAAGACATTATCCGAGCGGTCAAGATCGCGCGGATAATTCCCGAGGTTGAGATCTACCAGCAATTGATCGAGGGACTAAAAACCCGCGGCGGATATCGCGAAGTAAAATGGGACGAGGCCGGGCCCGATGATGCACAGGACACGTTTTTCGTTTTTCCGTACGACTGGCGGCGCGACAACGTCGAAACCGCACGCCTGCTTATTCAAAAGGTCGAACAGCTCAAGACAAAACTCGGCAAGCCCGACCTGAAATTCAATATCATTGCGCACTCGATGGGCGGGCTCGTTTCGCGTTATGCCGCGATGTACGGAGACGCCGATATTCCCGGCGGCCGGATTCGACCGACTTGGGCCGGTGCAAGACATTTCGACAAGATATTTCTGCTCGGTACGCCAAACCAAGGTTCCGTATCTTCTCTGAAAGCTCTGCTTGAGGGCTATTCCTATCTAGGCGGTGGAATCAATCTGCCCTTCGTCCGCGACATCAGCAACTTTGACGTCTTCACGATTCCGTCGGCGTATCAACTGCTGCCGCACAGCGGCACTTTTCTCGCTTACGGTGAGGATCTAAAGCCTGTAAAATTAGATATTTACGAGCCTCGCACATGGGAAGAATACGGCTGGGATATCTGGAACGGCGAGAAATTCAGCAAAAATTTTACTGCCGCCGAACAGAATAATGCACTGCTGTATTTCCGTGCGGTTCTGGATCGCGCGAAGCGATTTCAGGAAGCATTAAATGCCAACACCAGTCCAAAAATTCCCGTAAATTTTTACCTGATGGGATCTGATTGTAAGGACACACAGGACGCATTGCTCGTCCGCCGAAAAGAATCGAAAGATAAATGGATAACCCAGTTCAACGCGCAGTCTTTCACCGCATCGGACGGCACAAAGGTCACGTCCGAGGAGCTAAAACCGCTGCTCTACTCGGTCGGCGACAACGTCGTGACAAAGCGTTCGTTGACCGCCTCGACATTGGCGGCTAACGGCAACCCAAACGTCCTGCCGCTGGCGGGCGACCTGCTCCAATGTGAAACTCACGGCAGACTGGTGACAAATCCCGCCATACAGGATAAATTGTTCTTGACTTTGGGTGCATTGCCGACGCCATGATAAAGAATTTTCTCGACGCGGATGAAGATCAAAATGAACCGACAAGAACATCGGCCGATTTGTCGATCTTTGGCGGTTTGAATACCGAACCGGCGGAAAAAATTCCGGTGCCCGACCAACTCGATCCATTCGCTGCGTCGGATTTTCACATCGATCCGACACCTGTCGTTTCACCTCAGACCGAAGATCAGCCGCATAAGCCTGCGTTACATAGCGAACTGTTTCCCTACACACCGCCGACCGCCGCCGAATCGTCCCGCATGTCGGGCCTTGCATTCACTGCCGGGATCGCGTTCGTATCGTCGGTCGCCTTTATGCTCGTGCTCGGCTGGCTGGTCGATACGTTCATCGGCACCGCTCCGTGGGGCATCGTCGGCGGCATTGTTTTGGGATCGATCATCGGATTTATCCAGTTTTTCAGGCTTAATACCCAGATATTAAAGGGTTCCGGCAGCTCACAGCCGACCTCATTTTTGGATCTTGGAGACAAAAAACCGTCGGAAAATTCTGCTGTCGAAACCTCGCCCGTTGATCCCATCAGGAACGATTCGGAAAACAACCCAACCTCGCTTTGAACTTCCCGCAATTTCTTAGTAATATTTAGGGTTTGAATGCATGACGGTACCGAGCCTTTGATAGTTCCCGATCAGGATGTGATGCCGCCGTCGCACGGTCGCATTCTCGTCATAATGGCCGTTCTTGGGCTTTTGGGCGGCGTTGCCGGGATGATATTTGGAACGGTCGGGTTTGGTTTGGGAATTATTCTCGGGACCGTCCTCGCTTTTGGCAATTATTATTGGCTAAAAGCCTCGCTCAAACGGGTGTTTGCCGAAGCCGCCGAGGGCGAAAAACCAAAGGTTTCGGCGCTCAGATATTTAGCACGATATTTGGTTCTGGGGATAGTTATCGCGGTCGTATTCGCCAGCGGCATTTTGCCGATAGTTCCGGTCATTTTGGGTTTGGCGGCATTCGGATTTGCGACCGTTATCGAAGGATTAATAAGAATATTTACGGGCCTGACAGCAGGTCAGGCGGAATGAAATAAAATGCCCTTCCGTGACGTAGGGCTACTGACACGAAAACAAAATGTATTTATTTGCAGGCGTCCATCACACGCCGTTGATCGTCGAATTTATCAACCACTATCTGGGTGAACCTGTTCACCAGATTCAGATGGCGACCACGTACAAAATGTGGACGGCGTTTTTCTCGAATTTTGGCACCACGCCAGAGGCCGTCTTTGGCGAATATACGGTTGAAAACGCGATTCCCTGGTACACGATTATGTTCGTCATTGCGTGTATCCTTTCGGTGATCGTAATCCGTCTGCTAAAGGGCAAGCTTTCCGAAGACGATCCGAAGCCGGGCCAGATGACGCTCGAAGCCGGATTTTTGGCGATCAAGGACCTGATCGTCAATGTGGTCGGCGAGCACGGATTTAAGTATTTCCCGATAGTTGCGACTTTCGCCGTATTGGTGCTTATCTCGAATCTGATGGGCACGTTCCCGCTGTTTATGTCGCCGACCGCATCGGTAAACGTCACGTTTGCCCTCGGTATTTCGTCTTTTGTTTATTACAACTACGTCGGCATCAGTGAAAATGGTTTGAAAAAACATCTCGGCCATTTGGCCGGGCCGAAACTGCCGATCGGGATGGCGATTATTATCACGCCGCTGATCTTTTCGATCGAGCTTATCAGCAATATGATCCGCCCGCTGACGCTCGGCGTCCGCCTGTTTGCGAACATGTTCGCCGACGAAAAGATCTTTTTAGAGATAACGAGCCTCTATCCGCCTTTTACGCAAATATTGCTGCCGCTCGTGCTGCTTGTGCTGGCGGTGTTCGTCGCATTTGTGCAGACGCTCGTTTTCACGCTGCTTTCGATGATCTATATTAGCGAGGTCTCGCACCCGCATGACGAGCATCACGCGGAAGATGCTGTCCCGGCCGCAGCTTAAAAGTTTGGAGCTCAGGCTCTGATGTAGAACAGGGTGTTAGCCTGTTCAATCGACAGACTAACAGTCTGTCGTACTGGTAGAACCGATTTGAAAACTTGCGTTTTATAGCAAATATGCCCGCACGCGACAGGAGCCCGGACTCTACGGAGTATAAAATCCGAGCGCATACCGGAAGCGAGGCGAAATAATACCCGCGAAGCAAGATTTCACGAACGGTTCTCCTGAAAAAAACGTAAATAAAATAGAACAGGAGATAAGAAAATGAACAAATTAAAATACGTATTGTATGCAACGCTCGCCATCGCTTTGATGGCGGTTGTCGCTGTGGGTCAATCGCCGGAAGAACTAAAACAGCTTGCGGATAAGAATGCCGTTGATCCTACCGTTCTCGCCTACAAAGCGATCGGCGGCGGCATCGGCTTCGGTCTGGCCGCCGGTTTGGCCGGTATCGGACAGGGACTGGTCGGTTCGCGTGCCGCCGAGGGTGCAGCCCGCAACCCCGGTGCAGCCGGAACCGTGCAGACCATCATGATCATCGCGCTGGCGCTGATCGAGTCGCTCGTGCTATTTGCTCTGCTTATCGTATTCGTTAAGCTGTAAATCATACGGGCGGAGAAACGCGACTGTTAAGGAGCGTGTCTTCCGATGTCAATTGCGGGCCCCGCGATCTTCGGATCCAAGGCCCGCATTTTCTTTATCTCAGACGGCAAAATTTCGTTGCGAAACCCGTCAATTATTGCAACCTCAGCGCTCGGAAATCGTTCTAACAAGTGATGGCACAAGACCTTACAGACACATTTATAGCGGAAAAGTACCGACTCGACTCCGTATTGCGGAGCGGTTTTGCTTCGAATCTATATCGGGCAACGCATCGGTTGATGGATAAGCCGTTCGCGATCAGGGTTTTGCATCCGCATCTGGCGGTCGATTCGGCTGAGGTCGAAAAGTTTTTTGACCGTGCAAAAGCCGAGGCTTCCGTTGAGCATCCGGGAATACCGGCGGTCGTCGATTTCGGCACCGACCGCGAAGGCCAAGTTTACTGCATTTATCAGGCGATTCCCGAAGACTCGCTCAAATCTCTGATCTCGCATGACGGGCAATTCCCCGCTCATACCGCGATCAACGTCGGCCGCCAGATTGCTTCCGCACTTGCGGCGGCTCACGAGGGCGGATTTATCCACGGCAATCTGACAGCGGAAAATGTCTTGCTTTCAAATACACTCGAAGGCGGAATTGTCGCGCAGATAGTCGATTTCGGCTCGCCAAACCCGATAGTTGCGGATAAAGAAAATCCCGAGCCCGCCGATTTTGCATATTTGTCGCCGGGGCAATGCTCCGGTTCCGAAATTCCGACCGAACAAACTGACATTTACGCAGCCGGTGTAATTATTTACGAAATGCTCGCCGGCGTGCCGCCTTTTACAGGTGAAAAACCGACCGATGTGATGCTGAAACACATCGAGGAAATGCCCGCTCCGCTGGTAGCATTTCGCGCCGATGCTCCCAACGGTGTCGAACCGGTCATCCTGAAAGCACTCTCGAAAGACCCTGCGATGCGCCACCAGTCAGCCGCCGAGCTTGTAGCAGAATTGGAAGCATTGGAAACGAGCGTACCGACCGCGAAGGCCGCCTCCGCGACAGGCAGCTTTTGGATAACTGCCTTAATGATGATATTCGGAATCGGACTGCTTGCTGCGGCTCTTATCACCGCAACCCGGGTAAAACAAACCGACCCGATCACAAGCCTGCAGCCCGACGCAAACGGCCAACCCGTCCAACCGCTCAATCCGGCGACCGGCATCGAGGAACGAAATCTTGCGTCAATTCCCGGCTTCGCCGACGCAAACAGCAATCTTTCGCTCCAACCCGGAATGCTTCCCGGCGGCGACGGCTATGACGCCTGGGCAAACTCACGCAGCCTGCAACCTGGCGGCACAATTACGCTCCCGCCCGGCGGTGGCAGTAGCACGATGCCGATCGAACTGAATTGTTACAATTCTGCTACGGGACAATTAATCCCTTGCCCTCCTGGATTCGGCTCAGGATCGACAGGAAATCCCCGGCCAACACCTACACCCCGACCAACGACGCCGGCAAATACAAACACCGGAACCTCTCCGGCCGCAACGCCACGGCCACAGACAACGCCCACAAGAACTCCGGTTGCTCCGGCAAGAACGCCACAGACACCGCCGGTAAACGAGCCTGAGTCCGAACCGGACGACGAATCAAAAGGATGAAGGCGGACGGGCCGAAAGATGAAAACTGATCGTCAACACGTCATCTTCATGCTTCATCCTTCATCCTTCATCCTTCATCCTTCATCCTTCATCCTTTCTACCGCGGCACTTCCACCGTTTTCAAAATATCGGAGATCACAGCATCGGCGGTCGCACCTTCGAGCTCGGCTTCGGCACGCATTGCGAGACGATGGCGTAGAACAGGCATTGCAACGTCGCGAACATCGTCCGGCGTTGGGAAATCGCGTCCGCGAATTGCCGCGAGAGCTTTCGAACACAACAGCAATGCGATAGCCGCACGCGGGCTTGCTCCGTAAAGTATTGTCGGATGGTTCCGCGTTTTGCGAACGATCTCGACGATATAATTCTGCACACCCGGTTCCATCCGCATCGCCCGCACCTCGGCGCGGCAATTGGTGATCGCGGCCGGATCGGGCAGCGGATTGATATTTACACGCTCAAGATGGTGCGAGTTAAAGCCGGCGTCCCAGCGGGCAACTATCTCCTGCTCCTCGATCTGTTCGGGATAACCGATGATTATTTTCAATAGAAATCGGTCAAGCTGTGCCTCAGGCAGCGGGTAAGTTCCCTCATACTCGATCGGATTTTCCGTCGCGAGCACCGTGAACATCTGGGACAGAAGATGGCGGTCGCCGTCAATCGTCGTCTGCCGTTCTTCCATCGCCTCGAGCAACGCGGCCTGCGTTTTCGGCGGCGTCCGGTTGATCTCGTCCGCGAGTAGAATATCGGTGAAGATCGGCCCGTGTCTTAATGTAAACTCGGACGTCTGCATATTGAAAACATTCGTTCCCGTTATGTCAGACGGCATCAGATCGGGCGTGAACTGGATACGCGAATATCGAGCACCGAGTATCTGTGCAAGCGTTTTCACGGTCAGCGTTTTCGCCGTTCCCGGCACGCCCTCAAGCAAGGCGTGGCCTTCGGCGAGCACTGCGACCAAGATCTGTTCGATAACTTCATCTTGCCCGACTATCGTCTTGCGAAGCTCGTTAAGAATATGTGCAACTGTTGAGGGTGTGTAATTTAGCATAAGTGAATAACCGCTAAATACGCGAAATACGCAAAACTATTTCTTCTAATTTCGTGTGTTTAGCGTATTTCGCGGTTAAATAAATTATAGAAAATCGTAAAGTGTTTTAACTGCCAACAAAAATACTGTCGCCAAAAAGATTCGTTTTAACCAGACCTCACTCATTCTGGTTACAAAATGTGCTCCGACGAACGCCCCTATAAACATCGTAACTGCAAGAATTGCGCCGAGCCTGTAATCAACTAAACCTTGCCACATAAAAATAGCGGTCGCAATCGCTGATGAAAATACGTTTACAAACTTGGTCGCCGCGATAGCACCCGAGTAGGTCATTCCAAAAAAGGCAACAAATGCGACGGTCAGAATTGTTACGTATCCGCCGCTGTAAAACCCGCCGTAGATCGCTAATAGAAACGTCGCGAGAAATCCGATTATCTGTTGGTTTCGTATGCCACCCGCTGACGCAGGTGGTTCTGACTTGTTTCCGCTAACAAGCGTGAAAATAACTATCGTGATCATCGCGATTGACACGATCAGCTTGATGCCAGTGTTTGAGATCAACCCGACCAAGGCGGCCCCGATCGCTGAACCTATGAGCGTCAGGACGACCAATGGCGACAGCTTGCGATACTCGATCTGCCCTGCACGGACGAACGGAATCGTCCCGCCGATCGCCATAAATGTCAGCCCGAACATATTGGTTGCGACCGCCACCTTTTCGTCGATACCGAACTGGAACATCACCGGCACGGTTATCAGCGAGTTGCTGCCCGTGACGACGCCGACGACGCTTGTGGTAAAAAACAGAACAATTAATATGGCGAGCGACGTCCACGCCATCGTTTATTTCCGGCCTCCGCGAGTCAGACGCAACTCGTTTTCAAGTTCGCGTATCTGGCTAACCAACCGAAGCGTTTCTTTATTATTACTTGGCTCGCCGTGGGCGATGTCCTCGCATTTCCGCATCATCTCTTCAAGCTCGTTCGCATCGCGCTTTGTTCGCTCAGCGATCCGCACCGCGATCTCATGTCGCGGGGTAAGCTGGTTATCGACTCCGAAGAGCTTTGCGACGCGACGGCGAAAATCGGAATAAATATTTTCTAATGCAAGGTCGTAGGCGCGCGTCCGTCGCTGCAGCTCGGCCATTGCCGCGACGTATTCCAGCTTTGAAAGCCGGTCTGGCTCCGGCTCGGGAACGGGCCGGGCAAAACGTCGGCTTCGCGAATAAAAAACCAGGGCGGCAATGGCGCAAAGCTGAAAAAATATCGCGACTACCGGCGTGCCCGAAAAATATTCGACGATCTGATTTTTGCCGGCGCCGAAGCCCTGATGATATTCGTCAAACGCGATCGTCCCGCCCGTTTCGACCATATTAATCGCTAACCGTGCGTTATCGGCCATCAATATTCCACCGTTTGAAACGACGAACGGATCGGACAGATAAACAATCCGGCCAGTCCCGTAAGGCACCTCGGTAACAAATGTCGCAGTGTCGTTTGCAAAATGGGCGATAGGCGCCTTGAACCACGCGGCTTCCGACGCGACCGTTCCGGTATAGATGCCCTCGTCGTCAGATAACGCTTGCTCATTTGAGGGCGATGGCTTCACTGGTGGCGGCGGTGCATTTTCAAAAAAATCTATCGGCGTCGGCTTCTTCTCGGGCGTGCCGTAATCTTCTTCTTCAAACACTTCTTCATCATCCCCTTCGGGCTGGCTCCTTCGTAGATCAACATCGCCAAACCGCACAAAGCTAATAGCCGACCCAAATCGCGATGGCTGGATGGCGTTTACGCCGGCAGTCAGCGTCGAAACCTGAACAGAACGAGCCGCATTGGTCCCGCTGGTCATCTGATTTTTATCGGACGGATCGACGCCTGCAATCGTCATCTCATTTCGCTGACGAAATTCTATTCGCCAGCTCGATGTGGTGGTCAATAGATCTTTCGACGGATTACGGTCGATTATTACAAGCCGTCCGCCCATAGAAACCCAACTGAGAAGATCGCCTATTTCATGGTCGTCAAACTCGCGACGATGCGGTCCCATTACGACAAATACGCCTGGCTTGTTATCGTCGTCGGCATTCAAATTTGTGGCCGGCTCCTGCCAACGAACGGCCTTTCTGCCCGTTTCGGAAAGCAGCTCAAAATAGGCACGCGTACCGGTCGAACCGGCATTATACGACGAGCGGTTTGGCATCAGTTCCGAATCGGGGATCTTTTCTTTCTGCACATACGACGCAGCGTTCAGCCCGATCATCACCGTCACGATCAGAATTAGAACCAGGCCTATGAGCAGTTTTTGCTTCATTGATTTTTTAAGATCGCGAATTTGCTATCGCGTTGCGATACTGTTCGCGAAACTCGCTCCATGCGGTTTCGTCGCCTGTCACGGCGCCGTACCAGTGACGCTCAAAGCTGTTCGTCAAGCCGCTCATATTGGTATGCAGCCCGCCATTCGAACGCACGTCCCGCAAATAGTCGCGGTTTGTTTTGTGCCGCTGAAGCCCGATGACCTTGCGGTCGCTAAGTTCACATAATAGAGCAATATAGCCTTTGCGTATCGCCATCCGCAGATCGCCGCTGCGGGCAAAACTTTCGGCCTCGTCAAACAGCGTTTCCGCCGATTGATCGGCACCGATCGTCTCGCCGAGCACGACACGATCTTCGCGTTTTTCCCGTTTGCGGCGTTTCAGATTTGGAAACAGTAAACCGGCAAGTTTATAAAGCCCGAACAGCAAAACAAGCCCGACAAGGCCGATCAAAACAATTCTGAGTATGTAAGAAAAACTCTGCAGACCGGAAAAATTCGGTCCCGACGCGGGGCTTGGCGTCGGAAACCATTTCGATATCCATTCCACAATGGATTTCAACCATTTTTCTAGTTGGCTTTCCTGTTGTTCCGGCGGTTTTTGATATTCCTCACGTTGGAGTATCTCATTTAACTTTTGTTTTTCCTGGTCCTTTGTCCGTTCGCGTTCGGCGGCCTGTTCCAGTTCGCCGATGCTCCACGAGATCGCCGTCAGCCTCTCTTCTATCTCGGTGAGAATCACGGCTTTTGCCTGCACATCGTCCGCCGCATCAAAATCGCTAAGCCGTTCGTGCAGCCATTGGTTCGAAGACTCTACAGTTCCGTTCGTCGTTTCGACCGTTTGCGTAACCGGCAGCAATTCGCGAAAGATATCGGAATCTTCCTTTCCGTGGATCTCGTCCGTAACGCCCGCTTCGAACTCGCCGAGCTCAAGCAAAACCTCGGCGGCCAAGGCACGAGCATCGTCGATCTTCGCACGATATTCAGCCGGCGAGATCGCGAACACAGTCACAGCCGTCGCGACAAAGATCACGCCGATTGTAAATATGCGATGTGCCAAAACCCTGACCGCGCTCATTCTAAATTCTAAATTCTAAATTCCTAATAAAGAATTGTCTCACCTCGTGTTCTTTATTGGATCATCTTATTCATTCTTTCCTACTCTGTGGTCAAGTATTTTTTTGCCACAGAGCAGGATGTACCAGAAAGAACAAGATGAACAAAGAAAGTTTTTTTAATTCAACCCTAAAGTGCTCTTATCCCTGTTTTGTGAAACCTTGGCAGGTACGGCGTTGCGCTCGCTCGACAATGCAGGATTCAGTGGATTGATATACGCATCCGGAACGTCCGGAATTTCGCCGAGCCGCCGGGCGGCCATCAATTCAATATCATAACCCTCGTGCCGGACGCGTTCATCGACGTAGAGCAGACACAGCCCGACCATCCAGATCGGCAGCAGCAGGATAAGGCTCGCCTGCGAAACAAGCTGCGACGCTATTTCAAACCACGCCGGCGTCATCTCAGCAGAAAACAGATCGACGCCCTGTGCCCACGCGAACCAGCCAAGCGGTATATATAGTATCGCCAACGCCGAATAGATCGCCACAAATGTAAAAATAACCAATGCCGCAAAGCGTTTGAAATTTCCGCTTGCGAGCGAGATGCTGCGGCCGACCGATGCAAATACGCCGCGCCCCTCGACCAGCATCACCTGCGGAACATACGCGAGCCGTGACGCTACCAGCAGAAACAGCAGAATCGAACCGGCGAATGACACGAGACTGATCAAAATTGCGAGGATCGCACCGACCGTCGGGAAAAAAGAGAAGACCGCGACCACCAGCACCGCAAGCAAAGTTCCGGCGATCAAAACAAAATACGCCAGCGTCCCACCAACCACGCCGAGCAGAAATGTAATCAGCAGCGACGCGCCGCTCAACCCCGCCGCGCGGCTCCACGCATTCTTATAAGTTTCCCTAAAAGTGATCGGCTCGCCGTGCAGTAAATGCCGGACAAAGTTTCGCGACGCACCGCCCATTACCGACAGCACGACGTTTATCTCGACGATCCAAATAAACATCGCACCGAGCCAAGCAAACAAATAATAAAGAACCACATCAACCGAATCACTATACGCCCCGCCCGGAAACAGCCACCGCGACAACATCAGCCACCCGACCGCAAGGATCGTCCCCACAACAACCGACGGTGCCGCGATCAACACAAATGTCACAAAATTCGCCCGATAAAACCGCACCGCGCGATCAATCAAATCCCCCGCCCCCAGCGGCACGATCGACAAAGCTGCATTAGCTGAAACGGAACTGCTCATTGGTGAAAACCTTGACATTTGGAAAGCTGAATATACAATAAAGACGCTTCAGAAAACAATTTAGGAGGAAATATATGAGAAAGATTCTTATCCTTTTGACAGCTATTTCTATTGTAGCTGTTTTCCCCACATTGGCCTCAACCGTTCAAAATAATTGTTTTGATTGTTGGTCGAGTTACTGGTATGGGCCATACACGAACCCAATTGTATGCACCATCGACCAGCCGGATTATATAGGTAGAAGTTGTACTTACATTTGTTCTCCGGCAAGTAGTCCACCGCTGGAACCTTACATTGTCACTTTTTGTGATGAACCTGGATGTAGGCAATAATAAAAGTTGAAACGTCGGGCACAAAAAAGCCTGCCGATCACGAAGACCGGCAGGCGAAGTGGTTGTTTAAGACCGTAAACTAGAACTCGAACCGAATCGCAAATTGCATTTCACGAGCCCCTGTCGGAGTAACACCAGTTCTCACAGCGGTGAGCTGGCCAAAACTCGTACTATTGATATTCGTCAATTGTTGTGCTGCATTAAGGTTAAAGTTCACGTTATTCAATAGATTAAACGCCTCTGCACGAAGTTGAACGCGCATCGTCTCCGTAAACCGTATGTTTTTCAAAAGAGCTGCATTAATGTTGAAAAACTTCGGACCGTTAAATATCATACGCCCCATATTACCCGTTTGGCCCGGGTCCACGTTAAAGAACTCCTGACCGCTGAACGGTGCTGAACCAAATCCATTGGAAGCGGCACCTTGCGGGCCAATAACTGAAGGATTAATAAAGTAGAACGTTCCATTTGGCGCCTCAAACACACCTCCCAAAGCGCGAATCTCGGCATTTGTTAGTGTGCTAAGGGCTGTTTGTCTGGCCGAACGTCCGGCACGATTTAAAGTTCCTCGTATGTCCACCAACGTAATAGGCGAACCGGATGTCCATTGAACCAGACTGGAAAGTTCCCAACCTCCGAAAACCTTGTCAACAATACCGCCGTTGTCCAGGAACATTTTGCCTTTGCCGAACGGTAGATGATAAATACCGTTAAAGTTAAAGACATGGGTTAGGTCAAAATCGGCCCGCTGTTTATCGAGATCCTTATTGTTGTTGTCCAAATACGGCTCGAAGAGAGCTTGCGAAGTGCCTACTGCATTCGTTAGGTTTTTCGAGAACGTATAGTTGGCCTGGAAATACAACCCGTCTGCAAAACGACGGCGAACTTCCATCTGGAGCGAATTATAATTGAAGCTGGCATCGTTCAGCATTAAGTCAACGGCACCAGCTGCAGGATTCGGCAAGAAATTAATACGCGGTACCGCAGTAGGGCTTGCTGACGACGGATGATTATTCAAATTAGCTGTATTGTTGATGAACAAGAAAGCCAATTCAGCCGAGGCCCCATTCGATAAATTGTTGTTGAACGTAGCAGCAGGGACTCCACCCGCTGTGCCTACGACGAGACGTCCGGGCGCTCCCGCACCACCATTTTGAAAAATAGTGAGGGCTTGACAACCCGCTGTGACGCAAAAGGCATTGCCCGTTAGGGCAAGATTTGCCCGTGCTCGATTAAAATCAGCCAAAAATCCATTGTTGAAAATGTCAATCTGATTTATATCGACGCCGCGCACCAAATTGTTACTTCGGCTTCCAACATAGCGAATCTCAAACGCAGTATTTCCAAAAAATTCACGCTGATACCCAACGCTATACTGTTCAACTTTCGGGGTCTCGATCTTTGGATCAACTGCAAATACGGTGCCGAAGAAATTACCGATACCCACGGCGTTGTTCAGCAGATAAGTTCGCGGTGGTGTAACGAATGCAGGTGGGTTTACCGTAGTCACGCCGTTTTGAACACGGCCATTCAAATTAATAAGTGGAACTTGTGTGCGAGCCAAACCAGCGTTTCCGGCCGCAGCGTTGTTGATTGACGTAATAATGGAATCGTTGCCGTAGATATGGCTATAGCCGCCACGGATCACTGACTTGCCACCTTCTCCAAACAAGAATTTGCCAATACCTGAGTCAAAACTCGGGGACCACGCAACTCCAATGTTTGGTGCAAAATTATTGTAATCCGTCTTATAAAAGGCATTTTCTTTTCCCGCATTACCGCCAATGACGTTAGTCGTGCCGTTTATGTTCAAGAGCGACGGAATTGGGTTATCAAGATCGGAGATTACCGGTTCAAGGGCGACTCCATTAATAAGTCTCAGTGCCGGGAACAATTCGTAACGAACCCCTAAACTCAAAGTCAGTTGTCTAGTGATTGACCAGCGGTCAGAGAAATACAGCGAATGGTTTTCGTTGCGAAATGGCTGGAATTGTCTCACTCCTGGCTCAAAGCCGCGACTTACATCCGCAATATTAAACGATTGTTGGACTTGATTAAATACTCCACCAAATAGAGCCAACATATTGTTTGCGGTCGCAAGCTGTGTCGTGCTTATGCCTCCGTTGCCACTGAAATGAGTCGCCGATGAAAGAGCGACATTCGTAGTTGCGGTACTAATGTTAACAACGGGGACAATTGCAGCATCATTGTACGCATTGACCCGAAAAATCTGCATTAATCCGCCGAACTTGAATGTATGGTTACCCCAGATATAGTCAGCATTGTCTTGGAAATTGAATGCTTTCGTATTGCGTCCCTGACTCAGAAATACATTTTCAGGATTTGTTATGAAACTTGCCGCGATGGGGCTGCTGAAGAAAAATGCAGGAGTTTCATCTGTTTTGTCAAAGGGTACTTCACTCGTGAAAATACCACCGCGAACTTCGTTAACAAAGTTCGAGCTAAGCACTCGCCTGTATGCCGCAGTGAACTGCTTATTTGTCGAAGACTGAGTTACATTAGGAACAATTGTAAATCTAGTAGAATCCGCATCCGGCCTAAGGTTTGTTTCCTTGTTGTAGTTAAATACACCATGAAAACTGTTTTTCTCGTCAATATCGACATCAAGTCGGGTCGAATACTGTTGCCGGTCTTGATCCGCTCTCCGTACAAGCCGGTAACCTGCCGTGTTTCTTACAACCCCGTCAGCACTGTCGCCTCCGGTAAAATTGCTTATATCTGGCAACTGAGAAATAACCCGAGCCTGCAAGATCGGATCAACGGTTGCCGGAATTGTTAAAAAGTTGCCACCTAACGACCGTGCAAATGTAAGAATGTTGGGAATTTCACACAGACTCCCTATAGTCTGCGACGGACAAAAAGGCGTTACATCTGTGTTATTTGTGCGATTATATCTAAATCCTCCGTTCCTGGCTGAAGGAGTCAAAATCGTTCGAAGTGCTTCATTTGAGACAGGGTCTTTGATACCTTCGTATGCAAAGAAAAAGAAGCCTTTATCCTTGAAAAAGAATGGCGTTCCCTCTCCGATACCAGGGACCGGCATCGGGCCACTGATCTTTCCGCCGTACTGATTGCGGTTACGGAAGGGTGGCTTCTCATTAATTGCGGGATTTGAACTGCGATTACTAAAAAAATTGTTTGCACCAAATCCAGAGTTGCGATTGTAGGCAAATAGGGCCCCGTGGAAATCTTTCGTACCGCGTGGCGTCACAAGCCGGATCTGTGCACCGCCATACCCCTGATCGGCTTCGGCGTTTGAGAGCGCAATCGTAAATTCCGCAGTGTCATCCACCGATGGCCTTCCAGGGGCAAAATCGGTTGCGTTTGAACGAATAAATGTATCCTGAATATTGATACCGTCACGAGTGATGTTCGTAAAAGTCGTGCGTAAACCATTAATGGTTGTATTTTGAGCACCATTAGCCATCGCAACACCTGCCTGCAAACTGGTTAATGTTAATGGGCTGCGAGTAAGTAGTGGCAAAGATGCAATCTGCTGCGGGCTGACCGTGTTGCTGACTTGAGCAGACGTGGCCGTTACGACATCCGCGCCAGCGATTACCACAACCTCGGCTGAGACATCGCCAATTTCCAGTGTCGGCATGAGCGTGTAGTCTCTACCCACGTCAATTTTAAGGTCTTGAGCAACATACGACTTGAAACCCTGTGCGGTGACTTTGACAGTGTAAGTTCCAAATTCTAACTGTGGAAATAAAAAGCTGCCTTCTTCGTTTGCCGTTACAGTTTGCTCTTTGCCCGTACCCTTATCGGTAGCGGTAACTGTAGCTCCCGGTAAAGCCCCGTCGGGGCCCGAAACTGTTCCCGAAAGACGCCCGGTCGTACCTTGTGCAAATACGAATATCGAGCTAAACATAACTAGCAAAAATGCGATTGAAATCCTCTTCATATTACTCCTCCTGGGGGTTATCAAAATTAACTTATCTGTTCGTTATAAACGCGAAAGATCGAGATTGAGAGCGAACACCTGCTGTTACAAGACAAAAACTATGCCAGACGGAATGGGCAGGAAAAGTACTTTGAAATATATATTTACGGTTGTCGTCAGTGGGAAAATGCTATGACGATTCGGATAAATTACAAAATTTTGAATCTCCTGAGCTTTCGGTCAACGATTCTGACTTTTAGCTCGTCGCGGTCAAAATGATTGAATATCGATCTAAATCTGGTGCGCGGAAGACGAGGATCGGTGGTCATCCGTCATAACGGTTTTTCAAATTTTTGAATCGAACGTCGAGTCGCGGGTGATTATGTTGTAGGTTTTGATCTTTGAGTTTAGGGTGGTGGCGTTTAGGCCTAGGAGGCGGGCGGCTCGGGATTGGTGGCCGCCGGTTTGTTCGAGGGCGCGGCGGATGAGGTCGATCTCGAATTTTTTTACCTCGTCGTAAAAATTAACGCCGCGGCCGATGTCGATGCTGTTGGAAGTGCCCTCGGTCTGCTGGATCATCTTCATTGCGAGCTCGGGGTCGCGGACCTCGGGGCGGAGACATTCGACGGTTATCTCGTCAGTCGCGGCAATGACGACTGCGCGCTCGATAATATTTTCCAGTTCGCGAACGTTGCCCGGATAGTAATAATTTTCAAGCAGCGACAAGACCTCTGAGCTTAGATTTTCAGAAAGATGCCGGCCGTTCTCTTCGTTGTATTTCTTGATGAAATGAATGGTCAGCGGCAGCACGTCCTCGGGCCGCTGTCGGAGCGACGGCAGTTCGATAGGAACGACCGACAGGCGGTAATAAAGGTCTTCGCGAAAAGTGCCGTTTTTTACCGCGTCTTTCAGATCGACGTTGGTCGCTGCGATGATGCGGACATCGACCTTTGTCGAGCTAGTCTCGCCGATCGGAATGAATTCGCGTTCCTGGATCACACGCAGCAGCCGCACCTGCATCTCAGGCCGCAGATCGCCGATCTCATCGAGAAAAATGGTGCCAGTGTCAGCAACCTCGAACAATCCTTTTTTTGACGCGACAGCGCCGGTAAATGCGCCTTTTGTGTGGCCAAACAATTCCGATTCGAGCAGTTCGGATGGAATGTTAGAACAGTTCACAACAACAAAAGGATTGTCAGTACGCGGGCTTGCCTCGTGGATCGCCTTGGCAAGTAATTCTTTTCCCGTCCCGCTTTCGCCGGTTATCAGCACTGTCGAACGAGCCGGAGCAACGCGCTCGACCAGACGGAAAATTTCCTCCATCTTCTCAGAACGCCCGACTATCGCGTCGCGGCTGACCGACCGCGACATCACCTGTCGCAGCGTCTGTCGCTCTTCTTCCTTTTTGCGTTTCTTAATGCCCTTGGCAACCAGCGCAAGGATCTGCTCGTTCTGAAACGGTTTGCGAATCACACCGGCCGCGCCTTTTTCCCATGCTGAGATCGCCGTGTCGAACGTGGCAAATGCAGTGACCATCAAAACCACAGCTTCGGCATCGAGTTTAATCAATTCTTCCAACGCGGTCAGACCGCCCATTCCGGGCATCGAGACGTCCATCAAAACGACATCGAACGAGTGTTCGGCATAGGCCGCGAGAGCCTCTTCGCCGTTTTTCGAGAGTTCTACCTTGTAGCCCGCTGCCGAGAGAATCGTCTCGAGCACGTCGCGCATTATTTCTTCGTCGTCACAGATGAGGACCGAGCCTTTCTTCGCCATAAATGATTTTTACCGCAGAGACACAGAGACGCAGAGTTCATTGCGGAAATTTGATTATAAGGTGTAAGTACCAAGACCGAAAATGCTCTTCTCCGCGTCCCGGCGTCTCTGCAGTAGAATTAAATGCCAAATGCAGCCGATCTACGACAAACTCGCCAGATTTTACGACGCCGCTTTCAGCCCGTTTGAAAAACGCTTTCTAGGCCGCTGGCGTGCGGAAACGCTTTCGCTGCTGCCGACTAACGGCAAGATCCTGGAAATCGGCTGCGGAACCGGCACAAATTTCGAGCTATATCCGCCGAATTGCGACGCGGTTTCGAGCGAATTGAGTATTAAAATGCTCAAATTCGCTTCGGAAAAGCTTGTCGGAAACAAGTTAGTTCAGGCCGATGCCGAATCGCTCCCGTTTGCGACAAACTCTTTTGATGCTGCACTTGCGACGCTGGTTTTCTGTTCGGTCCCAGAGCCTGAAAAGGCCTTTCTCGATCTCCGCCGAGTGCTCAAACCCGAAGCTAAATTGATTCTGCTCGAACACGTCCGTCCGCCCGGCACTCTCGGCTATGCTTTTGACGCATTAAACATAGTCACGACCACGCTCATCGACGACCATTTCAACCGCAAAACAGCGGAGATTGTATCTCAAGCAGGTTTCGATATCGTCGAGATTCGGGTAAAAGCCGCAGGTGCCGTAAATCTCATCGTCTGCAAAAATCCCGGCCCTCGTGACAAAACGCTTGATTCCGCATTCGATTAAACCTTTTTATGATTTCAGCGTATTCTTAAAAGTGATAAAGACTTGAAATTTCGCATAGAAAATTTTAAGAGTTAGATAAAAAATGGCAGCTTCAAGAACAGCAAAAATATTACTTATCGGCGGCGGTGTTTTGGCATTGCTTTTTATTGTCGGCATCATCGCACTCGTCCTGTTGGCCGACCGCATCGGCCGTCCGAGTGTTCCGACGAACAGTGTTTTAGTTTTAAATGTTTCCGGCGATTTGCCGGACTATGTGCCGGACGACCAGATCGCGCGAGCCTTAGGCGTCGGCCAGCGGCAATCGTTCACAGGTTTGCTCACGCAGCTGCGCAAGGCAAAGGTCGATAACCGTATCGGCGCCGTTTTGCTCGATATTAATTCACCCGGTATCGGTTGGGGAAAATCGGACGAACTTCGTGATGCGATTACGGATTTTCGAGCATCGGGCAAACCGGTTTACGCCTATATGGAGAGCGGATTTAATCGTGAATACTATATCGCGACCGCCGCCGACAAGATCTATTTGCCGCCGCCGGGCGATCTATACATCAACGGTTTCGCCGCCGAGGCGATGTTCTACAAAGGCTCGCTCGACAAGCTCGGCGTCGAGGCCGACGTTATCCAGGTCGGGCCAAAATATAAAAGCGCGCCCGACCAATACACCAAGACCGCGATGGGCGAGGGCCAGCGTGAAGTTATTAACGCAATTCTCGACGAATATTATTCGCGCTTTTCAAATGCCATCGCTTCATCCCGAAAGAAATCCACCGAGGACGTAACCGCGATAATCGACAACGCTCCATACAACGCTCCGCAGGCAAAAGAGCAGGGATTGATCGACGACGCGATTTACATCGATCAGGTTCACGAAGCCCTGAAAACGCAGCTCGGTTACTCGGCTGACGATCCGCTGCGGACGATCAGCGGCGGAAAATATCGCGAAATTCCGTCGGATTCTGTCGGGCTGAACAACGGTGAGCGCATCGCTGTAATTTTCGCGTCAGGAGCGATCAATGTCGGCCATTCGAGCAACAGCCCGTTTGGCGGCGAAATGGTCGGGTCGGACACTGTCGTGAAAGCCATCAACGAAGCCGCAGCTGACACGGGCATCAAGGCGATCATACTTCGCGTCGATTCCCCCGGCGGTTCGGCACTCGCGTCAGACCTGATGTGGCGTGCTATCGAAAACGCAAAAGCCAAGGGCAAACCGGTCGTCGTTTCGATGGGCGACGTCGCGGCGTCGGGCGGATATTACATCTCAGCCAATGCCGACAAGATCGTCGCCGAGCCCGCAACGATCACCGGCTCGATTGGCGTTTTCATGGGCAAACCGGTCGTTAAGGGTATGTACGATTGGCTCGGCATTACTAACGAATACGTGATGCGTGGGAAAAACTCCGGTATCTTTCGAGCGACCGAAAAATGGACGCCCGAGGAACGCGCCAAAATGGAGGAACAGACCAACCACATCTATTTCACCAACTTCGTTCCAAAGGTTTCCAAGGGCCGCAATATGACCGACGAACAGGTCAACACCATCGCTCAAGGCCGTGTCTGGACCGGTACGCAGGCTAAGGCTAATGGCTTGATCGATGAATTCGGCGGCTTTGAAAAAGCCATCGAGGTCGCAAAGCAGCTTGCCAACCTGCCCGCCGACAAAGATGTCCGCCGCGTCGTCTTCCCGGCTCCGCGTCCGTTCTTTGAATCATTCTTCGGCGACCCGGAAGAATCGACAGTCTCAGCCGAATGCAAGGCCCAGAAAGCCCTCGCCGATTCCCTGCCGAAAGACGCAAGGAAAGCGCTCCGCTACGCCGAACTCTTCGACAAAATGCAACGCGGTGAAGCAATGCTGATGATGCCGTTTGAGCTTGATATTAAGTAGGCTCGCGAACAGTCGCGGTTTAAATTTTGAACCGAACCCGGGTTGATCTCGGACTCGGTTTCCAGCAGACAAATTAAAACATGAATGCAAGATTCACTCTGACGGTACTGATCGGTTTATGTTTAGGTCTTTTCCCATCGTTCACAGCGAAGGGTCAAGTCTGCGGCCTTGCCTATGACGAGGTAAAGAACAATATCGTCACAAAGTTCAACAACCGTGATTTTACCGGGATCTATCAGCTTTTCGATATCGAATTCAAAAACAAGATTTCGGAAAAACAATTGGTGAACTTCTTAAAGGCAAATCAAAATTCTGGAAAGATCCTGAAGTCGTCCTGTCAATCGGAAACCGATGGCGTTGTATCTTATCTATTGGAACTTGAACTGAGAGACATTGTCATGAAGCTGAAGGCGACCCCGGAAGGAAAGATCAGCAGCTTCGGATTAGTGAACGTTCCACCTGTCTTTCTTGAGACACCACCCTCGGTTAAGACGGACAACCCCAGAAGATCGGAGTTGGACAAAGCCATCGATTCACTTGCTTTGGAGTATTTTCGTTATGCTAAGGCAAATAGCCTAACTATCGGGATCATAAAAAACGGGAAGCGACATATTTACAAATACGGTGAGATCGAAAGAAATAACGGCAGACTTCCTTCCTCGCAAACCTTGTACGAAATCGGCTCCATCACTAAAACTTTCACGGCGACAATACTGGCACAAGCGGTGTTGGATAAAGAAGTATCGCTCGCCGATGATATCAGGAAATATCTGCCCGGAACCTATCCAAATCTAAGTTACGAAGGAACGCCGATCACGATACAGGATCTGGCCAATCATACTTCAGGACTGCCAACGCTGCCTGAAGATATAGGCGATCAACGGAATTATGATCCTTTAACTCCCGAGTCCAACTACGACTCGGCGATGGCCTATGACGCTCTCAGAAAGGTCTCCCTTAGTGAAGAGCCTGGCCGCAAATTCCTTTATTCGAACTGGGGCATAACCCTACTGGGACACATTCTGGAAAAAGTATATAAGCAATCTCATAATGCTTTAGTGAGCAAATTTGTGACCGGGCCGCTGGGAATGAAAAAAACCGGTTATGTAGCCAACGAAAGCGGGTTAGAGATCGCGGCACCTCATAGTGAAAACGGCAGACGAATACCGTTGGACAAGCAGGGTTATTTTTCACCTGCTGGCGGATTGACTTCAACAATTGAAGATATGATCGATTATCTTGATGCTCAGATCAAAGAAACAAGGCCTTCCGTCAAGCTGACACATCAACCAACCGCCAATAATACCGGCCTAGGGTGGGGTGTACGAAAAAAAGAGACTTCCAGACACATCGAGCACAACGGAAGTGCGCAGGGCTCAACCGCCCATATCTCAGCATTCCCCGAAATTAACGGTGGCTGTGTCATTCTTGCAAATAATAAAGTGAATCTCGGAAAACTTATCGTAGGCATTCAAGGAATTTTACAAAAGTAACAGCCCAACATCCGCTTTAGCTGATCTGCCTTTATCTCTGTCTTATCTTCGCTTCCTCCGCCATGTCCCGGTGACATTCTCGTAGCTTTTCACCAAGCTATTTATCCTATTTCCTCAACGCCGAAAGCCGACATTTCATTTGCTGCTTACGCCGGACAAATAATTGTGCAAACTACAGACCTTCTTGTTCCACGAGCCTTCTTGCACTATAATCGCCGCGTTTATCCCTTTGTAGAAAAGATTTACCGCACTCGAAAAAACAACCGGAAGGAGATCTATTATGGTACGGATTATTCTCGCAGTGATCGTAGGATTTTTGGTTTGGTCGATATTGTGGCTCGGCAGCGAAGAGGTGCTCAGCATGATATTCCCTGATTGGTTCGGGGCCCACCAGATAGCGTTCAATAAGGCCGTGTTTAACAAAACGCCGTTTATGGTCGAGGATACCAGCATCCTGATCTGGAACGTGGTCCGCGGCAGTATTATAACTATTATTTCGGGTTATCTCGCGGCGCTGATCGCTGGCGAAAATAAAACATCGACGCTCGTACTTGGCGTTTGTCTGTTGCTGTTCGGGCTGTACATCGTGTTCGAAACGTGGACAATGATCCCGGTTTGGTATCACGCTTTGTTCTCGTTGATGTTGATTCCGTTAACGATCTTAGGCGGGCGGTTGAAAACGTTTTCTGCGGCAGCCGCGCCTTAAGCCGCCCGCTACCCCGACAGGTCGGGGTTCTGACTGATTGCAACAGGCAGCGGCAGCCACGGTTCGCTTTTGCCGTAAACTTTTTGGTTCAGTTTCTCCACCGCCATCTCCCGTTCGTCGAGCAACTCATCGGGCGGGAGATCTTTTTCGCGTCCGTAACAGGCGTGAGCGATACACGGCAACGGCTTTGCTTTGTCATGGACAAGACATCCAACGCCGCTTTCAAACAGCGGGCATGAATAGGTCGTCGCAATATCGACCGCTTCGTCCAGTTTGTATCGTTCGATCGTGTGTGAGATTCGTCGCTCTACGAACTGTTGTTGCTCGTCCGGCAGTGTTGCGATCACACCGTTTATTGCAGTTGCCTCTAGCCTCGAAATCCTGACATTTACAAAATGTTCGTCAAGACAACACGCTCCCGGAGTTTTGCACGCCTGACAGGGCTTCGCCATATGCTCATAACCCGCACGAATTTCTTCAACGAATTCCTTTTGAATTTCGCTGAGCTTTTCGAGTCCTGTTGTTTCGGAGATCAACTTCATTCTTGAACTATAAAAGTAATCCTTTGTTCGGTATGTGGTCAAAGCGTCGTGCTACTCTTTGCGTTCTTTGCGGTTTTGCGTGAAATTCTTGTCTCACGCAAAGTCGCAAAGAACGCCAAGAAATCGAATCAAGACATTACCTGAGCTAATTCACTTTCATTTTCCATAATGTTAGCATTATAGCTTCGGCGTCACCCTAATTGCCGGAAATAAAAAGCTATGTCCAAATTACTCCAACGGTTTTTGGCGCCGGTTGTTTTACTTGCGCTGGCGGCTAACAGTTTTGCGGAAGAGGTCATCTTGAAATACGGCGACCGATTGACCGGCAAGATCGTCGAGAAAACCGACGAAGAGGTCAAGATCGAGACCGAATACGCCGGGACGATCACGATCAAGGCTGGACACATCAAGGACATCCGCGATAGCTCCGACAAAATCGCACCGCCAAAACCGGCTGCCGATGTCGCCGCACGCAAAACCGTTGACACACGTCCGTTACCAAACACAACCAGCCTGTTCGGCGGCCGCATGATGGGACTGACCGACGGCTGGGAGGGCAACGCAAATGTCGGTTTTAGTTTGTCGGCCGGGAATACGCGGACTTCGACGCTGACAACCGGCATTCGAGCAACCAAGACAGGCGGCATCGACAAACTGACCATTTATACACGCAGCCAATGGCACGGCAATCGAAAGAACGGCACTATGGAGACCACGCAAAATGCCGTCTGGGGCGGCGCACGTTACGACCGTGATTTCAACGATAAAATGTTTGGCTTCGTCTCATACGATTTCGAACGTGACCGGCCGAAAAAACTGAATTTACGTTCGGTGCTTGGCGCCGGCGTCGGCCATCACACAATCAAAACCGAATCAACCGAAATAGATTTCCTCGTCGGCGGAGCGTGGAACCGCACTTGGGCTACGGGGCCAAACACCGATACGCCCGAGGCCATCGCCGGGACAGCGCTCAAACACAAATTTCACGAGCGGTTAAAGGTTCAAAATTCGTTTTCTTACTTCCAAAATATTACCGACCGCAACGAATATCGCTTCATTTTCGACGCGACGCTCTCGGCGGACATAACAAAACGCATCGGCTGGTTCGTCACAATCGGCGACCGCTTTAACAATGATCCGGTCGGCACTTCGCAAAAAAACGACGTGTTGTTCACAACCGGTTTGAGATGGACATTCGGCAAAAAGAAATAGGTGCCTGCTCGCCCGATTGCAAGTAGATCGCCAATGGTTCAAAATCAGTTTATCGACTTATTTTGCAGGAGAGAATTTCATGTTGAAAGAAGGCAATAAAGCACCGGATTTTACGGCAAAGGACCAGGACGGAAACAAGGTAAAACTGTCGGATTACAAAGGCAAACGCGTCGTTTTGTATTTTTATCCAAAGGACGACACGCCGGGCTGTACGAAAGAAGCATGCTCATTTCGCGACGCAGACGATGTTTTCAATTCTAAAGGCATCAAGGTATTCGGCGTTTCGACCGACGACGAAAAATCGCATCAGAAATTTATCTCGAAATTCCAACTGCCGTTCGATCTGCTCGCCGACTCCGACAAAAAGATCGTCGAAAAATACGGCGTCTGGGCCGAAAAAAGCATGTATGGTCGAACCTATATGGGAACGCTCCGCAAAACTTTTCTGATCGGCGAAGACGGAAAGATCGTCAAGATATTCGACAAAGTAAAGGTCGCCGAACACGCCGACGAAGTTCTGAAAGCCTTTGGAGAAAAATAAATATAGAATTAACCGCGAAATACGCTAAAAACGCTAAAAAGAAATTCTTCTTTTGCGTGTTTAGCGTATTTCGCGGTTGATTTTATAGTCTTACGATCGCCGCTTTGCTGCCGTTTCTTATTTCTTCCGAAAGCGCATTTCGGGTATCCACTATCAACGGTGCAAGCTCACAAATTTTCGCATAATCGATGCCCGAATGATCTGTACAGATCACGACGCAATCGGAGTTGCGAATAAGGTCGTCGGTTAGATCGGTGTTTGTCAAAGAATCGCCGTCGCCAATTGTGTAGGCGTGATCGAAAGTAACTTCCGGGACGAACGGATCGTGGTAAACAAGCTCGGCGCCGCGCGACCGGAGCAGGTCGATTATCGACAACGCGGGTGACTCGCGCATGTCGTCGATGTCCTTTTTGTAGGCGACGCCGAGTATCAAAACCTTTGATCCGTTAACGGCTTTCTTGGCATCGTTCAGCGCGGTCGAAACCAGTTTTACGACATACGCCGGCATTCCTGAGTTGACTTGCTCGGCAAGCGAGATGAACTGCGAATCGAAGCCGTGTTGTCGCGCCTTCCACGACAAATAATGCGGGTCGAGCGGTATGCAATGTCCGCCGATTCCCGGCCCGGGATAAAACGGCATAAATCCGAAGGGCTTTGTCGCCGCCGCCCGGACAACTTCCCAAGTATCTATTCCGAGAGCATTGCAAACCTTAGCCATCTCGTTCGCCATGCCGATATTTATTGCCCGAAACGTGTTTTCCCAAAGCTTGCAAGCCTCGGCAACCCGGGCCGACGAAACGCTGTGGACGTTATCGACGATCTTGCTGTATAGCAGCGATGCGATCTCGGTCGAATCCTTTGAAACGCCGCCGACGACCTTTGGGATATTGTGCGTTTGAAACTGAGGATTGCCGGGATCGACGCGCTCGGGCGAAAATGCAAGCAGGAAATCTTCGTCCAACTTAAACCCTTTTTCCTCGAACATCGGCAGCAGAACTTCGTCGGTCGTGCCCGGATAGGTCGTCGATTCCAGAACGATCAACTGGCCGCGACGTAAATATTTCTGGATCTCTTCGCCGGCCGCGATGATGTAAGACATATCGGGGTCTTTTGTCTTTCTGAGCGGCGTCGGAACGCAGATAATGATAACGTCACAATCTTTCAAACGGCTGAAATCTGTCGTCGCCAAAAGCTTTCCCGAATCGACACATTTTTTTACGTTCCCATCCGACACATCGACGATGTAGGACGTGCCGCCATTTATCGCGTCAGCCTTTTTTGTATCGACCTCGAACCCGACGCCTTCAAAGCCCTTTAGGCAGAATTCGACGATCAGCGGCAATCCGACATAACCGAGCCCGACCACGCCAACGCGCGCCGTCGAATCGCCGATCAGCTTTTCAATTTCGTTTTTGATCATTTGTAAGAATTTTGGGTGAGCAGAAAATATCCAATGCCGACGGAACGGCAAGCATTAAACTCTCTCTTAAACGTTAAACTTATGCGAACGCCGATTGTTAGTCAAGACAGCCCGGCGATGTGATAATATTGGGTTAACAGTCAGGCGTCCGCCTGACCCGCCCATCGCAAATGCAAACCTTTTCCTATCTATGAGCATCGAGATCGAATCGACAAATCCGGTCGTCCGGGCTGTGATCGAGGGCACTGCGCCTCGGCCAGCGCAGATCGCGGCCGCACGCGGGCTGCTGCCGCTGCCGCAAAACGATCTGCTTGAGATACTGGTCGCATTTGCCGCATCCGGGGACGCTGAGATAGCCGGGCATGCTCAAACAACGATCAAAGACCACGACCCCGAAATGCTTCGCGATTCGATCGCGTTGCCCGATGTTCCCATTGCGGTGCTCGAATTTTTTGCAAACCGGCCCGGTTCGGCCCACGCGATTTACGAATCCATCGTCAGCAACCCGCGAACGCCGACAGCGACTATAGTTAATCTTGCCCGCACCACGGCCAGCGGCTTGCTGCTCGAACAGATCTCGTTCAATCAACAGCTTCTTATCAAGATTCCCGCTCTGATCGACGCGATAATCTCGAATCCCAACAAAACGTCCGAAGCCGAACGAAGGGCCGCCGAAACAAAGCGCGAGTTTTTCGAAAAAGAGCGCGGCGCCCAACAGATCGCAAGCGAGCTGCGTGCTCAGGGCAAGGAGGCCGCTGCCGAGTTTTTCGAGCAGGCCGATTTTGAAAATTCGGAACTTTCTGCCGAAGACGCAATACTGCTTGCGGAAATGATCGAGATACCGGACGCCGAAACGGACGATTCGTGGATGGGGCTTGAGTATCTCGAAGAATTTTACGAGGAAACCAAAGAAGAGCGTCAGGCCATCGTCAATAAGATTCTCGGCGAGATGCGGGCGGACGACATTGATCTGCCGAGCGAGCGGGTTTCGATCATCCATCGCATAATGACCCTGACCATGAAAGACCGCGTAAGGCTTGCAATGAAAGGCGACCGCGAGGCCCGAAATATTCTTATTCGCGACCCGAACCGCATCGTCTGCCAGGCAGTGATAGCCAACCCGAGCATTTCCGAACACGAGGTCGAAAAGATCGCCGCAATGCGTTCCGTCAGCGAGGACATCCTCAGAAAGATCGCCAACAACCGGCAATGGGCCCGCAGCTATCCGGTAGTCCACAACCTCGCAAGAAATCCGCGAACGCCGATCGCAAACGTGTTAACTATTCTGTCCCGCCTGCAGCTTCGCGACCTCGCCGCGCTTTCCAAAAACAAAAATGTCTCCGACGCTGTCCGCCGCCAGGCTCTCAGGCTTGCTCAGATGAGAACCGGCCGCTGAGACTAAAAAAAGTCCCCGACGCGGCCGGTCTTTACATACGACGCCGCGATGTCCGTAACAGTATGACTGGCGGCACCAAGCCACATTCCGACAAACGCGAAGAGCAGCGGTACTAGCCCGGAATGGTCGCGCGTTGCCGAACCGATTTTCCGCCACGCGTCGGCAATTACAACGCCGTTCGGCAACTCGCTACCCGAAAAAATGGCATAGATTACTAACAACAGGGCGCCAAGCAGCGTCAACGCACCTGAAAAATAAACCACTCGAAACAGCGTTCCAAAAACAAGCCCGTGCGACCACCGCGAACGATGTTTGAACACGCTGCGATACGGAAACCAGACGACACGAAAAATCCCCCAACGCGAGTAGGGTTTCGACTGTGTATCCAGGTCAGGCCCGAACATCAATCCGCCAAACAGAAAGGCCGCGGCCGCGATAGCAGTGAAAGCAATATCCGTCGTCAAGACATACGCAATTGCCGCGACCGGAGCCGCCAGCAAAAATGTGATCGCATCATGTGTTTTTCCGCTCGGCATTTTTCTATTCGCGTCCGATGCGAGCATCGCCTACCGCAATCATTTCGCAGGCCCTGATTACGTTCGATTCAAATTCAGGCAGCCTTTCGGACATAAATATCCATATCTTTCCGGCCTTAAGATACTCGAATTCGGTCTCAGGAAATATTGGCTTTAGTTCCGCGACATGTTCTTCGCTGGTCGCGATATAAACGCCCTTTTGCATCGGTTCCGCTTCGCGCCGGATCAGCGGCCGCTCGCGGTTCATCAAAAAAAGACACAGTTTTCCGTTAGCGTAAATACCATAACAGCCGAACATCGGTTTGATCTCGATGCGTTTACTTGGCAAGTAGTCCAAAATGAAGTTATATGGGATCTTGTCGGCATATCTCATATCGTTTGTATTTTGCACTCGTGCCGGAAATTGACCAAACGCCAACTGAAATACACTCCGCCATTTGTTAGAATTCAAGGGTGACGCACTGCAAATGTCATCTGTAATCCAGAAACTTAAAACCACGCTCGAGATGATAAAGTTCGAGCATACTTTGTTCGCTCTGCCGTTCGCGTTTCTCGGTGCGATTCTTGCGGCAAACGGCCTTCCTACGTGGCGACAACTGTTATGGGTCACTGTCGCAATGGTCGGCGCCCGTTCGGCCGCGATGACATTCAACCGTATCGTTGACCGCGATATTGACGCAGAGAATCCGCGCACCGCAAATCGCGAACTGCCGAGCGGCAAACTCTCGATTGGGTTTGCGTGGGTGTTTCTGCTGGTTTCGATCGGCGTATTTCTGCTCGCGGCGTGGTCGCTGAATTGGCTGACGTTTGCTCTGTCGCCCGTCGCGTTAATAAGTGTTCTTGGTTATTCCTATGCAAAGCGTTTCACTGCTTTTGCACATCTGCTTCTCGGATGGGCTCTTGCGATCTCGCCGACCGCTGCCTGGATCGCGGTGCGCGGAGCAATCGATTCCGAAGTGCCGTTGCTCTTGTCTTTATTTGTTTTGATGTGGACTTCCGGGTTCGACGTGCTTTACGCATGTCAGGATTATGAATTTGACAAAAAAGCGGGCTTGCGTTCGATACCGGCCCGTTTCGGCATAGCCCGCAGCCTGTGGATCGCACGGCTTTTTCACTTTCAGGCGTTTATCGTTTTATTGCTATTTCTGTTGTTCACCGAACTAGGCTGGCCGGCGGTTGTCGGCGTAGGGCTGGTCGGCCTGCTGATGATCTATCAACACACCTTGGTCAAACCAAACGACCTTTCGCGAATGAACGCCGCGTTTTTTACGACCAATGCATTCGTCAGCGTTATACTGCTGATTACTTTCGGCGGCGGTGTTTTTTTGAGGTAGAATGTGAACAGAGGCAATATGATTTCGACAACACAGACAGCCGGGCAAAAAATTCAGGTTTGGGGCTATCCGGGAATGGAAGTAGATCTCGGAACGGTTTCGCGATCGTTTTCCGACGAGGAATTTCTGGATTTCTGCCGTCGTCATCCCGACGCGAGGATCGAACGCGACAGCGATGGAGAGATAATTATTATGGCACCGGCTAACACTGAGACGGGCGGAATGAACTCGAGCCTTTCTTCTCTCGTGTGGCTCTGGGCACGCGAAAACGGCACAGGCCGAGCTTTCGAATCATCGACAGGTTTTACTCTGCCGAACCGGGCGCTTCGTTCACCCGACGCGAGCTGGGTGAGTAACCAACGCTGGAATGAGCTTTCAGACCTCGCGAAGCAAGGGTTTGCTCGTATTAGCCCGGATTTCGTCGCCGAACTTCGTTCACCGAGCGACAGCCTGCGAAAGCTGGAGGCAAAGATGGAGGAATACATCGCAAACGGTTCGCTGCTTGGTTGGCTGATCGATCCCGTCGCGCGAAAAGTTTACGTCTATCGGCCGGGTCGTGAGACTGAAATACTCAATGATCCCGACAAAGTGTCCGCTGACCCGGAACTGTCTGGTTTTGTTCTTGAGATGAAGGAAATTTGGGGAGATTAACCGAGCGTCTGCGGTATTTTCAATTTGGTTCCGATTTTTTTATTGAGCCGCTCGATAAAATACGCCGACAGCAGCGGCGATTCTTTCTCGATATTTTGATGCACGAAAAAGTACAGCTCTTTCAACCCTTGCTTTTTCCAATCGGCGATCCGCTCGATCCATTCATCAAGCCGCGTGCGGTCCGACTCGTGATGATTGGAGCCGACCCACCGGACAAATGCGGTCGGCGTTGTCAGCCGCATATGCATCAGGTCGCGGCGCCCGGCCGTATCGACAAGCACATTTGTAATGCCGTTCGTTTCCAACATCGTGTAAAGCCCAGCCGAAACTTCCGGATTGTTGTACCAATCCGTATGACGGAACTCCATCGCGAGCGGAATGTCGAACAGCCAGTTATCGGCAAATGCTTTCACGCGGTCGAAATCCTTCGGGCCGAAATTATTGTGCATTTGTAGAAAAGGCATCCCTAGTTTTTCCTGCAATAGGGAAAACCGCTCGGCATTCAGAGCAACAGTTTCTTCTACATCCTTCAATCTTTTGAAATGCGAAATAGATTGCTCGAACTTTGGAAAAAACTTAAAACCCTCCGGCGTCGTTTGATGCCATTTTTCAAACGTCGAGGCCGGAAACAGCCTGTAAAATGTGGCGTTTAGCTCAATGCAGTTAAACTGCGTCGAATAATACCCAAGCTCGTCCTTCGTCCCCTTTGGATAAAAACCCTTCAAATCGGTCTTGTTCCACTTCGCGCAGCCGACATAGACCTTTAGATCTTTCGCCTTCGATTTTGCCAAAACCGCCTTCGTGTCTTTGTGGTCAGGCGGCATCGTGAAATCGATCTCTTCCGGGTTTTCTACTTGTCCAAATTTCATCTTATGTTTAGTTGACAGGTTCTATTTGCTAGAATCGTAGCATAAAGCTGTTCTGTTTTCATTGGGCAGAATTATGGAGAAATTTATGACTGCGATAACGATTGATACAAAACTTGTCGGTGGAATGATGAGGGCGTTTACACCGCAGGTGCGATTAAACTTGACACCTAAAGCTAGCAGGTTAAGCGATGACGAATTTTTTGAATTTTGCCGGGAAAACTCAGACTATCGTATCGAAATGGATAAAGACGGAGACATTGAGATTATGCCGCCTACCGGAGCCGAGACTGGAATACGAAACTTTAACCTGACAGCGAAGTTTGCAGTTTGGCAAGAAAAAGACGGAACGGGAAAAGGCTTTGATTCATCAACGGCTTTTATCTTTCCAAACGGAGCAATCCGTTCGCCCGATTTATCCTGGATGACGCTCGAAAAATGGAATGCGATCCCGAAAGAAAAACGCAAAAAATTCGCACCGGCATGTCCTGATTTTGTAGTCGAACTGCGGTCTGAGACGGATAAACTAAAGAAGCTCCAGGCGAAAATGGAAGAGTATATCGAAAACGGCGCTTCGCTAGGCTGGCTGATAGACGCGCTTACTCGCAAAGTATATGTCTATCGACCAAATACTGAAGTCGAAATCCTGAACGACCCGAAAGAAATTTCGGGTGGCGAATTGCTCAAAGGCTTTAAACTGAAATTGAAAGAGATTTGGGACTGATTCAGTCTCTATTGCTGTCGTAAATGGTACTGAATATGAATCTAGTGGCTTATACAATAATGGTTCTTGTGTTAGCCGTTTGCGCTCAAGCACAAGCGACCCAATTCCCTAATGAGATTACAGGCTATCAACTCTTTGGTAATGCCAGACTTAAAACCGTCGGATTTGAGTCCACTAAAAAACAAGACATTGAAAAATTGTTTGGCGAAGATTGCGAGAAAGGGTGCGACCTTGATGAAAGATTTTCAATCAAATTTGTGTATCTTGATCTCGGCGTCTGCATGACCACCAAACAGTTTAGAGATCGAGTCATGTGTCCGCTTGATCAATATATCGGAACGATTGCAAGTATTTCATTCAAACCGAAAAAGGAAATTCTCTTTGATCCGGTACCAACGAAGCTGTTTACTAACCGCTCCAGTGGGGGAAATTTCGCAAAAGATGGTTCTTCACAGGTTTTCTATGAATCGTTTGGTGATGATTTCGGGCTTAAATATTCCTTTCGCCGTGAAAACTCTAAAACGACATTCCCGGGACCCGAATATATGGAAGGCGTTCTTTACTCAATCGATTACATACTTTCAGATCAACGAATAGAAAAAATCTTTCAGGCACCATTCAAACCCGTCAAATAAATATGCAGTTTTCATTTGATCCAAATTTAAGAGAGATCGCCGAAAAGGTTGAGGATGGCGAGAGGCTGAGCTTTGACGACGGGCTGTCTCTTTTTGCGACGAGCGACCTGAACGCGCTCGGTAAATTGGCCGATACGGTGCGTCGAAAAAAGCACGGGTTGACGACGTATTACAACGTCAACCGGCATTTTAATCACACGAATATCTGCGTGGCGGATTGTAAGTTTTGCGGGTTTTATAAACGTGCCCGTCAAGAGGGTGCGTACACCTATTCGGTTCAAGAAGGCATCGACATCGCTCGCACCGCCGTCGCGGAAGGCGCGACCGAACTGCATATCGTCGGCGGGCTAAACAGCAAACTTCCCTTCGAGTATTACACCGACCTTTTCTCGTCGCTCAAGCGTGAGTTTCCAAACTTGCATCTTAAGGCGCTGACGATGGTCGAGCTGGATTTTATGGCGCGGTTTTACAAGATGTCTGACGAAGACGTGATCGAAAAGCTGCACGCAGCCGGGATGGATTCATGCCCGGGTGGCGGTGCCGAGATCTTCGCGGAGCCGACGCGTTCGCGCATCTGCGATCACAAATGCGATGGCGACCGTTGGCTCGAGCTTGCCGGCAAGGTTCACAAGGCCGGCCTGAAGACAAACGCCACGATGCTCTACGGCCATATCGAATCCATCGAAGACCGTATCGACCACTTCGTCCGCCTTCGCGAACAGCAGGACAAGACCGGCGGCTTCCAATGCTTCATCCCGCTCGCGTTTTACCCTAACGGCACCGCCCTCTCGTCGCTCCCCGGCCCCGACGCTATCGACAATCTCAAGACCATCGCCGTCTCTCGCCTGATGCTCGACAACTTCGACCACATCAAGGCCTACTGGGTCATGCTCGGCAAAGCCACCGCCCAGACCGCCCTCCACTTCGGCGCCAACGACCTCGACGGCACCATCACCGACGGCGGCGAGCTCACTCACAGCTACTCCGTCGAATCCGGCGGCGAAGTAAAAATGACCAAACAGGAGATCATCGAAATGATCCAACGCGCCGGCTTCGAGGCTGTGGAAAGAGATACGGTGTATAACCGCGTGGTGGCAGTGTAAGTTTGTCGTCCAGTTTTGCGTTGAGTGAAGTGTGGGTGCAATGTTCGGGTAAAGGCAGCGCAAGTCAGTGCCGCGAACGGTAGCGACCGGGGCGTCGTTGAAGTAAAATCCTCAATTAGAATGATATGGCGATGATGCAACTAAAAAGGAGATTGATGTGCGAAAGTTGATAGCTGGAATGAAGATTTCTGTCGATGGAAAGATCGCGGGGCCTGAGGGCTATCCGGATTGGGTAGAAGGATTCGCGGATGACTACGGCCTGATTCCGCAGATAGACGCCTGCTTGCTTGGGGGAAAGATGTACCCTGGCTACGAGCAGCGTTGGACCGTGATACAGAATGAGCCAGACAAGCCCCTGCCGATGACCGGCAAGTTGCCGACTCCGGCTGAGCTCGAATGGGCAAGTTTCGCCGCACAGACCCCGCATTATGTGCTGTCGAACACGCTGACTTCGGCGCTCTGGCCAAAGACGACATTCATCCGCGGACTCGATGAACTATCGGCAATTAAGGAGCAAAGCGGCAAGGACATTTATCTCATGGGTGGTGCTCGAATTACGGCGAGCCTTATCGATGCCGGGCTGGTGGATGAACTCCGGCTTATTGTTTATCCGCTGATCGCCGGTGAAGGTAAGGCTCTCTTTGCGACGACGGAAAGTCGTCGTGGGCTCGAACTGCGGAAGATTCAGCAGCTTCAAGATGGGCGTGTAAGCCTGATCTACGGAATCGGCTAACGGCGCAGGCTAGGTTCCGCCGAAGCGTCAGAGTTGGGATTACACGCGAACACTAGTTTCAAAGAGGAGACGAACATGAGTGAACTACGGTATCCAAACGAAAGCAGAGAGTATCGCAATGCTCGCGAATCATTGCTCAAAGACGAACAGGAGCTTGTCGACAAAGTAAAATCTGTGGCAGAAAGACGCCGCGATCTCCCTCTCGGTGGGGAGTTGAAGGAGGACTATGTCTTCGAATGGGCCAATGATGGTAAATTAGGAACGAGTGTGAAATTCTCCGAGCTATTTGCGGACAAGGACACCCTGCTGCTTTACTCGTTCATGTTCGGACCTCACTGGGATCATCCGTGCCCCTCCTGTAC
>CAZSEL010000043.1:0-37733 GCA_964605905.1 uncultured Chloracidobacterium sp. | reverse complement strand
ATGCGCGACCGATGCAACAGAAACGCTTCAAAGGTAACGCGCCTATTTTACATAGAGATACATTATGAAAGTTAAAGAAAAACTTTACACAATTTAATTTTTTTGTGATAGGTTATTAGGCGGTTAGTAATGCTCTACCTCAGAAAACAAAAAGAGAGAAATTAAACATTATGGCAGCAACAAAAAAACCAGCAGCAAAGAAACCGGCGGCAAAAAAAGCCGCTCCTAAGAAGGCGGCGACGGCCAAGAAAGCAGCTCCGGCTAAGAAGGCAGCGGCTCCTAAAAAAGCAGCTCCGGCTAAGAAGGCAGCTCCTAAGAAAAAAGCAGCTCCTAAGAAAGCTGCTACTAAGAAAGCAGCTCCAGCTAAAAAGGCAACTGCTGCTAAGAAGGCGGCTCCGGCTAAGAAGGCAGCTCCTAAGAAAAAGCCGGCAGCTAAGAAACCCGCGGCAAAGAAAAAGTAATCTATTACTTTTCCTGAAAAACGAAAACGGCCACGCGATAAAACCGCATGGCCGTTTTTTGGTGAAAGCCAATCGGCTAGATTTTTAGTTGCAACTGATCCTCAACGATCTCCGCCGTGACGCTGCCGCCATCGGCGAGTTTGCCGAATAGTATTTCACTTGCCAGAGGCTTTTTGATCTTGTCGTGTATCAAACGCGACATCGGACGTGCTCCGTAGCGCGCATCAAACCCATTTTTCGCCAGCCACTCGCGTGCCTCTTCGACGAGCTTTACAAGCACGCGTTTTTCGGCGAGCTGTCCGTTTAGCTCGTTGATAAATTTATCGACGATCAGTTTTATGACCTCGGTATCGAGCGGCTGGAACGGAACCCACGCATCCAGTCGGTTGCGAAACTCCGGTGTAAAGGTCCGCTCGATCACGCCTTTTGCATTGCCCTTGGTATCGGCGCTGTTCCTAAATCCGACGCCGCCTGACGAAAGTTCGCGGGCACCGGCGTTTGTCGTCATTATCAGGATGACGTTGCGAAAATCTGCTTTCTTGCCGTTATTATCGGTCAACGTCGCGTTGTCCATCACCTGCAACAGCAGATTGAACAGGTTCGGATGAGCTTTTTCGATCTCGTCAAGAACCAGCACCGTGTGCGGCGTTCGCATTATCGCCTCGGTGAGCAAACCGCCCTGATCGAAACCGACATATCCCGGCGGCGCACCGATCAGACGCGAAACCGTGTGAGACTCGGCATATTCGCTCATATCAAAACGAATGAACTCGACGCCGAGCGTTTCAGCAAGCTGCTTGGAAACCTCGGTTTTGCCAACGCCGGTCGGGCCTGAAAACAAGAACGAGCCGACAGGTTTCGTCTCGTGGCCCAAACCGGCACGCGAGATCTGTATCGCATCGACAACTCGGTCGATTGCTTCGTTCTGGCCAAATATAAACTTTTTCAAATCCTCGCGGAGCGTTTTGAGTCGCTGTCTTTCATCCGAAACGACCGTCTTCGGCGGAACCTTTGCCATCCGGGCGATGGTGTTCTCGACCATCTGCACAGAAACGCGTTTCGGCCGTTTTCCGATCGGCAAGAGTTTTACTGAGGCACCGACTTCGTCAATAACGTCGATCGCCTTGTCAGGCAGAAATCTGTCGTTGATATATTTACCTGCCAGTTCTGCTGCCGTTTTTAACGATTCGTTCGTGTATCGGACGCCGTGGTGTTCTTCGTAAAACCGTTTAAGACCCTTGAGGATTTGAAACGTTTCGTCGATGGTTGGTTCGTTGATCTCGATCTTTTGAAAACGGCGAGCGAGAGCACGGTCACGGTCAAATGCCGCTTTGTATTCCGCGAACGTGGTCGAGCCGATACAACGAAGCTCACCGTCGGCGAGTGCCGGTTTCAGAATATTCGACGCATCCATCGAACCGCCGGAAACCGAACCGGCTCCGACTATGGTATGTATCTCGTCGATAAACAGTATCGCGTTTTCTTCTTTCTTCAGGTCGTTGATTATCGCCTTGAACCGCTGTTCGAAATCGCCGCGATAACGCGTGCCCGCAAGCACGGCACCCATATCGAGCGCGAATACCTTTGCGCCTTGCAAAACTTCGGGAACGTTACCGTCGCTGATCTTGAGCGCGAGGCCTTCGGCAAGCGCGGTCTTTCCAACGCCCGGTTCGCCGACATAAAGAGGGTTGTTTTTCTTGCGGCGACAGAGAACCTGTATCGTGCGTTCGATCTCTTTTTCACGGCCGACGATCGGGTCGATCAAGCCTTCTTTCGCTCTGGCGACGAGTTCGACAGTAAAACTTTCGAGCGGTTTGCCTTGCGGCCGCGGCCCGCCCATGCCGGGAAATTCATCGTCGTCATCAAATCCATCGGGAAACGGGTCGGAATGCTCGACCTTGGAAATACCGTGCGAGATGTAGTTGAGAATGTCGAGCCGCGTCACGCCCTGCTGCAGCAGAAGATAAACCGCGTAGCTTTGTTCGGCCTGGTAAAACGCTGCAAGAATGTTTCCACCGTCCACCGCCGGCTGGCCGCTGCCCTCGGACTGCAACACGGCATAGTTGATCGTCGATTGGAAAGTAGCCGTTAGCTCCGGCATTACCTTTATTTCATCCGGCAGCTTTTCCAGCACATCGGAAAAATATTCCTCGAGCGCGTTTGCCATCTCGTCGATCCGCGCGCCGCAGTTGAACAAAATATCCCGAGCCGCGCTGTCCTGCAGCAAAGCAAACAACAAATGCTCAAGCGTCACATACTCATGCCGATGCCGCACCGCCTGATCTACCGCAAAGCTTAATGTTTCTTCTAATTCCCTAGTCAACATTTAGGTTTGATTCTAACAGGTTTGTCCTCAACAAAAATAGTCCCCGATATTTCTCAAGCCATCCTCACGCCCGTGGGATCGACAGATGAGATGTAAATGTTGAAATCAATACCGGTTGTTGATAAGACGTCGGACATTGCTTTCTCGATAGCAAAAGCGGTTTCGTTCGCTTCCGAAAGCATAAACATTGACGGACCCGAACCTGAGATGCCACCTCCGATGGCTCCGGCTTTCATGCACGCATCTTTAACCTCTTGAAACTTTGGTATTAGTTTCGAACGTACCGGTTCCACGATAAAATCTTCCATCGAACGGCTCATTAGCTCATAGTCGCCTTTTGCCAGTGCCGCAACGAAGGAGCCGAGGTTGCTCCATTGGCGCACGGCGTCTTTGAGCGGGACATTTCTAGGCAAAAGGACACGAGCCTCGGCGGTTTTTATCTCGATCTGCGGATGAATGACGGTTGCCCACAGCTGCGGATAATCGAGCCGAACAATATCAATTGGATCGACCGAGCGAACGAGAACGAAACCGCCGAATATGCAAGGAGCGACGTTATCGGCGTGGCGTGTGCCCGACGCGAGTTGTTCGCCGGCCATTGCAAATTCGACCAGATTACTCTCGGAAAATCGATTGTCGAGCAGAGCATTCAGCGCGACGACAGCGCCGCAAGCGCTTGCCGCGCTCGAACCGATACCGCTGCCAGGTTTGATAGTTTTATTAGATACAAGCTCAACGCCAAATTCGACACTTGCCGCGTCCATCATTGCCTGTAGAGCAACACCGGCCACATTCTTGGTTGGATCGGTCGGCAAATTGAAATCGTCTTGATTAATGATCCGAATGGTACGTTCAGCGGTCTTATTAAGCTCAAACGTGTCAAACGGCGATTCAAGCGCAAAGCCGAGGCAGTCGAAACCGCAGACAACATTTGAAACTGTTGCGGGAGCATGAACTCGAACTTTATCCATATTTCGTAAAGCTATACAAAAAGTAATATCATTAGCAGAAGTTTGCTGCTGCGAGCGATAACCGATGCAATACTTTAGCACAAACCGAAAGTCAGCCACGGTATCGTTTCGCGAGGCCGTTTTGAATGGCCAGCCTGACGATAAAGGGCTTTACTTTCCCGACTCGATACCAAAATTTCCCGCTCATTTGCTTGGCAATCTCGCCGATCTCTCTGAGGCCGAGATCGCGTTTGCCGTGATAAAACCCTACATCGGCGATTCGATCCCGGATGAAAAGCTCTTTAATATCTGCCAAGAAGCGGTGGATTTCACTTTTCCACTTGTGGAAATCTCGGACAAAATCTCTGCTCTGGAACTTTTCCACGGCCCGACGCTGGCATTTAAGGATGTCGGGGCACGATTTATGGGTCGCTGTCTCCAGCATTTTTCCCTGCGAAGTTCACAAAAAACAGTTGTTATTGTAGCGACTTCCGGCGATACCGGCGGTGCCGTTGCAAATGGGTTTCACAATGCCCAAGGGATCGAGGTAGTAATTCTCTACCCAAAAGGCAAAGTCAGCCGTGTGCAGGAACTTCAATTGACAACTTTGGGCGGTAATGTAATTACTTTGGAAGTACAGGGAACATTTGACGACTGTCAATTCCTTGCAAAACAAGCTCTTGCTGATGCTGATCTGCGAACAAAGGTCTTTTTAACCTCCGCCAATTCGATAAATGTCGCCCGTTGGCTGACGCAGCAGTTTTATTACCTATTTGCCTTAAAACAATGGGACGGCCCGCCGCCAGTTATAAGCGTGCCGAGCGGTAATTTCGGCAATCTTGCGGCCGGAATGCTGGCAAACAAGTCGGGCCTGCCTGTCGAGAAATTTATCGCGGCGTGCAATGCAAATGACGTTGTACCCGAGTTTTTCAGAACCGGCCACTACGCACCGAAACCATCTGTTTCAACGCTTTCAAACGCAATGGATGTCGGCGATCCGAGCAATTTTGTTCGAATTTTAGAGATGTTTGATAACAATGATGCCGCTCTTCGTCAAACATTAAGTGCGGTCAGCATTACCGACGAGCGAACTGCTGAAACAATGCGGTTTGTTCACAAAGAATACGGTTATATTCTCGATCCGCACGGAGCGGTTGCCTACACTGCACTTGCGGATCACCTTGAAAATCGGCGTAATAGTCGTGGATTTATACTCGAAACGGCTCATCCGGTAAAGTTCGATTCGGTTGAAAAGATCATAGGTAATTACGTTGTAATGCCGGAATCGGTGAAACAACTTGAATCACGGACAAAACATAGCATTGGGATAGACGTGAGTTACGAAAAAGTTAAAGAAGTGGTGCTAAGCAGGATATGAAGGTACTAAAATTCGGCGGTTCATCTGTCGCGAGCGCCGAGAATATTAAAAAGGTCGCGCAGATTGTTCGCTCCGCCGCGGCCGACGGCAAATGTGTAGTCGTGCTTTCGGCCATACAGGGCACAACGGACATGCTGATCGCCGCCGGCCAAATGGCCGCATTTGGCGATGAAAGCTTTCTTGAAACGATCGGCGAGATAAAAGATCGTCATACCGAAACAATGCACGGTTTGTTTCCGGCAAGTGTTCCACAGAGCTTGAACGAGTTTGTCGAAACCGCCTCGAATGAGCTTGAAAGCATCTGTGAAGGCGTATTGCGAGTTCGCGAGCTTTCGGAACGCACGCTTGACCGCATACTTAGCTTTGGCGAACTGGTTTCATCAAAGATCGTTTCCGAATACTTAACCCATAACGGCAGCGAAAACGATTGGTTCGATAGCCGCCAGATCATTCGCACTGATCAAAATTACGGCTTTGCAGCGGTTAATTTTGAGGAGACAAATCGCAGGATAAATGACCATATATACGGCTCCATCCATTCGCTTTTTATTCTGCCGGGATTCATCGCATCAGGCCCGGATGGTGCGACAACAACGCTAGGACGCGGAGGTTCGGATTACACGGCGGCGATCATCGCGGCGGCGCTTGATGCGGAATCTCTGGAAATTTGGACGGACGTTAGCGGGATGATGACAGCCGACCCGCGTTTTGTGCGAAACGTACGCCAGATTCCGCGCATCAATTATCGCGAGGCAATGGAGCTTTCGCATTTCGGTGCAAAGGTGATCTATCCGCCGACGATCCAGCCTGTTATGGCGAAGGGGATTCCGCTTTGGATCAAGAATACTTTTTCGTCGGACGACCGCGGCACGCTGATCGAAGCCGAGAGCGGCGAAAGCGACGGCATTATTCGCGGCATCACAAGTATCGATTCGATAGCGGTACTCAGCCTTGAGGGCAGCGGAATGGTCGGCATTCCGGGGTTTTCAAAACGTCTGTTCGACGCACTTTCGCGCTCCAGCATCAATGTTATTTTGATCACACAAAGCTCGTCCGAGCATTCGATCTGTGTTGCCATCGAGGACAAACACGCGGCGGCTGCGAAATTGACGGTTGATCGCGAGTTCGAAAACGAGATCAAGATCGGCAAGATCGAACCACTTGGTGTCGAAACGGGTTTTTCGATTCTTGCGGTCGTCGGTGACAATATGAAATCGCATACCGGCGTCAGCGGCCGTATGTTTGCGACGCTCGGGCAAAACGGCATCAATATACACGCGATCGCCCAAGGATCATCGGAACGAAATATCTCGACTATCATCGGCTCCACGGACGTTCGCAAAGCCGTCAATGTGCTGCACGAGGAATTCTTTTCGGACGGCAAGAAGCAGATCAATATTTTCATCGCCGGCGTCGGCACGGTCGGAAGCCGTCTGATCGGCCAGATCGCCCAGCAGTACAGCCACATTTCCGACGACATGCGCCTAAACCTGCGCGTTGTCGGCATCGCCAACAGCAAGAAAGCATTGCTGTCCGAAGACGGGATCGAGTTGGCTGACGCTGCTACCAGACTGGCCGAGGCTGAAGCGTCGAGCATTGCTGAATTCACTGATTCGATCATCAATCTCAATCTGCGCAATTCTGTTTTCGTCGATATAACCGCAAGCGAGGCGGTGGTCGAAACGTATCCAAAACTGTTGCGAAAAAGCATTTCGGTTATCGCCTGCAACAAGGTTGCGGCTTCGTCCGAATATGAGAAATATTTGAATTTCAAAGATCTTGCACGCGAATACAACGCAAACTTCTTTTTCGAGACCAATGTCGGTGCGGGCTTGCCGGTGATAAACACTTTGAATGACCTGCTCCGCAGCGGCGACAAGGTGAATCGCATCGAGGCGGTTTTGTCCGGCACGCTCAATTTTGTTTTCAACAACTACGACGGCACTCGGAAATTTGCCGAGGTCGTCCGGCAGGCTCAAGATGAGGGCTACACCGAACCCGACCCGCGATTGGACCTAAGCGGAACTGATGTCGCGCGAAAGATACTCATACTCGCCAGAGAAGCAGGCAATGTTCTTGAGATGGACGACATCGAGAACATCGGGTTTCTACCAGAAGCGTGTTTTGCGGGCTCGGTCGCTGATTTCTATGCCGAAATGGAACGACAGGATGAACATTTCAAAGAGCTTTACGACGATGCTCATTCGCGAGGGCTTTCGCTAAAATATATTGCGACATTTGCCGACGGAAAAGCATCGGTCGGCCTGCAGAGCATCGGGCCCGATCACAATTTCGCAAATCTCTCCGGCAAGGACAACGCCGTGCTGTTCTATACCAACCGTTATTCCGAACAGCCGCTCGTCATAAAAGGCGCCGGTGCCGGTGCGGATGTAACTGCCGCCGGAGTTTTTGCCGACATAATCCGCGCCGCAAGGTCGTGACGGGAGTGGGCTATCATGCAGGAGCCCGCACGTCAGTAAGGGCGAAACGATCAACTCACGTTTGGCATAAAGTTTACGACTAGGATCGAAAAGCACATGACGAATAATCCGTTCAAAATTTTACTTTTAGCGGCTTCAATATTTGCACTCTCCGCAAGCGATAGTATTTCGTATGCCCAAAGCAGTTACGTCCCACCTGCCGGTTCATGGGAACGCCGCACTGCTGAGCAAGCCAAACTCGATGCGGCAAAGCTGAAAGAGGCCGTCGATTTTGCGATCGCATCAGAGGCCAAATCTCCGCGAAGCCAACAGTTCGGCCAGGCACAGACGTTTGGACGCGAACCATTTGGCGAGGCGATCGGGCTTTTTAAAGTTCGTGGGGACGTAACCGGAATTATTATCCGCAACGGTTACATCGTCGCCGAATGGGGCGAGCCAAACCGAGTCGATATGACGCACAGCGTCACAAAGAGCTTTCTTTCCGCGACCGTCAGTCTTGCGTTTGACCGCAAACTGATCCGCAGTTTGCAGGACAAAGTGTCTGATTATTCGTCGGTCACCGCGCCTTACATTCCGGGACAGCGTTTTGGCGATGCAGATCAGTTCGGCAAACCCCAATCCATCGAACTGTTCGCCACCGAACACAACCGCAAGATCACCTGGGAACACCTGCTTCGCCAGACGAGCGATTGGGAAGGCACGCTGTGGGGCAAACCCGAATGGGCTGACCGGCCTGACCGCGATAATTCTACGTGGCTGACGCGAAAGAGAAATGAGCCGGGAATGGTTTACGAATACAACGACGTTCGCGTCAATGTTCTTGCCCTAGCCGCTTTAAACGTTTGGCGACGACCTTTGCCGCAGGTTTTGAAAGAACATCTGATGGATGAGATCGGTGCGTCGAGCACCTGGCGTTGGTACGGCTATGAAAATTCGTTCGTCGTCATCGACGGCCAGATCGTCCAATCGGTCAGCGGCGGCGGGCATTGGGGCGGCGGTATGTTTATCAATGCATATGACATGGCCCGCTTTGGCCTGCTCACATCGCGCAACGGTAAATGGGGAAAGAAACATCTCTTGTCCGAAGAATTTATAAGACAAGCTAAAACTCCGACCGGCCCGCAGCCTACATACGGCTTTATGAACTGGTTCCTAAACACCGACCGCAAATATTACCCGGCGGCTCCGGCGTCGGCATTTGTCCACGTCGGCAACGGAACCAACATCATCTATATCGACCCCGAAAACGACATCGTCATCGTCGCCCGCTGGATCGAGAACGGTAAGATCAACGAATTTATCGAGAAAGTCACTGCGAGCGTTCGCAATTAATACAATTTTTGCCGTTGTTTCGTTTCTGGAATGGCGTCTGTGTTTCATAGAAACACAGACGCCATTCCAGAAACGAAACAAGTTTTAGCGAACTTCCAGATCGTATTCGCGCAGGCGGCGGTAGAGGGTTGAGGGCGAGATGCCGAGCAGTTCTGCTGTTTTGCCGCGGTGCCAGCCGGTTTTTTCTAATGCGCTTAGTATCTGTTGGCGCTCGACGTCGCGCAGATTTGTCGAAGCTGAATTTTGGAATGAGCCGACAATGCCCGTTTGGCCTCCTATATAGTTGACGGAAACTCTTGGGCCGTCGATCTTGTTCATTACCTCGGGCGGCAGTTCGCGGATCGTTATGCGGTCGTTGTCGGCTAGCAATGCCGCGCGTTCCAAACAATTGCGAAGCTGGCGGACATTGCCCGACCACGAATAGCTAACCAACGCTTCGAGAACCGGTTGCGTCAGCTCGGGCGGATTTACGCCGCCGACCTGTTGCAGCAGATGATGTGCGAGCGGTTCGATGTCTTCACGGCGTTCGCGCAAGGGCGGAATATGTATCGAGAAGCTGTTGATGCGATAGAGCAGGTCATTTCGGAAACTTCCCTCGGCAACGGCCTGATCCGGATCGCGGTTCGTCGCGGCGATCAGCCGAACATCGACCTCGACCTTTTTAACGCCGCCGACGCGGAAAAACGTACGCGTTTCGATGGCACGCAGCAGTTTTGACTGAAGCTGCGAAGGCATTTCCATTATCTCGTCGAGAAAGATAGTGCCGCCATCGGCGAGTTCGAGCAAACCGAGTTTGCGAGTACGAGCACCGGAAAATGCACCGGCCTCATAGCCGAACAGCTCCGATTCGAGCAAGGTATCCTGCAACGCGGCGCAGTTCAGATCAATGAAAGCCTTTTGCGCACGCGGGCTAAATCGATGAATAGCTTGTGCTACAAGCTCTTTCCCGGTGCCTGATTCGCCTGTGATCAACACGGATGTTTCCGACGGCGCGACACGCTGGACGAGCCGCAAGACTTCTTTCATTTGCGGCGATTCGGAAATAATGTCCGGCGTCGAGCTTGTCGAGCGTGCAAGCTGGGCACGCAGACGCTGATTATCGACCTTGAGACTTTTCTTTTCGGCGGCTTGAGCGACCAATGCGGCAAGTTCCGTAATGCGATATGGCTTTGTCAGGTAATCATACGACCCGAGCTTCATTGCCTCGATAGCGGTCTCGACCGTTCCCTGGCCGGTCAGCATTATCACCTCGGGCGGATTTTGGCCTTTTTCTCGAATGCGACGCAGCAACCCGATTCCGTCGAGCCGCGGCATATTTATATCGCACAGCAAAACGTCGAAATCGCGCGATTCCAGTAGGTCCCACGCAGCCTGTCCGTCAGGCGCGGTCTCGACCTCGTGGCCCTTTCGGACCATCTCCTTTTGGATCACCGTTCGCAGGTTTTTTTCGTCGTCAACTACCAGGAGTTTTGCCATAATTTTACTTTATCCCTGATCGGTTATCGGAAGCGCGATAGTAAACGTTGTGCCCTTTCCAACGCTTGAACGGACGCTGAGCCGGCCGCCGTGATCTGTCACGATGCCGTAACAAACCGCAAGCCCGAGACCGGTTCCCCGGCCAACTTCTTTTGTTGTAAAAAAGGGCTCAAAGATCTTTGACATATCTTCACTCGCGATGCCGACGCCGGTGTCGCGAACCTCGATCGACAGGCGTTTCTTGTCGGCCATCGCCGCAAAGGTAACCGTGCCGCCGTCAGGCATCGCGTCGATAGCGTTTGTCGCAAGCGCGATTATCGCCTGCTGAATATGTCCGGCGTCCGCTTTGACGAGCGGCATCTTCTGGGCAAGCTCGACGGCGATCTTGATCTGTCCGCTGCGATTTTGATGCGAGATCAGGTTTGCCGATGAACGGATCGTATCGCTCAGATCAACCAGGTGTCGGTCGCCGGTTCGCAGACGGCTGAAATCGAGCAGGCCGGTCGTGATCGATTTGCAGCGAAAGGCTTCGTTCTTTATCAGGCCAAGATATTCTTTTAGATCGTCGATTGCCTCGGAACCCTCAAACGCGCCTTCCTCCAAGCGGTGTTCGAGAGCCTCAGCACAGGCCGAGATGGTTGCGAGCGGATTGTTGATCTCATGCACGACGCCGGCCGCAAGCCGCCCGACCGCTGCCATTTTATCGGCGCGCCCGATAGCCTGTATCGCTTCAACACGCGCCGTCACGTCCTCGCCTATCGTGATGACGTGGGTCACTTCGTCGGATTCCGGATCAAGCATGGGAACTTTGCTGATAAGCCAATGCTGGGTCGAACCGTCCTCGGCGGTCGTCTGCTGCTCGAGCCGCTCCATCTGTCCGGTTACAAAAGCCCGTTCAAACTCGTTTTTGACCTTGCCGGCCGGATAACGGGCCAAAACCTGAAAGACATTTCTGCCGATCACGGCATCGCGCGGAATTCCCTGTGCACCGATCTCGCGATGACGATTCCAGGTTACGATCCGGTAATCGCGGTCGACGACATATAGCGAAACCGGCAGAGCGTCAAGCACGGACTCGGTAAACCGGCGATGTTCCTCGCGGGCCTGGCTTATCGAGTGGTTGATCGCCGTCTCGTAATGGGCCGAAAGATTTACGCTCATTGCCGCCATTTGCGTCGCCGCTTCGATCAGACTGCCTTTTGCCTCGGTAAAATCCTGTTTTCGCGAAAACCCGATTATAAGGGCGCCTTTTATTTCGCCATTGATATGCAGCGGCGACACGTATTCGAGCCGGTGATCGATCGCCGTCAGCAAAAATTTGTCGGGGTCTTCCTCACAATAGCCAACCTGCGGCGGCATAAACTCGAACCACTTTTCGAAGCGCGGTTTGTCGAAAAAATCCGTATTCAGCTCGCCTTTGTCGTCAAAACCGCAGCTAACGACGCCAATATTTTCCAGTTCGGCGACGAAAGCGCAGGCGTTTGCGTTTACGCCATCCCTGACCGCGCTTGCAACCCTTAATGCCACTTTTTTAGGGTGGACCATAAAGAGCAGGCTCCGGCCGAGTTCTGAAATAAACTTCAACTCGGTCGTCGGCTCCAAGCTCTGGCCTACGAGTGGGAATGGCCGTGTGGATCGCTTTGTTGCGACGGTAAATGACATTTATTTAGGGAGACGTACCCGTATTTCGGTAGCGATCTTGGTTATTACTGTGACAGGAAGGGAATTTAGCGGAGACGAGGCGTCCGTACTTTTCCTTTTCAATTAAACCGTTTTTAACGCTGTTTGTCAATTAAATTACTGCCGGAAATGCTTGGATTAACAGCGGATATGGCATAATATTAAAAAATTGGGGAAACGGATGGCTAGATTTAAGGATTGTCTGCTAAATGCAACATTTGTTCTCAGTGTGATGCTGGCGGCATTTTGTTGCAGCGGCTCGGCTCAGACGGTTGTTGACCGAACGCTTGCAACAGTTAGCGACGGCGTCCGACGCGAGTTGATCACGCTTTCTGACCTGCGGTGGCAATTAGCGCTCCAACCGGGAAAGTCGCTCGATCCGCCGGCCCAAATTGACCTGGACGAGGCTCTGCGATTGGTCATCGATCAGCGAATACTCGCGCTTGAGGCTGAGCGTTTGCCAAGAAACGCTCCGACGACGAGCGAAATAACTGCTGAAATCGCAAAAATATTGGCGTATTTTCCCTCGACAGCGGAGTTTGAACGCCGGTTGCGCATTGTCGGCTTTTCGTCGGTCAGCGACGACAATTTCGAACGCATGATCGCCCAGCGTGTTGCGATAAACAGCTATTTGGACTTCCGTTTCCGTTCTTTCGTGGTAATCACGCGCGAGGACGAGGAACAATATTACAATCAAACTTACGTCCCGGAATTTCGCAAGAACAATCCGGGACAGGTCGTGCAGGGACTCGATCGCGTGCGTGCGGTCATTAACGAAAGTCTGAGGGAAGAAACCGTCGCGGCAAATATCGATTCGTTTTTAGAAGACGCGCGTCGGCGCGTCGAGATTATAATGCTGAACGGTAGTTGATCGCCCCATGGCGTGGAACAATAAACGCGTGCTCGCCCGAACATCATTTTTACTCATAGCGATCTCGGTGGCAATCGCCGTATCGGCCCTACTGCCGTCGGTTGAAAGCAAGCCGCAATCGAATCCCGTTCCGGCCATTTCCGCGCCCGTGTCATTGGCCGCGACAACTCCTGCAAAAACGGAAAAACTCTCCGAAATACTTTCGCGTCAAGGCAAGGCCACACCAGCAAACCGAAATCTTGAAGCAGCCGAAATCTCTCGACTTTTTTCGCCGCTAACAGCCCGAACGTCCGATCTGACAGACATTTCCATCGAACCCAATCCGTTCGGCATTACACCGATGCCGAGTCCTATTCTCTCGTTCGACGGTTTGCAAAATCTGGACAATGCGGCAGCCTATGGTTTGCTGTTCGTGCCAGCGGATATGACCGGTGACGTCGGTCCGGCGCATTACGTTCAGGTCCTCAATTCACTGCTCCGCGTATTCGACAAATCCGGAAATGCGCTTTCTCCGCCATTCAAGATCAGCACGATCTTTGAACCGCTCGGCACGGCATGCTCGACCCGCAATGACGGTTTGCCAAATGTGCTGTATGACGCGCTTGCAGACCGCTGGCTGATCACGCAGATCTGTTCTAATTTTCCGCCTTTCCGGCAGATGGTCGCCGTTTCGCAGACCGGCGATCCGCTTGGTGGTTATTTTGCCTACGAATTCGTGATGCCGACTAACCGGCAATATGATTTTCCAAAATTCGGCGTCTGGCCCGACGGATATTATATGTCGGCGGACGAATTTCTCGGCGCCGATTATTACGGCAGTGGGATGTTTGCCTTTGACCGCGAAAAGATGCTCGCTGGTTTGCCCGCCGCGTATGTCTATTTTAATCAACCCGATCAGGTGCAGATCAGGCGGCGCGGAATGCTGCCGGCGGACTTGGACGGACTTGAGCCCCCGCAACCGGAAAAACCGAACATCTTTGCTTCGTTTACAGCAACCGAATATGGCGACGCTCAGGACGCAATACGGCTTTTCGATTTTCACGCAGACTTTGATGAACCTGAAAACTCGTCGTTTACTGAACGCCCGGAAAGTCCGATCGCGGTTGCAGCGTTCGACCCGACCAGCCCTGACGGACGGCCCGATATTGCCCAACCGCCGCCGGGTGAACGCATGGACTCGGTGAGCGACCGCCTGAATCACAGACTGGCATATCGAAATCACGGCACGCACGAATCGCTCGTCACAAATCAAACGGTGAGGATGACAACGGTCGGCCAGGAATATCGGGCCGGTGTTCGTGTTTACGAATTCCGAAGCACTGCGAATGCTTTTGCCGTAAGCGAACAAGCAACGCTCGGCGACACGGAATCGTCCCGATGGATCGCATCGACGGCACAGGATCATCAGTCGAATATCGCCGTTCAATACAACTTTGTGTCGGATGTAAAGAAGCCTTCGATACTTTATTCCGGACGGCTCGCGACCGAGCCGGTTGGTGAATTTAGAACTGAAGGAACTTTGATAAATGGAACCGGTGTTCAGAAAGCTTTCGGCTGGCGTTGGGGCGAATACAGCGGATTGAGCGTCGATCCGGTCGACGATTGCACGTTCTGGATGACCAACGGATATTACACGATCGAGAGCCAGAATATAAGTGATTTCGCATGGCTGACGCGCATCGGCAGCTTTAAATACGACGAATGCACGGCTGCTCCGCGAGCCTTGGTTTCGGGAACTGTCACCGATGTTCTAACCGGTTTGCCGATCGAGAATGCAAAGATCACAGCGACGCAATTTGTCCGATACACAACCGGGACAGGAACTTACGGGCCGATGACTGTAATCCCGGGAACATATTCGCTGACCACTAATGCGGACGGCTACCGAACAGCATCGCGCGAAATCCAGTTGGATAGCGGCGAAGCGGCGACCGAAAATTTCGCGCTTTCGCCTGTTCCGGTTGGGGTCGCCGGCTCGGCAGTGATCAGCTCTGAAAGCTGCCGTGTCAACAACGCTCCAGAGCCGGGCGAAACTATTTCGATAAACATCGGCATGCGAAACGAGGGCAGACGCGACGCGACGAACCTAACAGCGGAACTGGTCGGTTTCGGCGTCGCGAATATCGGCCAGGTTCAAGTCTATGGCCCGATGCCTGTTAACGGCCCTGAGGTGTCACGGCCGTTTACAATCACGGTCTCGAACAGCGTCGCGTGTGGTGCGAGACTCAATCTGCGGCTGCGTCTCCGTGATGGAACCGAGGATATTGGAACGACCGATATTTTTCTGCAGACCGGTGAAAATGTCGTTGCTTTTTCGGAAAATTTTGACCGTTCGACAGCGCCGGAATTGCCCGCCGACTGGACGACATCGAGCACCACGAATCATCAACTGTGGCGTTCATCGAGCATTAGACAGCAGTCGGTCCCGAATTCTGCGTTCTCGCCGGCACCGCATCAAATGGGTTTAAACGAGATGGTCTCACCGCAGTTTGAGATCAAATCAAAAAACGCGGAGTTGAGTTTTAGGAATTGGTATGAGCTCGAAACGACATTTTTGAGGAACAGGTTGTTTGACGGTTCGGTTCTGGAAATTAAATACGACGAGGGCGAATGGGCAGACATTCTCGATGCAGGCGGCATGTTCGTAAGCGGCGGTTACGACGGCATTATCGATACATGCTGCAGCAATCCGCTCGGCGGCAGGAACGGTTGGTCAGGCCGAAGCGGAATCGGGCAGACTTCCGTTTTTATCACTTCGCGGGTAACGCTGCCGGAATCGGCTGGCGGTCAGAGCGTCAGGCTCAGGTGGCGCATCGGCACTGACATCGGCTCATTTCGTGAGGGCCAGTATATCGACGATCTGGTTGTGACTGACGGGTTTTCGTGTTCGTGCTCAACGAAATCGACTGGCTCAACACCGTTCGATTTCGATGGTGACGGCAAGACCGATCTTTCCGTTTTTGACCTAAATGACGACCCGTCGCGGCCCGATACGCGTGTGTTTAACAGTTCCGATTCGACGGTCACCTCGGCCGCTTTCGGCAGCACGGGCGACCTGCCCGTGTATTCCGATTTCGACGGCGACGGCAAGACGGACTATGCAGTTTTCCGTCCGTCGAACGGCATTTGGTACGTTCTTGAAAGCGGAAGCGGCACGGTTCGGTACACAGGTTTCGGACTGGCCGAAGACGTTCCTGTGCCCCAGGATTTCGACGGCGACGGCAAATCGGATGTCGCTGTCTTTCGCCCATCGAACGGAACGTGGTATTTGCTGCGAAGCACACAGGGCTTTGCCGCGCTTCAGTTCGGGCTTGCCGAAGATTTCCCGGTACCGGCTGACTACGACGGAGACGGGAAGTCGGACATCGCGGTGTTCAGGCCATCAAGCGGCGTTTGGTATAGTCTCGGATCGAAAACAGGCAGTGTTGCCATTACGCCGTTCGGAACCGCCGGAGATAAACCGGTTGCCGGTGACTTCGATGGAGATGGCCGGGCCGATTTAGTCGTGTTTAGAGCCTCTGAAAGCATCTGGTATTTACTGCGAACCACAGACGGTTTCGGTGCTGCGTTCTTTGGATTGGCCGCCGATAAACCGCTTCAGGCCGATTTCGATGGCGACGGACGCGCGGACATCGCGCTTCATCGCGAAAGCGATCGGGTCTGGTATTACCTACGCAGCAGCGACGGCGCGTTTAGGGCGGTGCAGTTCGGCCACGCGGGCGAAAGGCCCATACCCGGAATATTCACGCCTTGACGTTCCGATTCGCGCGCCTTATCATCTTAAATTCCACGCCGATAAGGGCCGGAGTGGCGAAATTGGTATACGCACCAGACTCAAAATCTGGCGGGGGCAACCTCATGTCGGTTCGAGTCCGACCTCCGGCACCAGAACAAATAAAAAACGGCGTACTTGCAAAAAGTACGCCGTTTCCGTTTAACTCAAGCGAATTTAACCTACCAGGTACGGTTCCTGGTATAATCGATCCGATCTCTTGAGTTCGATGTGTTGGTCGTGCGAATGCCGTTCCTAATTTGGGAAATTCGCGCTTGATACGGGCCATTCGTAAGAATGGTGCCGTTCAAAGAGGCGTAGGTAGTGGTGCTTCCATCCTGGATCAGCATCACTTGTCCGTTGTTCTGGATGGTCATTTGAATCGTCCCGCCAGTCTGGGGATTGCGTGCATAAAATGTTCCCAAGGCCCAACTAGGAACATTGCCGCCACCTCCGCCGCCCCAACCCGGTCCGGGGTTATTGCGGGAATAATCAATCCGATCCCTCGAGTTCGTCGTGCTGGTCGTGCGAATGCCGTTATTTATCTGGGAAATGCGTGCCCGATATGGTCCATTTGTAAGAATCGTGCCGTTCATAGAGCCATAAGTGGTCGTGCCGCCATCCTGGATAAAAGTCACTTGTCCGTTATTCTGGACAGTCATTTGAAGCGTACCGCCGGTCTGTGGATTACGGGCATAAAAGGTTCCCTGTGCCCAACTCGGAGGGCGTTGACCACCGCCGCCGCCGCCGCTGTTTCTTCGGATGGAAGAGATACGATCGCCCCAACCGTTGTTTTGCAGATTGGATTCCTGACCGGAAACGACGATACAGCGGCCTCCATAGTTGCGGTTCTCGCAAACCTCCCACTGCTCTCCGGGGCCTATTCTTAGACTTGAGATCCTGTTGTCGAGTCCGGACGATCTGAGGTCAGAAACGTCAGATTGAAATGTCTGAGTCGTGCCGCGGAAGTTTGAGTCGGCAAAGACCGTTATTCCCGCTCCACCGATGAAGCGTGGATCCTGAGCCGAACATACTACAGCTGCGCATAAGAAAACGCCGACCGCCAACGAACACGCGAGCCCCCTAACAAGGCCGCTGACATGCCGTCCCCGACCGGACAGCGCTCCTAAAAAGACAATCCCACTGGTATTTGTTTTTCCCATAGTCCTCCAATCGACGCGCCCATTTTTTGACAGGCGGCGAATCACGGCCCAAGGCCTTCCAAGGTTTTTGTCACGCCTCAGGATTAACGCGGACAAGTCCCAATGTAGCTTTAATTCTTTGGCTGCACCAATTATATTAGATAGTGTACGGCTTCGCAACCTTTTCATGGTGACCGTAGCCACTATGAAGAAAAGAAAAAAACCGGCACATCTAATGTCCTAACAAAACCGGACATCTTCAATTGCCATTAACATACTTTTGTGCCGATCAACATTCAAGATTTCGACTTTCATCTACCGTCCGAGCTTATCGCCGACTCCCCGCTTGCGACGCGTTCGGCGTCGCGAATGTTAGCGGTAAACCGCCTTTCGCATTCATTTGACGATAGAAAATTTACAGACGTTGTCGAGTATTTGCGGCCCTCGGATATTCTTGTCGTTAATAACACACAGGTCTTTCCCGCAAGGCTTTACGGCACGACCGAGACCGGAGCACGGGTCGAAATATTTCTGGTAAAACAAATCGAAGGAGATCGTTGGGAGGTTTTAGCAAAACCCGGACGGCGGCTTTCCGTTGGTAAACGGATCGATTTCGATCCGAGACTTTCATGCACGGTTCTCGAAAAACGCGAGACCGGCGATGTTCTCATGGAGTTTGAGGCCGACGGCGATCTTGACGCGATAATCGATCAAATCGGACGAACGCCGCTGCCGCCTTACATAAAACGAGAATATGACGCTGTCGATACCGACCGTGAGCGGTATCAAACCGTGTTTGCCTCGCAACGCGGCGCTATAGCGGCGCCGACTGCGGGGCTGCATTTCACGCCGGAGATCTTGAGCAGCATTGCGGAGCAAGGAACTGAGATCGTAGAGATCACGCTGCATGTCGGCTACGGCACGTTTGAACCGGTTCGCGTTAACGACCTGTCTGAGCACACGGTTTCGCCCGAACGATTTCACATTTCGAAAAGCGCTGCCGATGCATTAAATAATGCTCTCGGCCAAAAACGTCGGATCGTCTGCGTAGGAACAACAACGACCAGAGCGCTCGAATCGTGTTTTGCGGAACACGCCGCGATAGTATCCGGCGATGGCACTGCGAATCTGACCATAACGCCCGGCTATAAGTTTTCGGTGGCGCACGCTCTGCTGACAAATTTTCATCTTCCGCAAAGTTCTCTGCTGGTTTTGGTTTCAACTTTTGCGGGCCGTGAACTTATAATGAAAGCCTACGAGCACGCGATCGCCGAACGCTATCGTTTTTACAGCTACGGCGACTGCATGCTCATTGAATAAAAAAGTGGCAGTATTTCAATCATTGCGGAACCTTTTCTTTTTCTCGCCGACGGCGGAAGAGGAAATAATTGTTCCGGCTCCGCCGACCACATATTCGATAAATCCTATTTCACACAAGAATCTTCCTGAGATAGTCCGGCTAAACCTTCGTTGCTTTCGCAATGGTGAAAACTACTCGAAACACACATTCAACTATTTAATGAACGAGCCGCAGTCGCTTTCCTATCGGGCGTTGACCGCCGAAGGCACGATCGCCGGGTTTGTATTCGTGGTAGTAAATCCTAACGGGGCCGCGCACATCACGACGCTCTGCGTTGCACCGGAACATCGTCGACGCGGCATAGCGGTTATGCTGCTTGAGCATCTGCACGCGCGGCTTTCGGAAAAAGGAATTACGACCGTGGTTCTCGAGGTTCGCGTCAGCAATCTTTCGGCCCAGTCGCTCTATAAAAGCGCAGGTTACTCGGTGCTCCAGCGTGTCGTAAAATATTACAACAACGGCGAGGACGGCTATCTGATGCTGCGGTCGCTAAACTAAACTCTTTACCGATTGCCCCGCCACCGACGATGTTCGATCTGCCCTTAATCTATCCGATAACCGATCCCGATTTGTCGCCGCTTTCGATTGCCGATCAGGTCGAAGAAATGGCATCGGGCAGCGCTCGCTTTATTCAGGTTCGCGCTAAATCGGCTGCATCCGGGAAATTTCTTTCCGATGCTATCGAAGCGATCACGGTAGCTCGCCGTTTTGGAGCGAAGCTGATAGTGAACGACCGTGTTGATATTGCTATCGCCGCCGGTGCCGATGGCGTTCATTTGGGCCAGAACGACCTGCCGCCGAAATATGCACGCGATCTTTTTGGAAAGGACGCGATCATAGGTTTTTCCACTCACAGTGTCGCTCAGGCCATAAGCGCGATGCTCGAACCGATTAATTACATCGCTATCGGCCCGGTTTTTCCGACCGCGACCAAAGCCGATCACGACCCGGTCACCGGCCTCGACGTTGTCAAATCAGTACGACAGGCGATAGGGAATTTTCCGCTTGTAGCGATCGGCGGCATCACGCTCAACAACGCAAGATCAGTGATCGACGCCGGTGCGGATTCTGTCGCTGTTATCTCGGCGATACACGCAAAAAGCCTGTCTATTAAGGAAAATACACGTGATCTGATCAGCAGGCTAAACGACTGACTCACGCAATTGTTAGCCATTGTTAAAATTTAGCTTGCAATTGTTTACTGTTTTGGTTAATAATCTTTTTGGCCGCAAATAGCCTCCATGCGGTAATAACCTTACAGAACTTTCCTTGGATTCCTTCCTTTCTTGAAATTATTCAGGAGTAACCCCCCAGATGAGTTTGCTGGATGTAGCACCAATCATAGAGCAGATGCTGCTCATTTCAGATAACGTGAGCGATTTGAACTTCTCTTGCGGGCAAAAGCCTCAGGTTGAGATCAACGGCACGCTTTATCCCTCGACACCCTTAGGGCTTGGGCGATTGACGGCATTTCAGACGGAGATGATCGCGATGTCGATACTTCGCGACAATTCCGACGCCGCTTTGCAGCTTGCCAAATACCGAACCGCCGACCTTAGCTACGCTCTCCCCGGAAAATGCCGTTTTCGCGTAAATATCTTTCAGCAGCGTAATTCGTACTCGATCGTAATGCGTGTGATACCGCACGACGTCCCCACTTTTGAGGCACTGAGCATCCCGCCGCAGCTGCGCGACATCTGCAATATCAGAAACGGCGTCGTTCTGCTGACCGGGCCGACCGGATCGGGAAAAAGCTCGACGCTGGCCGCGATAATCGATCAGATCAACGAGACGAAAGCCTACCACATCGTTACGATCGAAGACCCGATAGAATTTCTGCATAACCACAAAAAGAGCACGATCAACCAACGCGAGGTCGGTGCCGATACAAAAGATTTTGCAACAGCACTGAGAGCAGCTTTGCGGCAAGCTCCGAAAGTTATTCTCGTCGGCGAAATGCGTGATCTGGAAACTGCCGAGATCGCGCTCGAAGCAGCTGAAACGGGCCATTTGGTGCTTTCAACTCTGCATACTATCGACGCGTCCAAGACCATCGACCGCATCATCGGGCTTTATCCAAAGAACGAAGAACGCATTATTCGCACTCGTTTGGCACAGACGTTTCGTTACATAGTTTCGCAGCGTCTTATTCCGCGTGCAGACGGCAAAGGCCGTATCGCAGCGGTTGAGATAATGAAGTCCAATCCGCGAACGCGCGAATATATCGAAAAAGGCGAAAGCGAAGGCAAGACCTTGCTTGACGCGATCAGGGACGGCGAGATCGACGGAATGCAGGATTTCGACGGCGTGATCAAAAAGCTGGTCGAGGACAAAACGATCTCGCTCGAAGACGGCCTTTCATACGCAACGAACCAAAACAATCTGCTGCTCCAACTAAAAGGCCTTTCATCAACGGAAGACTACCTCAACCAGAACAACACGACACGGCCAACGGTCGATGCTATTGCACCACCGCCGCCACCGCCAACCTCAACTCCGTCGAGTTCCGTGCTCGATATGATGGAATAATGCAGTTGTCGGTTGTCGGTAGTCAGTTGTCAGAAAGAAACTGACGGAGACTCGCACCTATCACCAACTGAACTGACCACTGACAACCGACCACCGACCACTATTATGATTATCCGCTGCGACAATTGCTCAGTATCGCTTCAATTGGACGAATCAAAGATTCCGAGCGGAAACTTTACCGTCCGCTGTCCGAGATGTCAGAACATGCTCCGCGCGAACAAGGACGCGAAAGGCAAGGTTTCGTCGACGGTTCAGCAGCTCGAAGAAAACAAGCCCGCGGCTATCGCAAGTAATGGCGATTTTGCGGAAAAGGCCTCGGAGTTTGAGATCAACAACGCTCTCCGGTCTTTGCTGTCAGCCCTTCAGTCCGGAAAGGCGTCGCTGGAAACGGACGATGATACTGTCGCAAAGCCGCGACGTGTTTTGCTGTGCCTGGGCAGCCAGAAAGAGGCTGTCGCAAAAATTCTCGCTGATTCCGGCTATAGGGTTTACATTGCCGAGACACCGGCACAGGCAAACGAACGGCTTCGCGAGGGCAAGACCGAGATCGTGTTATTTTCCCCCGATTTCGCTGCCGAATACGGCGGCGCGGCGATAATTCAGCAAAAGGCGAACGCAATGTATTCATCGGAACGCCGCCGCTTGTATCTTGTGTCGCTTGAGGATGAGGGAACAACGATGAACGCGCATGATGCGTTCCTAAGGAATCTGAACCTGATCGTAAACACCGGCGATATTCAGCAATTACCGCTCATTCTGAATCGGGCACTGCATGATTTTAACGATCTTTACCACTACCTAAATACCGGCTTAGGTGTGGAAGCTATATAAATGTCAGAACCGGGAGCGATAGCGACTGGGTTAGCCATCGACGACAAAAGAACCCGGTCGCTATCGCTCCCTGTTCTGACTTAAAAATTGTAGGGGCAGGGCTCTGTCCGGTCCATCTGCTTTTCCCGGGCAAATGACTTTCGGGCAGCCATAGATGCTGCCCCTACAATCCATATCTAATTCCAACCCGCCTTTTCAGGCTTTCCGCCGCCGGACAATTCGCATACGAGCATTTCGAGCATCAATCTCGAGCCCGCCGGCCCGCCGGCCGACGTTTTTATCGCGAGGTCGGTATCTGCGAGTCGTTTGATCGACAACATGAGATGATCTAACGAAGTCCGCCGGGCAGAAGCGAGAAACGCTTCCTGATCGTTGTATCTCAGCCTCAAATTCCGCGCGATCGATTGACGGTCTTCCCCGTCAGCCATCATTTCCTTGACCATCAACAGTCGGCGAAAGTTGTAGGAAAGCAACCCTAACAACGCCAAAGGCTCGGTCCCGTCGTCAAGAATTTTTTTCAGCACCGCAAAAGCCTGACGCGAGCGTCCCGCGACCAGATTATCAGTTAGCCCGAAATTATCGAGGTCGGCTGAATAGGGAACAAGCCCGTCGATCAGATCAACCGTAACCTTGCTTTTTGGCAGCGACGCGGCTGCCAGCTTGGCGATCTCGTTTGTTAATCTTCTAAGGCTGGAACCGGCAACCGAGACAAGATGCCGCGTCGCTCCCGTGTCGGCAACGGCGCCGAGTTTTGCGAATTCTTTCTCGATCCAATTTATCAGATCGTTGCCTTCGAGTTGTTTGAATTCGACCGTCTCGGCGTATTTCTCAAGCAGCTTCGACATCTTTCGCACGCCGTTAAACTCGTCGGCGACGAATACTACAATGGATGACGGAGATGGATTGACGAGATAGCCTTCGAGAACGGCTTCGAACTCTTCCTTAAGTGTGTCGCGTGCCGATGTGTTCGTCACACGCACATCGGTGATCCTAACGACACGCCGAGCGGCCATCATCGGAAGCTGGTCGGCGGCCGCAAGAGCATTTTTTATGTTTTCGGGATCATTAAGACTGAACGAGTTGTCGTTGAAATCGCGCAGATCGCCGTCCCCAAATGCCACCTGCGAAATATAGCCCGCCGCTACGTCACGGAGAAAAGTTTCCGCCCCGTGCAAAACGTAAACCGGAGCGAATTCGCGACGCTGCAATTTGGTGCGGAGAGTTTCTTTTGACGTTTTCGGCATCGCGAGGCTGATTACTGGATTACTTTGAAAACATTTGAATGCTGTTCATCTTTTTCTTTCTTTTTCATCCTTTTCTGTGGTTGGAATTTTTTGACCACAGAACAAGATGATCGGGAAGGAGCAAGATGAATTACTTCTTCTCCTGACGGACGCCAATGCCGTTGATAAAAGCTGAAACTGCCGATTCGGCAAAGGCTCGGGCGATGCGTTCGACCGCCGGGTCTTCTTCATCAAAAAACGATCGCGGATCGGCCGAGAATTCGAACGAGTCACGAAATACAAAATTCTGATTGTCGAAAAGAATTTTATCTTCTTTCAGATCGCGGATCGTCACCGCCGCGACCACAGTTACCTCATAAACACGCGCGCGTCCATCGCGGTCGAGCAGCACTCCGCCAAAGCTGAAATCGCGTATGTTCCCCTCGATCACCGCGTCCGCTCCTTTGGTCGTTCCCTGAACTTTCAATCCGTTTCCGCGTTTGATTATCTCGCGCGTCACAGCATCCGTGAATCTCGATTCGACGCGATACCGCAAACCCTTGGCCTCAAACTGAAATGCAGGAACCGCAACCTTTTTGATGTGGCTCGGCAAGCCGGAACTCGTCACCGGTTTATAACATTCGGTAAAACCCGCAGCGACGAGTGACAGAGATAACAACAATCCGACTCGGAAAAACTTCATAATTCACCCATTATCGCTTCGATGACTTTTAGAGCATCGACCGTTTGCCGCACGTCGTGTGCCCTAATTATCTTTGCCCCGTTCCAAACCGCGACCGCGATGCTTGCGAGCGATCCATTTAGCCTTTCATCGGCGGGTACGTCACCGAGTATTTTTCCGATAAAAGACTTACGCGACGTGCCGACGACAAACGGAAACTGGGGAAAGTGTTCGATGATTTTATCAAGTTTTGCGATCAACTCTAAATTCTGTTCGAAGGTCTTACCAAATCCGATGCCTATGTCGAGAGCGATCATTTCTGGCGCGATCTTATATTTAGCGGCAGTTTCAATGGCTCTCGTGAAATCAGCCGTGACATCGGTCAGAATATCTTCAACAGGCGGCTGTGTATGTATTGTTTCGAACTCGCCGCGTGAGTGCATTAAAACCATCCCCGTTTTGTGCTCGGCGGCGACCTCGGCGATACGCTCATCGAAACGCAGACCTGAAATATCGTTAATGATCTCGGCACCGGCCGCAACCGCTGCCGCGGCAACCTCCGATTTGCTGGTATCGATCGAGACGGACACGTCGAATCGTTTTGAGATAGCTTCGATTACCGGAACAGTGCGGTGAATTTCCTCTTCCGCCGGAACACGTTCGCTGCCCGGACGTGTCGATTCGCCGCCAACATCGATGATGTCCACGCCTTCGGCGATCATTTCTTGGGCACGGGCAATGGCCGCATCGACGGACGCAAATCTGCCACCGTCGGAAAAGCTGTCCGGCGTGACGTTGAGAATGCCCATCACCAACGGGCGATCGAGCAAAATCTTTCGGCGTGATGTTTGCCAGTGCATGGTGTAAGGCAAAAGTAAAAAGTAAAAAGACAAAATGCAAAAGTAGAAATGAAAAAAGTAAAGGCAAAAGTAAGCAGTCGCCTCTCTTTTGCCTTTTTACTTTTGCCTTTTTACTTCGGCTACGCCGTTGCCGGATTATTCGGCGTGATCGGCGGCAGGATCGGTTTCTTGAACCGTTCTTTCGCCTCTTCGGCTTCTGTCGAACCGTCATCGTCCGGTCTTGACCGAACTGGTGCGGCCACATCGATGGGGAGGCCCGCTATCACTCGCTTAATCTCCTCAAGGCCGAGCGATTCGTGTTCGAGCAGGGCCTCGGTCAGGCGTTCCATTGCGTCGCGATTTTCGTCGAGTATCTTCGTCGCCCGGGCGTATTGCTCGGAAACGATCCGGTTTACCTCGATGTCGATCTTGATCGCCGTGTCCTCGGAAAAGTCCCTGTGCTGTGCGATCTCGCGGCCGAGGAATATCTGCTCTTCCTTTTTACCAAACGCAAGCGGACCGAGAGCGGACATGCCGTATTGGCAAACCATTGAGCGGGCGAGTTCGGTAGCCTTTTCGATATCGTTCGAAGCACCGGTTGTGATACGGCCGATGAAAAGCTCTTCCGCAACACGTCCGCCCATCGAGTTGGCGATCATCGCAAGCAGCTCTTCCTTGGTGCGTCCAAGAACATCTGCCTCAGGCAAAAAGAATGTGACTCCGAGAGCTCGTCCTCGCGGAACGATCGTTACCTTGTGAACCGGATCGCTTTCCGGAATGTTCATTCCGACAAGCGCGTGGCCGGCTTCGTGGATCGCCGTCAGACGGCGTTCCTTTTCAGACATGACCATGCTGCGGCGTTCCGGCCCCATCATCACCTTGTCTTTGGCGAATTCGAGGTCACGCAAGGTCACGACCTTGTTGTTATTACGCGCCGCAACCAGAGCCGCTTCGTTTACAAGATTCGCAAGATCGGCGCCGGTAAAGCCGGGTGTGCCGCGGGCGATAATGTTTACATCTACGCCTTCGTCAAGCGGTATTTTCCGCGTGTGGACCTTCAGAATGCCTTCGCGGCCGCGAACGTCTGGATATGAAACCACGACCTGACGGTCAAAACGTCCCGGCCTTAAAAGAGCAGGATCGAGAACGTCGGGCCTGTTGGTCGAAGCCATCAGGATAACGCCATCGTTCGATTCGAAACCGTCCATTTCGACCAGCAATTGGTTCAGCGTCTGTTCACGCTCGTCGTGGCCGCCACCCAAACCGGCACCGCGATGACGGCCCACAGCGTCGATCTCATCGATGAAGATAATGCACGGGGCGTTTTTCTTGCCTTGTTCAAACAGATCGCGGACGCGGCTTGCACCGACGCCAACGAACATCTCGACAAAATCAGAACCCGATATCGAGAAAAACGGCACGTTCGCCTCACCGGCAACAGCCTTTGCAAGCAAAGTCTTACCCGTTCCCGGAGGCCCCATCATCAGAACGCCCTTGGGAATTTTACCGCCCAGTTTTTGAAACTTTTGCGGGTCTTTCAGGAATTCGATTATTTCCTGTAGCTCTTCTTTCGGCTCTTCGACACCCGCAACGTCTTTAAAGGTGATTCGCTTTTGCTGGTTATTCAGCAGTTTTGCCTTAGATTTTCCAAAGCTCAAGGCCTTGTTGCCGCCGGCTTGCATTTGCCGCAGAGTGAAGATCAGGAATCCGACGATCAGCAGAAATGGCAATAGCTGGATGACGAGCAGCCAGCCGAAGCCGGATGACGGTTCTTCCTCATTCATCGCGATCTGCGTCGTCGGGTTTTGAAGGTTGAAATCGTTTACCGATTTGGTTATCAATTCACGCGTGGGGTCGCTGCCGAGAACCGTGACAAACTTATTGCCGTTCAGATCGGTAAATTCGACGGAGGTTTGCTTCAAAAGAGCTTCCTTAAACTCTTTGTTCGCGATGCGCGTCTGGGCCAGGTCGATGCTCAATTTTTCCGGTGCTTTCGTCTGTTTTCCCTGCAAATAGTAAACAATGAACAGGGCGCCCGAAATGAGCAACATCCACAATAAAATTTGTCTTGCCTTTGAATTCAACTTATAGCCTCCAATTTCCTTTCACCATACGCGAAAGTTCTACAACCACGTTTGATGAAAACCGCCGAAACTCCGTTGTTCGCAATCGGTATTGCCCAATCACGCGACGCAACCTTTAATTCTAGTTACCAATACCTTAAATATCAACCCCGATCTTGCTGTACACCAGTTGTCCGCGCTGTTTCGAGACCATCGCTTTGCCCGGCAACTCGGCATTTTTGCCGCTCTTTTGGCTGTGGATCAAACGCTCAATGGCCTCGATATGTTTCAGTTGCAATCCACGCAGATTTCCACGATTTGCCTTGATCCAAGAGCGAAGCGAATCGCGTAATTCGGGAAATTCCATCTTCTTCAACTCTTTAAGCGGAATGGATGGGCGGTTTAGGTCGATCGCGGATTGTTCGTCTGTCGAGACTTGACCACCCACTGACGCGGGCGGTACTGACTTGTCCTGTAATAATTCCGCGGTTCGGCAGAGCGAATCGACGATCCTAGGGTTAACTTCTTCGATCATCGGAAGCAGAACTTTGCGGACCCAAACACGTCGAAAGGTCGTGTCCTCGTTCATTGGATCGAGGCAGTATTCCACATTGTTTTCGCGGCAAAAGTTTTCCGTATCGCGGCGCTTTGCCCAACTAAGCATCGGCCGGACGATGGAAGCGGTCGGAACCGGAAACGGCAACAATGGTTCAACAGCATCAGACGGTGAGACGCTATCAGTGGTTTCAATTTGCATTTCACGCAACGCACGCATGCCGCCTAGACCGTCGATTCCGGAACCGCGGATCAGGTTCATCAGCACAGTTTCGGCCTGATCGTTCATTGTGTGACCGGTCAGGACAAATCTTGCCTTTACGTTTTCGGCCGTTTTCTGCAGAAATTCGTATCGGACCCGGCGTGCGTCTTGTTCGAGATTACCGGTCGTCGTTCGTTTCCATTCGCCCGCGGCAAGTTCGATGTGCCTAGCGACGGTCAACTCACGGACAAAATCCAGATCGTTGCCGCTCGTCTCAGGGCGGAGTTTGTGATCGAAATGCGCGGCAACTATCCGCAGATCGAGCTTCCCGCGTTTTTTTAGATCGTCAATCGCAAGCAATAGACTGACCGAATCCGCACCGCCCGAAACCGCGACAACGACGGTTTCGCCGCTGAATGGCAGCCGAAGCCTTCTCCATTCGGCGATCAGATTTCGGACAAATTTATGCATAGAGTACGACAGACTGTTAGTCTGTCGCGGCAGGCTAACAGCCCGCCGTACTTGGAAAAGCCGGCCGTTTTTGCAAAAGAATCGAGCATCGGCCGGTGCAGACGAGTTTGCCTTTGTCATTAGTGATATCGATCTGCCAGATGCTCATCGTCCGGCCGGGAAATATTGGCGTTGCGGTGACGGTGATAATCCCTTTGCTTACTGCACGGATGTGATTTGCGTTTATCTCAACACCGACGGGCGTTACTTTGGTCAGATCGGCACTCGCGACCACGCCGATCGACGCGGCGGTCTCGGCCAAATAAAGGGAAACGCCGCCGTTCATTATACCGACGTATTGATGCACCCGTGGCGTGACATCCATCGTCAACACAACTCTTTCCGCCGTAGTTTCCACGATCCTGACGCCGAGGAACTGCATTAACTCATTTTCAGCCGTTACCTTTATCAAGTCTGCTTTTTCCATTCTTTATTTCTTATTTCGTGTATTTCGTGGAGAAAAAATCTTTTCTTATCCACGAAATAGACGAAACAGATCAAACAAGACGAAGTTCATTCTTCGCATTCTCCAATGCTTCAAAAACTCGATCCGGCGATGTTCCGCCGACTGTCGATTTGCTTGCAAGAGTTTGCTCCAGACTTAATGCTTCAAATACCCCGTCGTCAATCTCCGGCACGACAGAACGCATTTCACCAACAGTCAATTCGTTTAGCTCTTTTCCGTGTTCTAGCCCGAGCAGCACGACCTTGCCGACCGCATCGTGAGCCGTGCGAAACGGGACGCCTCGTTTGACCAGATAATCGGCCAGTTCGGTCGCGTTCAAATAGCCTTTTGTTGCTGCGGCTCGTGTGCGTTCCTCATTTACCGTCAGATTATCGAGAACGATCTTTGATACCTGAAGACAAATCGAAACCGTATCGACGCAATCGAAAACGGCCTCTTTATCTTCCTGCATGTCCTTGTTGTACGCGAGCGGCAGGCCTTTCATCATCGAGAGCAACGCGGCGTGGTGGCCGAAAACCCGTCCTGCTTTGCCACGAATAAGCTCGAGCGCGTCAGGGTTTTTCTTTTGCGGCATCAAGCTCGATCCTGTGGAAACGGCATCGCTCATGGTGACGAATCCAAACTCCATCGAACAGTAAAGAATCAGATCCTCAGCCATTCGTGAAAGATGAACCATCACGAGCGAACACGCACCGGCGAACTCGATTGCAAAATCACGGTCCGAAACCGCATCGAGACTATTTGCCGAAACACCGTCAAAGCCGAGTTCGTTTGCAACTGCCTCGCGGTCGATCGGAAAACTTGTTCCGGCCAGTGCGGCCGAACCTAGCGGCATAACATTTACGCGTTTCGCGACATCGGCAAGCCGTTCCGCGTCGCGTTTCAGCATCTCGAAATACGCCAAACACCAATGCGCCCAGAGTATCGGCTGCGCCCGTTGCAAATGCGTGTATCCGGGAAGAATTGTTTCGTGGTGACGCTCGGCGGCCGCGACAAGCCCGCGCTGAGTTTCGCGTATCAATTCTTGTATAGCAGCGATCTCATCACGAAGCCAGATGCGAAAGGCCGTCGCGACCTGATCGTTGCGGCTGCGTCCGGTGTGCAGTTTTTTGCCCGTGTCGCCGATCAGTGTGACCAGCTTTGATTCGATAAATGCATGAACGTCTTCGGCGTCGGACTCGAAAAAATCGGGATCAGTCACCGACTCTTCGGACAATCTTTTAAGGCCTTCGACGATCGCGGTATTCTCGTCGGCGGTCAGCACACCTGCTTTCAACAGGCCGTTTGCATGGCCGACACATCCGCGAACATCAGCCGCAAACAGCCGTTTGTCGAACCGAAACGAGTTGTTGAACTCGGCAAAAGCCTCGTCCGGTTTTTCGGTGAATCTGCCGCCCCAAAGCTGGCCTGATTTGATTTCTTTCATTTCCATCGTCGTAACTTATATTTGGCCTGGCCTTCCAGTATCACCCTTTGCGTTCTTTGCGTCTTTGCGTGAGAATAATTTTCACGCAAAGACGCTAAGTTCGCAAAGACAGAAAAGCAACAGCCGCAATGTGTTGCCTATTGGAACTGGCAGGTTGGATCGAAATTTAATGGAAAAAAAGGTCAATAAAGTCGTTCTTGCATACTCCGGCGGTTTGGATACGTCGGCGATGCTGCTGTGGATAAAGGAAACATACGATTGCGAGGTCATCTGCTATTGTGCCGATGTCGGCCAGGGCGAAGAGCTTACCGGACTCGACGAAAAGGCCAAAGCGACCGGAGCGTCCAAGCTGTATGTCGAGGACATTCGCGAAGAATTTGTAAAGGATTTTGTCTGGACGGCCGTTAAGGCAAATGCCTTGTACGAAGGCGTTTATCTGCTCGGCACATCGCTCGCACGTCCCGTTATCGCAAAGCGCCAGATCGAGATCGCCCAACGCGAAGGCGCTGACGCAGTTGCCCACGGAGCGACCGGAAAGGGCAATGACCAGGTGCGGTTTGAGCTGACCTATTACGCTCTGCAACCGGATATCAAGGTGATAGCACCGTGGCGGCATTGGGAATTTAAGGGCCGTGCCGATCTGATCGCATATTGCGCGAAGCACGGCATTCCTGTCACCGCGACCGCCGAAAAGCCTTATTCGATGGATCGCAACCTGATGCATATTTCATACGAAGGCGGCATTCTCGAAGACCCGTGGGCCGCTCCGCCCGAGGACATTTTTCTGCTCACAAAATCGCTCGAAAAGGCCGCCGACAAACCGCAGGAGATCACGCTTTCATTCGATAAAGGCTCGCCGCAAGCGATCGACGGCGAGAAATACGGTGCGGTCGATATGCTGACAAAGCTCAATCACCTCGGAGGCGAGCACGGCATCGGCCGAGTCGATCTGGTCGAAAACCGCTTCGTCGGGATGAAGTCGCGCGGCGTCTATGAAACTCCCGGCGTCACCATTTTGCAATCGGCTCACCGCGCGCTCGAATCGATAACGATGGATCGCGAGGTAATGCGGCTCCGCGATTCGCTCGGAACAAAATTCGCCGAATCGGTCTATTACGGCTTCTGGTTCGCACCCGAGTTCGAGATCTTGCGTTCGATGATTGACCAAACACAGGAAACAGTCTCCGGCGACGTTCGCCTCAAACTCTACAAAGGCAACGTCACCATAACCGGCCGTAAATCACCAAACTCGCTCTACCGCGAACGCGTCGTTACGTTCGAAGACGACGCCGGAGCATACGACCAGCACGACGCCGAAGGCTTTATCAAACTCCAGGCTTTGAGATTGCGTTTGCGGCAAATGGATTGAATGTGTCCGCCTAAGAGGCGGCTGTGATACCCTGCGGGGCTGACGGCTCGATCCACAAGCCAGCCCCGCGTTTTTATGTTCCAGCCCTGCGTTTTTCACGCCCAGCCCCGCGATTTCAGCCCCCAGCCCCGCGTTTTTTTCGGCTCAGCAACGCGTCTTTTTCCCGTAGTTTCAATCCCTGTAATTCCCACGATTCAGTCAAGCCGCTGATTTCGCTAACACCGAATTCACCATTCTCTTCGAACGAAATGGTTTTTCTTGGGATTTTCCTGATTTCCAATTAAAAGCTAGCCCGGCCAAATATTGACAAAATTTGCCATAGCCATCATAATATTGAGGTCTACTATGGCTACAACCACAATGAATATATCGCTCCCGGATACGATGAAGGCCTTCATCGACGAACGTCTTGGTGGAGACGGTTACGGAACGGCCAGCGAATACGTTCGGGAATTGATAAGGGCTGACCAAAAGCGGCGCGAGGAACAAAAACTGGAAAGGCTATTGCTCGACCGGCTTCAATCAGGAACTGAGATCGAATTCGATATCGCGGATGTACGGGCTGAGTTGTCAAAACGGCTGGGCAAGAAGAAATGAAGGTCTCTTTTGACGAAGGCGTATTTGAGGAACTCGTCAACATGTCGGTCTATCTGGCCGAAGACAACAAAGAAATCGCTCACAAATTCCTTGACGCATGTAACGCGACATTTCAATTTTTGGCCGATAATCGCAAAGTCGGCAGCATCCGCAAATTTGAAAGCGTCGAATTGTCCGAAATAAGAATGTGGCGCGTCAAAGGATTTGAGAAGTACCTTATCTTTTACGTCCCGACCGTAACCGGAATCAGAATTCTCCATCTGCTTCACAGCGCAACCGATTATAATCGAGCCTTTGAGAACGACTAAGGCGGAAACACGACCGGTAGGGAGTGTTGTTGATTTATGAGTAAGAAACAACTTTGGAACTCAACGTTGTTACTATTTCTCGCCAGCCTAACCTTCTTCTATTTCGCCCTTCTGGCGACAGGGGAGAACGGCAACGCTGGCTGGTATTTATTGTTTTGGCTTTTCTGTACTGGACTGTTTATCACAAGCAGTTTGCTGCTCTCTAAATTGCTCAGGCTCCGAAAACTCGCAACCTCGTTACTACTAATTATTTTCACCCTTTTCGGACTATATAGTTCGAGTCCGATTGGCCTTATGGGATTCGGATTGCCCGTGCTCTTTCTGTTCGGCTTATTTGGTGCGATTCTTCTAATCGTCGCGCGGATCAAAGGCGTTAACTAGTCGAAACGGAAACACTCTATCCGAGAAACCGAATTCCGAAGTTTTGAATCCTTTCAATATCGACAGCGAGCCATCCTGGGTTACCAGCGGGGATATTCGAAACGCGAAGCAGAATAGTTTGTAAAGAACATATGCCATCGGGTGTCGGTGTAGGTCGATGACGTAGATGCAGCGGCGGGCGACGCGGGACATTTCTTTTAGGGCTTGCGGGATCTGTTTGTCGGTCAGGTGGTGGAAAAAGAGAGATGAGATGGCGTAGTCGAAAGTGTTGTCGGCGAACGGCAGGTGAAAAGCATCGCCGCGAATTGCTGATATTTCGGGAAACTCGCGTGATTCGGATGTGGTGACCGATGTGGAGATCTCGTTTAGATCGATGCCGACGAGTTTTGTTTTCTTGCCGTTCCGCTGTGCAAATTCTGCAATGTATCGCAGCAGTTCGCCGGAGCCGCAGCCGACATCAAGAACCGAGAACGCTTCAGAATCTTTTAGCCCTCCCTTACGGTCAGGCTTCTGCCATTCAAGCTCGATATCTCTAAACAACGTCTTTTTCAATGCTCGCTGGTCGCCGAGGTATTTATTTATGAACGCTATTTCACGCAGAAAAACAGCGTATTCCTCCGGCGTGTAGTCGCCGGTGTCGATGCGTTCGAGTTTTGTTGAGCGGCGTGCAAACATTTCGGATATTTCAGTGTTGCATAAACAATGATTTTGCACGACAATGTCCTCACAAAATCTAAGACAAACGAGGAGTTCCCCCAAATATGCCTGATAGCGCTAAAAAGATGGTCAGTGGTAATACGAGTTTTGCGGTGCCGGACACGGTCAATCTCCCGACCGGGCCGACGCCGCCCGTGCCTATTCCTTATCCGAATGTAGGCCAAGCAGCCCAAGCTCTGCCGGCGACAGTTAGACATAAAATGGAAGCGGCATTTAATGCCGATCTTTCAGACGTGCGCGTGTATGAAAACAACGCTCCTGTACTGCTTGGTGCACGCGCGTTTACGTCGGGCAGCGACATTTTCTTCGCTCCCGGAACATTTCAGCCGCATTCTCAGGTTGGCTCGAGTCTTATCGCACACGAATTGGCTCACGTCATCCAACAGACCCAAGGGCGTGTGAATGAAGCAGTTCAGGAAGCGATCAATGACAACTCGGCTTCGGACGCAAACGACTAGATCGACGCTCAAAATTGAAACGGCCGGTTGACCCACGCGAGTCAACCGGCCGTTTCTTTGTGTCGTCAGTAGAATGGTTTAGGAAAGAAAGCCTCGAAAGCGTTTGGCATCTGATTCGTATCGTGGAAACAGAGCGTTCAGGTTTTTGCTTCCGAGATGTTTCGATGCGGCTTCGGCGAAAACGTCGCGGAAATCGGTGGTAACGGCAAGGTCGCGGCCTTCGTTTAGCTGGTCGTTTTTGAGGCCTTTCCAATCGCCGTAAACCTTTCCGCCTTTGACCGAATTGCCGAGTACGAGCATCGCGTTGCCGTGGCCGTGGTCGGTTCCGCGGCTGCCGTTCTCGCGTGCGGTGCGGCCAAATTCGCTCATTGTCAGCACGACAACATCGTCCATTCTTTGACCGAGATCGGTTCCGAACGCGGCTATCGAGTTGGCAAAATCACGCAGCAAATTCGCAAGCTGTCCGCGTGCTCCGCCCTGGTTTACGTGCGTGTCCCAGCCGCCGGCTTCGGCAAACGCGACTTCTAAACCAATGCCCGCTTTTATCATCTGCGCGATCTGTTGAAGAGAGCGGCCTAGCTGTGACGCAGGGTAAACTGCGCCGTTTTCCGGCTTGTATTGCGCTGGGTTCGCCTTTTTCAAATAGTTGACCGCCTCAAAGGTTTCCTTGCCGGTTTCGCTTAAGCTGTCTTTTACGTTCTGTTGATAAACGCCCTCGAAACCGCCTTTCAGATCGGCGGTGTAAAGCCCGGCTTTGATCGTAAAGTCAGCGAGATTTGTCATCGCGATCGACGGCGCCTTTCCGTAAAGAGCACGCGGCATGGCTCGCGTCATCGAAACGGCACGGAACGGCGAATCGTCCTTTGCGGCGGTTGCAATAAGCGCCCGGTTAAGCCAGCCGTCGCGAGTGCCTTTGTACCCCGGCGTGCCCGATTCCATATAGTCCTGCGCGTCGAAATGCGACCGCGTATTATCAGGCGAACCCGACGAATGTATCACGGCAAGCTGTTTCGATTTCCAGAATTTTTCGAGCGAAACCATCGACGGATTTAGTCCAAAATAGCCGTCAAGATCGACTGCACCCTCGGTTTTGCCCGGCGTCTGTATCGCTATCTGACGACGCAGGTTGTAATACTCGCCGTCACCGTGCGGCACGACCATGTTCAACCCATCAACCGCTCCGCGCTGAAATATCGTTACTAGAACTTTCTTTTTTCCATACCCGCTTTTCGTCTGAGCCGCCGCAAACTGATGCAAAAAATCAGGCGCCGCCGCCATCATCCCAAAGCTAGCCAAACCTATCCCGCTTGTTTTTAGAAAATATCGTCGATCCATAATTGCCAATCCTCACGGGCCGTTTAATCCGGCCCGTGAGTGTTTAGACGCTTGGAATAAGCAATTGGTCAGATTTTTAACTACTAACTAACAACTTAAAACTAACAACTGTTAGAAAAAAATTCTTTCCTAACAGTTAATAGTTGCAAGTTCAAAGTTGCTAGTTAATGAAAATCTCATCGACGAATATCCACGGGTCACCGCCGGCTCCGAGGTGCCATGATGGGATCTTGCCGAAGTTGTAGGCCTTTACGCGGACATATCTTGCTCTTGTGGGTGAAATGTTTTGGCGAAATTCCTTGATGGTGGCTTTCATTTCCTGTTGCGGAAATCCGGGTTTGAAGTCGGCGATCTTGGTGAAGCTCAGGCCATCGTCAGACACCTCAAACTCGATCCGGTCGGGCATCCATATCCACGGCCCGGCCGATTGCAGAAAGCTGCCGCCAACGCTTTTCACTTCAGTTTCCCTTTGCAGATCGATGACCGCTTCAAAAGTCTTACCCTGATATCCCTGCCATTCGCCGCTCGCAAAATTTACCGTCCCACGAATGCCGTCGATGATCGCGTCATCACCACCGCCGGTGTACTGCGTGCTGTATGGCGAAACGATCTTGACCGTCCAATCGTTCGGTCGTTTGAAAAATTCAGCCTCAGCCACGAGACTCACTCTGCTTAAAAAATCTTCTGTGATCGCTTTAACCTTCGTGGTTGAGTTGATTGTGAAGGGTTTTGTATAAGTTGTTGATTTCATCGTCGGAGTCGAACTATCGATTGTGAAGTGGATTTTCGAGCTCGGCTTCGCCGTTGAAAGCAGGACCGTAGTCGTTTCAGCGAATGATCGCGCGTCGCCACTAATAAGCGGAACAACAACCGCGTTCCCTGGCAGCGTCGAAACCGGACTACTCGGAAATGCCGTCGTTACAGGTGTGTCGGTCATTTCGAATTCGAGGGTTCCCCCTTTCATAATGCTTTCATGCGAGAGGATTACAGCATCAAGCGGCTCACCGTTGAGCTTTGCGTTCCGAATATACTTCTTTGCAGATGAAACATTATTCGCACGGATCGTAAAGGTCTTCCCGTTTTCAAGGTGATACTTCACTTCGGGGAACAGCGGCGAACCAAAAACGTAAATGCCGTCGCCAGGCGTCACCGGATAGAATCCACTCGCACTCAAAACGTACCAGGCAGACATTTGGCCGGCGTCTTCGTTGCCTATCAGTCCGTCGGGAGCGTTCTTATAAAACTCATCCATAATCTTTCGGACGTACTTCTGAGTTTTCCACGGTTGCCCTACGTAATTGTATAGATACGGGATATGATGCGACGGTTCGTTGCCGTGGGCATATTGGCCGATCAGACCCGTTATATCGGGCTGAAAACGACCGATAAGTTTTTGGTTCGTGGTGAAAAGCTCGTCAAGTTTACCGGCAAATTTCTCTTTGCCTCCGTAAAGTTCCGTTAGCCGCCGCAAGTCATGCGGCACAAAAAATGAATACTGCCACGAATTGCCCTCGGTGAAGTGAAATGTAACTTCATTCGGTGCAAATGGCTTAACAAATCCGCCGTTCTGCTTTGGTCGCATAAAGCCAGTTTCGACATCGAAAAGGTTTTCGTAGTAACCTGCTCGGGCAGAGTAGTGGTCACCTTCCTTTTCGTATCGTTGCAAGACAGGATCGTTAGCAGCTTGTTCGGCAGTATAGTTGTATTTCTCAGCCCTTTGAGTGTAGAGAACGCTAGTCATCTGCGAGATACACCAATCATTGTAAGCATATTCAAGCGTTTTTGAGACTGATTCGTTTTCGTCCTCGGATGAAATATAGCCGCGCTTTTTGTAGGCGGCGAGGCCGAAGTGGTCGAGTTCGGCGGAGTGTTTGGCGGCGGCGTAGGCTTTTTCGTAATCGAAGCCTTTGATGCCTTTGGCCATTGCGTCGGCGATCACCGAGACGGCGTGGTAGCCGATCATCGTGTCGGTTTCCTCGCCCCACAGTTCCCAAACCGGCAGCCGCCCGCCTTGTTCGTATTGGCGGATAAATGTGTTGATAAAATCGACCGT
>CAZSEL010000042.1:0-38764 GCA_964605905.1 uncultured Chloracidobacterium sp. | reverse complement strand
CGCCGCCGAGCACGTTCCTCGGTTTGGGCGCGTGCCCGTTTCCATTTCCGTTTGTGTAACTCATTTAAATTATTCTAACCGGATTGCCACCGAGGACACAGAGCAAAAGAATCATTTATAGAGTCTTTGAAAAACCATAGCGAATTAGGCGAATTAGATAACTCGTGTTTTGTTCATCTTGTTTCCTCCCAGATCATCTTGTTCTGTGGTCAAGAGGAAGGCCCAACCACAGAATAAGATGAATAAGAAAGAAAAAGATGAACAGAAGTCAAAAGGTTTTCAAAGAACTCTTAATAGATATTCTTAAAAACTCTCTGTGAACTCTGTGGCTAGATCCTATTTCTTCGCGGGTGCGGAGATCTTTTCTGTGATGTTTCCCGGTTTATTGTTGGTTACGACGGGCCGTTTTCCGTTTGCGTAGCGCGAATATTTGACCTTGTTCTCCTCTCCGTTAAAGACAATGCCCATCACGGCTTCGGCGGTCACGTCGTTGCGGTTGCCGTTGATCATTATCTGGCGGCACGCTCCCTTTATTGTGATGACGCCGTCGGAATCGTTCAGCATCACCTGATTATATTTGTTGCAGACGACGGTTTTTTTCTGCTTTGGTTCGTTTAACGAAATCAGATCGCCCTGCTGCATAATATCGACCTCGACAACATCAGCCGGATCGATCGGAGTCTCGACCGGCGTCGGCAAGATAGATGGGATCGGTGCCGGTTCCAATTTTTCGAGGGCCCTTTTCGCAGTGCCGCTCCGCACATCACAAGAGGTTAGCATCGCAAGCAAAATGACAGTAAGAATAGTTAATAAGATCTTCATGAGTTTCCAATTCTAACCGCATTTTCCTAAATTTGCGAGATTTCTCGGTTTCCCAAAGTGTCGGCAGTCCGTACGCAAATAGTGGCTCGCAAACGTGGATCCCTTACTTACGTGCGGCTACTGACTCAACAGTTCCAAAGCCTTTTCTATCGGTCTCGCGATCACCGCACGGTCGCCAACGACCACTATCGGCCGATTCAAAAGCCCTGGATTTGCTACGATCGCGTCGATTATCTTGTCTTCAGCGGTGTTTTCGTCAAACCCAAGCCCCGAAAACTCCTTTTCCCGCGTCCGCAACAAACCAAACGCCGGAATTTTCAGTTTCCCAAGCAGTTCTTTCAAATCACCCGCCGTCAGCGGCTCGATAAAATAGTTCTGCTTGTCGTAGTCGATGCCATTTTCCTTCAACAACACCGCCAAATTCTTACAAGTAGTACACGTCGGCTTTTCGTAAACTGTTATTTTCGTCATTCTCTATGCAAGTGCCATTTCGGGCGTGTTCACGATGACATGGGCAAGGATATCTTCGCCGACGACCTCGGTGCTGTTGTGAATATAGAAATCCAAGCCTTTCGCCTTTGGAATTGATTCGCCGTTTTCGGCGAGGCCTTCTAAATGGAACTCGAGGGCGGATCGAATTTCATCGATTGTGGCTTCCACCGATTTGCCGGTCGCAATGCAGCCAGGTATGTCCGGTGAAAATGCCGAGTAGTTTCGATCGCCTTTTTCGATTATTACCAGATATTTGGCTTTCATATCTTACCTCGAATCTATTTTATTCCTGCTTGAGCTAAAATGCTACGCTCAGTTTTCGGATGGACATCGTCGCTCGGATGCCCGGCGATGGTTACCGTTCCCGATTTTGCCGAATGACGATATTGCCGGTGGCTGCCACGAGTCCGAGAAAGAACCCAACCGTCCTTTTCGATGATACGAATTATTTCACGAACCTTCATCGTCCATTCAATTGATTCCCATCCGCTCGTACACGGTTTTTAGCGTCTGGCTTGCGATGGATCGGGCCTTTTCCGCGCCGGTCGAGAGGATGTTTTTTAGGGTTTCGTCGTCGTAATCTTTTACGCGGTCTTGGAATGGACGGAGGAATTCGACGGTTGCCTCGGCGAGCTCGGTTTTGAACGCGCCGTAGCCTTTTCCTTCAAAATGCGCGACGCATTCTTCGGAAGTTTTACCTGTCAGCAACTGAAAGATCGTCAGCAGATTTGTGATCGCGGGGCGCGTTTCGTCGAATGTGATGTCGGTGCCGGAATCTGTGACGGCGCGTTTTATTTTTTTTGTGATCGTATCGGCGTCGTCGAGCAGAAATATTGCGCCCGCAGCGTTCTCGTCCGATTTCGACATCTTCTTTTCGGGATCTTGCAGCGACTTTATGCTCGCACCGACCGGCGGAATATAAGGCTCAGGCACCTTGAACGTTTCGCCGAAGTCGCGATTAAATCTGTCCGCCAGATCGCGTGTCAGTTCGAGATGCTGTTTCTGATCCTGCCCGACCGGCACAAGATCCGTCTGGTACAACAAAATATCCGCCGCCATCAGCACGGGATATGTAAACAACCCAACGCCGGCACGCACCTTGTTTTCATTGTCGATTGAACTCAGAGCATTTGCGATCAAACTAAAGGAAGTTGTCGGTTTCTTGTTGGAAATGTTTTCATTCACATCACTGAGCTTTTCTAAAAAAAGTCTCAAAGCAGTACCAATCTTCTGATATTCGCCTTGATTCAATGACGGGATTTGAGCATTTTGAGACTTTTCCACGAACCGATGAATCAGCCTACCTGTATCTTCGTCCTCATCAATATTAGGTTTTGTTGCAAGCAAAGCCATTTCTGCTGAACTTAGCATCATGGCCTTGTCTTTGAACTGTGTCATGCGTTCGAGTTCGCCCATGCGGGAGATGCAGGACAGGATCCAGGTCAGTTCGGCATGCTCGGGAACGTCGGATTGAATGAAAATGGTCGATTTCGTCGGGTCAATTCCTGCCGCGAGGTAAACGCGGGCGAGATCGAGCGTCTTTTGACGGAGAGTTTTCGGGTCCTGCGGCAGCGTTATCGCATGCAGATTGACGATGCAATAGATACCGTCGTAGTCGTCCTGCATCGCCGCCCAATTCTTCAAAGCGCCGAGGTAATTCCCAATGTGAAGCTGCCCCGTAGGCTGAGCACCGCTGAAAATGCGTTTTTTCATTTGAGGTTCAATGGCAGGAAATCTATGCGGCCTTTTTAACGGGAGCTTTCGACCTTGCGGTTTGATCCATATTCCCTGCGAGAAGTGCCGGAACCGAAATGTCTTCATCCAACTCGTCCCAATGCAGTCCTACACCGCCGCCGCTGATGAGATATTTCTTTCTCTGTGCCGGAGACGCTCCAGCGAGTCGCGGAAAATAAGCCAAAGGCACACCCAAATGCCGACCGTCGGATAACTGGACCCACATATTGTCGGTATCAAACGAAACTTCAATTGCTAACGGCTCAAGAGTTAAAGTGTTCATTCCAAGCATCCTCGATCTCAGACTTTCTATTATCAACAATCTTCCGAATCTTGTTAAGTTCAACTGCCGAAAAACCGAAGGCATTTGGCGAGATGAACTTCGGGTTCAAGCCAATACTTCGCTAAATTTCTTTCTTTTCTGACATGAATGTGAATCGGCTCACGCGGATCACCTTCGTTCGAAAAGAAGAAAAACTTAAATCCGTTTGATTCAAAAACTACGGGCATAGGATCAAAACCATGGCGTTACGAGCAGGTATTTAACCAAGATGTAAACCGGCCGGATTATCAAACCGATAACGCCCATGTAAACCAACAGTAACAGAATCATAAAGCCGTACTGTTCGAGCATATCGAAGACCGGCTGAAAGCTCGGTGGAAGAAACGTCGAAAGTACCTTGCTGCCGTCGAGCGGTGGAAAGGGCAGCAGATTAAAGACTGCCAGCGAGACGTTGAGCATTATCATGTAATTCAAGAATATCTTAACAGGTTGGAGAAGGCCTGAAGCGGCACCGTCATAACTGACAGTGCCGGTTTCTATAAGAGTCTTGTAGATCGCGAAACCAATGATCGCAAGTATCAGATTTGCGCCGATTCCCGCGATGGAAACCATTACATTCGCGAGTTTGTAGTTCGCCCAATTGCGAGGGTTTACCGGAGTCGGTTTTCCCCAGCCGATCAGCGGAATTCCGGCAAGCGCGCCGCCGATCGCACCGAAGACAAAACCGAGTATTGGAATGAGCAGCGTGCCGATCGGGTCGGTATGAGCAACCGGATTGAGCGTCACGCGTCCCAACATAAACGCCGTGTCGTCACCGAATTTCCATGACATCCAAGCGTGGCCGGCCTCGTGGAACGATATGGCCATCAGCAAGACCACCATAAACATAACCAGGTGGCTGATTAAAACTGCAATGTCGATGTCGCCCATATTGTGTACCGCGCGCCCGTTGAAACTGTTGTCTTAAACATCAAATTGTGACATTCTTTTCCCGTAAAATAAAATCTTTGCGAGGAAAAACCTTGAACTTGAATAAAGTATTATTTGCGGGCGAATCGGGTCTTTCGTATCAGGCTAATGCCGGTTTGGCGTTGCTGAGGATATTTGCGGGCGTTGCCTTGGCGTTTGGCCACGGCATTGGGAAAATACCACCCAGCGAGCAATTCATTGCGGGAACAGCGGCAATGGGCTTCCCGGCTCCGGAAGTTTTTGCGTGGGCGGCGGCGAAGTCCGAGTTTCTCGGCGGGATATGTCTGGCGTTGGGATTGTTCACGCGATTTGCCAGCTTTTTTATCTGCGTCACGATGCTCGCTGCTTTGACCCTGGTGCATGGCGCCGATCCGTTTGGGAAACAGGAATTGGCGTTCTTTTACTTTTTTGTCGCGTTCGCGTTCCTTCTGAAAGGGTCGGGCGATTGGAGCATTGATAGCTTTTTGCGGAAATGAGTACGACAGGCTGTTAGTCTGTCGCAACAGGCTAACAGCCTGTTGTACATTGTATGAAAAACCACATCGTCTGCATCGCGAGCGAGCATAAGGGCAACGAGTTTCTCGACGAGGCTCAGAACGCCGGTTGGCATGTCACGCTCGTCACGCGCAAGAAGCTGCTTGATGAACCGTGGCTGTGGACTGCGCTGAACGATGTGAAGACGGTCGAGGACGATGCTTCGCAGGAAGAGTATGTCCGGGCGGTAACGAACATCGCCGGTTCGCGAAAGATAGATTGCGTCGTCGGGCTGGACGAATTCGATGTAATGACGGCGGCGCGTGTCCGCGAGCATTTACAGCTTGGCGGAATGGCCAGCACACACGCGCTCAGGTTTCGCGACAAACTTTCGATGCGTCACATCGCCAATGATGCGGGCATTCCGTGTCCCGAGTTCACTGGAGTTTTTAATACGTTAACTATCGAAGAATACCTCGACCGTGTTCCCGCTCCGTGGATCGTCAAGCCGCGGTACGAGGTTTCTGCCTTCGGCATTCGCAAATGCGAAACAAAGGACGAGGTTTGGAATGTTTTGCGTGACCTTGACGACCGGAACAACTGGCGCGATCATCCGTCGCAATTTGTGCTGGAGAAGTTCATTGCTGGCAATGTTTTCCACGTCGATTCAATTGTCGATAAAGGCAAAGTGCTCGCCTGCGGTGTCAGCCAATACGGCACTCCGCCGTTTAGCGTAACGCATTACGGCGGTGTTTTTACGACCTCGATCGTTCCGTATAAATCAAGAGAGAGAAAAGAGCTTGAAAAGCTAAACGCCGAACTGCTTTCGGCGTTTAAATACGAGCGCGGCGTTTCGCACGCGGAGTTTTTGCAAAGCGCAGAGGACGGTAAGTTTTACCTTCTTGAGGTCGCGTGTCGCGTCGGCGGTGCGTATATTGCGAATGTGCTGGAACACGCTTGTAATTTCAATCTCTGGCGTGAATGGGCAAAGCTCGAGACATCAACCGAAGACGCCCCATATAAATTGCCGAAGCTGCGAAAAGAATTTGCCGGCGTTGCTCTGGCTCTCGCTAATCAGGACGAGCCGGACACGTCGCACTACGTTGATGACGACATCGTTTATCGAATCACAAAAGCGAAACACGTCGGGATGATCTTTTATTCCAAAAAGCAAAAGCGTGTCGAACAACTGCTAGAAACATATTCCGCACGAATAACCACCGATTTCCTCGCCACCGCTCCCGCCAAAGAGCGTTACGACGATTGACTAGTTGCCGCCTCGCCGAGCGGAAAAGCTGCGCTTTTCCGACAGACGTTAAATCTCTTCGCGGCATGCCGCCGTCTTCAAATCGCGAAAACGGCGGCCCAGCCGCAGGAAAATTTATAACAGCCCGGCGAAGCATAGCTTCGCCGCTCGGCGAGAGGATGAAGTGCTTCCGCTCATTTGCTATCCTCTTTCTTCTTAGATGACATCACTTAATCTAAACAAAAGTAGCGTGCCGAGCGTCCTCGACCACGACCTTAACCGGCATTTTCCCGAACTTCTTAAGTTTGAATCGACGGCTGAATGGAAGCGTCGGAGTTGTGGGGTGAGATCCGCGAAGAGGCCGAGCGTGTTCTGAATGCGGTCGTGTCGGAACCGGGAGCGATAGTGACTGGGTCACTCGGCCGCGTCGAGAAGAACCCAGTCGCTATCGCTTCCGGTTCTGACATTCGGGCACTTGCCTGGAACATCGAACGGGGAAATGTTTTTGAGGGAATCGTTGATGCGCTGAAGAATCACGACGGTTTGAATAACAAAGACGTACTGCTTCTCACCGAACTTGATCACGGAATGGCGCGGAGCGGGAATCGCTTTGTGGCGCAAGAGATCGCTCGATCGTTGGGCATGAATTACGCTTTTGCACCTGTTTATATTGCCTTGCAAAAGGGAAGCGGCGTCGAATCGGAGATGGAAGGTGAGAATACAAAATCGATACACGGGCTGGCGATGTTCTCGAAATGGCCGATGAAGAATGTCCACGCCGTGCCGCTGCCGAACGGAAAGGACAAAATGTGGGGCAAGGAGAAACGGCTGGGCCAATTGCGGGCATTGATCGCGGATATTGAACATCCTTCGGGCACGTTTCGTGCGATCACAGTTCATTTGGATGCACACTGTTCCCGAGCACACCGGCAAATGCAGATGCGGATAATTTTGGATCATCTCGAAACGCTCTCGCCATTACCGACTTTGATCGGAGGCGACTGGAACACGACTACGTTTAATTCGCAAAGCTCGACTAGAGCGATAATGGGTTACTGGCGGCGCGTTTTCATGGGGCCGAAGAATGTCGCAAAGAATCATCTGCCGCATCCTGAACGGTTTTTTGAACGCCCGTTGTTTGAAATGATCGAAAAACGCGGCTTTATTTTTCGACCGCTTAACCAGATCGGCGTCGGAACGCTGCATTATCACGTTGAAAGCATCGAGAAGAATACGAATCTCCGTGATTGGGTTCCAGAATGGTGCTTTCCGTTTATTTTCTGGGCCGCGAACCGCGTCGGCGGTCATGTATCGGGCCGACTTGATTGGTTTGCCGGAAAGGGAATCGAACCGGCTGGGCCGGACGCGGCGAAAACCATTGGAGAATTAAAGGATGTGAGCGGCACGCCGCTGTCCGATCACGATGCGATAGCTTTGGACTTTACCATCGCGAAAAGTTAGTCTTTTAACATATAAGACGTGCCGGTGACGGACTCGGGAGCAAATTAATGGAAGTATCATTTTCACAAACACTAAGTTTTAACGCAGATACATTTGAATTCGACGTGGTCGCAAACGATAACGGCAACGCTACGATAATCAAGTTTCCTGTAAACGATAAAGAGGTAAGCCCGGGCGACACGGTCGTGGTCGTTTCGGGTGCAGATGTGCATTTTCACGGGATGATCGGCAAAATCGAGGACGGCTACGCATACGTCTCTGACCCTAAAGGCTCGCTGCTGCCGGCCGGTGTGCAGTAAGTTCAAAGTTCAAGGTTTCATGTTCAAAGTTTAAGATTGTCCTGGAAAACTTGAAACTTTATACATTGAACATTAAACTTTCCTAAGTCTGGGGATGTAGCTCAGCTGGGAGAGCGCGGCGTTCGCAATGCCGAGGCCAGGAGTTCGATCCTCCTCATCTCCACCAATAGATTTAAGGCGTTCTTCCGCGAAGTGCGTTTTTGGCTTCGAGAATCACGATTTAAGACATCTTCTCTCTCCGGTTCGTTTGATTGGCAAAGTTAGCTAATGAAATATCCCGCGATTCGTTTGACACACAAACATATTTACAGAGTTTTATGGCTCGTAATTTTTTTGGCGGCTGCGTTTGCGTTTTCGGCGAATGCTCAGGGGACGCGCCCTTTGGAGACCGGGCCTGATGGGACCGAGCTCAGTCTCGCGATTGAGCAGAATATTACCGCCGATGAAGGTCTGACACACGGCAATCCCCAGATTTTGGAATCGGGCAACCAGTCTCCTTTGAAAAAATTACGATTTCATTCGCCTGAGTTCAAGTTTCGGCTCTCTGGCAGAGATACTTTGTCCACTGATGAACTGAAGCGGCCGTTTGAGAGATTTCTTTCGGAAACGAAATTTGCGACAGATGATGAGCCAATTGTGCCGGTCACGGACGATGACGATCCGCCGCCGAAAACTCCGCCGGAAGATCGTTTTCACTGGAGGCCGGCGATCAATCAATCGTTGATGGTGCTTGGCGTGCAGCACGGTTATGCTTTGGTTGCTCAGGAAAAGACACGGCGGGCGTTGGCTAACGGCAATTTTTTTACAGATTATTGGCGGTCGGTAAAGGGGCTGCACGGCTGGGACGACGGTAACCGGTTCTTTACAAACTATCTCGCTCATCCGATGCAGGGAGCCTTGTCTGGATTTATCTTCATTCAGAATCACGACGGTGCGAAAAAGCAGAAATTTGGCGACTCGAAGCAATATTGGAAGGACCGGTTCAAGACGTTCGTTTGGTCAACTGCCTGGAGCACACAGTGGGAACTGGGACCGGTCGGCCAGGCCGCGATCGGCAATCTTGGACTCTACGGCGGCATGGGCTATGTCGATCTTGTGATGACGCCCACAGTCGGCACCGCATGGCTGATATCGGAAGAGGCTATCGACCGTTATGTCATAAGACATATCGAAAAACAATCGTTTGTTGTGAAGATGTTTGCCCGAGTGTTTTTAAATCCAATGCGCTCGGTTGCAAATGTTCTGCGATTCCGTGAGCCTTGGTACCGCGACCGCCCGTTCGGGCACTGATCTCTTGGTCCGGAAGGCCAAACTTCACCTTGGACACTTTGGAAAAAAAAATGTCCGGTTTTATGCAAACCGGACATCGATGGAAGGTGCGTGGAATAATTATTTCTATCGGTTATTATATCCCGCAGCCGGAAGATCGCCTGCTCCCGCTCCCGGAAATGCGGGCCTTGCACCCCATCTCACAAACCGGCCTTCCCGGTTGTTTGCTGAGGAGAGGTACCAAAAACCGATCTCTTCGGGATCCTCGGATTGCGGCATAAAATATGCGATGTCGGTCTTGCCGTCGCCGTCGTAGTCTCCCTGAGCAAAGCCGAAGCCCGCTCCGAATTCAGTTGAATCATCGGGAATTCCGCTCGAATAACGGATATACCAGGTCGTGCTGCCCGGACTGATGTTAAAGCCGCGAGCCACGGCGAGGTCGGTTTTTCCGTCGCCGTCATAGTCGCCGGGAACGACGCGGTCATCTTTGAGCCCGAAATATTCGATCTTCGTTTCTCCTGACGACAACAGTATCCAGAAAAACGCAGGGCTGTTGGTGGTGGTTGTCGTATCGATCTTTCTCTGAACGCCGAAATCCGCTTTGCCGTCACCGTCGAAATCACCTGTATATGGATCGTCCACGTCAGAACTCTGGCCGCCCCATCGCATTCCCCATGGGACGTAAGTGATATTGCCTTCCGGGTTGTTTAGCGAGCCTTTGTAGAAGAAGTATGCCTGCCCAGATCCCGCGCCCGGACCGTTTACGCGAAACACTGCGAGGTCGTCCTTTCCGTCGCCGTCGTAGTCGTCAACGATCGTCGGATTGTCTCCTGCGAGACCAAATCTTTCTATGCGATACGTTCCCGTCGAGCTTTGCAGAATATACCAGTTGCCGGCTTCAGGCCCGCCAAATCTGAATACAGCGATGTCATCCTTTCCGTCACCGTCATAGTCGGCCGGAACCGGCTGATCGATCGCCCTGAGCCCGAGATCCAGTATTGTCACGTTGCCGGTGCCGCTCTCGAGATTCCACCAAGTCATTGGCGTTCCGAAACCGGTCGATCGAAGGATCGAAAAATCGGATTTGCCGTCACCGTTGAAATCGACCACGGCGTCTTTTGGCTGCTGGCCGGCTGCGGATATGTTGGATATTGTAACGATTACGAATGAAAATGCGATAAAAAGACCCAGATGTGATCTACGTTTCTGATTGACGAGTTTCATGTTGTGGTTCCTCCTGTTAAAAACAGCCCGTTAATTTATTGAATTTTTGCTTTCAATGTGTTTAGCGGTTTTATTGACGCGACAGGCTCAAAAAAAATACTTTTTTTTCTGTATGGCATATAATTGCTGGAAACAGTGAAGGAAAACCGGCAGGAAATATCCGTGATCTTAAAGGATTGGAGCGGCGGCAACCGTGCTTCGGCGGATGTTCTGCTGTCGCTCGTTTATGACGAATTGCGGAAAATAGCCGGAAATTATCTACGAAAGGAACGCTCGGGCCATACGCTTCAGCCGACTGCGCTGGTGCACGAAGCCTATATGAAACTGATCGATATCTCGGATATCAATTGGCAGGATCGCGCCCATTTCTTTGCAGTATCGGCCAATGTGATGCGCCACATTCTGGTCGATCATGCGCGGGCGAAGCTGGCCGAAAAGCGCGGCGGCGAGGCTCAGCGGATCGCGCTTGAGGACGCGATCAGCCTCTCAAACGAGCCGAACATAGACCTGCTTGCGGTGGACGAAGCGCTAAAGGAGCTTGCAGAATTTGACGAGCAGCAAAGCCGGATCGTCGAGCTGCGATTTTTCGGCGGCCTGACGATCGAGGAAACGGCGCACGTCGTCGGCATCTCGCCCGCGACCGTAAAACGCGAATGGGCAATGGCAAAAGCGTGGCTGCACCGCAAGCTGAAGTCGTAATTTCTCGCCCAAATATGACCCCGGAAAAATGGAAAAAAGTTAAGGAGGTCTTTCACTCCGCATTCGAAATGAATGAGACGGAGCGTGAGCAGTTTATCTCCGCCGAATGCGGCGACGACGAGACAATGCTGGTCGAGGTAAATTCGCTTTTTTCCGCCCATTCCGAATCGGATTCGCCATTGGACATGCCCGCTTTTGAGGCGATCTCGAATCTGGTGGAAGACACAGCAGTGCCCTCGCGTGCCGGGCAGATCGTCGGAGCGTACCGGATCGAATCCGAGATCGGCCGCGGCGGCATGGGAACGGTACACCTCGCATCTCGAGCGGATGAAGAGTTTGATAAAAAAGTCGCGATCAAGCTGATAAAACGAGGCTACGACACAGACGAGATAGTTCGGCGGTTTCGCCACGAACGACAGATACTTGCCGCACTCGAACATCCGAATATCACGCGTCTGCTCGACGGCGGCTCGACCGACGATGGTTTGCCTTTTTTGGTTATGGACTATGTCGAGGGCAAGCCGCTGAACGAATTCAGCAACGAGCGGAAACTGTCGATCAAACAACGTCTCGAGATATTTCTTGATGTATGTTCCGCCGTCAGTTACGCGCACAAGAATCTTGTCATACACCGCGATCTAAAGCCGTCGAATATTCTCGTAACGGAAGAAGGCGTTCCTAAACTGCTCGATTTTGGCATTGCAAAGCTGATTGCTTCAAATGGCGACGATCTGACGATCGAAAAGACCGCGAATGCCTTTCACGCGATGACGCCGGAATACGCTTCGCCCGAACAGGTCAGCGGCCGGTCGGTGACCACGTCCAGTGACGTTTACTCGCTTGGAGTCGTGCTTTACGAATTGCTTACCGGCCATCGTCCGTATCGCTTCAAAACCAAAAGTGCAGAGGAGATCAGCCGTATGCTAACCGGCACTTCTCCGACAAAGCCGAGTTCCGTCTGTAGGTATCAGGGGTTGAATGTTTCGGTTGATAATCCACAGTCGGTGATCCGAACGCTCAAGGGCGATCTGGACAATATCGTTCTGATGGCGATGCGGAGGGAATCCGAACGCCGATACACGTCGGTCGAACAATTTTCCGAAGATATCCGCCGCTATCTCGCCGGTTTGCCTGTGATTGCCCAGGAAGACACGTTCAGCTATCGAGCGTCAAAATTTGTAAAGCGCAATAAAGCGAGTGTCGCGGCCGGAGCCGGTATTGCCGCGTCGCTTATCGGCGGGCTGATCGCGGCCTCACGCCAGGCGAGGATCGCCTCTCGCCAGCGGGACCGGGCTAGAAATGAGGCCCGCAAAGCGGAGAAGGTAAATCTGTTTCTGCAAAAAATGTTGTCGTCCGCCGATCCGCGTCGGCAAGGCAAGGATATTAAATTGGTTGAGATCCTCGATTTGGCCGCGGACAGTATCGAGAAGGATTTTGCGGACGAACCGGCGATCGTCGCGGATCTGCACACGACCATCGGTTTGACCTTTCTAAGCCAGGGCAAGTTCGATCTAGCCGAGCCGCATCTCACCGGAGCGCTCGAAACACGCCTCAAACTTTTTGGACGCGAAAATCGCGATACGGCAATTAGTCTTTACAACTTTGGCCAGATGCTGCAAGCCAGAGGCGACGCCCTCGGTGCGGAGAGTTATTATCGCCGGTCGCTGGGCACATTGCGACGCCTGTTCGGAAGCAGGCATCTGGAAATTTCAAATGTTCTGCATAATCTTGCCTACGTATCGACCCTACAGGGAAAGAATGCCGAGGCAATCGATATTTTGCGCGAAGAGCTTAGGATTAGGCGTGCCCTGCTTAATGAAAATCATCCTGATATTGCTCACACGCTCAGCGAGCTCGGCAGTGTTTTAACGGTTGCCGGAGACGTCGGTGCCGCCGAGCCTCTGCAGCGGCAGGCGTTGGCCGTGATGCGTCGGCACTATGGAGACGAGCATCCCGACACGGCGTTGGTTCTTATCAATTTATTCGGCGCGATACAACACAAAAACCCTGTCGAGGCCGAACGGTTGGTTGTCGAAGCCCTGCGGATCAGACGCAAACTACTGGGTGACGATCATCCGGATGTCGCATGGACTTTATATCACCTGTCGTTTCTAAAATTAAACAAGGGAGAACCGGCTGAGGCCGAACAGTTAACGCGCGAGATTCTGAATTTGCGCGGCTCGACATTGAGTGACGAAAATTTGCTGGTCAGCAATGCCTTGTTAATTTTAGGACGAAGTTTGATGGCGCAGAACAGATTGCAGGAATCTGAAACGGTGCTGATCGAGTGTCTCGAACTACGTCGTAAACACCTACCGCCCGAACATTGGGTCCTGGCAACTACCGTCGGTTTCCTCGGCGAATGTCTGATGCGTTTAGGACAGTTGGAAATCGGTAAAAGCCTTATACTTGAAAGCTATTTGAGCCTAAAGGAAAAACTCGGCGAAAACCATATGCATACGCAGATGGCGTTGGCGAGAATTCAAAAATTCCTTAAGCGCAAACGGCGGTAATTAATAACGTAACCTCGATTCCGCTGGCGAGCCGAACTTCCGGCGGAATGGGCAGGACCATGCTTTGACACTAAATTTCAACAATCATTAAATCCTCACCAAGTATCACCTCGCCGTTGTACTTTACGTGTACGTCGTCTAATAAAGAGCGCATCAATAATTCGGACTTTGGCCTGAAGTGAGTCAATATTAACTTCTTTACTTTATTGTCTGCGGCAATCTTGCCCACTTGGCCGGATGACGCAATTATGTGTTCGGCTAAACGTGCGAAAGTCGGATTAATGATTTCGGAGTCCGCCAGGTAGCAGCATTGAACCAAACAGTCTGCCTCGTGTGCTAACCGGTTCAATCCTTCACAGGCTACCGTGTCGCCGCTGATGGCAATTACTTTTCCTTCAGCTTCAATTCGATAACCCAGACAGGGCCAATCCTTTTGAGAAAGACCCAAGCTATTTCCGTGATTAACATATTCGGCTTGAATCTTCCATTTGCCGTTATCAGAAACTAAACCGGTGCCAACCTCCTTGACCCGCACCAGCTTTCTCAAGTCAGTCATTCCACGCTCGGTAGATAACGCGAAACTAATATCGCGTGCGTAAACTTTTTCTAAAAGAGCGGTAACTATTTCAGATGTACCGAGCGGCCCATAAATAAAAAAAGGCTCGTTGTGTCCGTTATGCCACGAACTCATCAAAAACTCACCTAAGTCACAAATATGATCGTAATGATGATGAGTGATGAAGATGTTACTGACCTGCGTTGACGGAATGCCGATTTTAGCCAATTGCACCGTCACTCCCCGTCCGCAATCGAACAAAAGTTTTTCTTCGCCGATTTCAATGAGATCGGCGGAATGCTGATGGGCACTGTCTAAAACAGGAGTGCCGGTGCCAAGCAGTGTGATTCGCATTTTTTATATTTTACGAAAGGGTTACTCGGAAAAACGCGGATGCTTGACAAGATAATCCGGCGTTTCTATTCCAGCCGCTAGTTTCGAATCACGTACTGGAGCCCCTCCAATTAATTTTAGCGGAATCACTCCTGCCCAAACATCTAATTGATAATCGTTTTCATCGTCAATCGTATCACCGGTGCGGATCTTGGCAGAGGCCTCTTCGATCGGGAGTTTTAGAACAGACGTGGCTTTTAGTTCAAGTTCGCTCGGCCAGCGGATTTCGGGCCAGCGTCCGGGAATGATGTGCTCGGTGAATGCTTCGAGAGCTTTGTTCTTTTCGTCTGCGTCTTCGACCAGTTCGGCCTTTCCCAATATTACGACCGAACGGTAATTCATCGAATGATGGAACGCCGAACGCGCCAACACTAATCCATCTACCAGCGTAACCGTGACACAAACATCGACGCCTTTGGCAAGATTCCGCAGCATGCGGCTGGCCGATGAGCCGTGAATATACAGATCGTCGCCGATTCGAGCAAACCCCGTTGGGATGACATACGGCTGGCCGTCGACAACAAACCCAACGTGGCAGATAAACGCCTCGTCGAGTATCGGGTAGATCGTTTCGCGGTCGAATGCTCCGCGTTTTGGCAGCCGACGAAGTTTTGTTCGCTCGGTCTGTTCGATTTGATTTGTCATTCAGTTCTGATGTGCCAATGGCAGGTATTTATATTCGATGATCTTAAGATATTCGGGTATCGGATTTATATCTGATCTTTTCATTTTATTCGAGTGTCCGTCGCGATCCAATTTACTTCCCAGGTCTTGCCGCCGTCATCCGAGAATGCCTGTTCAAAATGGCACGTGTTTGGATTGCTGCACGATATTACAAATCGAACAAAGATAGCCCGGTCGTTAAGTGTTTCCTGATTGAAAAACTCGCCTCGCCCATTCTTGAACTCGCCGAGCGTTGGCTCGGCCATAACACCGCCGTTTATGTTGGCAAAATTCAAACTCCATTGCCGTGATTCGGGATTGTATAAACGCAGTGACAAACCTTCGATGCGGCCGGTTGGGCCGGTGACATCCAACTCCAGCAGATTGGCACGGCCGTTCCAAACCTTACGGACGACAGACGTACCCTCGTATTCGACCCACTTAGTCGATCCGGTTAGTGGATTCAGGAGACGTTTCAGGTGAGTTTTCCATGTGCCAATTTCGAAATCAAAATCCTTTTGCCCGTCTCGTTTCGCGGGAACAGGTTGCGGGTTTGCTTTCGATGCGTCCGAACTCTGCTGTGCCATTCCCTGAAGGGGCAGCAAGGTGACGATTAGCATGCACAATAAAAGATGATATTTAAGCTCATTCATTACAGTTTCCTCACGATTTATTCTCATTTCGGTTTTGGCGGGTTAGGTGTCCCAGCCAATGTTTCGCTTCTGTGTTCGTACAAATATCCGGCAATAGCGAAGGCAATGCCCGAGACGGCCAACGCTTCAAATACGGCGATTCCGTCACTTATGCTGGTCAGCGTTCGCGGTATATGTATGATCCAAAACCATGAAAAAATCATTAACCCCGACAGGAGCGCTGCCAATCGTGCCGTTTGCGGTATGAAAAGCCCTAAACCTCCGGCGATCAAGGCTACGCCGCCGAAATATGTCCAGAATACAGCATCACCGGGGAGCCATCCCGGAATCAGGGAGGCCACAAACGTCGTATAAATGAAATGCATGATTCCGGTCATGATCATGAATAGTCCCAGGCAAATTCGGCCCAGGACGATAAACTCACGGCTTAGATTCACTAACTTCACGAGGAAAGTATTGCCGACGCTTTCCCATTTTGGCAGTGTAGCGGCAACTGCCAGGGCTCCGCCGAAAAGCGTCAGGGCCTTGCCCGCTGGCGTCCAGGTCGGACCGAACAATGAATCTCCCGCGATAACCGGGATATGTCGAAGAAAAGCCCATATAAAGATCAATATCGCTGCGAGAATCCCGGCAATACGCGCCTTTTTTCCGGTGAGAATCGCTATGCCCGCCAAAATGATGACAGCACCCGACACGAAGGCCCAGACCAGGCTTCCCGATTTTGGTGCTCGTCCCGTAATGAATTCCCCAAAGACGAAGTGTTCTATCCCCAATCCGATCAACGCAATGGCGAAGAAGATTCGCCCAATGGCCGCCAAATTATACACAGGCATTCCTCGATTTTTAGTTCTTTATCTTATTTACTGACTGAGTCGTCGTATAAAAGGACCCAGCGGCTACGTGTCGTTATCAATTCGAGCATTTTGTTTTTGAGCTCCGGCCCTGGCTCGTCAACCTGTTTTATCTTCGAGCGGTATTCGCTTTCGGTTTGAAACGCGGTCATCATTACAAGTAGATTCTTGTCCTGAAACACAGGCAGTTGCGGAAAATCGTTCTCAGTCATTTCGCTGACCCATAGACTCGTATCGAAAACACCCGATGCTTTAACGCGCGGCAAATATTTGCTTTTGAACAGCTCGATAACCTGTTCGTGGCTGCTGTTGCAGACGTAAAGATCGACAACGACAACCGCTCTCTTTTTTTCGAGATCACTCTTTGCGACAGAGCTTTTGTCACTCAATTTTCCATTTTCTGACAATGGCCTTAGAAGGTAAACATTGTCGGAATTTATCATCATTCCGTTCGCCTCGGCCTTATATTTTTTCCACGCCGGACTCGCGAAGTAAAAGTCATTCAGAAATTTGACCCTCGTTCGCATATTCGCAAACCCGCGCATCCATACGAACCGGTCACGTTCGCCTTCGAGCCGGAACTGCCCGACGGTATAACCGCCAAGATCGTTCATCGGCCCGACGAATTGTTCATTGAACAAACTTTGAAACGGCTCGAGTTTTTGCGGCTTTAGCAGATAGTTGCGAAGTTCCAGAACGGCGATCTCTGTATTCGGTTTCATTGGAGCCGGTTTTTGTATTTCGGCGGTTTGCCCGTTTACAAAAATAGAAACAAACGCCGCGATCATCGTTATAAATAATATTGTTCTCATTCGATTTATACCGCGATCTTGCTGAAACGCATATACCAGTTCCATTCCCATGTTGCTCCTTCATTTGCCGAAAAAGCCTGGCTCCAGAGCGGATTTTCAGAATCGGTTTTGTCCCAATGAAATTTCACGATCACCGGCGTGCCTTCGAAGACGTCGCGGGTGAGAAATTCGCCGGTCGCGCCGTCGAATGATCCCACCTGTGGAATGACCATAACCACGACATTGCTGTCCGCCCAATAGATGCTCCAAAGACGTGTTTTTGGATCGAACAGACGGATCGCCGTCGCCTCGAACGGTTTACCGTCGAACTCGGCGTGAAAAAAGTCCTGATTTCCGAATCCATTTAGAATGGGCGAGCACTCTTGCTCGGCCTCGAATTCTAACCACTCATCGCAATTCGTCAACCGCGACTTAAGTTTGCGGTTATGAATTTCCATTTTCCGTGAAAGAAATCGAAATCGTTTTTCGACGATGTTGCGGACGGAACGATGTTCAGTTCGGTCGTGCTTGCGGTTTTGATTGCAGTCATAGTGTGTTCACCTTTTTGCTTTGCTGTAATGCATTATCATATTTGTTTCCCATGCCTTACCTTTGTCGAGAGAAAAGGCCTGGCTCCAAACAGGAATGCTTCGGTCTGTCAGGTCCCACTTATACATCACGTCTATCGGCTTGTTTTCAAATGTATCTTTTCCGTAAAAAACACCGCCTTTCCCGTCGAAAGAACCTATAACCGGTGGTTCGAGAAAGCCGCGATCGCTGTCTGCCCAGTAGTTACTCCAAAGCCGTGTTGCCGGATCGAAAAGGTGCATCGCCATTCCTTCGTAAACGCCGCTATCGGTTTTCTGCCGAAACTGTCCGATCAATCCCAGGCCGTTCAATATCGGTCGAAGTTCCTCGGTCGCCCGATTTTCCAGCCATTCTTTTGAATTCCGGAATCGCTTCGCCAGCCGCTCGATGCGTATTTCCCATTCGCCCGGATAAAAATCGAAATCGGTTTTCGACGAGGTTTTCGACGCGACGATCTTCAGATCGTCCGATATGTCTTGGTCGTTCATGGCCTGAATCATTGCCGGTGTAAATGCAAACCCGCCGGCAATGATGCCTCCCGTTTTTAGAAACTGCCGTCTGGAGCATTTCATATCAAAACTGTTGTGACATGAACGATTCTATGTAAGAATTGGTATTTGTAAAATAGCCAATTATAAGAAAAATATATAGACCAATTATGAAACTTTCTCCTTTTGTATTGCTGAATGAAACAACAGGATCGCTGCCGCTTTACAAGCAGATATATGACACGATCCGTGCCGGCATTTTGAATGGACAGTTTGCGTCGCAAATGCGGTTGCCGGCTTCACGTGGATTAGCGGAACAGCTAGGCGTTTCGCGCATGACAGTTATCAATGCGTATGACCAGCTATTTGCGGAGGGTTATCTGGAAGGAAAGGTTGGGTCGGGAACATTCGTCGCATCAAAACTGCCGGAAGAATATCTGCATACGCCGAAGACCGGAAGAAAGGCTAAGCAGCAAAAACTTGCAAGGAAACTTGCTCTATCGGGTTATGGCGAACATCTTCGATCTAATCTTGCGGCTATAGAACAAAATCATTCGCCGACAACCGTTGTGCCGTTTCAGCACGGTGCGATCGCAATCGATGAATTTCCATTCAACATCTGGGCTAAGATCGCTCAAAAGAAACTGAAATATTCATTCCGCGACCTGAGCATTTATGGCGATCCAAAAGGTTATTTGCCGCTACGCAGATCCATCGCTGAACACCTGCGGACTTCGCGCGGCGTCGTGTGCGAAGACGAGCAAGTGATAATTACCGGCGGAACGCAGCAAGCCGTTTTTTTAATAAGCCGCATTTTGCTTTCTAAAAGAGACGCTGTATGGTTTGAAGATCCGGGACACACGAGCTCCGTTGATATTCTGAATTCGGCCGGAGCGAGCATCTCTCACATTCCAGTCGATGACGAAGGCTTTGATCTTGCCCATGCGGTCAACACATCGCCAACAGCAAAGATTGTTTACCTCACGCCTTCGCGACAGTTTCCGCTCGGCATGACAATGAGTTTGCAACGGCGCCTTAATTTACTGGAATGGGCGAGTGAGAACGATGCGTGGATTGTCGAAGACGATTACGACAGCGAGTTTCGATATTCGGGCCGACCGCTGCCGGCTCTACAAGGGCTGGACAAGAATTCACGCGTTTTGTATGTTGGGACGTTCAGCAAGACCGTATTTCCGGGATTGCGATTGGGATGTGTCGTCGTGCCGCCAGACTTAGTCGATTTATTTGCTGCCGCGAGAGCCTTGACCGATCTGCACGACCCGATCACCGATCAAATGATACTCGCCGAGTTCATATCCGAGGGCCATTTCGAACGCCATGTCCGCCGTATGCGCACACTCTACCGAGAACGTCAGGAAATTCTAGTTGTCCAAGTCGAAAAGCGTCTCGGCGGCTTATTAGATATCTCCAGATCCGACGCCGGAATGCACCTGATCGGCTGGCTGCCAAAGGGCAATTCGGATATTGCGATTTCGGAAAAAGCAGCCGAACACGGAATGCGAATTTCCGCCGTTTCAAAATATGCATCCAAAAAACTGCCGCGCGGCGGATTGATGCTGGGCTACACGGCATTCAATGAGCGGCAGATCAAGGAAGGCGTCAGAAAGCTCGCAAAAATACTTTGATGATTCGTTACTCAGGTCGGTACCGCCCGTGTGAGCGGGTGGCGAGCAAGCGTGAGCCGCTCAGTTGCACATTACGCATTAGTCCGCCACAGGCGGTACTGACTTATTTCGCATTCATCCAATTATCTCCTGCGCCGATCTCGGCGATTAACGGGACGTCTAAGACAGCGGCTGCTTCCATTTCGCGTTTTATTATTTCGGTGGCTTTTTCTACCTCGGCTTCTGGAGCCTCGAATAGCAGTTCGTCGTGAACCTGCATTATCATTCGCGTTTTTAGGCCTTCTTTTTTCAGGGCGTTATAGACGTTTATCATCGCGATTTTTACGATGTCGCTGGCCGTGCCCTGAATGGGCATGTTAATAGACTCGCGTTCGGCTCGTGAGCGGACGGCGAAGTTGCGGTCCTTAATACCGGGGAAATAACGGCGGCGGCCGAACAGGGAAGTGACGTGGCCTTTTTCGCGTGCCTCCTCAGGTGTACGGTCCATATATTCGCGGATGCCTTTGTAAGTCAGGAAATAATCATCGATCACCTTGCGTGCCTCTGCCTTGCTGATGCCGACACGTTGGGACAGGCCGAATGCCTCGACGGCGTAGGCGATGCCGAAATTTACGATCTTTGCGAGGCGGCGTTTTTCCTTTAGGTCTTTTTCGTCGGTCGCGCCGAAGACAAGCCGAGCCGTTTTGGCGTGGATGTCTTCATTATTCAAATACGCTTCGAGCATCACAGGGTCTTTTGTAATGTGTGCCAGAATTCGCAATTCAAGCTGCGAGTAATCTGCCGAGATCAGCTTGTTGCCTTTCTCAGGAATGAACGCTCTGCGAATACGCTGGCCGAGTTCGGTTCGAACCGGAATGTTTTGCAGGTTCGGCTCGGTCGAGCTGAGTCGACCGGTTACTGCGACGGTTTGGCTCAGCACACCGTGAATTCTGCCATCGGTATTTATCATTTTCGGCAGAGCATCGGCGTATGTCGCACGGAGCTTGTCGAGTTCGCGATAGTCGATGATGAACTGTGCGATCTCGTAATCGACAGCGAGTTCGGCCAAAACATCCTTGCTGGTCGAGACCTGTCCGGTTGCTGTTTTGCGGCCTGTTGCGATGTTTAATTCTTCAAAGATCTCACCGACCTGTTTTGGTGAACCGATGTTAAATTCACGTCCGGAAAGTGCAAATATCTTGTCCTTTAGCGTCGCAAGTTCTTCCGAGATAAATCCGGAAAACGTTCTGAGAGCGTATGCATCGACTTTCATTCCGGCCATTTCGATGTCGGCGATTATCGGTTCGAGCGGCAGCTCGATGTCGGAATAAATCTTCGTTAATCCGTCGGCCATGATCTTTTTGCGGAACTGTGGTGCAAGCTGCAATATCCAATCTGCGCGTGTTGCGGCCTTCCAGCCGGTTTCGCTAAACTCCCCGGATACATCGGCCGGATATGCGTCGAGATTGTGCTGGGCCAGCACCTCGATCTCGTGGTGCATGCGGCTCGAATCAAGCAGATATGATGCGATCATCACATCATCGGTCACGGCTCGTAGCGTGATACCGAGCTTTGCCAGCACTGAAAGTTTCCGCTTGTAATCGTGCGTAAACTTGTCGAGATACGGGTTGTCAAACAGATCGGCCAGCGGCCTAATTGCGGCATCACGGCCACCCTCGAAATTTTCGAGATCGATGAAGGCCGACACGCCCGGAGCATAAGCGATCGAAATACCAAGCGGAGCAACCTTGTCGAACGCGCTGTGCCATTTGCCCTCGTTTGAATCATCAAGGTCGAATGCAAATTTCTCTTTCTCCCAGATCGCTCGTATCAGCTTGTCGAGTTCGACCCGATCTTTTATCAGCGTGTATTTTTGTTCGACGGCTTCCGTGAAACTGCCATCTTCCATCTTGACCGGCTCGAATAACGGAGCGGAATCGGCAAATTCTTTTGTCAAAGCCGCAAACTCGAGTTCGCGGAAAAGCTCATAAGCGGCTGTGCGATTCGGTTCGCGAAACTGAAGTTGGTCCAGATCAAGTTCGACCGGAACTTCGCAGTGGACGGTCGCAAGTTCGAGCGATTGGCGGATGATCGCCTGATTGTTTTGCAGGCTTTCGCGATAGGTCTTGTGCGTGACCTTTTCGGCATTTGCCATCGCTTCCTCAGCGGAGCCGAATTCAAGTATCAATTTCAACGCACCTTTTTCGCCGATTCCGGGTGCGCCGGGAATGTTGTCGATCGAGTCGCCCATTAGCCCGAGCAGATCGACAATCTTTGTTGGCGGCAGTCCGAATTTCTTTTCGACCCAAGCCTCGTCGCACCATTCGATCGGCGGAACGGCGACCTTGCGTTTAAGGTTCGTCGAGTTTTGCCGCATCGCGACTACGTGCGGGTCGCTCACAAGCTGACACAGGTCCTTGTCGTTTGAGACGATGACCGCCTGCATTCCTTTATCGGCAACTTTTTTTGCGAGTGTTCCGATGATGTCGTCGGCCTCAAACCGGTCGTACTTAATTATCGGCAGATTAAACGCCTCGCACACGCGGATGATGTGCGGGATCTGGGCCGATAAGTCTTCGGGCATCGCCTCGCGGGTTGCTTTGTAATCGGCATACGCATCGTGGCGAAAGGTCGGCACGTCAGTGTCAAAGATCGCCGCGATGTAATCGGGCCGCTCGTCGTTTATCAGCTTTCGCAGCATATTTGTAAAAACAAAAATTGCCTGCGTCACCTGTCCCTTGCTGTTGCGAAGCGGATCTTGCCGCGCGCCCATCGGTGCAAAGTACGCCCGGTAAATATGGGACATCGAGTCGATCAAAAATACACGTTTCATTTTGGACAAGTTTAGCCGAAATCTCCTTTGTCCGCACGGACGGTTTGAGCGGGGGCGTTCTATTTCGCGATGTTTGTTCAAATTCCGCACGAGCGCGAATTGAACAGCCTTGAACAAAAATGGGCGTTTTTGACGTTTTTCTGTCTCATGTCACCATTGCGTAGCATTTTTCCCCACTTTTGTTCCGTTTGTGTTCGCGCGAACGGAATCCCGAGAAGTCGGGAGAACAAAAATCGGCGTTTTTAGCGTTTTTTCCGGATATCAAAGATCTTGATCGGAAAAGTTCTTCCGGCCGAGAGAATTATCTGATAAATGCCGATCTTCGGGAATAGCATATGGCGCGATTTGCGCGATATGTGAAGAATGGAATGATTTGCGCGAAATGCGCGCTTTGATAGGGTCTGGAATGGAACGTCTGGCATGATTGCAAAGATCAACTTTCGGTAATAAGCCTAGCCAAATAGAAAAGCTATTCTTTTCAGCTCTGACTGGATAGGCTCGACGATATGGACAATACTGTACGTATTTGCACTGTAAACGTTCCTTGCGACGATATCCTCGTCAGAGACTATGCTTTAGTCGCGTTGGAGAGAATCACCGGCTTAAAACCAACCCGCTCCAAAAATACCGAACAGCAGGTGAAAGATTGGCGCAGTTGGTGGAAAAAGCAGTATATACAAGAATCTTTCTAAAAACGATCCACAGTCGCGCGACCCTCGCCGAGCGGAAAAGCTCCGCTTTTCCGGCAATGTCTAATTAAGCTCATTGCGGCTACGCCGCCGGGTCGTGGATTCGCGGCGTAGCCGCTGTGTATCAATATGAGGACTGTCGGAAAAGCGTATCTTTTCCGCTCGGCGATTTTAAGGCAAGGAATCAGGCCGCATCGCTCCCGGTTCTGACGGCGGATTTGACACGTTATTTGGTGGTTGATATTCTAACCGTTCGCTTGCAAGCGGCGGGCGTGATATTTGTTTGAGAATGCGGCGGTGTTTTTAGGCCGCAAAATCTTGTGTCCGGTTCGTCTAGGGGTTAGGACACCGCCCTTTCACGGCGGCAACACGGGTTCAAATCCCGTACCGGATACCATCTTAAAACGCAATTTTTGCATCATAGTTTTGCCGATTCGCTTGTAAACTCAAGCGAATTTTTTTGTTTATGCGTTAGAGAGCCTGATGCGGATAAGTTCCTTCTTATTGCGATTGCTTCGCGGCTTGGCGTAGAAAAGGCAGTTTCACGCAAAGCCGCAAAGAACGCGAAGCAGGAATCTTTAGAATAAAAACTCTTATCGCGTAATTCGGGTTTATAGGATCAAAATGTTAAGAAAGCTATTTTTATTGTCGATATTTTTATTGCCTTTGTTCGGTTCCGTTTCGATAAAAGCTCAGCAGAGGGCCACCGATACGGTGATGGTGCTGCCGTTTGAGAACGCGTCCGACCTGCCTGAATTTAACTGGGTCGGCGAGAGTTTTGCGATGTCGGTTTCTGATTTGCTGCGTGTTCCGGGGTTGAATACGATCTCAAACGGTGAGCGAAAGATCATTCAACAGCGGCTGCGTATGCCGCTCGCGAGCCTGCCGAGTTTGGCGGCGTCGCTAAGGCTTTCGCGTGAGGCCGGTGCAACTCTGTTGGTTTCGGGTCGCTACACGATAATCCCGGCACAGGCTGACACGACCGCGACGATCAACGTAACCGCACGGATAATCCGCGTAAACGAGGGCCGATTTTTGAGCGAAGACCTGCCCGACGGACGACGAATAACGCGTGACATCAATCTAAACGACGCGCTTGGAAACCTGCAGACGATGCAGGGACAGATCGCGTATCAAATTCTTTATCAGCGAGACAAGGCCCTGCCGTATTCGCAAAACCAGTTGATCGAATCGGCGAACAAGGTCCCTTCGCGGGCATTTGAGGCTTATATAAAGGGATTGCTTTCACCTGCGGGCGAGGCGCGTGAAAACTATCTGCGGAACGCGATCAGGCTTTACAGCGAGACGGTCCCCGAACTGAGTTATTCGGATGCGGCGCTTGAGCTTGGACATCTTTATTTGAATCAGAACAAATCGGCCGAAGCGATCGATGCTTTTGAGCGCGTGATCTCGACAAACAATCGCTGCAAGGAAACTGCTCGAAACGAAAATCGCCCTACGAATTGCAGTGACGAAAATTTTGCCGAGGCCTCGTTCTATATCGGCAGTATGCAGTGGCAGCGTGGGAACTACGAACAGGCATTGGCTGTTCTGCGGCCTTTGGCGGAAGACCTGCGGCTGACCAGCGTTTACAACACGCTCGGCGCGATCGCGGTCGATGCCTCAAAGGCGGAAAAGAAAAACGATCAGCGTTCGGCTGCATTGCTCTCTGAGGGAATCGATCTGCTGAAAAAAGCGGCTGAATCTGCACCAGAGAACGGTGCAGTTCGGTTCAACTACGCATATGCGTTGTTCCTGCAAAAGAATCACGTCGAGGCTTCGGCCCAGCTCAAGTCCGTTGTCGAGGCGAATCCGCGTGACGGCGAGAGCTTTTATATTTTGGCGAAATCGCTCGGCGTATTAAAGGACGCGACCGCTGCGGCCATCGACGACCAGGCAAGGACGCAGCTTTCGGTCGGGAATCGTTACGCGACGCTCGAAAAGGAATGGCTCAAGTCGGCGACGGTCAGCGACATCAAACTGCGCGTCGAACAGCCGAAACGCCGCGACTTTGTCAGCGTAGTGCTCAGCAGCCGAAAGACGACAACGGCGGAAAAACCGAGGATCAGCGAATCGGACGATCTGCTCGCACAGGCACGCACGTTTTATAAGAACGGGAACGATGACGAGGCGATGGCAGTCATCCGCCGCATTCTCGCCGGAGAGCCGATGAGCGCCGAGAGCTATTTGATACTTGGCAAAATTCACCTGCGGCGCGGTGATATGGACCAGGCACTGAGCGCGTTCAAGACGGCGATCTTTTGGGACAACAAGCAGATCGACGCACACGTAGCCCTCGGAAAGATATATTTTGAGAAAGGCGACTGTCTTCAGGTAAAAAGCTACTCCGCATCAGCCCTCGAGATCAACCCTGAGTACTCCGACGCCGTAGCTTTGGGGCGGCAAGCGGAGAGATGTTCCAAATAGTGTAAGTCTGTTAGTCCCGAGTCCCATGTCCCAGGTCCAAGGTCGCCTGTTATCGCAACATCCTCGCATACCCTCAAACTCTTCTAAAATAACAAGTTAGGTAACGACAAAGACCTTGGACTTGGGACTTGGGACACGGGACTAATGCTCTGGCACGGCGCGTGCAATAGAGAGAGCGGCCAGCTTAACGCAGTTAGTTAAGACCCGCCGCCATCACTTCTCCGAGCGCGGTTTGCCACTGTGCTTGATCACCTTCCGAGCGTTCCTTCAGTTGTCCTTCCTATTTATGAGCCTGGTGCAAACCAGGCTCACCTGCTTTTAAACTCAATTAATATCGAGGCTTCAGCTTTATAACCGGTTTCCGTTCAATTTGCTCTGGAATTGATTGAATTGATCGGGCGTTTTGCATTCTGACCTTGAGCATATGCAAAAGTTCGTGAAAATGACAAAATCCGTCATCTAAGCCATGACAAAAAATGTGGCGCGGAAACCAGAGTTGAATCAATTTGATCGAGACTCGATCAAAGTGAATCACGAATCGTGTCACATCGGGCGAGTGGGCTACTATTTTGCTAAACTTGGGGCATGAAACTGGAAAGGACCAGGCGAATGTTGCCGACACCGGTGAACGCGCTGCTCGCGGTCGCGGCGGCCGTTTTGTTGATACTGGCATTTCCTGATTTCGAGTTTTGGTTTCTCGCATGGGTCGCGTTGGTGCCGCTGTTATGGGCGATCGAGCGTGAAAAGGAATCGACCGCACGCGGGTTCGTGCTCGGCTGGCTGTTTGGGACGATCTTCTTTTTTGGGACGTGCTGGTGGCTGACGTTTGCGCCGATAACTTACGCAGGCTTTCCGCCGGTGTTGGCGTATTTCCTGTTACTGCTCGTCTGCATCGCCGCCGGAATATTTCCCGCAATATTCGGCGGCGTGATGTCTTTTATATTGCGGCGGTTCGGTTCGGTCGCACTGCTGGCCGCTCCGTTCGTTTGGGTGTTTACGGAATTCGCACGGTATTGGCTGACGGGGAATAACTGGAATGCGATCGGTTATTCGGCAGCTTTCGGAAGTTTACAAATGGTTAGCAATGCTTCCGTTGGCGGCGTTTACCTTGTCGGATTTCTTTTTTTGACTGCTAGTTCATTTTGGGTTTGGATTTTCATTTCTGATTTTGTAAAAACCCGTGTCGGTCGATTGCTTATAAACGGTCTTGCTTTCTTGTCGTTTTTGTTTTTTATTTTCAACGTGGCTAGTTGGTATTTCGATGAGGCTGTCGAGAATCAGTCCGAAAGTAATGCATGGTCGGCGCAAGCAACGATAGTAGCCCTTCAACCGAACGTCCCGATGTCGGGCCTGACGGAAGAAAAATGGCGTGAGTTGCGTCAGAGACACATTCGGCTGGCGGAATTGATGTTAGCTAGGCTCGACCAATCGCTGACCACTGACCACCGACCACCGACCACTGTTATTTTCCCCGAATCGCCGATGAATTTTATGTATGAGGATGACGCTGAGACTAAGGCGTTTATCGATTCGTTCGCGGCAAAACATAATGTGAATGTGCTGTTCAATTCGGCGGAGCCTGACGCGGTTACGGGGAAATTTTTCAACTCGGCGGTGATGGTTGGGCCTGAGGGCCGCGAGGTCGCGCAGTATGATAAAATCTACCTGCTGCCGTTTGGAGAAGCCGTTCCGTTTCCGTTAGATGGGATTTTGCCGGGGTTTGTCGGGAATTTTTCCTACGGAAGCGAATATGATCTGTTTCCGCTCGGCGATGCGAAAGCGGGTGTGATGATATGTTTCGAATCGCATTTTGGACAGCTTTCACGCGAATATGTTTTGGGCGGCGCGGATGTGCTGATTGAAATGACGAACGACGGCTATCTCGGCCCGACGCCGGTGCTGCGGCAGCATCTGGCAAACGCCGTTTTTCGTGCGGTCGAGACAAACAGGCCGGTCTTACGCGTCACAAACGTAGGCATTACGGCCTATATTAACGAGCGAGGCCAGATTTTAGACCCTGCGGCCGCGTATCAAGAAGACACACGCATCTGGTCGGTCGCGAAATCGGACGGCTCTCAGACGTTTTATGTAAAATACGGCGATTGGTTCGCGTGGTTGTGTACCGTGGTGACGTTGGGGTTGTTGATATTTGGATTTAGGTCGCCAACGGCGACAGACATTAAAGCCTAGGGTGCAATGAGCGACAGCGAATGAAACCCTAGGTAACGATGGACACGATCTCGCTCGCTGAAGGCGAGCAACAATCGCGGTGGTGTTCGTCCCCTTCAGGGACGGAATGATATTTTGATCTAACCTAGGGTTACGCTCGAAGACTCGCTGCACCCTAGGCTTTAATGTTAGTCGCCGTTGGCGACCAGAGATTTGGGAGACAGTAGAATGAAAATGAATCGCCTAACACCGATGCTGCCGGTTAATGATATTGGGGTCAGCATTGCGTTTTATCAGAAGCTGGGGTTTAGCGTTGAGAATAGAAATGATGATTGGCGCTGGGCGATGCTGCGGTTTGATGAGTGTCGGTTGATGGTTGACCAGTCGATCAACGGTCATCCTGGGTTCGCTCGTCTGGGTGTGATCTATCTTTATCCCGATAATATTGTCGAATATCATGCCCATGTGCGGGCGAGCGGGCTTGAGATTCCCGATCTGGAAACGACGTTTTACGGCCTGACCGAGTTTCGGATCGATGATCCGGATGGGAACCGGTTGTGGATCGGACAGGACACGTCGAGAGAGGCGTGAAGATTTTTAACGCAGAGGCCGCAAGGGACGCAGAGCAGTTTGATAGTAACTTTGAACTATGAACTTGAAACTAATAACTGTTAGGAAAATATTATCTAACAGTTATTAGTTTCAAGTTGTTAGTTATTAGTTTAAGAAAAATGGAATTAACAGAATTACAAACAAAACACGAAGAGATAAAAGATAAAGTTACCCAACTTGGGAGGTTTCTTTGACGAGCCGGGGAAGCAGGGTGAGCTTGATAAATTAGAGGTGCAGATATCGGATCCGGATTTTTGGAGCAATTCAGATAAAGCCCAAACGGTCGTCCAACAGCGGAGCCGGATCGAAAAGGCTTTGCAGCAGCAGAAGGATTTCGAGACGGGCGTTTCGGATGCCGAGGTGCTCTTTGAATTTGCGGCCGAGGATATGGACTCGGCAAAGGAATTGGAAGCGTTGATCGGCAAGCTCGATAAACAGGTTTCCGAGGCCGAAACGCAGAGCCTGCTGTCGGGCGAGACGGATGCGAACAACGCGATCTGTTCGATACAGGCCGGAGCGGGCGGGACCGACGCTCAGGATTTTGCACAGATGCTGCTGCGGATGTATCTGCGTTGGGCCGAGCGGAAAGGGTTTAAGGTCGAGATACTCGACGAGCAATCGGGCAGCGAGGCCGGTTTGAAATCGGCGACGTTTCGCGTCGAAGGCGATTATGCCTACGGGCTGCTTTCGACCGAGGCCGGTGTGCATCGGCTGGTGCGAATCTCGCCGTTCAATTCGGGCGGCAGCCGCGAGACGTCGTTTGCATCGATGTTTGTTTCACCGGAGATCGACGAAAATATCGAGGTGAATATCGAGGACAAGGACCTTCGCATCGACACCTATCGCTCGTCAGGTGCGGGCGGTCAGCATGTGAACGTCACCGACAGCGCCGTGCGAATAACTCACTTGCCCACGAACACGGTCGTGACGTGCCAAAACCAGCGTTCGCAATTACAGAATCGGGTCGTCGCGATGAACGTCCTGCGGTCAAAGCTATACGAACTCGAACTCGAAAAACGCCGAGCCGACGCCGCCGAACACCAGGCGACCAAGCAGGACATCTCGTTTGGTTCGCAGATCAGAAACTATGTCCTGCATCCGTACCGTCTGGTCAAAGACACCCGGACAAAGTTCGAACTAACCGATGTCGAAGCCGTATTGGATGGTGATATTGATGAGTTTATCAACGAATTCTTGTTGTTCAAGAAAACCGGACACGGGTTAGGAAAAGAAGCGGCTTAGGCGCCGGCAAACTGTTTCTAAATTTCGCATTCTACATTTTGCATTGTCAGACGATAATCCGACTTCTGTGGAAATAATGTAGAATTTAAAATTAAGAATTTAGAATTTCGATGAAAATCTGTCCGACATGCAAAGAGACCTATAAGGACGACGAGCTGAATTATTGCTTGGCGGACGGGGCGACGCTTGTCAGTAAAAAGGACGGCGGGGCGAAGTCGCATTCGTTGGCGAATGAGATCGTTGCGATCGTACTGCTAGCGGCGGCGGTGCTGGTTTTTCTTTGTTTGGTTTCGGCGAGTTGGACGGATGCAAGCCCAAATTCGACCGGTTTTGGCGCGACCGCGAGGACGCAGAATTGGATCGGTGTTGTCGGCGCGTGGATTGCTGACTGGCTGTTTCAGGCGGCCGGTGTGATCGCATATTTGCTGCCGGCGCTGCTTGCGTTGGTCGCATGGCGCGTTTTTCGTTCATACGATCTAAAACCGAGTTGGTATCGCATCGTCGGTTTCCTTTTGTTTGTCGCGTCGGCTGCGGGCCTGGTGAATATGATCGGCTGGCAGGGCGGGATGATCGGTGCGGTTTACGGCGTTTATGCATCGTCGCTGATCGGTTCGGTCGGTGCGTTGATATTGATGATCGCGACGTTTGTGATCTCGATTTTGCTCATCACAAATCTCTCGTTCATCTGGTTTTTTGGCAGTTTTGAAATGGCTCGCGAGAATTTCAAGATCCATTTCGATGAGTGGCGTGCGAAACGCCGTGAGCTGCGGTCGGACGATATCAACGCCGCAAAGGGGCGTCAGGAAAAACGGCGCGGACGCAAATCGCTGACAACCGAGCCGCCGTCAACCATTATCGTTCCCGACAGCGTCAGCAAACGAACGTTGGCGAACGCCGCGGCTGCTGGAACGAAGATTATCCCGGACGACGAACAGCCTTATAAATCGGTCGATGTGCCGACGATAGCTCCGACTGATCGTGGGCAAGAAAAGGCTCCGATTGAAAAGGTTGAAAAGAAAGCCGCGGATGAAACGGCGGACACCGGCGAGATCGCGGATGGGACAATTCCGATAGTTCCGGCGGCAAAGACCGGAGAGCTTTCGGAAGAAACATTACCCGACGAAGAGCCGACAGAAAAAGCGGCGGCGGACGAGGAAGCGCTTCCCGTAACGGGCGGACTGCGGAGCTATGACGGCTATGTTTTGCCAAGCACGCAATTGCTGACACCCGCCGCGCCGCGCGTCGAGCAGCAAAAACAGGAAATGCTCGATATAGCCGTTTCGCTTGTCGAGAAAACCAAGGAATTTAACGTCTCGGGCAAGGTCGTGCATATTACGCCCGGCCCGGTCGTGACGACCTATGAATTCAAGCCCGATCCGGGCGTGAAATATTCACGCGTGACCGGCCTTGTCGATGACCTTTGTCTTGCTCTGAAAGCCGAATCGATACGCATCGACCGCATTCCCGGAAAGGCGTTTGTCGGAATCGAGGTTCCGAATCGCGTTCGCGAAACCATACAGCTGCGCGACGTTATCGAATCGAAAAAGTTTAGGGAATCGCATTCGCTGCTGACGATAGCGTTGGGCAAAACGATCGACGGTTTGAACTACGTCGCCGATCTGGCAAAGATGCCGCATCTGCTGATCGCGGGTGCGACGGGCGCCGGTAAATCGGTCGGCGTGAACTCGCTGGTGGTTTCGATTCTTTATAAGGCGAAGCCGAACGAAGTTAAGTTTATAATGGTCGATCCGAAACGGCTTGAGCTTGGGCTTTATGCAGATATTCCGCATCTGGCAACCCCGATAATCACCGACCCGAAACGCGCTGCGATCTCGCTGAAATGGGCCGTGACCGAGATGGAACGCCGGTACAAAGACCTGGCCGGTTACAGCGTGAGAAATATTGACGGCTATAACGTCGAAGCGAAACGCCGCAACGCGCTCGAGCAATGGGACGACAACGGGGAGCCGCACCGCATATTGCCGTTTATCGTTATCATCATCGACGAGCTTGCCGACCTGATGATGGTGAGCGGCAAAGAGGTCGAAGATTCGATCACGCGGCTCGCCCAGATGGCGCGTGCGGTCGGCATCCATTTGGTGCTTGCGACACAGCGGCCTTCGGTGGATGTTATTACGGGATTGATCAAGGCGAATTTTCCGGCGCGTATTTCGTTTCGTGTCTCGTCGAAAGTCGATTCGCGCACGATCATTGACGGCAACGGTGCCGAGGGTCTGCTGGGCAAAGGCGATATGCTCTTTTTGCCGCCGGCTAGTTCGCAGGTTATTCGCGTGCACGGTGCGTATGTCGATGAAAAAGAGATCGGCCGCATCGTCGATCAGGTCAAGGCACAGGGCCGGCCGGAATACGACACGACGATAACCAGGAGCGACGAGGAACTGGACGACACGGGCGATCTGCCGGGCCGTAAAGATCCTCTGTTTTGGGACGCGCTGAAATGCGTTGTGAACGCAAAACGCGGATCCACTTCGCTGCTCCAACGGCATCTGCGTATCGGCTACGGACGGGCCGCAGCCATTCTCGACGCGATGGTCAAGGAAGGCTACATCGGCGACATGGACGGCTCAACCCGCGCCCGTCCAATTCTGCAAAAAGCATACGACGATCTGCAGGACGTTGTGGAAATGCAGCAGACCTAAGTCAGTTGAATTTTCCGAACCGTTAAGATGACATGGCGGAATACTAATTCGGGTTTACCGTAATATCCACGGCGATGTTTCGCCAGCGGCCCTGGCTGAATCTAACTACACTCAGGACGCATCGGGTAAAGTGTCCGGCGAGTATTGCGAGCCAGATGTGGAGCGGTTCGAGGCCGATGGTTTGCTGGATGACGAAACAGATCGTCAACGGCAAAATAAGCTGCGAAATAATAGAAATATAGAGCGGGCTTTTTGTGTCGCCGGTTCCTTGCAGGCCGCCGGTGTAGGTCAGCGCGACCGAAATGAAGATACCCGAGATGCTCAATACGCGGAGAAGCTGAACGCCGATCTCGACAACGCCGGGTTCGGTCATGCCGAAGACAGCGAGTAATTGTCGGGGAAAGAAAAAGAACAACAGGCCGATAAATCCTGCTCCGATCATTCCGAATCGAGCCGCCGTGTGAACCGCCGCATTTGCCCGGTCGGGCTGTCCGGCACCGAGATTTTGTCCCGCCACCGATGCTGCTGCACCCATCAGGCCGACGGATGTCCAGGTGATTAGCGAGAATAATTGCGTATATGAAACTGAGAACGCTGCCTGTGCGGCGGCGCTATGGGCGAGCGAACCGATGAAATAGAGCATAAACACGCCGCCGATATTCATCGCGATGCCCTGAAAACCTGCGGGCAGGCCAAACTTGAATAGCGAGCGGATGATGTTCCAGTTCGGCGCCCAGCTTTGACCGCGTGGGAAACCGACGACCCAGCCGCCGCTCCACATTTTGTATATTGCGAATAGGCCAACAGAGCCTGTTGCGATGCTTGTTCCGATCGCCGCTCCTGCCGTTCCAAATGCTGGTATCGGGCCGAAACCGCTGATAAAGACGATGTTCAAAAGCAGATTGAGCACTGTCATCACGATGCCGAGCACCATCGGCGTTTTCGCATCGCCAGCCGAACGCAAAGCGCCGCTCGTCATAAAATAGATCATCAGGCCAAAGCTGAAGAGGAACGTGATCCGCAAAAAGGGAAGAGCCTCGGCCTTAACACCGGCGTCGGAACTTACGAAATCGAGCAAATACGGCGCGGCGAAATATCCGACCGGGGCCATTATTCCCATCGCAAGAAACGCCGCCGTCAGAAACGCCTGATAGACCGTGTTGTTAACTTTTTCTTCGTTATGAGCACCGGCAAAACGGGCGACCAGCACGCTCATTCCGGTGAACAACGAAGAGATAAAAACGATGACGACGAGGAATATCTGAAAGCTGATACCGATCGCCGCATTGGCTTTGTAGCCGACGAGATTTCCGACCAAAATATGATCGACGATGCCCTGCATTCCGGCGATGATGTTGGTCAACATCGTCGGCCAGGCGATCTTCCAGACGGCGCCGGACAGCGGGCCTTCGATGATCGAGCGGTCGTATTTTGACTTTGGCGGAGCGGGTTCCGGGATTTCGTCGATAAACTCTTCGGCGGTTTGCTGTGCGGTGTCGGACATTTAAATCATTGTCTCAAAAAGGAGCGATCGACGTAAGTACAAGCTCTTAATGTTTAGCAAAAGAATTTAACGCAAAGACGCTAAGTCGCAAAGTCGCTAAGTTAAGATCAGATAAGAAGGTTATTATTTAAGTAACCAACAAACCTTTGCGGCTTTGCGTTAAAAAATCTCATCGTGCGGAGCGGAGCATCGGACGCATTGTCGGCGAGCTGCCGACCTGGATTTCGCCGATTATTTCAAAACCGTGTCTTTCGTAAAGCGAGACATTTTTCGGATTCGACGATTCGAGATACGCGGGCGAATGGTCGTGGTCGCATATTTCCAACGCGTGTTTCACCAATGCCGAGCCGATACCGTTGCCCTGGCTATTGGGATCGACGCCGATCAGCGGCAGATACCAATGCGGCTCGGTCGGGTGATATTTGCCCATTTGTTCAAACACGCCGAACAGATCGGCTTTTATTTCGTCGGGCGCGGATTTTTCGACAAGGCCGATCATTGTCTCTTCATCCGGATGCACGCCCGGCGGCAGCCATAGCGCGGCACCGGCGTAACCGTCGGCAAAATATGCGGTCCCTTTTTCAAACGCACTTCCGCCAAAAGCTCTCGCAAGAACCGGAAAATTGGCAAGATGCAGCCGCGGATCGGGCTGCGACCAGCGAGCCATCGGATCGGAGCTAAACGCCAGCGTCAGCACGCTGATAAGGCTTTCTTCGTCGGACGCAGCTGCAGTTTTTATTGTCGGTGTTGTCATGTTTTTATAGATCGACCAGGACCTTAAATCCGCCGTAAATCATTCGTTTATAGTTGAACGGCATCACCATATTCTCCGGCGGCTGCATTTCGGGGTCGGCAAGGATCTTTTTCATCGTTGCGTTGCGATGAGCTTCGGACTTAAATTCGACAGCCGCATAAATAACCGTTTCGCCGGGTTTGAGTTTTAGTGCTTTCGGAAAGTCGATGATGCCCTCGGCATTCGGGTCAGACAACACGTATTCGCGGTATTTTAGAGCTCCGTGCTTAATGAACACCTTTCCGGCCGACATAGCTATCTTTTTGTAGGCCGGAACATTTTCTTCCAGTATCGGAAGCAGATAGACATCCGCGAATTTAGACATTTTTTTAAAACTCCGTTTTCTTGTGGTAGAGAAAATACGACGCAAACAAAAGTACGAGAGCGATCACGGAAAAGATCCAAAAGTTTACCGGATCGCCTACCAAGATGTGCGAATAAAACGCGCCGATCAGGTCGAATGCCAGCCCTGCATATGCCCACTCTTTTAACCGTGGAAACCCCGGATAGAGAACCGCAACAACGCCAAGCAGTTTTGCGACACCCAAAAAGGGAAGGAGATACGCCGGATATCCCAAATGATTGAAAAACTCAAGCGCCGCGGGATCACGCATCACGTCGGGAATTGCCGACAGCGTCATTAGCGCCGCAAACAAGACCGTCACGATCCAGTAGGATATGGTTATTTTTTTCATATTTTGGCCTCTGTTCTTTGTTTATCTAAAACAAGCACAAGGAAAATAAAGTCCAAACAGAGGCCGTTTATTCCTTAAGAAATCTTAACGGAGCGGAAGTATTTCACGCAGCCGACCATCACGCAGCCAAAGGCCGAGCCAGGCGACGATAGGGATTATCGCCTGAACTATAAATACATCACCAACGCGCATGTGTGTGGCGATCGCACCGCCCATATATCCGGTTACGAGGATCGCCCCGACAACTGCCGTTTGCGGGATCAAATACAGTATGGCGGAAATGGCCTCGATTATGCCGAGCCTTCCAGCCTGAGCAGCCGTCCAGCCGATATGCTGGAGCCCGGGTTCCGCCTCGGGCGGCATCGGCATTAATTTAAATATACCGCTCACCAATAGGGCCAGCCCGACCAAAATGGTGAGTACCCAGCCGGTATAAAACATTCCTTTTGAAGACGTAGCTTTTTCGTTAGTTTCCATTATTATTTCCTCCAATTTTGAATTTTAATTACGACTTGCTTGCCAATGTAGGCTCTTCGAAAATTCCCAAGATGTTGCCCGCCGGGTCGCGAAATTTCGCGGTGACATTCGGTGTTGTACGGTCGATCTGCTGAACGATCACGCCGCCGTTTTGACGGACGGCTTGAACGCTTTTCTCTATATCCGCAACCATAATATAGACAAACAGTCCGGGTTCGACAGCCGGTTTTCTGATGGTCCAATCGAACGCGTCGCGATAAAATGCCGATGAGACATCGATATCGGTCGCCGGAATCTCGATATAGCAGATCTTGCCGTTTGCAAAATCCGGCCGCGTTTCGCTTGCCATAACTTACTCAACCGACAGTAACATATTCTCTCAGCCGTTCGAGACATTGATCCCAGCCGAAGTTATGCTGATCGCGTAGATCGACGTTATTAAACGGCCCTTGATGCAGGCTGAATTTTGTCATTCCGTCAATATCATCGAAAGTTACGGTTACAACATTGTCACACCAATTTTGCCTGAATTGTCCTCGCGAGCCCAAGTGAACGAGATCTTATTAGGAGCGTCGATCTCGCGGTACGAGCCGCTGACCCAATGGTCTTCGGCGTCGGGCGAACGCATACAAATACGATAGCTGCCGCCGACACGAAAATCGATCTCGCAATGCGCGAGAGTATAGTCGCTCGGGCCCCACCAGTTGGCAAGGTGTTTGGGTTCGGTCCAAACCTCGAAAACAAGATCGCGCGGCGCGTCGTAAACGCGAGTCAATGAAAGCTCGGCGGACAATGCACCGGCGGCTGCGGTTGGTAAAGCAGTCACGAGAAAAATACTCCCTGGAAAACCTTGATATTTACCGCGGCCTCAACCGCGGAACGGCAATAGCTCTTTCAAACGACTTTCCCGAAAGTATAATCCAAGCCACAGCATGATGCCTAAGTAAATCGGGAATAATGTGTGGGTAAACAGCGGGCTGCCGACACGAACATGCGTCGCGACCGCACCGCCAAGATAACCGGTGAGCAGCACCGCGCCGAGAACTGACGTTTTCGGAAATATGTAGAGCAGCGTCGAAATAAGCAGAACGATGCCTAGGGGCACAATTACGCTTTCGTTAAACCCAAGCTCGATCGTGCCGGTGACCACGGGCTCGGGTTTTACAAATTTTCCGACTACGTCCATTAGCAGAAACAGAGCGGGCAGTCCGGTCAAAATATAACCGGCCCAACGTTTTCCTTTTGATTCTTCACTGATTGTCATAATTTTTTTTTCGGGGCCGAGCCTCGCGACACGGCCACCGTCATTTCCCCTTAGAAAAGCCTCTTTGCTCCTATTGAACCGCGTTCGGGTCCATCCAAAATATTTCCCAGAGATGGCCGTCCAGATCTTCGTATCCCCAGCCGTACATAAAGCCCTGGTCCTGTTTGTCGTTCGGGGCTTTGCCACCGGCGGCGATGGCTTTGTTCACCAGTTCATCGACGGCCTCGCGGCTTTCGGCGGAAAGTCCAAGCAAAACTTCCGTAGTTTTCGTGGCATCGGCGATCTCTTTCTTGATGAAGGTTTTGAAGCGGTCTTCGACAAGCAGCATTGCGTAAATGTCTTCGCTGATTATCATGCACGTCGTGCTTTCGTCGGTGAACTGCGCGTTGAACGTGTAGCCCAGCTTGGTAAAAAAATCGACCGATTTTTTCAGGTCCTTGACTGGTAAATTTACAAATATCTTCGTTGACATAAAATTACGTTCCCCTAAGTATAAAATTGCAGCCTCTTTGCGGACTCCTCGGTCTTTGCATGAAAAAAGTTCTCACGCAAAGGCCGCAAAGCACGCAAAGAAATCTCGATCTATTTCTGGACTTCGACCAGGTATGCGTCCATTTTCTCGAAGCTTGAATTCCATCCGGCCTCGACGCCCATCGCCTCATGCTTTTTGCGATCCTCGCCAGTTGCGTGCATAGTCTTGATGACTACACGCGTCGTCGTCCCTTGATCTTCAAAAAGGGTGGTAACGGATGTTATTTTTGGCATCGACATTTCCGGATTCCGTTCCGTATATTCCTCGCCAAATTCGTCCGTGCTAACAACTTTTTCGATCGGGTCGATCTCAAGGTAAACTCCGCCGAAAGGATATTCCGCACCGTCGGGCCCGGTCATAACGTATTCCCATTTCCCGCCGGTGCGAAAATCCTGCGATTTAACGCGGGTGGTGAAACCCTGAGGGCCAAACCATTGGGTGATGTGCTCGGGTTCGTTCCATACCCGCCAAACAAGGTCGCGCGGTGCGGCGAATTCGCGGGTGATAACTATTTCGTTTGCTTCGTGTTGTGTATTTACTGCTGTACTCATAATTTCTCCTATTTTCTTGTCGCCAACGGCGACCGATATTAAAGCCTAGGGTGCAATGAGCGAAGAACCCTAGGAAGTCCGTATAAGATTCTGTCGCTGAAAGCGACTAACAAAAAAGGCCCATTGTTGCTCCCTTTCAGGGAGAGAACTCGCCACTCGCCCGTCCTGGGGTTCCGCCGAAACGGCTCCACCCCAGGCTTTAATGTTGGTCGCCTTTGGCGAC
>CAZSEL010000041.1:0-39729 GCA_964605905.1 uncultured Chloracidobacterium sp. | reverse complement strand
GGATAAAGTTTGCGGAGATGATAACCGAGCGGGTTGAGGCGCATCCGAATATTGAGGTTGTAAGGGAAGAGGTGAAATCAATTGCGGATTGCGGAATGCGGAATGCGGAATCCGGAACGCCATCTGGAAATGCGACCCCGACCATAATTGCAACCGGTCCATTAACTAGTGACGCTCTCACTAAATCGATAATGGAGTTCACCGGTGACGATCAGCTTTATTTTTATGATGCGATCGCGCCGATCGTGGCGGCGGATTCGATAGATATGTCGGTCGCGTTCAAGGCGGCGCGTTATGACAAGGGTGGCGACGATTACATAAATTGTCCGATGGATCGTGAGCGTTACGAGACGTTTATCAGCGAAGTGCTGGCCGCGAAATCGGTGCCGCTCAAACGGTTTGAGGACACGCACTGGTTCGAATCGTGTTTGCCGATCGAGGAGATCGCACGCCGCGGGCCTGAGACCTTGCGGTTCGGCCCGATGAAGCCAAAGGGTTTGCGTCATCCGAAAACCGGCGAAGAGCCGTACGCCTGCGTCCAACTTCGACAGGAAAATATGATGGCCGATGCGTACGGAATAGTCGGGTTTCAAAACCATTTGCGTTACGGCGAACAGGCTCGCGTTTTACGGTTAATTCCAGGTTTAGAGAACGCTGAGTTTTTGCAGTTCGGGCAGATACACCGCAATACGTTTATTAACTCACCAAAGATTCTGAATGAAACGCTTGCGACGCGCGCGAATCCGCGTTTGTTCTTTGCGGGGCAGATCACCGGCGTCGAGGGCTACGTCGAATCCGTCGCGACCGGCTGGCTCGCGGGAATAAATGCGGTCAAGGTTTTACGCGGCCAGGATATGATAACCGCCCCGCAGACCTCGGCCATCGGAGCTCTTTGCCGCTATGTTTCAAACGTCGAGACAAAGAATTTTCAGCCGGTTAATATCACGTTCGGCTTACTAGAGCCGCTGCCGGTCGAGTTGCGAAAAAAATACCGCCGCAAACGCGAACGGCATGAGGTGCAGGTGGAAATGGCGTTGAAGGATTGGGATGTGTGGATCGCCGGAACGCCGGCACCCTTGCCCGCCTGAGTGCGAAGCACGAACAATTATGCCGCTGACACCCGATTCCCCTGACTACATACACCGTCATAAGCGCGGCTTTCTTCCGCATTACGATTCGCCGACGCTTATTCAGTTTGTAACGTTTCGCCTGACTGATTCGCTTCCGGTAACTATTTTCAGGACACTAGATTTCAAGTTGAAATCAAAACAAATCACCGAGATCGAGTATCATCGACAGGTCGAAATAGCCCTTGATCTCGGAACCGGACCGACATATTTGAAGGACGCACGAATCGCACACATCGTCGCCGAGACCATCGTTAAGTTTGACGGTGAGAAGTACGACTTGCGTGCTTGGGTCGTGATGCCAAATCACGTCCATTTATTGATGAAAACGATCAATGGCTATTCGCTGTCACAAGGTATGCACTCTATAAAAGGTTACACTGCGAGCGCGGCAAATAAACTGTTAGGACGGCGCGGCAGGTTTTGGAGTCCGGATTATTTTGACAGGTATATTCGTGGAGAAGATCACTATCTTAAGGTGAAGAAATACATCGATGAGAACCCGGTTAAGGCGGGGTTGTGTTCGGCGCCGGAAGATTGGCCCTGGGGAAGTGCGGGGTTTAAAGGGTGACGCGGGACGCTTCGCTACCGCGTGCGGGCAAGGGTGCCCGCGTTCCGGCGGTTAGGTGCCGCGTTCTGTCGTTATGGAGCCAATATTAATAATCGCGGCGATATTTGTTGTGGCCGTCCTTTATTCCTCGGTCGGGCATGGTGGGGCGTCGGGGTATTTGGCGGTGATGGCACTGCTCGCTGTGGCGCCTGAGGTGACGCGGCCGACGGCTTTGACGTTGAATTTGTTTGTGGCGTCGATCGCGACGGTGCAGTATTACCGCGAGGGGCATTTTTCGTGGCGGATATTTTTGCCGTTCGCGGTGGCGTCGATACCGATGGCTTATCTCGGCGGAACAATTCAACTGCCGACGGGACTTTATAAGATCGTGCTGGGCGTTGTGCTGATACTTGCGGCGGCACGGCTCGCGTGGAATTTGAAACTTGATGAAGAAACGCACGAACCGCTGATTTGGATTTCGCTTATTATTGGTGCGATTGTTGGACTGCTTTCGGGTTTGGTAGGTGTCGGAGGCGGAATTTTCTTGACGCCTATATTGCTATTATTGCATTGGTCAAAGGCGAAAACGGCCGCCGGTGTTTCAGCCTTGTTCATCTTTGTAAATTCGGCTGCCGGGCTGTTCGGAAATTACAAACAGATCGAAACGCTGCCGGCGAACGTCTGGTTTTGGATAGCCGCGGCAATCGTGGGTGGCATCATAGGTTCGACATTGGGCGCGAAACGGTTCGATTCGCTGACGCTAAGACGGGTGCTTGCCGTGGTATTGCTTTTTGCGGGGATAAAATTGATTTTGGTCTAGGCATATAATTGGGGCGTTTCGCAATCAAAGGAGAATAGAACGCGGATAAAACGGATTTGGCGGATTCGCACTGATAGATAGTCCTTTTAATATCCGCGAAGATCAGTTAGATCGGTTTTATCTGCATTCTATCTCTTCAGAATTCAATGAAATTCGTAGTTTTCATAATTTTGGTGATGGCGATCTCCGCGATGGGTCAATCCGGCCGTGTGAAACCCGTCGAAACGCCGACGCCAAAGCCGACTGAGCGGAAGACAGGAACTTACGTTCTGACGACCGATCGGACTCGCGTGATCGACCCGACGGCCAACCCGACACCGACGCCATCACCCAACGAAGATGAGAATGTGATAACGGTCGATTCGGCCCTGGTTCCGATACCAGTTTCGGTGCTGGATGCGGCGGGACGGCCGGTTCGAACTCTCGGCCTCACGGATTTTCAGCTTAAAATTGATGGAAAACCAGTGGAGATAGGTGAACTGTCGCGGTCGGAAACGCCGATCAGGCTGGCGATGCTGTTTGATAATTCGGGCAGCGTTTTGATCGCTCGCGAGTTTGAAAAGCGTGCGGCGATAAAATTCTTTCGCAGTGTTCTGCGGCCCGAAAAGGACCTTGCGGCGTTGTTCAGCGTATCGACCGTGACGCGGCTTGAACAGCGGTTTACTAACAATGTATTAGCGTTGACTCAGGCGATAGAGTTTTTCCCGCAGCCCGACGGCGCGACGGCGTTGCTTGACGGCATCGAGCTTGCTGCCGAATATTTGTCTGAGGTCGATGGCCGCCGCGTTATCGTTATCGTATCGGACGGTGACGACACCAAGACCGACACGACATTTGAAAACGCCGTCCGCGCCGCGCAGATGCGCAACTGCCAGGTCTATGTCGTAAAGACAACCGATTTCGAGAACTTTATCCGGACGAATTCGCGTAAGGGCAGCGCCAACACGCGCCAGCTCATCGCCGAACGCCGCATGATCGAGCTAACCCGCCAAACCGGCGGATCGGTCTATTCGCCGATCGATGAAAAGGAACTCGACGACGCTTTCCGGCAAATTTCAGCCGAGCTTTCACAGCAATATATCCTCAGCTATTACCCGGACGATGACAACGACAAACGCGGCGAGTTTCGCGAAATAGATGTCGCGATCAAGGGCAAACCAAACCTTTCGATAAGAACCCGAAAAGGATATTACGTGCCGAAGAAGTAAATCGTGAATCGTAATTCGTGAATCGTAGGGACGCCTTCTTTACTATTAACGATTCACGAATTACGATTCACGAAGCGATGCTCAACGATTCACTCGAACAATTTCTCCAGCACCTGAAATACGAGCGGAACATGAGCCCGCACACTCAGCGGAACTATGCCTCGGATCTGGAGCAGTTTCGTGAGTTTATTTTAAGGATCGAAAAACGCGAGGACATTGAGGTCAAGAATATCGACCGGTTGACGATACGCGAATGGATGTCTGCTATGCACGCGGCGGACAAGTCAAAGGCTTCGATCGCGCGGAAGCTTGCGAGTCTAAGGACGTTTTTTCAATTCCTCGTCCGCGAGGGAAAGCTCGACACTAATCCGGCAAAGCTGGTCGCGACGCCGCGTATCGAGCGTAAATTGCCGAATCATCTTTCGATGGAAGATGCCGTCCGGCTGATCGAATTGCCGGATGTGAACACCGATCTCGGACGACGCGACCGGGCGATATTGGAATTTCTTTACGCGACCGGAATCCGCGTCAGCGAACTGGTCGGCATCAACCTGAACGACATCGATTTTCGCGAACGGATGGTCCGCGTTATGGGCAAACGAAAACGCGAGCGGATCGTGCCGTTTCACGAGCATGCGTTGCAGGCATTGATGCTCTACCTCGAAACGTCGCGGCCGATTTTTCTTGCCGAATGCCCGGAAACGGAACGCGACCTGAACGCAGTTTTCCTTCATCGCCGAGGCGGGCGTTTAACAACTCGCAGCGTTGGCCGGATGCTCGATAAATACATCAAACAGTGTGCGGACATTCACAACATCTCGCCGCATTCCTTACGGCATTCGTTCGCGACGCACCTGCTCGACCAGGGTGCCGACCTCCGCGACATACAGGAACTCCTCGGCCACGTGCGGCTTTCGACAACGCAGATATACACACAGGTTTCAATGGAAAAGATGATCGAGGTTTACGACCGTGCACATCCTAAAGCCTAATGTCGCAACGCGGGCAACCCTGCCCGCGTTGCGGCAATTGATTGACGACGACGATTTTGATTAGTATTCAATAGAACGGCTGACTGCATTTTATATATGAAAAAGCTCACATTTCTTGTTGTCTCATTTCTCGCTTTCTCGGTTGTTGCGGTTGCGCAGGAACGACTGCTGACGATCGACGATATTTTTAGTCCTGAACCGAATGTTCGGGTTGCGTTTGCGGGGAGCCCGACGCGGTTTGTTTGGGCGGCGGACGGGAGATCGTTTAAGCAGATGCAGGGCGATCAGTTGAAACGGGTCGATGCGGTAACGGGCGAAGCGAAACCGTTTTATGACACTCAGCGGTTTGTGAACGCGTTGGCCGCACAGGCCGGGATCGGCGCTCGAGACGGTTATCGGATGGCGAATTCGCTGGCGCTGAAATTCAATGCGAATGAGACCGGTATTCTCATCAACCACAACAACGACCTGTGGCATTACAACATCGGGGCGGGAATGCTGCGGCGGCTGACCAACAACACGGACGAAGAATTTGAGGCCGATTATAGCCCGGACGGAAAGTGGGCGAGCTTTGTCCGCAACAACGATCTGTATGTGGCGAGCGTCGAAAACGGCGAGGCAAAGCGGGTCACGACCGATGGCAGCAAGACCGTCCACAACGGCATTCTCGTTTGGGTTTACGAGGAAGAGCTTTACGGCCGTGGGCGGAAGCGCGGTTATTGGTGGTCGCCTGACTCAAAGCACATCGCATTTTTGAGATTGGATGATGCTCCGGTGCCGAAATTCGTTTTGACCAATGATGTCGTCAACGACCAGATCGTCGAGGAAACAAATTATCCGAAAGCGGGTGATCCTAATCCGACTGTCCGGCTTGGAATTGCCGATGTAACAAAAAGCTCGCTTGTCCCAAGTCCGGGAAGCATTCCGCTGGTTGGCGATCTGCTGCCGGGTTCGGTTCAGCGTTTCGGTGAGCCGATCAGGTTCGCGGATCTTAGAAAGTACAAACCCGAAGATCTGCTGATCGCCCGCGTCGCGTGGACGCCGGACAGCGAACAGGTTTTGTTTCAGGCGCTCAACCGCGAACAGACTTTTCTTGATCTAAACGCCGCAAAACGTGACGGCACCGTGACCAAGCTGCTGACCGAAACGACCGCCGCTTGGGTCGAGGTTTACGGCGATCCGATCTTTGCCGGACGGCCGGAGGACAGCCGTTCAATGATGGTTTGGCAATCGGCACGCGACGGCTGGCGGCATCTTTATTTGTATGACAGCGACGGCCGGTTGGTGCGGCGTTTGACCGATGGCAAATGGGAAGTGCGTGCGGTTCACGGCGTGGATATGCAAAACGGCTGGGTCTATTTTTCGGGAACGAAGGACAGCCATATTCAGGAAAATCTATACCGCGTTGCTCTTCGCGGTGGTGCGGTCGAGCGTCTGACGCAAGGCGACGGGAATCATTCGGCGACGTTCAATTCGAGCTTTACACACTTTGTTGGCGGCTGGAGCGATATCAGCACGCCGCATCAACAGCGATTGTTCAAGGCCGACGGCACATTCGAACGCGTTATCAATGAAAATAAGGTTGCGGTGCTGGATGAGTTCAAGCTCTCAAAGCCTGAGTTTATGAAAGTTAAAACGCGTGACGGTTTCGAGATGGAAGCCGCGATGATAAAGCCGCCCGATTTTGACCCGTCGAAAAAATATCCCGTTTTGCAATACACATACGCCGGGCCGCATGCTCCGATTGTGCGAAATTCATGGGGCGGAAACCGTTATTTGTGGCATCAGATGCTCGCGCAAAAGGGTTACATAATATGGGTTTGCGACAACCGCACCGCAAGCGGAAAAGGCGAGGAATCGACCTGGCCGGTTTATAAACAGATGGGCACGCTCGAGCTGCGCGACATCGAGGATGGCATTGCGTTTTTGAAATCTCAGCCGTATGTCGATAGCGAACGGATTGGCATTTGGGGCTGGAGCTACGGCGGGTTTATGACCGGCTATGCGCTGACGCACAGCAAAAATTTCAAGATGGGAATCGCCGGCGATTCGGTAACGGATTACGCACTTTATGATTCGATCTACACCGAACGTTTTATGCTGACGCCAAAGAACAATCCGGCAGGTTACGAAAAAACATCGGTCGTAAAAGCGGCAAAGGACCTGCACGGAAAACTTCTGCTGATCCACGGAATGATGGACGACAACGTACACCAGCAAAACACGATCCAGCTCGTCAACGAACTGCAAAAGCACAACAAGCAGTTTGAGTTTATGCCGTACCCGACGCAGCGTCACGGCGTCGTAAACCCGCAGCAGGTGAGGCATATGTACCAGACAATGACAGATTTCGTTTTGCGGAATCTGTAGATATGCAGGCAAATGCAACCACTACGAAGGAACTGACATCTTTGTCAGATATGGAGACTCAAAATGAAGTTCAATCGAGATAAATTCTGTGTGGGAATGGTGAGTTTGTTGTTATTGGTTTCCGCGGCGATTGGACAAGTCAACACCAGTGCTATCGAAGGCATACTCATGGATCCTCACGGTGCTGTGGTGCCGGGCGCGACATTGACAGCAACTCTAGTTTCAGAAGATACCAGGTCGGCTAAGGTATCCACAACGTCTAACAGTGCGGGTGAGTTTCGCTTTTCAGGTCTTGGGCCGAGCAAATACAAGTTGGAGTTCTCACACTCGATGTTCCCCGGTACATTTCCGAAGTTTGTTGAAGTACCAAGAAATACCTCGACGACAAAGCCGATTAACATTCGACTCGAATTCACACTGGAACCCTGTAGCGACGTTCTCTCGAGTGATAAGCCGATGCAACTGACGGACGCTGATCGCGGCGAGATCGTGCGACAGCTCCTCAACTACTTGCTGACAAGCAGGTTACTGCTATTTGAGGAACAATCTCGTCCGGATGCGACAATCGTCCTGTCAACTAAAAACTTAAAAGAAGAGTGGCTGTCCACTGAACAGCGAAAAAAATTCAATACGATGACACAGAAAGAGGTTCAAACCAAAGCCGACACATCCGGTGATTTCGTATATGCTTCAATCGTAAAACTAGAAGCAAAAGGAAACTGTGTTGGAGCTTCGATTGAGAATGCCTGGGCTGTCGGCAAGAACTCGGACATGGTCTATCTTAGCGGTGGCGGATTCACATACGAATTCCGAAAAACCAGTAATAGATGGTTAGCAAAGCCAGTTATGGGCTGGATTTCGTAAAGTTTTCGACATCTTCGATTGTATCAATATCCACCGCCGCTTCGGGAAGTTCGATCCCCGCGGCCAGCCCACTTGAACGGATCACATTTCTCGCGCCCTTATCGCCCGTCAGCTTTAGCAGATCGTCGAAATACCCACTGGCAAACAAGGCCGGAACTCCCTGCACTCCGCCATATTCAGCCGCGATTATCGGCGGGCAATTCAGAGCGAATTCGTTAATGAACAGATCGATCTTTTCCGATGTGACGAACGGCTGATCGCAGAGCGTTATCATTACGGCGTCTATTTCCGGCTCGATTGCAAGCAGCTTTTCAAGACCAATCCGGATCGACGAACTCATCCCGGATTCCCAATCGTCATTGACTGCGACCGTTACCGGAAGGCCTTTTATCTCATCTTCCGATGTTTCCGATACCGCTCCAAGAACGACCACAACCGGCGAGCATTTCGACGAGCACAATGCGTCTGCTGCCCGCCGGAGCAGCGTCTTGCCTTCAAATTCCAGAAGTTGTTTTGGTGTTCCCATCCGCCGCGAGCCGCCGGCGGCGAGCAGTAATCCGCCGACTTTTATATCGCTATTTACGGTCATATATTGACGCTTGCCGGTCACGCAAAGGCCCCCCGTTTCGGTTCTTTAATACGCTTTGAATTTCGGCGATGATCGAGATAGCTATCGCCTCAGGCGTGTCGGCACCGATGTCCAAACCGGCCGGTGCGCGAAGCCTTAAGAGTTGCTCGTCGTCGAACGGATTTTCAAGCTCGTCCAATATCTGCTGCGTTCGTTTTTTCGGCCCGAGCGCTCCGATATAAAAAGCGTCGGAGCGGAGAGCAGCCGCGATCATTTCCTTGTCGCGGCCGTAATTATGGTTCATCGAAACGATCGCCGTCAGATCGTCCGCCCAAAAGTTTAGTGGAGCTTCTCGATGAATTGTTACGAGTTCGTCGGCGTCCGGAAATCTTTCCTCTCTGATGAAGGCTGGCCGATGATCCCAGACACTAACATACCATCCAAGTCGGTGCGCCATATCAGCGAGCGGGACGGCGTCAGCACCCGCTCCAAGAATTAGTAGTTTCACTGGCGGCTTCAATGTCTCAAAAGCAAATTCAGCGGTGCCGTTTTCCGCTTCGTAACGGATCGTTTCATAGGCGGAAGACGATCCAGTAAACGTCAGCAGATCATCGCGAAGCTGCGGGATAGTTTTCACAAGCGAATGCCGATCGACTATCTCGTCGACGTTCGATTCGTCAACAAAAACACGGCTGCCAACCAAAATTTCCGTATTTTCTCCCGCGTCAATCAACGTCGCTGCGGCCACGGGTTTCCGGTTTTCATTTCCTTCATGGAGCAGTGAAATAATCTCGCTGTCATCATCCACAGGCTCCAGCAATATCCGGAGCACACCGCGGCAGCCCATGTTCAGGCTGAAGACGGAATTTTCATCGCTCGTCGTATCGTAAGTGAAAACTTCTGCGCGGTCAGAATCCAAAACGCGTTTTGCGCGTTCGAGAACATCGGCTTCCAGACATCCGCCCGAAACCGTCCCGGTCGCATCGCCGTTCCCTTTGATCAGCATTCGTGCGCCGGGGAGACGGTAGCCCGATCCTTTTAGATCGACAACGGTTGCTAAAACAGCCTTTTCTTCGGGTTCGAGCTTTTCGATCTGTCGGAGAATTTCTTGTAATTCCTTCATTGTAAATCTGGGCGCAGTCCTTCGGCGATCGCGGAAGCGAAGGTTGACGCGATGCTTTTATCTGGATCCATCTGCGGGTCAAAAATGCCTATATGCATTCCTACTGCGCGGTTTGACCGCGTAAGCAATTGAAGGATATGAGTAAATTCTTCGTAGGTTAGCCCGTCCGGCTGGCGCGAATCCACGGCGGGCATTATTTCATCATCCAAAACGTCCGCGTCGATGTGAATCCAAAAACCGTCCAGGTCATTTTCTCTCAGCTTAGCGAGTCCCTGAGAAACCGATCTCTCGACTCCGGCCTCACGAATCTGGTTCAGATCATAAGTCGTCATTTTAGTTTCAGACAGTTTTGGCATTTTCAGGTGTTGAGCTTCTTCCATGTCGCGAAATCCAAAAACGATAACGTCTTCGTCGCGGACGAGCGGCTTTTCGCCGCCGATATTCGAGAGGACATCGGGGCCTCTGCCCGTTGCGAAAGCAAGGTCCATTCCTGCGACGCCGCTATCGAGCAACTCCGGCGAGGGTTGGTAAAAGTCGGAATGCCCGTCCATAAAAAACAACCCATATCGTCCCAAACGCTTTAAGGCGAGCATATTTCCAAGCAAAATACTGCAATCACCTCCGAGCACGAGTGGAAAGCGATCATTGGTTATGGCCCTTTCAACCTCCGCCGCCAAAGACAAAGCAAATTCACGGATCGGATATGGATTGAGGATGTGGGTTTCTATATCTCTTTTACGCTCGTATGCGGGAACGGTCACTTCACCTTGAAATTCGGCGTTCAATTTTTTGAGCAAACCGGCACCGATAAGGGCTTCGGGCATTTCTGTCACGCCGGACAGGTTCCCGTTCGGAAACGGCACTAGTCCCAGGTTTGAAGGAGCGCTTATAACCGAAATTCTTTCAAGCAAATTCATTTACCTTTTGGCAAGTACGTTCTGCTCCGATGGCTCGGTTACTACTCCGGGCACGCGGCTCCGTTTGCGACCCATTCCTCGACCTTTGCGGAAAATTCTTCAAAGCTCATTGGCGGCGTTGTGCGGCCGTTTCCGGGTTCCCAGCCCCACATAACGAGCGGGTCGCGTTTCTGGATATGTTCCATCGCCTCGCGAGCGGTTTTGAAACCGCCGTTCTGTTTCGGATCTTTGAAATTGCGGCAAAGCTGTCCGGCGGTCAGTCCTTGGAACGGCATTTTATGCGAAGCCGGAGGCATGTGCCAATCCTTTGTAGTTCCGGGCGGCATGTGTTCGCCGTCAAGGTTTTCATTCTGATGACAGGTGGTGCATTTCATGCCGTAAACGCCGCTGCCGTCTTTGCCGCGTGTGACGCCCTGGGTGTGCGGCGTCATTTCGTCGCCCTGCGTCGGTGTGTCGCTGGCAGGATGGCAATTGGCGCATCGGGCCGAAAAAAAGACCTTTGACGCTTCGTTGAAAGCGGCGACCGATACGGCGACATTCTCAATTTCGCTTTCACCGAGCGATCCGACATACGTATTATCGACCGTTTGACCAGAAAATCTTCCGCCCGTCCACGCAAAGCCCGCGAACGCGAAACAAGCTATGCCGATCACGGCGAGTTTAAGAGAGTTTCGTTTAGAAAAATTCATGATGATTTCTCCATTTGTCCGGATTCATTACACGCTCGTTCACACTCGCGTTTCTGCCCGTAGTTCCTCTGGTTTGATCGGCAGACTGCGTATCCGTTTTCCGGTTGCGGCAAAAATTGCGTTGACCACAGCCGGTGCGATCGGCGGTGTGCCCGGTTCGCCGACGCCGCCGTGTTTTTCGGTCGAGGGCACGATATAGGTCTCGATCTTTGGCGTTTCGTTCATACGCAGCATCTTGTAATCGTAAAAATTATGCTGCTCGACGCGGCCATTCTTTATCGTGATCTCGCCATACAGTGCGGCAGTCAGGCCAAAAATAATGCAGCTTTCCATCTGCGCGGCGACCGTGTCGGGGTTGACCACCTGGCCGCAATCGATCGCGCAGACAACGCGATGAACTTTGGGAATGCCATCCTTTCCGACCGATACCTCGGCGACCTGAGCAACATAGCTCGCAAAACTTTCGTGTACGGCGATGCCGCGAAAGATTCCCTTTGCCGCCGGTTTGCTCCAACCGGCCTTCTCAGCCGCAAGCTTTAATACACCGATGTAGCGCGGATGTTTTTCCAGCAGTGAAAGGCGAAACGCGAGCGGATCTTTACCAGCCGTGTGTGCGACCTCATCCAGAAAACATTCTGTGGAAAACGCTGTATGCGAACTGCCGACCGAACGCCAAAAACCGACCGGAACACCCGGGTCGCTGCGAACCCAATCGACGTACAAATTCTGTGTGTCGTAGGGCAGCGTGTGTGCCCCTTCGGTTGCGGAATCGTCAAGTCTGTCAGCCGTCGGTGCACCGCCGAAAACTACGGGGCCAAGCGCGGCCATGATCGACGGCGATACGATGCGATGCTGCCAGAACACCGGTTTGCCGGCCGCATCTATTCCCGCTGACATTTTGTTGTAGGCGGATGGCCGATAGAAATCGCCGTGCATGTCGTCTTCGCGCGTCCACACGACCTTGACCGGTTTTCCGACCGACTTCGACAGTCTAACGGCGTCGATTACATAATCGCCGAGCCGTCGCCCAAACCCGCCGCCGAGCAAAGTATTGTTGACCTTGACCTTTTCCGGTGCGAATCCGAGTTCCTTTGCGACCAGGCCTTGCACCACCTGCTGTGCCTGGATCCCGCTCCAAACCTCGCAGCTATCGGCACGGACATCGGCTGTCGCGTTCATTGGTTCCATCGTTGCGTGGGCAAGGAACGGAGCCCAGTAAACTGCCTCGACCGTCTTCGCGGCTTTTGCCTTTCCTGCGGCGATATCGCCGATCTTCTTTGCCTCGATACCTTTGCCGTTTGCGGCTGCCTCGACATCGGCTTGATAGAGCTTATCGCTCGAAACGGAGGCCATCGCGCCTTCGTCCCAAACAACATTCAGAGCGTCGCGGCCCTTTTTCGCCGCCCAATAATTGTCCGCAACAACAGCCACGCCGCTGTCTAAGCGCACGACATTCCGCACGCCTTTGACGGCTTTGGCTTTTGTGTCGTCGAAGCTTTTTACCTTTCCGCCGATCACCGGCGAACGCATTATCGTTGCCGTCAGCATACTCGGAACTTTTACGTCGATACCAAAAATGCCAGTGCCGTTAACCTTTTCGGGCGTGTCGAGCCGTTTTACGCTCTTGCCGATAAATTTGAAATCCTTTGGGTCTTTCAGTTTCGGCTCGGCAGGCGGAGTGATCTTTGCCGCGGCTTCGAGCAGCGTTCCGTATTTCGCGGTTCGCCGGGATGTCGGGTGAAAGACCTCGCCGTTACGCGCCTGACATTGCTCGGCGGGTACGCCCCATTGAGCCGCCGCCGCCATTACCAACATTTCGCGAACCGACGCAGCCGCTTTCCGCAGCGGATCGAACAGCCCACGGATGCTAGCGCTGCCGCCGGTGATCTGTTGGCCGCCAAGCGCCGGATTGCCAAATTCTTTTCCGGGAGGCCCGTGTTCGTAATTCACATCCTTCCAATCCACTTCGAGCTCGTCCGCGACGATCATCGGCAGAGAAGTCAGCACGCCCTGGCCCATCTCGGCCTGGCCGACCACGACCGTGATCTTGCCGTCCGTAGCAATTTTAATGAATGCGTTCGGATGAAAATCCGCGACGGGAACAGCGGGCAAACCGAATCGTTCCTCGGCACGCGAGAGAAAAGGCAGACTTGTGCCGATAACCAAAGAGCCGCCGGCGACCAATGTCGCTTTTAGAAATGAACGGCGATCGAGTTCAATTTTGGCAGTCATTTTATTTGCCTCCTATCGCGGCCATCTTGATCGCGGCACGGATGCGGTTGTACGTTCCGCACCGGCAGACAATGCCGCTCATCGCAGAGTCGATATCGGCGTCTGTTGGCTTCTTGTTTTCCTTTAACAGAATTGCGGCGGACATTATCTGTCCCGACTGGCAATATCCGCATTGCGGAACGTCCGCGGCGATCCATGCCTTTTGCAGAGCATGGGTCGAATCCGGCGAAATGCCCTCAATGGTCGTGATCTCTTTGCCGACCGCGGCCTTCATCGGTGTTACGCACGATCTGCGAGCTTCGCCATCGACATGCACTGTACACGCGCCGCATTGAGCCACGCCGCACCCGAATTTCGTACCCGTCAGCCCGCAATCGTCACGAATCACCCACAACAGCGGCGTGTTTGGATCGGCATCGACCTCGTATTGCTTACGGTTCACGCTGAGTTTCGTCATTTGTGTAACCTCACTTGCTGTCCTGCAGCCAGGATAATTTTTAGAAAGGGGAATTTTACCGATTATAGCACCACAATTCGCATAGGGAATAAGAAAATTATGCATCCGCCACTCTTTCGAGATTTTGCATGAATCGCTTCATCGCGGAGGCGATCCGCTTTTCATCGCCGCTTGCGACCGCCGTCAGAAACCTGGTTTTCAGATCGACGTAGCGAATGGTTTCTTCAATATGCTCCTTGCGGCCCAAGAGCACTTTGCGCTGCTTTTTCAGTATCGCCAGCAATTCCGGAGCGTCCTTTGGATCTTCGAAAGACAGCTCGCCGTATCGCCGCATGTCCTCGATCGGCATTCCGACCATACGCAGACACGCCAATGCCTCGATCCGCGCCAGATCGATGGCCGTGTACCGCCGGTGACGGCTGCCGCTCGCACGGCGCACCGGAGTGATTAGCCCGATACGCTCGTAATACCGCAGCGTATGCTCGCTCAAGCCAGTGATCTCCGCCGTCTCCTGAACGGTGTACTCCCTAAAACTACCGCTCGCAAGTATCTCTTCGGCCAGATCTCCATTCCCATTCGCGCTTCTCTTCATGTTATTAAACTAACAGCACACAGCATATAAAACTTAGAGCGGTCTAAGTCAAGGGTAATATCCTAATCTTATGGTGTCACCAATTTCAGCCACGCATGCACGAATAGAAAACGATGTCTGCATCGTGCGAGAACATGCGTGCATTCGTGGCAAATTCTGCATACCACGGTAACGCCAGAAAAAACACCATCCCGCCAAAAGCAACCATTCCAAATTCTCACCGCATCACAGGCGGTAAGTTCAGCAGTCGCAATACGAACTAAGGCCGGTATCTTCCGGCGAGAGATTAAAACCCAAAAAATTTGAGGTGAATTCCATGCGATCGAGAGTAATCGCCATAGTATTAGTGTGTCTTTTCTACGCCGTTTCGGCATATAGCCAGGGCGTTTTGGAGCGCGAGTCTGAGATCGTGTTTGGCGAAAACGAGGCCATTGTTCGTCTCGCGGTTCAAAGCGACACGGGCGCGAAAAATGCGGCAACGCGGCTGGAGCTTCTCGATGCAGGCGGCGTGGTGCGGTTATCCGGCGGCGGCTCGCGGGACATCGCGGCCGGAAAGCAGATGTTGGAATTTCGTCTGCCGATGAGTGAACTCACGCGTGCTCAGAACGAAGACCTTGCATGGTACAGGCTCCGTTATCGTATCGGCGACGCCAACGGAATCATTTCTGTTTCGCAGATCGCGAAAGAGCTTTTCGAGCTTCGCATCATCGCCGCGTCGAGCATTATGTCCGGCATGGGCTATCGAGTTCGGGTTCGTGCCATGAATCCGTTTACGGAAGCTCCGGCGGCAGGCGTGCAGGTCGAAACGACGCTCGAACTCGACCCATCGGATGACGGCGGCGGCAAGCGTGAATACAAAGCATCCGGTCTAACGGACGCCGAAGGTTTTGCGGTTATGGATTTTGCAATACCTGCGGAACTTGTGCTTGGCGGCGAAGGCGAGGTGCGTGTTGTCGGGAGCCGAAACGGGCTTGTCCGCGAGGCCGACGAAGAATTACAGACTCTGGAAGGTGACGTTCAGTTTTTGATGATGACCGACAAGCCGATCTATCAGCCGGAACAGACGCTGAACATTCGCGGGATCGTGTTCAAGGGCGGCGAATCGAAAACGATACTTGCCGATGCCGAGTTGGAGTTTCGCATCGAGGATGAGGACGACACTTTGCTCTACCGCGAAAAGCTGCGTTCGTCCGGCTTTGGCGTCGCCGCGATAGCTTGGCGAATACCGGCAAACGCAAAGCTCGGCGATTACAGCATCGAGGTGATGGACGCCGATGGCGCCACGCTTGGCCGCACCGATGTAAAGGTCAGCCGCTATGACCTGCCTAATTTTGTGGTCAACACAAAGACCTCGAAACCATATTATTTGCCGAACGACAAAGAGGCCGAGATCGAAATACGCGCCGATTATCTGTTTGGTAAACCTGTTACAAAAGGCAAGGTTCGCGTCGTCGAGGAAACCAGCCGCGAATGGAACTGGAAAGAACAGAAATACGATATCGAGGAAGGCGCGGTCCGCGAAGGCGAACTGGACGCCGAGGGCAAGTTCACCGCGAAATTTGATCTACACGAGGCGATGGAAGATTTCGAAGACGATGATTGGCGGAAATACCGTGACGTTCGCTACGCCGCGTATCTGACCGATCTGACAACAAACAAGACAGAGCAGCGGCGTTTCGATATACGCCTGTCGCGCGAGCCGATTCATGTTTATTTGATCAAATCGGACAACGATTACCATCCTGATCTACCGATGACCATCTATGTTTCCACATTCTATGCCGACGGCTCGCCGGCCGAGTGCGACGTTGAGATAAAGGCGAGCGAGGACGACGAAGAGAAATACAAGACGGTTGCACGGACCAAGACAAATTCTTATGGAGCGGGAAAGGTCGTAATGAATCGTCCTAAGATCGGCGACGCCGACGACGATCTGGATTTCGCTGTGTTTGCGAAAGATGCTGTGGGCCAACGCGGTTCGACAGACGATGAGGACGTGTCGTTTGACGAAGACGATGAGGCGATAGTTATCACAACCGACAAGGCGATCTACAAACCGGGTGAAACAGTAAATGTAACGCTTCGCTCGACGACCAAGACCGGTATGGCCTACGTCGATGTGGTCAACGGCTGGACGGTCATCGATTCGCGTTTTGTCAGGCTCGCGGACGGCAAGGCCGAGCTTTCTATTCCTTATCGCGATGCTTTCAAGGGTTCGCTTACTATCGCTGCTTTTACTGAAGATCCTGAGGACGACGATGATCTGATACGGGCAAGCCGCGGCATCATTTTTCCAGCGATGCAGGGCATTCAGGTCGAGACGGGTTTCGACAAGACTGTCTATAAACCCAACGAAGAAGCGACCGTAAAGATTGGTGTAGTTGACGCTCTCGGACAGGCAATCGAAAGCGCGCTCGGCATCGTGATACTCGACAAAGCGGTCGAGGAACGCGCTCGAACGGATTCGGAATTCGGAATGTTTCGCGGGCTTGGCGATTGGCTCGGTTATGGCAAAAGCTTTGGCGGCGTCAATGTAAAAGACCTGAACGATCTTGACCTGACCAAACCGATCTCCGACGAAATGCAGCTTGTCGCCGAGGTGATGCTGCACGACAGCTATTACTACCCAAACCTGTTTCACAGCAACAGCTATTTCGACCAGGCCAAAACGGTTTTTGGAACAACGATTCAGAAGCAATTCGATCCGGTAACAAAAGCCCTTTCGCACGCCTATCAAAACCGTAATTTTCTGCATCCGACCGACGACGCTTCTTTAAGAGATATTCTTTCGCTATACAGCGTGAACCTCGACGGATTTCGCGATCCATGGGGCGTCGCCTATCGTGCCGGGTATTCGACGGCAAAGGAGTTAAACACTGTAACGATCACGTCTGCCGGGCCGGATAAGATGTTTGAAACGCGTGACGACTTTACCGCATTCGACGCATCGTTCGATTATTTCAAGCCGATGGGATTGGCAATCGATACGGCCGTTAAAAATTTTCATACACGAACAGGCGGTTTTGTTCGTGACGAAAAAACACTCTTTGCCGAGCTTGGGATTCGTGAGTTGCCAGACCGTTTTGGGCGTCCGTACAAGATAATCTTCGATGGCGATGGCCGCTTGCTGCAGATGACGCTGAGAAGTACGGGAAAGGACGGAAAGTTTGAGGAGCGTTACTACCTTGGCGACGATTTTCAAGTGTGGTCGAATCGTCAGGATTATTTCGCACCGGTCGAAACTCGAATCAGCAACACTCAACGTATCGTCAAAAACATTCCGATGACCGAGGCAGAATTTCGGGCTCAGCTAAACGCGGCCAGTGTCACGGACCAGATGTTAACAGATGCAAACGGCAAACCGCTTTACGTGATTGCTGTTAAAACCTCGCGGTATTGGGACAAGGTGACTATCGAAACCGTTCAGGTTTACGGCGAAAAAACTCGTACCGAAAAAAGCATTGTCACGCCCGTAACTCAGGAAATAATGCAGTTCACCATTCGCGGCGTTGGCAAAGACGGCAAAACGGGAACCTACGACGACGTGACGTTTATGCAGGTCGTCCATATTCTTTCAGAGCAAACAAAAGACGACGTAAAACCCGTACCGGTCAATCAGAAGATCAATTTCGTCCGCAACACCGGTGCAATCGCCGGGATTGTCCGAGACCCGAATGGGGCTGTTGTCTCGGCTGCATCGGTTACTGCTACGGGATCAGGATCGGGAATAACACGAAGTGTCACTACAAGCGACGAAGGGCTTTACTTGATCGCGGGCCTTCCCGCTGGAATATATTCTCTTCGAGCATCTGCTAACGGATTCAAGGATTTGGTAACGGAAGGTATTTCTGTGAAAACAAATGCGACCACACAAGTGGATGTAACCCTTGATGTCGGCAATGTGTCGATGACGGTAGATGTTTCGTCCGGTGCAGCGGCAATCGAGACGACAAGTTCCTCGATTGCTACCAATATCACTTCGCAACAGATCGCAACACTTCCCAAAGGAGCACTGAATCTTGTCCAGCTACGGCCGGGAGTCAATGTGGTGACCAAGTCTGGCGATGAAAAGTCCACGCCGAGGCTGCGTGAATATTTCCCCGAAACTCTCCTTTGGCGGCCGGAGGTTATCACCAACACGGACGGGAAAGCCGAGGTGAAATTCCGGATGGCGGACAATATAACGACGTGGAAGATGTACACGATCGCTTCGACGAAAAACGGCAAGGTCGGCTTTGCCGAGAAAGAGGTGACGGCGTTTCAATCGTTCTTCGTCGATCTCGATCCGCCCAAGTTTTTGACCGAGGGCGACGAGATTTTCCTGCCGACTCAGGTGCGGAATTACACCGAGAAAAAGCAGCGGGTTGCGGTGACCATGACAACTGCAGATTGGTTTAGTTTTATTGACGGCGATAAAAAGCAAGTCGATGTCGGCTCCGGCCAATCGGAAAATGCCGTTTTTGGATCAAGGCGATAACGCCAATAAAGGACGGCAAACAGCGTGTGACCGCCATCGCCGAAACCGATTCCGACGCCATCGAGCGGCCGGTGACCGTTCGTCCCGATGGCCGTGAGATTGTCGGAAGCGAATCAAGATACTTCAACGGCTCGACGCGTTTCGATCTAAATTTTCCGGCAAACGCTCTGCCTCGAACTCAGAAAGCCGAGTTGAAGATCTATCCGAACCTGATGGCCCACGTCGCGGAATCGGTCGAGGGCTTGCTTCAGCGGCCATATGGCTGCGGCGAGCAGACGATCTCATCGACCTATCCGAACGTGATGATCCTGAAATTCGCAGGCACCGGCGAGCGTCGCCGCATAGATGCCGAGACCGAACGCACAGCACGCAAATATCTGCAGGAGGGTTACGACCGCTTGGTTGGCTATCAAGTTACCGATGGTGGATTTTCCTATTGGGGCGGCAAAGATGAACCTGATTTTGCTTTAACTGCTTACGCCTTGCGATTTCTTGCAGATGCGTCAGCGTTTGTCTCGGTCGATCCAGCGGTCGTCGAAAGAGCCGAAAACTGGTTGATCGCCCAACAGCGTGCAGACGGCAGTTGGAACAGAAAATATCGTTGGGAAACTGTCGCCGACGAGGCGCGAGCGAAATCGCTGACGACCTATATCGCCCGTACGCTCGCGATGATAAAGGCAGCAGCAGCGGTTTCTAACGCTAAGTTGCAAAGCGACGCTAAGTCAGTACCGCCTGCGTCAGCAGGTGGCGAAACCTCGCGTCAGGAGGATCGTTCGCAAGCGAAATCTGTGGCGGCGTTGACCAAAGCCCTCGGCTATCTCCGCCTCCGAAATTCGCAGATCGACGATCCGTATTCGCTTGCATTGCTCGGTCTTGCTCTCTACGACTCGGGCGACAATGAAATGGCTGCCGTCATTGCCGACAAACTTGTAACGCTTGGCCGCGACGAGGCCGGTGGGACGTATTGGAACCTTGAATCAAACACGGTTTTTAACGGTTGGGGAACCGCGGGACGTATCGAAACGACGGCGCTTGTTACGCAGCTCTTAATTAAATTAAACCGCCAAGACGCAGAGACGAAAGGTAAAGGAAAATATGAATCGCTCGTTGCGAATGCGATGATCTTTCTATTGAAAAACAAAGACCGCTACGGCGTTTGGTATTCGACGCAAACGACGATAAACGTGCTCGATGCGTTTGTGACCTCGCTTGCAGCAAACGAAAACGGAGCATCTCAGAATGTCGATGTGATACTAAACGGTGAAACTATTCGTTCGATTGAGATCAGCCCTGACAAGCTGGATCAAATCGTCGTTGAGCTAAATGGTAAACTCACCGCTGCTGCAAACACGGTCGAACTGCGCGGCGGCAACGGAGCGTTGATGGCACAGTTGGTCGCAAATCATTACATCGGGTGGCAGGACTCCGACCAATCGGGCCGGGCGGTCAATCAGTCGCGTGCTTTGAATTTCGATTATAAATGCGACCGCACGGATGCCGCGATAATGCAGGAGATCGCCTGCTCCGTCTCGACCGAACGCATCGGTTTCCGAGGTTACGGAATGCTGCTCGCCGAGATCGGCACGCCGCCCGGAGCGGACGTCAGCCGCGAATCGCTTGCGACCGCGATGGAAAACGATTGGAGCATTTCAAAATACGAAGTGCTGCCCGACCGGATCAGAGTCTATATGTGGGCAAAGGCCGGCGGCACAAAGATCAACTTCAAATTCCGTCCGCGATATGGCATCAATGCTCAAACACCGGCGTCCGTGGTTTACGACTATTACAACCCTGAGGCTCAGGCGGTTAATGCGCCGATAAAGTTTGTGGTGAAATAAATATATTGTCTCAAGTATGTTCAAGCCGTTCGGCGATCCAGATTTTTACCAGGGCTTGGCGAGATACGCCGAGCCGTCTTGATTCCCGGTCGAGACGATTTACTATCCACAACGGAAAGTCAATGTTTACTCGCTGAGGTTTTTCGTTGATCTTCCGGATCTTTGTCAGATCAAAGTGCTGCAACACGTCTTCCTTGCCTTCATCAAAGATCTCATCGAGTTCTTCTGTGGCTATCATATAGTTCTACCTCTAATTTTCTTGACCGCCGCACCGATATGAACCTGACGGACAAATCGCGATAAGTAATTATTGCGGTCCAATATTTTGCGATTACCAAGTTTCTTTGCTCATGCTGATAAGCTGACGGAATTTCGATCGCCTCGTCATCATTCCAAAGCTCCTCTGCTTTTTCGAAATCGATACCGTGCTTAACCTTGTTCGCCTTGCTTTTCGTCGGATCAAATTCGAAATTCATATCAAATTATATACCATAATTATACCAATGCGGTATAATTATTCTCCACCTATATTCTGAATAACGATCTCGGGAAACTCGGCGGCTAGTTGTTCGCTTGGCATTGTGTCGATGGCGCTGCGGACGGGTTTTGTGCCGACGTTGGGTTTGAAGTTCCCGTTTTCGTCGTAGAGTCGGCGGTATTGGGCGGTGTTGCGGATGACGCCCTGGACGTAGCCTTTTGTTTCCTTGAACGGGATCGCTTCGACAAATTCGTCCATCTCTATCGGCAGAGTTTTTCGCCAACTGACGACGCGGCCGGGACCGGCATTGTAGGCGACGGCCATGTATTCGATGCGGCCGTATTTATCGAGCTGTTCGCGCATGTAGGCGGTGCCGAGCTCTATGTTGAGAGCGGGCTGAAACAGGTCGCTGCCCGTCGTGATCCGAGCCGTTACGCCGTTTTTGCGAGCGGTCATCTGGGCAGTCGGAACGAGCAACTGCATCAGTCCATAAGCCTTCGCCGGTGAAGCAGCAGTCGGGTTGAAAATCGATTCCTGACGGATCAAACCGGCGACTTGATAGAGATCGAGATTGCGGTGCTTGGCCCATGCTTTGACCTGATCCCACGCCGTGTGCGGATAAAAAATGTCCCATTCCTCGCGGCCCATTTCCTCGGGGAACATCTGGGCGTAATCGGGATAGCTTTTTGCGAGAGCAAGCAGGGCGTTTACGTTGTCGCTTTTCAGGCGGTAATGTTTTGCTAACGCGAGATTTATTTTCGGCGAATTTTGCGCGGTTTTCTTTGCTTCCTGCAACTCGCCTATCGCCCAATCGAACAGGCCGATCGTGCTAAGTTGCTCGCTCTTTTCGGCGCGTTCAAGCTCACGCGGGCCTGAGGTTTCCGGGGCAACAGTTACGGTTTTCAGGTTCGCAGCGGCCGTTGCAAGAGTGACGCCTTCAGGCGTTGAGCGGCTAAAGCCGTCACTCTTACACTTGCTCTGCGATTTCATCGCTGTCAGACGCTGCAATGACAAGTGGCCGTACCAGTTCGCACCGTAACGGTAAGCCGTCGCGTCATACAAAACACAAGCCTCTGCCGTTTTTCCGGCGAGTTCCGAGTTGCGTGCCGACCAATATCCCGCGCGTCCACGGTTGGTCGTGTCCTTGTCGGAATAGCGGGCGAGATGTTCGATCAGCATCTCAGATGCTTTGGCGTGATTTTTCGATTCGTGCTCAAGCCACGCAAGCTCAAACTGCGCACCGGCGACCTCGATCGCTTTCGGGTAATTGATCAAAGCTGTGCGCAGAAAATAGTTTTCCTCGCCTTTATTCTTTGCATCGCGTGCGGCGTAACCGGCATCGACCCAAGCCTTAACGGCCAGTTTTCCTGTCGGAAATTTTTGCCGCATTTCTTCGGCGGTTCGCCTAGCGTCCGGCCACAAACGGTTTTCCGCAAAGCCGGTGACGAGTTCGTAGTGAGCCTGCTCTTTTACTTTTGCGTTAGCCGGAATTGCGATAAATGCGGCTTGCGCATCGCTCATTTTCTTGACGTTAGCAAATGTAATAAGCCGCTTTAGATTTATCTCAGGTGTCAGCGAAGCGGGAAAGCCTGACGCGAGCAAAGCGAAAGCTTTTTCAACTTCGACAAAATTCGATGCGGCAAATAGCTTTTCGGCCCGTGCCGTTATCTCTTCTACGTTCGACGGCGTCAGCGGTTGTGTGAGCGAGACGAGTTTTGCCTCTGCCTCTTTCGCCTCGTTGCTGCCCGCGCCATAAAAATATGTCCGCCGATAAAAAGCGGTTGAGTTTGCTTGATCGCCCGTTGATTCATAGGCTTTTGCGGTCGTAAGCAAAGCGTTTGCGGTGCGGGTGTCGATCAGTTCGGCGAGAAACTGCGGCACCTTTGCGGCCTCGCCGGATTGAATCGCAGAATTTGCCCACAGCAATTTTGCGTCATTTAGACGAAGCGAATCAGGATATTCCGCGATCAGTTTTGTAAAGACAGACTTTGCTTGTGAATGATCGCCGCCTTCTTGCAATGCCCGGCCGCGAAGCCAAAGAGCGTAATCGCCGACGCTGGTCATCTTGGAAAAATCATCCGAGGCAAGCAACGCAGCAGCACCCGCAAAGTCTTTATTTTCAAACCTTATGCGTGCGCGAAGCAGCTTTGCCAAAACGCCTGTCCGTTTTCCGGCAAAACGCCGCTCAATGTCGGCTACGACCGATTCCGCGGGAAGCTTTCCGTCTTTTGTAAGCTCTCGCAGATGTGCAAGCGATTGCTGCTCGGTCTGCTGGGCCGAACACGAAAGGCTAAACGCAGTGGTGATAAATAAAAGCGAGCAGAATATCTGTTTATAGATCATATAAGGTGTCGGGCGCTACGCAACATTTGATGCAAAATACGCGTGTAACAAAATGCTTTTCATCTAAAAGCAACCAATATATGATAGCAGACGACTCTATTCACTCTGGAGATGTATTCATAATGAAACGGCTTGCCCATATTTTCGCCCTCGTTTGTTTGTTTTCAACGGCTGCTTTTGCACAGGCCGCTACGCCTACGGCAACGCCGACGCCGACGCTTGTTGACGAAGATGTTGTAAAGATCACGACCGCTCTCATACAGATCGACGTTACCGTCACTGACAGCAAGGGCAAAATAGTCCGCGATCTGAAACCGGAAGAGATAGAGATCTACGAAAACGGAAAGAAGCAGCCGATCAGCAATTTTTCGTTTGTTTCGAATACACGTGAAGTTACCGAAACCGCAACCGGCGTGAAACCGGCCGCTCCGGGCGTGCCTCCGACGCCATTAAAGTCCGAACAGGTTAAGCGGACGATCGCGCTTGTTGTTGATGACCTGACGTTATCATTCGAGAGCACACACCAAGTTCGCCGTGCGCTAAAGAAATTTGTCGATGAGCAGATGCAGGACGGCGATCTTGTGGCGATCATCCGCACGGGCGCGGGCATCGGCGCGTTGCAGCAATTCACCTCCGACCGGCGAATGCTGTATGCCGCTATCGAGAAAGTGCGTTGGAATGCATCGGGAACCGGAAAGATCGGGGCTTTCGCACCGATCGAGGCGAAGATCGATACCGGAATGCCCGAGGAGGAACCCGAGCCGGGTGAGCGAACCGCCGAAGGCATCGAACGCGAATTCAACGATTTTCGCAACAGCGTTTTCGCCACCGGCACACTCGGAGCCGTCAACTATGTTGTAAGAGGCATGTCCGAGCTTCCCGGCCGAAAGTCGATAATGCTGCTGTCGGACGGGTTCCGGATGTTTACAAGGAACGCGAGCAGTTTTTCAGATTCGGGTCGCGTTTTGGAATCGGTCCGCCGTCTGGTCGATCAGGCAAATCGCGCATCGGTTGTGATCTATACAATGGACCCACGCGGCTTGCAGGTCACCGGAATTACGGCTGCCGATGACACCAGCGGCAGGTCGGCTGTGGAGATTCAGCAGGCTGCCAACGACAGAGGCGACGACCTTCGCGAAACGCAGGACGGCCTGGTTTATTTGGCGCGTCAGACCGGAGGCTTTGCCTTTATCAACAACAACGATCTTTCCGGCGGGATCAGACGCGTGCTTGACGACCAAAGCTATTATCTGGTCGGTTACGAGCCGGATGAGGACACGTTTGACCCGAAAATCCGACGGTTTAACAAACTCGATATTCGCGTTCTGCGCAAAGGAACGCGGGTCCGTTATCGCAGCGGTTTTTTTGGCGTCACCGACGAGAGAATGGCCGGGCCAAAAGCGACCGGCAATCAAAACCTGTTAAACGCGCTGATGTCGCCGTTTGCCGTCAACGAAATTCCGGTGCGGATGAACACACTATTCGGCAGTAACGGGCCGCAGGGCTCTTATGTGCGCTCGCTGCTGCACGTTACGGCAAGGGACCTCACGTTCACTGACGGGCAAAACGGAACAAAGATCGCCGTGTTCGATGTGCTTGCGGTCGGTTTTGGGGACAACGGCCAGGCGGTCGATCAACTGTCGAAAACCTATACCCTTACGATGAATAAGGACCGTTACGAGGAATTTATAAAGAAGGGATTTGTTTACGATTTCGCATTTCCGATCAAGAAACCGGGCGGCTATCAGCTTCGCGTCGCCCTGCGCGACACAAAATCGAACAAGGTCGGTTCCGCAAGCCAGTTCGTAGAGGTGCCCAACCTGAAGAAAAACCGGTTGACGCTTTCCGGCGCGGCATTGGAAAATACGACGTTCGAAATGTGGCAGCAGCGTAACACGGCAACCGCTGTTGCGGCGTCTGGCGATACCAATCCGCTTATGGACACCGCGCTCCGGCAGTTCAAAAAAGGTACGGTCCTTAATCTGGGGTTTATGATATTTAATGCAAAAACAGATGCCTCTAAAAAGCCGAATCTGGGCTCGCAAACGCGGCTGTTCAAGGACGGCGTTCCGGTTTTTCAAGGCGAGATATTGCCGGTTTCTATGAATCATCAGGCCGATATGAAAGCGATCAATTTCCTGACCTCGCTCAGTCTCGGAACATCGATTTCGCCCGGCGATTACGTCCTTGAGATCGCCATCACCGACAACCTCGCCAAAGGCAAATACAAAGCCGTGTCGCAGTATATCCAGTTCGAGGTACAGGAATAACACGCTAAAATGCGGACTCCGAACTCCTGCCGATTGCATTTCGGGGCGGCAATTACTAACCTTTAGTTTTTGCCGCGATCATGAATATCAAGTCAATTGAGCTTACCGAGATAAATCTTCCGCTCGTTCATTTTTTTGAGACCAGCTTTGGCCGGACGTACGAACGCCGGATAATTCTGGTGCGCGCTCGCGACACGGACGGAGCCGAGGGTTGGGGCGAGATAACGTGCGGCGAGTCGCCGGGATATTCTGATGAATGGACAGACTCGGCCTGGGTCACGGCGGAAAAGATACTTGCGCCGATGGTTGTCGGGAAAGAGGTTTCGTCAGCCGCCGATATTTGGGGCCTGATGAAATGGGTACGCGGCCATCGCATGGCAAAGGCGGGAATCGAGACGGCATGTTGGGATCTGGAAGCCAAAAAGCTTGGTGTACCGCTGTGGAAACATCTTGGCGGCGTGAATCAAACGATCGAGTGCGGCGTTTCGATCGGCATACAAGATTCGATCGTGCAGCTTTTGGACAAGATCCGCGTCGAGGTTGACGCAGGTTACAAACGCATCAAGATCAAGATCAGTCCGAGCTGGGATTACGATGTGATAAAGGCCGTTCGTGCAGAGTTCGGCGATATTCCGCTGATGGGCGATGCGAATTCGGCATACACGCTCGCCGATATCGACAAGCTCAAGAGTCTTGACGAATTCGACCTGATGATGCTCGAACAGCCGTTGCCGCACGACGACATCATCGATCACGCCAAGCTGCAAAGCCAGATAAAAACGCCGATCTGTCTCGACGAACCGATCAAATCGCCCGAAGACGCACGCAAAGCCATCGAACTAAAATCCGGCAAGATCATCAATCTAAAAAACGGCCGCGTCGGAGGCCACACGCAATCGAAACAGATCGAACAGATCTGCCGCGAAGCCGGAATGGCCGTCTGGTGCGGCGGAATGCTCGAATCCGGCATCGGCCGAGCCCACAACATCGCCATCTCAACCCTAGCCGGCTACACAATGCCCGGCGACGTGTCTGCCTCAAAAAGATATTGGTACGAAGACATCATCGAACCCGCGGTTGAGGTGAGTTCAGATGGCACAATTACCGCACCCGAAGGGCCGGGAATCGGGTTTGAAGTTAAAATTCAGCGGATCGACGAAATTGCGATACGGCGAAGTCAAATAACCGCCAAAGGTACATACCGGAACGACGAGAATTCTTCAGACAGGAGTTTCAAATATTACGTTCAAGACTATTTGGACCAACTAATCGATCTGGCCACCGAACGTAAAGGTGCGAAGAATGAGTTTGAAACTGGAGTTTTGCAGGGATATTACGAAACTGTTCTGCGCGCACTGAATATGACGGAGGCGTTTGGTATCGCTGAGAAACTCCCGGAAAAAATTAGTGACTTCAACCCGGAGAGTTTGTTTGATGGTGCGAATGACAGTTAGCTTGCTCAGCCATTGGCTTCGCATAGCCACGCCCGTTTACGGCGTGGCACAGATTGCCCCCAAATTTTTCAGGGCGTTTTTAACGCCCTTTGTTCGATCGATGTAAGCCCGTTAAAACGGGCTAGGAGCAATTTTCTAAACGCCACGCCGTAAACGAGCGTGGCTATGCTAAAACGGTAACTGACCCACGCCGTGAACGGGTGGCTATGCTAGAACAAAACTATAAGCCCGGTTTAGATGCTGTGATGCTAGAACAATGTCGAATCGCTCGTACGCAGAGATCAACTTTCATATTACGTGGCACACGAAGGACAATTTGCCGCTTATAACTCCGTCTTTGGAACCGAATCTATGGGCGTTTATTAAGAATCGGATAGTCACGCAGGAGAACGTCTATTTCCACGCCATAGGGGGTATTCAGACCCACATCCATCTTGCGGCCTCGTTCTATCCGCCATTTGAGATCGATCGATGGATCGGGGAAATGAAAGGTGCGAGTTCGCACGAATTCGGTAAGTCGCTACAATGGCAGAAAGGATATGGTGTGGTTTCGTTCGGGACGAAGGATTTAAAGTGGGTGGTTGCGTATGTCCGCAATCAGAAAGAACATCATCGCGTCGGGTCGATTCACGAAAGGCTTGAGCGGATCAGCAGCGATTGATTTTGTAAGGGCGTTTAACGCCCTGAGAATTTTTTAGAGCTAGGCTACCACGCCGTAAACGGGCGTGGCTATGCTAGAACGAAGACAGATAATTCTAAAATACGTGCCGGCAGGGATGCCGGCGTTCCATATGAGTACAGAACCAAATAAGATCATCTTTTCGATGGTCAAGCTGAGTAAGTTTTACGATAAGAAGGCGGTCCTTAAGGACATTTATCTTTCGTTTTTTTATGGCGCCAAGATCGGTGTGCTTGGGCTGAATGGCGCGGGTAAGTCTTCGCTGCTAAGAATAATTGCGGGGACCGATAAGGAATTTAACGGCGAGGTCGTTTTTTCAAAGGGCTATTCGGTCGGTTATCTCGAACAGGAGCCGAAGCTTGATGAATCGAAAACGGTCCAACAGATCGTCGAGGAGGCGGTGCAATCGACGGTCGATCTGTTGAAAGAGTTCGAGGAGATCAACGCCAAGTTTGCCGAGCCGATGGACGACGACGCGATGAACGCGTTGATCGAACGGCAAGGCGAGGTTCAGGAAAAGCTCGATCATGCGGACGCTTGGGATCTGGACGCGCGGCTTGAGATGGCGATGGACGCGCTGAGATGTCCGCCGCCGGAAACTATCGTTAAGAGTCTGTCGGGTGGTGAAAAACGCCGGGTTGCTTTGTGCCGGTTGCTGCTGCAAAAGCCGGACATTCTGCTGCTCGATGAGCCGACAAATCATCTTGATGCCGAAACCGTTTCGTGGCTCGAACAGCATCTGCAAAAATACGAAGGCACGATCATCGCCGTAACGCATGACCGTTATTTCCTCGACAATATTGCCGGCTGGATACTCGAACTCGACCGCGGTGAGGGAATTCCGTATCAGGGAAATTACACATCGTGGCTCGAGCAAAAAGGAACGCGGCTCGCACAGGAAGCACGCAGCGAGGACAAGCTGCAAAAGACCCTTGAGCGCGAGCTTGAGTGGATACGAATGTCGCCAAAAGGCCGTCACGCGAAATCAAAAGCCCGCATAAACGATTACGAGGCGATGGTCGCGACCGAATCCGAGAAGCACGCCGACGATCTTGAGATATACATTCCGCCCGGCGAACGACTTGGCGATATCGTTATCGAGGCACACGGCGTTTCAAAGGCTTACGGCGATACGATATTGTTCGAAAATCTTGAATTTTCACTGCCGAGAGGCGGAATTGTCGGCGTTATTGGGCCAAACGGTGCCGGTAAAACCACGCTGTTCAGGCTCATCACCGGCCAGGAAACAGCGGACGCAGGAACCTTCAAGGTAGGCGAAACGGTCAAGCTTGGCTACGTCGATCAGTCGCGTGATTCGCTCAATGCGGAAAAGACTGTGTTTGACGAGATCGCTGACGGGCTTGATAATGTCATGCTCGGAACGCGCACAATGAACGCACGGACGTACGTCTCGAAGTTCAATTTCTCAGGCGCTGATCAGCAGAAATTTGTCGGCCAGCTTTCCGGCGGCGAACGCAACCGCGTCCATCTCGCCAAGATGCTAAAGACAGGTGCCAATGTTATTCTACTTGACGAGCCGACCAACGACATCGACGTAAACACGATGCGTGCCCTCGAAGAAGCTCTCGAAAACTTTGCCGGCTGCGCCGTCGTAATAAGCCATGACCGCTGGTTTTTGGATCGCATCGCCACCCACATTTTGGCGTTCGAGGGCGATTCGCATGTAGAATACTTTGACGGTAACTACAGCGAATACGAAGCCGATCGCAAACGCAGGCTCGGCCACGACGCCGATCAGCCCCATCGCATTAAATATCGCAGCCTGACGCGGGCTTAAAATTAGGGTTTCTGTTTTTCGATCAAAGATGAATATTTTTCGAATAAGAGATGCCGCTATCAGCTTAGCGGCAGCGTTTCTTTTATTTTTCTCAGCCTGCGCAAGCACGGTCGAGACCGAATCGACTGCGGCAAACGCCGAGCCGAGCGTTCCGGTCATGGCAGCTTTGCCCGCCGAGCCACAGCCCGAATCATCGCCCGCTTTACCAAATCTGCAAGCCGAAATTTTAGACGAACGCGGCCGGACGACGAATTCGCCGCTCGGGACTTTCGATTTCAAAAACTTTACCTACCCGCTGCCGCGTGGCTGGCATCATCAGGACGGCGACGAGATCGTGCTTGTTAACGGTGTGCTCGAACCTGTGTTTGAGGATGTTGGCGAAGATATGACACCTGAAGATAAGGCCGCCGCAAAGGCCGAGCGTCGTATCGGGATGACGTTTGTCACGACGAAGTTTTTCGACGCCGATAACGACGGCGAGGACGAAGCGGCGGTCGTTCTAAAGATCGAAACCGGCGGCAGCGCAATTCCACAGCTTGTCTATATCTACGGCTGGAAAGACGGCCAGCCCGAACTCCAGTGGAATTTCCGCACCGGTGACCGTGCCGATGGCGGCTTAAAAGACATCCGTGCCGAGAACGGCGAGCTCGTTATCGAGCTTTACGGCCAGGACCGTTTTCTGCTCGGCCAGACCGAAACAGGCAAGATCACCGGCGACGAAGAACAGCTCTGCTGCCCGACATTTTTCACCCGCTCGTTCTATAAATGGAACGGCAAAAATTTCCTGATGCAGCGAAAACGCCTCACATTTGAAACCGCAAATCCATCCGCCAAACCACTCGAGAACCACGGCGATGTAATGAACGATCCTGTTAAATCAAAGAAGTACCTGGACGGAAAGAAATAACCGGCTCGCGAAGAGTTTTTAACTGCGAAATACGCAAAATAAAACTTTAACTCCTTTTCGCGTGTTTCGCGGTTAAAACTCTTATCTACTTTATGATATAAAGCTCTTGACATCTCGAACTACTTGGCATATATTCTTTTCGCGATGTCGAAAATTCTTCCGATCAGAAAAGAGCACCCCGAAGCCGAAGAGCCGGTCAATATATCCGACCGGGCGCTCGACAACCTTAAATACATCCGCGAGGCAATGGAGCGTTCGACCAGTTTCACGGCCGTGCCCGGTTACGGCGGAATGCTGATGGGCGTGACCGCTTTGGCGGCGGCTTATATCGCGGCGCAGCAGATATATTTGCGCAATTGGCTGATCGTATGGCTGACCGAGGCGTTTCTTGCGGCGGCGATCGGCTTGCTCGGGATGTGGCAGAAATCAAAGATCAACGACCAATCGCTATTCTCGACACCCGCACGCAAGTTCGCCTTCGGCTCGATACCGCCGCTCGTATGCGGCATCGCGATCACGCTCGGGCTCTGGCGTTACGAGCATTACGAGATGTTGGCTCCCGTCTGGATGCTCTGCTACGGTGCGGCGGTCGTCAATGGCGGCACGTTTTCCGTCAAAGTGGTTCCGGTCATGGGCTGGATTTTCATCGTCTTAGGCTCGGCCGCATTCGCATTGCCAGCGTATTACGGGAACTATTTTATGGCGGCAAGCTTTGGACTATTGCACATTATCTTCGGAGCGATCATCGCCAAAAGGTATGGAGGATAGACCTGAGCCAGACGAATTGATTCGCGTCATCGACTTAAATATATGAAAAGTAGAATATTATTCGCAGTTTTACTGACGCTCGGGTTGTTTACCGCTAGCTACGCACAGACACAGGCGCAGGCTCTGGATAAAGCAAAGCTCGATCAATTTTTTGAACGGCTCGCCGAAAAGAACAAGGCGATGGGGAGCCTGACCATCGCCAAGGACGGCAAGGTTCTTTACACCCGCGCCATCGGCTACAGCCAGATCAATGGTGCCGAAAAGAAACCTTTGACAGCGGCGAATAGATTCCGGATCGGTTCGATCACGAAAATGTTCACCGCCGCGATGATCTTACAGCTCGTCGAGGAAGGAAAATTAAAGCTGACCGACACGCTCGACAAATTCTTGCCGCAGGTTCCAAACGCCAAGAAAATTACTATCGTGCAAATACTCTGGCATCGCAGCGGTATCCCTAACGTAAGGCGCGAGCAGAATTCTCAGGGAAACGTCAACACGATTCCAGTGACGAAGGATGAAATGCTCGCCCTGATCGTCAAAACCACGCCCGATTTCGTGCCCGGCGAAAAGCATTCCTACAGCAACTCCGGCTATCAGCTTTTGGGTCTTATCCTTGAAAAGGTAACCGGCAAACCCTATAGGGAAGCCCTCCGGACGAGAATCACCTCAAAGATCGGGCTTGCGAATACGTACCTGGCGACCGGAAATATTGATGTGAGCAAAAACGAAGCTCTTACCTATATGAACTTCGGCGACGGGTGGAAACCGGTGCCCGAAACACATCCAAGCATCCTCTTCAGCGCGGGCGCGATTGTTTCGACGCCGAACGACCTGGCCAAATTCATCCAGGCGCTGTTTGACGGGAAGATAGTGTCAAAGGAGAGTCTCGCGTCGATGAAAACGATAAGGGACGGCGAGGGGTCGGGAATGGAGCCCTTCACGTTCGCCGGTAAGACCTTCTACGGGCATACGGGCGGTGCGGACAACTACGGGGCGTGGCTGGCTTACCTGCCGGAAGAAAAACTGGCCGTCGTCTACACTACGAACGCAAAGGTTTACCCGGTGAAGGATATCGTGAGCGGCGTTGTCGATATTTACTACAACAAACCGTTTACGATTCCCACCTTGGAATCAGTCGCCGTCAGCACGGAAGTTCTCGACAAGTACGTCGGGGTTTATTCGAGCCCCGAAGCACCCGTCAAATTTACGATCACCAGAGAGGGCACAACGCTTTTCTTTCGTCCGCCGGGTGCTCAATCCGCTGTCCCGATCGAGGCGACGGCCGAGGATAAATTCAAGATCGAGGGTGCGGTGGTGATTGAATTCGACGCCGCGAAAAACCAGATGACCGTAAAACGCGGCGGCGGGCAGAGGGTTTTTACGAAGGAAAATTAACCGTAACAAAATTCCGGGAAGGTTCGTTGCCTACCCGAAGCATTCGTTAACGCGCAAAATTCTAGCAATGAGGAAGTAAATGAATAACACTCGTAAATATACTCACTTTTTCCTTCTGGTATCGCTCTTCATCACGGCCTCTCTTTTCGACACGCCCGCTTACGCACAGGATAAGACCGCCGAGGTCGACAAGATCTTCAGTTGGACAAAGCCGAGTGATCCCGGCTGTGCTGTCGCCGCTTCGCAGAACGGCAAGGTGGTCGTAAACCGTGCTTACGGCTCAGCCGACCTCGAGCGCGATGTCCCGATCACGTCGAATACGATCTTCGATGCCGGCTCGGTGGTTAAGCAGTTTGTCGCGGCTTCTGTTCTTTTGCTGGTTGAAGAGGGAAAACTTTCCCTCACTGAGGACATCCGAAAATATATTCCGGAGTTGCCGGACACAGGCCACAAGATCACGCTTGACCACTTGCTGACTCACACCAGCGGCGTTCGCGACTGGACCGGAATTCGGCCGCTTTCAGAGGGAGATCCAACCGCGGTAACTCTGGCCTTGCGTCAGCGCGGCCTCAATTTCGCGCCCGGCGAGGAATGGTCCTATTCGAACAGCGGCTATGAGCTCTTGAAGGAGATAGTCGCACGCACGAGCGGCGTGTCGTTTACCGACTTCACGCAAAAACGCCTGTGGGAACCGCTCAAGATGACGTCCACCGCATACCTTCACGATATGAAGGATGTCGTCAAGAATCGCGCTCTCGCTTACAGCAAAGAGAAAGACCGTTGGAAACTTGATATGTATTTCGGCAACGACCGCGGCGGCAGCGGAGGCCTGCTCACCACGCCAAGCGACCTGCTCATCTGGAACGACGCGCTGACGAACAGCCGCCTCGGCGTGTTTGTCACTGAAAAAATTCAGGAACCGGCAACACTGAACAACGGCAGGAAGCTCAGCTATGCCCGCGCCCTGCATGTGGAGCCTTTCCGCCGTGGCGGCAAGCTCGTGTGGCACAGCGGCGGGGCGGCCGGATACAGCTCACTTCTGGGTCGTCTTCCGGAACAGGGACTCTCTGTTGCCATCATGTGCAATGCAGACGGAGGCGCCCGCTCGGCATACGCGGGCCGCATCTTCGACTTGTTTCTATCCTCTGGCGCTGCTGGGGCCAACGCTCCGGCTGCGAATGCCGGAGGTACCGGCGTGACTGGAGTCGACCTGAGCGGCAGGGCGGGGCTGTTCTTCAACGAACATACCGGCCAGCCGCTGCGCCTGGGCGTGAACAACAACACTCTCGCCATCGCCGGCGGCGGTCCCCTCGTTGCTTTAGCCGCCGACCGTTTCCGAAACCAGAGCGCATCTCTGTCGTTCATGTCGCAGGCTGAGTTGGAATTGCAATTCCTATCAGCGGACCAGTTCGAGATCAAGACAAAAGAGGGAGCAACGACGCGATACGTCCGGGCGCAAGGCTGGGCTCCGACAGCAGCCGAACTGAACTCATTTACCGGGCAATACGAAAGCAACGAGATGGGATCGGTCCTTGAAATGGTGCCTGAAAAAGGCGGCCTGGTGATGCGTTTCTATCGGAACCCCGCCAAGGCCCTGGAATTAAAGCCGGTCGCGCTCGACACATTTATGCTTGCCAATATGGTAGTGCGTTTTCTGCGGGACAAGGACGGCAAAGTAACAGGCTATGACTACAGCAATCCGGTGGTCCGCAATATTAGATTCACGCGGCTGAGAGATCAATAAGTTTATTGACCATGATGAAGAAGAGTCTTGCAATAAAAGGAAATAGCGAAAGGCCTAATGCACTCCGCGTCGAGAAAGCGGCGGGAGCGGTTTCCAATGACCTCGACAAGATCATCCACGAGCGTATGCGGCTCGGCATTATTAGTGCGCTCGCGGCGAATGAAAAGCTTAGCTTTACCGATCTCAAGAACCTGCTCGACACTTCGGATGGCAACATCAGCGTCCACGCCCGCAAGCTCGAAGAAGCCGGTTACCTGACCGTAAAAAAATCGTTCTCCGACCGCATGCCGCTGACCGAATACAAGATCACAAACGATGGCCGTACGGCGCTCGGGCGATATTTAGATCACATGGAAATGCTGATCAAAGCGATGAAAGGAAAGTAAGAGTGACGCCTTTAGGCGTTCCAACCGCAAATGAATTGCGGTCATCTGGAACAAACTGACGCCCGGAGCGTCATATAGGTAGAATTTTCGGAGTATCTGAATGCAAACACTAGGGCTTACAAAAGAAGCGACGGTGGAGGAAGAATTTGGCTTGTTGTTGGAACAGCGGAGTCTCGGAGTTTCCTTGAAGCGTCAAAAGGCCGATTGGACCTTTGGCGTTGGCCTGCCGTTGTTTTGCGTTGTCGCTGACCCGATAGTCTTCAGTGGCCACGGTTCTTTGCTCGGTGACTACAAGACATTCGCGTATGCCTTAAGTTCCGTATCGATCTTTGCCATGACCGGTTGGTTGCTGTTGGGAGATCGTTTCGGCTGGCTGCGTCCATTTTTAGGCGGTTTCTTTGTCGCTGGCGCTGCTGTTTCTGCTGCCGTCGGACTTTTCATTCTTCCCTATAGCATTATGGGAATGTTCTTCTTTATCGGGTTTCTCGGATTTACGCCGTTGATCTCTGCCTTGATATTTTTTCGCAATGGTTTGAAGGCCATTCACAGCGCGGAAGCTGAGATGGATCGACGTTACGTTTGGCGGGCCGCGTCGCTCGCCGCGATCTGGGGAATTACCGTTCCCTTTGTTCTTAATCTTTATAAGTGGTGACTGACATGAACGAACGAACTAAAACAGGACTCGAAATTTTACAGGCGGCGGCGGTGATCGGCTTGCTGGGCAATTTGTTGCTGCGGCAGACGCCTTGGGGGCTGAATGCGTTTTTATTTGTGACCGTTTTCACGGTCGCGATGATCGCTGTAGCGTATCGGCGTCGGCCTGAGATATTGACCGTGCGGACGCTGGCGTTACACGGTGCGATGGTGTTTTTCGCGTCGATGTTTCTGATTCGCGATGCCGAGGAACTGCTCGTTTGGGACACGTTCGCGATCCTGATAATAATGGGCGTTCTTGTTTTGCCTAACTTTGGAATCAACCAGCGTGTCGCCGGGGCGTTTCATTACGTTGTGGGATTTTTCTGGTCGGGCATTAGTTCTGCGTTTGCTCCGTTTGTTTTGCTTGGGACGGACATCGAATGGAACAAGATGCCGGGAAATCGTGTCAGCAAGAGCGTTTTTTCCGTGCTTCGCGGGCTGGCGGTCGCGTTGCCGCTGTTGCTGATTTTTGGGGCTTTGTTCATGGCTGCCGACGCGGCGTACGAAGGCATGATCAACCGTGCGTTCAATTTTGACGTCGAGACGGTCGTTTCGCATGTGATGCTTACGTCGCTGTTTGCATGGCTAACTGCGGGATATTTTCGTGGAACGCTCGTAGAACATTTTGTCCCGACGGTTCCGGCCGAACCGGTCGTGTCGCCGATTCCGAAGGCCGATGACGTTAAGCCAAAGACCGAAGCCGGATCAGCCGAAACAAGCTTCGTCGATAAATTCACAACCGAACCGGCAGACACATCCAACTCACTCCCAAACAACGCGACCGTTCTCGAACACATAAACCGCAGCGACGACTGGAACGCCGGCATCCCTGCCGGCGAGAATGATAGCGACCGGGTTCTTCTCGGACCAATTCCGATTCCAACGGAAACCAAACATAACAAACGTGACTGGCAAAATTTCGATAACTCAGCTTTCCCATCGGTCTTCACACTTGGCACTGTCGAGACAGTCATCATTCTCGGTTTAGTGAATGTCCTTTTCCTAAGCTTTGTCGTAATGCAGGTGCCATATCTGTTTGGCGGAATGGAGCTTGTCCAAAACACGCCGGATTTCAAGCTCGCCGACTATGCGCGACGCGGGTTTGGCGAACTCGTCGCGGTCGCCGCACTCGTTCTGCCGATGCTGCTTTTATCGCACTGGCTCCTGCGAAAAGAAGCAAAACGCCTCGAAGGTGTTTTCCGCATACTCGCCGGAATTCAGATCATACTCCTGTTCGTCATTATGGCGTCGGCAGTTCAACGCCTTGTCTTGCTCACCGGCGAACTCGGTTACGGTTGGACGACCGTTCGCTTTTATCCGATGGTTTTTATGGCGTGGCTCGCGGTCGTGTTCGTTTGGTTTGGTGTTACGGTGCTTCGCGGCAAACGAAATAATTTCGCCTGGGGAGCATTGTGGTCGGCGATCTTTATTTTAGGGGCCACAAACCTGATGAATCCTGAGGCATTCATCGCCCGCTCAAACATTCAACTAATGCAGCAAGGCCGCGAATTTGACGCGATGTACAACGCCGATCTGAGCGACGATGCCGTGCCAACAATCGTCGGGGCATTCACCGAGATGAGTCAGGAAAATCAGATCAAGGTCTTTCAACGCCTCGCCTGGAAAAATTGCCGGAAGCAGAAAGAAGAAAACGACCTGCGAAGCTGGAACTACTCCCGGCATACCGCGGATCAGGTACTCGCTCCGTATGCAGAACAGTTTAACGGCCACGTTACGACGTGCGAAGTCTTGATTGATTAGACACGGGATGCCGGGCGTTGTCGCAAGTCAGTGGGAATTGACGTCATCGTGGGCTCGACGATATCGGCGGAATTACTGACATCAAAAAAACGGAAATTTTGCCCGTGGCTGGCTCAAAAAATACGCGGGGCTGGAGCCCAAAAACGCAGGGCTGGGACCAAAAAACGTGGGGCTGGAGCCGGGACTATGCTCCAGCAACGCGGCGGCCTGTGGTTTAATACCTAGGTGCAGCGGAATTACATCTCCGAATACATTTCCTATGTCCGCGTCGAAAAAGGGCTTGCGAAGAACTCGCTTGAGTCCTATGAACGCGACCTGCGAAAGCTTGCGGCTTGGTGTGATAAAAACGGATTCGAACTGCTGACGCTCACGCGGCAAGACTTGCGCGAATGGCTGATGGACCTGTCTCGCGGCCGCATTTCAGAAAGCTCAAAGCGCCGTCTTATCAGCTCTGTACGCGGTTTTTACAAGTTCCTGATGATCGACGGCCATACGGAAAGCAGCCCTGCCGAAGATCTCGACACGCCGGTCAAAAGCCTATATTTACCTAAGTTTTTGAATCAATCGGAGATCGACCAGCTTTTGTCCGCTCCTGATGTTTCGACCGAATCAGGCTTGCGTGACCGGGCGATAATTGAACTAATGTACGCCTGTGGCCTGCGTGTTTCTGAGGTCGTAAACCTCAAGACCCAGAATGCCGACATCGACGGCGGGATTCTTACCTGCACCGGAAAGGGCAGTAAAACACGGCGTATTCCAATCGGCTCAAGCGCCATCGAATGGCTAAAAAGCTATCTTGCACAGCGGCGAAAGATAGAGAATATCGAGATCGATAATATGTTCGTCAGCTCGCTCGGGCGGCCGCTGAACCGGCAGATCATTCATAAGATGGTCAGCGAATATGGTGAGAAATGCGGTTTTCAGGGCGTTTCGCCGCATACCCTAAGGCATTCGTTTGCAACGCATCTTGTTCAAAATCGAGCCGATATCCGCTCGGTTCAACAGATGCTCGGCCACGCGGATATTTCGACAACTCAGATCTACACGCACATCACCGATGCACACCTGAAAAAGGCTTACGAAAACTTTCACCCGCGGTCTAAGAAGTGATACTCGCTGTAAACAAAACAAACCCGTTTTTGAGCAAGTAGCCTCGGATAAACTTATGTCACCGGCCTGATATGGGAAATCACGCATTCCGCGCTTGCGCGCCCTTAAATGTTCCGTTATTATTGGAAATTTGCTAATTGGCTCAAAAAGCCGATTACGGCAACAAGAAAATCGGCATGGGTGGTCGAGCGGTCAAAGGCATCGGGCTGTAAACCCGACGGATTAATTTCCTACGTAGGTTCAAATCCTACCCCATGCACCAGACAAGATTTTGGATTGGGGATTTTGGATTTTGGATTTGAAAGAGATGAGAGAACGCTAAAATGTCTCTTATCCGGCAATCCAAAATCGCAAATCTAAAATCCAAAATCAATGAGCGGGAGTAGCTCAGTTGGTAGAGCGTCAGCCTTCCAAGCTGAATGTCGCGAGTTCGAGTCTCGTCTCCCGCTCCAAAATATTTTTCCGTAAGGAGTTGAAAAGGCACGGTAGCTACGAGCATCTCCAACATAGTTAGGGTAAGGAATCAAAACTGTCGTTACGAAATGAGAGGAATCTGGAGAGAAGTAACTGAAAGTAACTGGAAGCAAAGATTAGTCTATATAATTTTGGGATTGGCATGTCTTTTAGGGCTTCTACTTATGTGGGCAGGAATGCGAGGTGCTTTTGATAATAAAGGTTTTGAGACCAAGGGAAGCTTATTTAGATCCCAAAATCCAGAATGTGTACCTGACACGAAAAAAGAGAGCGAAGAATTGGCAGTAAAGTATGCTGCTAAAATTCAAGAGCTATCAAGTCTTCCAATCAGCTATGATCGAAAAGAAGACAGGATGAAAGAGATTATGGCTGATTTTGAGCATGACAAAACCGTTATGCACATCGAAGCGAAACGCCGACAGTGTTCCGGGCGGTAATTAGGTATTGAAAATGTCGGCCTTTTGTTTAAGTGAGCCCAAGTAGCTCAGGGGTAGAGCGCATCCTTGGTAAGGATGAGGGCGCGGGTTCAAATCCCGCCTTGGGCTCCAGTTTTTTGAGCTTTATTTGATTTTTTGAGAGGACTAACTAGAAGCTATGAGCAAGGAAAAATTCGATCGAAGTAAGCCGCATGTGAATATTGGG
>CAZSEL010000040.1:0-40417 GCA_964605905.1 uncultured Chloracidobacterium sp. | reverse complement strand
ATCCTGTTTTAATGCTAATGGACCTGCGAATCACCGAGATGTTTCTTTCGATCCAGGGCGAATCGTCACACGCCGGACGGCCGTGTTCGTTCGTGCGCCTGACGGGCTGTCCGATGCGTTGTGTTTGGTGCGACAGCGAATACACATTTACCGGCGGCGAGAAAGTAAGCATTGATGAGATATTGATGAAGCTCGAAGATTTTGGCTGCAATCTGGTCGAAATAACAGGCGGCGAACCGCTGGCGCAAAAGAACGTGTTTGAATTTATCAGCACGCTCTGCAATCGCAATTACGAAGTGTTGATCGAAACCGGCGGTTACGTTTCTACTGAAGAGGTCGATTCGCGTGCAGCAATAATCCTGGATATAAAATGTCCAGCGTCCGGCGAAATGGAACGCAACCACTGGCCGAACATCGACCGGCTCAGACACGACAAGGACGAAGTAAAATTCGTTGTTGCGGACTTGGGCGATTGGGAATTTGCAAAATCGATGATCGCCGAACATCAACTGATCGGCCGCACAAAAAGCGTTTTGATCTCGCCCGTTCACGGCATCGAAAATCTCGCCGAGATCGCCGAAGCCGTCGCGAACAGCGGGTTAAAAGTTAGGCTCAATCTTCAATTGCATAAATATATCTGGGGTGCCGACGCTCGCGGTGTGTAGCAAGATGGCCCCGCGAATGACACGAATTATTCGCGAATAAGAATTCTGATGATTTATATTGCGTTTATTCGCGTAATTCGCGGGCAAAATAATATGGCTTCGATGACAATAGTGTTGGTATCAGGCGGAATGGATAGCTGCGTTACTGCCGCAATAGCGACGCGGGAAAACTCAGGGGTCGCGTTTCTCCACATCTCCTATGGCCAACGGACCGAGGTACGCGAACGAAAGGCTTTCAATGACATCGCGGATTTTTACAAAGTCGAAAAGCGGCTCGATGTTTCGATCGAATATCTTGCGAAGATCGGCGGCTCGTCACTGACCGACGCCGAGATTGCCGTAACTGAAGCCGATCTCGAATCAAAAGAGATCCCGACCAGCTACGTTCCATTTCGCAATGCGAATATGCTGGCGATAGCGACAAGTTGGGCAGAGGTTTTGGGTACAAATGCGATCTACATCGGCGCTGTCGCCGAGGACTCAACCGGCTATCCCGATTGCCGTCCTGAGTTTTTTTCAGCGTTCCAGCAAACTATTAACACCGGCACCAAACCCGACACAACTATCGAAATACGCACGCCTATTATTCATCTAACAAAAGCCGAGATCGTTAAAAAAGGAATCGAGCTGAACGCTCCGCTGCACCTTACCTGGTCGTGCTACCGCAGCGAAGACTTGGCGTGCGGCACGTGTGATTCGTGCGCTCTGCGGTTGCGGGGATTTGAACAGGCTGGAATAAAAGACCCGATTGATTATCGGGCATCATGATGCTTTTTGATTGACATCAATACATCTTCTCGGTATTCTAGAGGGTATGAGGACTACTGTTACATTAGACGATGATGTTGTAAGAACGGTAAAGGACGAGATGAAAACCGGATCCGGTAAGACTTTTAAAGAAGCCCTGAACGACCTGATTCGTCTCGGTCGTTATTTTAAGCAAGACCGCAAAACAAACAATCGGAAAATTTTTAAAGTTCAGACTTTTGATATGGGTGTTTATGAACACCTTAACTACGATAACATTGCCGAGCTGCTTGATGAGATCGAAGGACCTTTCCGCCGATAACCGATGATCTTGCCTGATGTAAACATCTTGATATACGCTCATAATCGGGCTGACCATCATTTTGAACGGGCCAACCGATGGTTTCAAACGCTAATGGCTGGCCGTGAACCGGTTTGTTTCTGCTGGAAAACGATCAACGGATTTATCCGAGTGTCCACAAATCATCGCGCGATGCCAACCCCAATACCTTTAAAAACTGCCCTCGCTTTGACCAGCAGTTGGCTAAATGATGCGAACACATTGTTTCTTGAGCCGACTGACAGACATTTTGAAATACTAGAAGGTGTGGCGCTCGGAGCCAACGCCAAAGGGCCATTGTTTTCAGACGCGATCCTTGCTGCACTTGCGATCTCGCACAACGCGACAATCGCTTCCACAGACCGCGATTTTCGCCTTTTTGACGGTCTAAAGCTTATTGATCCGCTGGCAGTCGCCGATTGATCTCAATAAATAAATTCTCAGATCTATTTGCGTTTTCCAAAGATCAAGAGCAGAACTCCCGCCACAGGTCCGATTATTCCAAGAATTGTGAATATCAACGCATTTCGAATCGAATCGCCAACTGGGCCGATACCTACATTTTCAGCAGTCGCCAGAGCGGCGAAACTTCCATAAAATGCTCCATACCGTTCCACCGAAACCGATCAGCAGGCCTCCAATCAGGACGGTCAGTCCGACCTTTTGTAGTTTTGTAAATGCGCTCATTGAGTTGCCGATGTTATAATTTTATCAAACATATTTGAACACAGATTTGGAGCAATTATGAAATTACCTGGTGGATTCGATCTAAATTCAATGATGCAGCAGGCGCAAGCCATGCAGGAGAAGATGGGCCGCGAGATGAAGGAAACGGTCGTTGACGCGACCGCCGGCGGCGGAGCGGTTACGGTGAAAATGCGCGGCGATTTTGAGGTTGTCGAACTTAAAATATCGCCTGACATTATCAAAGACGGCGATGTCGAAATGATCCAGGACCTGACCGTGGCAGCACTCAACGAAGCCCACCGAAAGGTCGAAGAATCGCTAAAAGGCAAACTCGGCGGAATGCTTCCCCCGGGACTCATGTGATTGCGGATTTTGGATTGCGGATTGCGGATTGTTAAGAGTGACCGAGTCACCTCTTTCTTCCGAAATCCGCATTCCGCATTCCGCATTCCGCAATCAAAATATGTTGGACTACTCAGAACCAGTCGCTCGCTTGATCGATGAATTCAAACGCCTGCCGGGAATTGGCGGCAAATCGGCTCAGCGGCTGGCGTTTTATATTCTTCGCCGACCTCAGGCCGAGGTCGATAACTTTATCGAGTCCTTGCGCGAGGTGAAAGAAAAGATAGTTTTCTGCAGCATCTGTAATAACCTGACCGACGTTAATCCCTGTCTTTACTGCACTAATCCAAAACGCGACCGGTCGATGATCTGCATTATCGAGGAGCCGTATAATCTCGTCGCGGTCGAGAAAACACGTTCTTATCACGGGCTTTATCATATTATTCACGGTTCGCTCTCGCCGATCCGCGGCGTCGGCCCGGACGAGCTAATGCTGACAAATCTGCTTCCGCGATTGCTGCCCGAAAACAATGAAGGCGTCGAGGTGAAAGAGATAATCGTCGCAACCAACCCGACAACCGAGGGCGAAGCAACCGCAAACTATATAGCTAGGCTTTTGAAACCACTCGGCGTAAAGGTGACACGCATCGCAATGGGAATGCCTGTCGGCAGCGACCTCGAATACGTCGATGAAGTGACCATGGATAAGGCCATGACAAATCGACACGAGATCTGACTAGGGTTGCAAGCATCCTTACTTGCACAACTTGCACAAATTTTTGAAATCACAAAGAAGCGTTGGACGATTAAGAGCCCCGCCGCTTTTGTAGCACTCGCAAGCAAGGATGCTTGCGTTCCAGTCCAATGCCATTTTCCATCAAGCAACTTCGCCTTGTCGATCTAATCCGCAATCGCACGGGCAGGCCAACTTTCCGAATAATTCTAGCCGTATTTGGCATTGCTCTCAAACTCTTTTTCCGCCGAATAGAAACTGTCAATGCCGATCAAGTCCCGACAGGCACTGGCGTTATTTTCGTGATGAATCATCCGAACGGATTGATCGATCCGGCACTCGTTTTTGTTGCGTTGCCGCGCAAGATTTCGTTTCTCGCAAAATCGACGCTGTTCAAAATGCCTGTCGTTTCGTTCCTGCTCCGAACGGTCGAGGCGTTGCCGCTTTATCGCAAGATCGACGCGGGCGAAGACGTTTCGAAAAATCTGAAAACATTCGAGCTTGCCCGTGAGCTGCTGCAAAAGGGCGGTTCGATTGCTCTCTTTCCCGAAGGCGTTTCGCATAATTCGCCAAAGCTGCTGCCGGCGAAGACCGGTGCGGCTCGTATCGCTTTGGGAGCCGTTTCAGTCGCGGGTAAAAATCCGATAGATCTAAAGATAGTTCCCGTCGGACTTTTTTATACAAGCAAAACGACGTTTCGCAGCGAGGCTTTGCTTCATTTCGGCGAAGCATTTACGGTCGAACCTGTCGTACTTGATTCGGACGGACAGCCGCCCCGAGATGCTGCACGCAAGCTGACCGAGCGGATCGAAGCGGCACTTCGCGAGGTCACCTTGAACGCCGAGTCGGAGTCCGATCTGCACACCGCACGCATTGCCGAGGAGATATTTGCTTCGGCCGGCGAGAACGAAAATCTCGGCGAAAAGCTAGATTTTCTTCAGGCATTTGTTGCGGAAGCCGATGAGGATGAATCGTCTGAGAAAAATCCGCTTCGAGAACAAATGCACGAGTTCGATTCAAAGCTCGAGAGTTATGACATCGAACCGGTGCATTTGTCGCTTGCTCAGTTTCCGCAATCGTTTGTCATCAAACAGGCACTCGCCCGAACGTGGTGGCTGCTCTTGTTGCTGCCTTTCGGAGTTGCCGGTGCGATCCTGCATTTTCCGGCGTACCGACTCTGTGGCCTGTTTGCCGATTGGTATTCGCGTCACGGGGCCGACGACGTGGCGTCAACAGCGAAAGTTCTGGCCGGAATGTTGTTCATGCCTTTGACATGGCTGATCGCGGCCGGCGTCGTCTGGTATTTTTTCGGCTGGGAATTCGGGTTACTTTCAATACCGGTTTCGGCCTTGCTCGGCTACATCGCTCTCTACGCTCTCGAACAATTCGAAGACCTTCGCGGCTGGGCAAACGCCGTCAGCCTGTTCCTATGGCGCCGCGACACTTTCTTAAGACTCTACGTCGAACGCCGCGATATGCAGTTGCGGTTAAAGGAATACGACGGCTGACAGTATTCGTCCCTACGACCATAAGCCTTGTTTCGTTTCTGAAAGCGGCTGATTTAACCTTTCTGCACTTTGATAGGGTGTTGCAATTAGACTAATCAGCCAAACTACCGCTATATTTATGTAACAACTTTCTTAACACTATCGGAGACATCAAAATGGCATTTAGCTTCCTGCCCCGTGAGGACGAATACTTCCTCTATTTCTCACAGATGACGGCCAAGATCGAGGAAGCCGCGAAGATCCTCGTCGAAATGGTCGCCGACGACAACACCGACCGGACGGCGTTTACAAAACGCATCAAGGACGTCGAGCACGCCTGCGACACGCTGATGCACCAGATCACGACGAAGCTTAACAAGTCGTTTATAACGCCTTTTGATCGCGAAGATATTTATACTCTTTCCGTCGCACTCGACGACATCTGCGACTATATCGACGCCGGTGCCCGCGCGATCGTGATGTACGACATCAAGCATTTTAATCCGCACATCAAGAAATTTGCCGAGATAATTCACACCCTTTCCTGGCAGGTTCACGGCGCGGTGTCTCTGCTCAATAAACCGAACGGTATCACGCCATATTTTGTCGAGATCCACCGGCTTGAAAACGAGGCGGACGATGTTTATTTCCGCGCGATGGGCGAACTTTTCAAGAACTCGACCGACCCGATCGAGGTTATAAAACACAAAGCACTCTACGAAATTCTCGAAAGCGCGACCGACATTTGCGAAAGCGTTGCCAACATCATCGAGAGCATAGTCTTAAAACATAACTAAGATCATGGAAGGACAATACGCATCTCTCAGCCTTGTCGTATTGATCATTGCGGTTGCATTGGTCTTTGATTACATCAACGGCTTTCACGACGCGGCAAATTCGATAGCGACAGTGGTCGCAACGCGGGTGCTGTCACCCGGAGTCGCGGTCGCGTGGGCGGCGTTTTTTAACTTCGTAGCATTTTTGGTATTCGGAACGGCCGTCGCAAAGACCATCGGCGGCGATATGGTCAATCTAGCGGTTATCCCGAATAACGATCAGCTTTTTGTGCTGCTTGCGGCGGTTTTGGGGGCTGTTGCGTGGAACTTGATAACGTGGTATTTGGGTTTGCCGACGTCAAGTTCACATGCGCTCGTCGGAGCATTTGCTGGTGCGGCACTCTCGTCGTATGTCTGGCATTTCGGATTCACCGGCGTCGAGACCGTATTAAAAGCCGAGGGGTGGATCAAGACGATTCTTTTTATCGTACTTTCACCCCTTATCGGTTTCAGCCTCGGATTCGTGCTGATGGTTGCGGTCTATTGGATCTTTCACAAAGTCTCGCTCAATAAAGTCGATCGCGGCTTTCGCGTTGGTCAGCTTTTTTCCGCCGCCGCATACTCGCTCGGACATGGCGGAAACGATGCGCAAAAGACGATGGGAATCATCACCATCGTTCTGGTTTCCGGCGGATTCCTCACAATGGACCCGGGCGGTAAATTGCCGGACGTTCCGTTGTGGGTTGTGCTCGCGGCCCATCTCGCGATCGCCCTCGGCACGCTTTCCGGCGGTTGGCGGATCGTCAAAACGATGGGCACAAAGATAGTAAAACTCCAACCGGTCGGCGGATTTTGCGCCGAGACCGCCGGAGCATTGACGCTGGTTGGTGCCACCACCGCCGGTATTCCCGTTTCGACCACGCACACCATCACCGGCTCCATCGTCGGCGTCGGCTCGGCAAAACGCTTCTCCGCCGTCAAATGGGGCGTCGCCGGCCGCATCGTCTGGGCGTGGGTTTTAACCATCCCAATGGCCGCAATCATCGCCGCTCTTTCGTACGGGGTTATACTGCTGATCGAAAAGGCCGCCGGGCGTATTTGATGTTGCATGACGCACTTCCTGATACAATGTCGCTAATGAATTCAATGACACTTCCTGAACTTGATCGTCTGATACCTAAGTTGGCGCGTGACGTGCAAGAACTCGAAAAAATTCGGACAGAGGTTTCGGAAAGGAAAACACTTCATTCGATTCTGGTCGGAGACTCGCAGGATCTATCAGCAATCAGGGACGACTCTGTCCATCTTGTTTTGACCTCGCCGCCCTACTGGAATCTTAAAGAATACAACGATCATGCTGAACAACTTGGTCATATCGATGATTACGAAAGCTTTCTGAACAAACTAGATGACGTTTGGCGAGGATGTTTTGACAAACTTGTTGTCGGCGGAAGAATGATTGTTGTTGTAGGTGATGTCATGCTTTCGAGGCGAAATAATGGACGACACAAGGTCGTTCCGCTTCACGCTGACATCCAAGTTCGTTGTGAAAAGCTCGGCTTTGACAATCTTGCACCAATCTTCTGGCATAAGATATCGAATGCCAGCTTTGAAGTTAAAGGCAATTCCAAGTTTCTCGGCAAGCCATACGAACCGAACGGGGTTATTAAGCACGACGTTGAATACATTCTTATGCTTCGTAAACCGGGCGGCTATCGTAAGCCCGAGCCTGAACAACGACGCCTCTCGATTATCTCGGAAAAGGAATTCAACGAATGGTATCAACAAATCTGGACATTGACCGGCGCATCAACCACAAAAGGTCATCCGGCTCCATTTCCTGAAAAACTCGCAAACCGTTTGATCCGGATGTTTAGTTTTGTCGGCGACACTGTGCTCGATCCTTTTCTTGGCTCCGGTACGACAATGCTTGCCGCTGCAAGAATTGGTCGTCATTCAATAGGGGTTGAGATCGACGACGATTATGCTGAGCAAGCGAAAGCTCGGATGGAAAAAACCTTCGGAATGTTTGATAAGGAAATTATCGCCCTTCACAAGGCCCGAATACCGCATGAGCAAACTGTTACCGCCTGATTTCGATTCGCGCGTTAGCGATGCCGTGAAATATTTTTGGAGCGGACGCCTAAGCACCAACACCATTTCTCAGGAAGGAGGACGGGGTTCGGTAATCGGCGGAAAAAATCTTGACGGTTTCTCGGAATTAATTAGAGAGGTCGCTCTTTATTGCGGAATGCCCGTAGAAAATATTCTTGTTACCGGAAAGTCTCGCCTCACTCTGCCGGGATATTTCCGGCCAACGAAAATGTGGGATTCGCTCGTTGTTTACAAAGGTCGCCTTGTCGCGGCCTTTGAACTCAAATCACAAGTTGGCCCATCATTCGGGAATAATTTCAACAACCGCTCGGAGGAGTCAATCGGCTCGGCTACGGATTTCTGGACTGCTCATCGTGAGAATGCTTTTACTATTGCAGACAGCTCCGCACTTTTTGAAATGCAGGACAGCAAGCCGCCCTTTCTCGGTTACATGATGCTGCTGGAAGAGTGTCCTCGATCAACGAGCCGTGTTCGCTTAGACGAAACACATTTCAAGGTCTCGCCCGAATTCATAGATTCTTCTTACGCAAAACGATACGAATTGCTTGTTGAAAGATTAGTAGCAGAGAAATTATATTCTTCGGCATGTTTAATTTTGTCGGATAAAGAGAGTGGCGGAAGAACTGGAGAGTTCTCTTCACCAAAAATCACTCTTAGTCCAACAAATCTCTTTGCCGACTTTGCGGCTGCCTTGCTCGCGGCAAAGGAAACTTATTGACGGTAGATTTAGCAAGATCACCGGCGGATCTGACCTGCCCCTTCTCTTGCCCATTCCTGCCCAAAGTGACATCATTTTCCTTGGAGCATTTTCAGGAGAATAGGATGTCCGTAGTAACACACGAAACCCGTCCGTTGGAAGACTTTTTGGTGATGCCAGAGGCGGAGGTTGCCGCGGGGATTGACGCGGCGCGTGAGGCTTTGGGTGGTCGGGTGATAATACTCGGGCATCATTATCAGAGAGACGATGTTATTCGACACGCCGATCTGACTGGTGATTCTTATCAGCTTTCAGTGATGGCGTCGCAGACGGACGCTGAATACATCGTTTTCTGCGGCGTACACTTCATGGCCGAGTCGGCCGATATTCTTGGAAAAGAACATCAGCGTGTGATACTGCCCGATCTGGGTGCGGGCTGCTCGATGGCGGATATGGCGACGATCGATCAGGTCGAGGACGCATGGGAACAGCTTCGCGATATAGGCGTGCTGGAAAGCAAAGTCGCGCCGATAACTTATATGAATTCGTCCGCCGCGATCAAGGCATTTTGCGGCCGAAACGAGGGCGTCGTTTGCACGTCGTCAAACGCAATACCGCTCTTTGATATTTACCTGAAAGAGTACGACAAGATGTTCTTTTTCCCCGACCAGCATCTGGGACGAAATACCGGTGCAAAATTCGGCATTCCGCTCGACAAGATGGCGCTTTGGAATCCGCACGAAGAGCTTGGCGGCAACACAGAGGAACAGCTTCACGAGGCAAAACTCATTTTGTGGCGTGGGCACTGTTCCGTACACGGCAGATTCAAGCCGTGGCACGTCGATAAGATTCGTGCCGAAGTTCCCGGTGTTCAAGTGCTCGTGCATCCCGAATGTATGCGTGAAGTGGTCGAACAGAGCGATCTCGATGGCTCGACCTCTTTCATTATTAAGACGGTCGAAAATGCACCGGCGGGAGCGAAATGGGCGATCGGGACGGAAGTGAATCTGGTCACGCGGCTTGCCCAACGCTTTCCCGATAAAGAGATACATCTGCTAGCGCCTGACCTGTGTATGTGCGCGACGATGTACCGCATCGCGCCGCAGAACCTCGCGTGGGCACTCGATAATCTGACCGAAGGAGTGGTTGTGAATCAAATCTCAGTTGAAGACGAAACAAAGCATTTTGCAAAGATCGCTCTCGATAGGATGATCTCGATGACCGAGACAAGAAATTAGCCACGGATTAACGTAGATAAAACGGATCAGAAAATTCTTTATCTGTGTTTATCCGTGAAATCCGTGGCATCTTGATGACGGAACAGAAGAATTAGCCACGGATTAACACAGATAAAATGGATAAGAAAATTCTTAATCCGTGTCTATCCGTGAAATCCGTGGCAGATTGATTTTATGGTGGAGATGAGGGACAAATTGCCTGACAACGCGCCGGGCAAGTTTTTTGTCGATAGGCAGTGCATCGATTGCGATGTCTGCCGCGATACTGCTCCGACCAATTTTACCCGCAACGACGAAAACGGCTACTCCTACGTTTACAAACAGCCGCAGACCGTTGAAGAGCTTGCTCTTTGCGAGGAAGCAGAGGAAGCCTGTCCGGTCGAAGCGATCGGTGAGATGGCTGCCAGATCAGCCGCATAACCTTTCTGTAATCAGTAAAATAACGGCAAACTTGCAAACGGGTGTATGCTATCTAAATGCGTGCCCAATTGCTTTACCACAAACTGAATTTTCCGATGAACGGGGGAATATATGAAGAAAACTATCCTGATACTTATTTTTACGGTCTGTTTCGGCGGATTGGCTGTATCGGCTCAGACATCGTGGCTTGACCGGCCGCTCGCGACAAACTGGAACAACGGCAACGGTGTTGTCCCGACGGCCCCGCGTGAAACTACTTCGTCGCCTAACTCGGCGATGTGCCGTGAGCAGATACGCGTTGCCGACAGCCTTGCAGACCGCGCTGTGACTCGAGCAGGCTGGTTCCTGTTCGGGCCGAGTTATTCGTACGGGACGATCACGATCGTGACCGCAATGGCGAGCGTTGATGGCATGTGCCGCCCAAATCAATACAACGGATTTGTGTTCGTGAGCAATCGCTTCGCCGGAACGCTTTCGCCGACACCTACCGATGCACGCACGGATGGAGCGCTTAGCCGGATCAGCCTTTTCAATCCGGATAACCTAACGGTCGAATTTGCTCGATACGGTGACGATGACCCGCTTTGCTGTCCGTCGCGAACAAGCACGGTTAGTTACACAATTACAACGGGCACACGCGGGTTGGTTAAAGCAAATGATGTGGATACATCGGCGGTATGCCAGGATGGTGGCGGCCCGATACAGACTCAGGACAATGTAGTATCCGGAACAGTTACATATCTCCAGCGAAGCGCTCTGCCGCCGACGGCTGTTCTGACTGTTTCGCTACAGGATGTTTCGCGTGCGGATGCGCCGTCAACGGTGATTGCTCAACAGCGTATCGAGACAGCAGGAAAGCAGGTCCCGTTCTCGTTCGACATGGCGTACGACCGCACGAAAATACAGGAGCGGAACCGGTATGCTGTCAGGGCTGAGATCCGCGATGGCGAGCGTCTGCTTTTCACCACCGACACAAGCTATCCGGTAATTACTCAAGGCAGCCCGAAAACCGTTGAGATCACGGTCGTACCCGTCGGCGGCGCCGGTCGTCCAAATCGCGGCGAATCGTCGGTACGTGGAACAGTGACTTATCGTCAGCGAATTGCTCTTGGGCCAAAATCGGAAGTTACCGTAAAGCTCGTCGATGCGGCAACGCCCGACGGAACACCCGTCGCCGAGACGACATTTAACACCGACGGCAAGCAAGTGCCCATCGCATTCGAGCTCAACTACGAACAGCGTGACATCAACCGCCAGCGAAACTATGAACTACAGGCCGAGATCAAGACCGATGGACAGGTTCGCTTCAAAACGGCTACCGGTCAGGCTGTGACGTTGCGGGCAAATCAGCCGTCCATCGAACTCGTGCTGGAAGCCGCAACTGCCGAGCCGGAACCGATTACGGGTCGGACGTTAAGCTTGTCAAAATTCAGCCCTGGGACAATGCAGATCGAGGGACGCAACGCGACGATCCTGATAAGTGCAAGGGTGAATGTTCGTGCGACCGGCGACGCGGAGGTAACTCTGGCATCGTTCGGCAGCGGAACCACATTTGCGGGTAAACTGACGTTCATCGACGATACGACCGCTCGCATCACCGTCACCGGTTCGGGCGACGCGGACGCAAGCGGCGAGATCACCGTGAATTACAGCGCTAGAAATTTGCGGAGCATTACGGCAACAAACCTCGTGCTCGACGGGCAGAATGTGACGGTTCGTTTCTGATAACTGTTCGAGTTGATTAAATAGCGGATGTGATCGCTCACATCCGTTTTTTAATTTGTAGGCTCGGTTTAGCGATCGTTACCAAAGGAGATCAACATCATATTTAGAGAACGCTTTATCGGAGCTGACCAAAGTCATATCTTCGACGATAGCCTGGGCGATCAAGAGTCGGTCAAACGGATCTTTGTGGTGTTTTGGTAGATTATCTATGCCTAGGGCATGGGAAAGATCAACCGACAAGATTTTGAATGAATTAATGCGTTGCTGTTCATCAACGATATTGTCAAGAGTATCCTTAAACTCAAATCTACCAAGCTGAATCTTGATTTGAATTTCCCAAACGCTTGCCACGCTCAAGAAAACGTCGTTTTCAGGATTTGAAATGTTGGAAAGAGCGGTGGCGGAAAGTTTGTGTTTTTCAGCGACCCACCAAATGAAAGTATGAGAATCCAGAAGGAGATTCATAACGGCTTATCAAATCCCCAAAATTCATCTGGAAGTTCATCATCGAAATCGTCACTCATCCAATATTGTCCTTGACGCAGACCAGCTATGCGTTGCTTATTTCCCGATCCCTCGATAGGGCTGATTTTAAAAACTGCCTTGCCGTCCTCTTCAAGAACGATCTCATCGCCGCCTTTGGTCAGAGCAATAATGGCCTGGATGGAGTTTTTGAGTTCGCTTATGTCAACTGTTTTGGTCATCTCACCGAAATTATATCACGGAAAATCTAGACTTTGATCTTTATCCAGCCGTCCTCGACCGTGACCGGAAAGCTTTCGATCGAGCATTTTGGGGCGGTGAAGCAGTGGCCGGTTTTTACGTCGAACTGCCAGTCGTGGTGCTCGCAAACGACGACCGTGCCTCTTAGCGGCGAGTCGGCAAGCGGATAACCTTTATGCGGGCAGAAATTTTCGATTGCGTGAAACGCGCCGTTTACGTTATAAACAGCGATCTCAGTTCCGTCCTTTAATTTTACAGTCGCACCGCGTCCCGGAGGCACGGATTCGGCACGGCCAACGGTTATTATTTTGCCCTCGCGGACCGGCTTGTGTTTGTTTGTCTTGCCTTTTCCCATTCTTCGAAATGCCCTTACTTCGTGCGGGCTTCTGCACTTCGTGCATTAACGTACATGTCTCTGCAGTTAATTCAATTTTTACTTATCGCACGCAGAAATCCAAAATCCGCCAACCCTTGAGCCGACAGATTTGCAAGAATCGGTAGGCTAATTTAAGATTGTTTTTCATGCCCTTGTAGCTCAACGGTAGAGCGCGCGGCTCATAATCGCTAGGTTGCAGGTTCGAATCCTGCCGAGGGCATACCTTACATAACGAATAATGGATAACGGAAAGTGATAGTTTTTGCGGCCCCGTTTGATTACCCTTACTTTCCTTTGTATATGTTCCCGAAACTCGACCCTGAGATCTATCACATAACGGATGCCCAACAATTCGCGTGTGAACTATTGGCTGAAGAAAAAGTTTTGATAGTACAGGGAACGGGCTTTAACTGGAAAAAGCCCGACCATTTCAGAATGGTGTTTTTGCCAAACACGGACGATCTTGAAGAGGCAATAACCCGGATAGGACGGTTTTTGGAAAGATATCGGGAACGAAATAAATCTCGAGAAATTTCTGGTAGCGCCTAGGGGAATCGAACCCCTCTTTCAAGAATGAGAATCTTGCGTCCTAACCGATAGACGAAGGCGCCGCGTATCGGAAGTTTTCAATTCTCACCCAGTTTTGCCCTAATTGCAAATAACTTCGAGTGTTTGATGAAACGCTTTTTTCTTATTTGATCTCTTGTTTGATCTGTTTAGTGTGGTTCGTGGATAAAAAATCTTATCCACGAAATACACGAAATAAGAAAACAAAGAATCAATCTGTGTTCAAAACGAGAAAGTATAGGTAACGCCGGGTCGCGTTCCTCGGATCAACAGGAATGTGAGGGCGTGGGTGTCGTTGAATGTGTAGGTCAGGCTCGGGTGGACCTTTACGCCGTCGAACTGGATCAGCGATGTCAGGTCGTTTCTGATGCGGATATTCAGCCCGCCGATCGGGCGAAATTTCTTGTCGTAAGAGCTGTAAACGATCCCGCCGTACGGAGCGATCGGCAGACCGGTCCAATGCTGCATATCTTTGCTGGCGGTCAGGTAAACGGACGTTCCTTTGGGCGTTCCGATTCGGTCTGAGCTGATGCCGAAAATTATCGCCGGTCGATTTACTGTTTCGGTCACCGGAATGAATGTGATAAGCGGATGGACCTCGCCGACTCGCGGATTGTATTCAAGGCCGATGTGGAAGCGTGGATGCAGGCGATAGATCAACGTCGCGCACGGCGGCTCGATCAACCTGCCCCGTAATAAGTCGAATCCCAGCGGTGAATTTCTTTGGGTTATCGGCCGTCCCCCGGACAGCCTGGCCTTCGCCCGGTCAGACAGGTCAGGCGGGAACGAGCGAAGCGTTCGCGGTTTTCTTTTTCTCTGATTTTGCGATCTTTGCTGCTTCGGTTACTTTCGGCAGCAGCAATTTGTCGAGTTCTTTGCGAAGCATGTCAGGCTTTATTATCCCGATCTCGCGCCAGGCGATTTTCCCGTCGCGGTCGATTATCACGGTCGCCGGAAGCACGGTGCCGACGCCGAAACGCTGCATATCGTCGGTGGTCGCACCGACCCAAACCGGAAAGTTGACCTTAAACTCGCGAATGAATTTTAGGACCTTTGCCGATTCCGCAGCTTCGTCACCCGCAGCTCCGATCACCTGAACGCCGAGCGCGGCATAATCGTTTTGGATCGCTGAAAGGTCAGGCATTTCCTTTTTGCACGGCTCGCACCACGTTGCCCAAAAATTGAGAACAACGACTCGGCCTTTGTAACCTGCAAGGCTCTGGTTTGCACCGGTCAGATCTTTTAGAGCAAGCACTGCATCGCTGGAAACCGGAACGGGTTTTACCGGTTTTTCGTCCAATACCTTAAGCGAATTTACTTTGATGAACCGCTTATCTTTTTCTGTTCGGACATCGCCTTCGAGCTCGACCATTTTCGGCACGATGTCGAGAAAATCCTTGCCGATCGGTTTGAACGCTCCGGCTTCCATCATGTAAAGCGTAAAACCTTTTTCGTCCTCGACCGCTAAAGCCTGTGGCAAGCCTTCTTCCGAGCAATCGAGAGCGCATTTAATGTCGGCCGCGTTGCCATAAGGCGTCTTCTTGCGATCAGGCGCCTCGAACCAGCAGACCGAACACACGACCTGGCCCTTAAGCTTTACTGATTGCGTGGATTGTGAAAGGCACGTGAGCGACAAGATCGCAAACAATCCAAGGAAAATAAAAAATCTCATAATCGGGTTATACAAAACAATTTCTGTGGCGAAAACCTGAATGGAAAGAATAACTAACGAGGCGTTAATTATCAATAAACCTTTGAGTGGCACGCGAGGCACGCCCGTGAGATGATTGTTCCAGCAGTTTTATGAAAAGCAGGATAATCACATTTCTATTGCTTGCGGCCACGCTAACTTCTGCTTGTTCCGCGCCTGTTGACACAGCCAATATGGCATCGGTTCCAGTCGAGACTCAGACATACAAATCGGCCGGTGTAATCAAATCGGTGGATGCCGAGAATGGCAGAGTGACGGTCGATCATGAAGAAATCCCCGGTTATATGCCGGCGATGGAAATGACAGAGCCGGTGGCTGAGCGGTCTTTGTTGGAAAGCCTCAAGCCCGGCGATAAGGTTGAATTCGACCTGCGTCGCGAAGGATCAAAGCTAACATTTACCGCGTTCACAAAGGTCGGCGAGGTCGCGCTGGGCAGCGAGATCTACACGACCAACTGTGCCGAGTGTCACGGAGCTACGGGCGAAGGCGCTAAGAAAGGTATTCCGCTGACCAAAGGCCACGCCCTGCATCATTCGGAAGTCGAGCATATCAACCAGGTCACTGATGGCGAGGGCGAGAAAATGCCTCCGTTCCGAGAAAAATTAACACCCGAGCAGATCAAGGAAGTTGTAAGGTTTGTCCGCGAAGATATTCAAAAGAAAGCAAAACGAGACGACAGCTCAAGACATAAGCATTGAGATGAAGGGACGAATCACATAAGCATCTCGGTGATACAAAAACTACTATACTTCCAAGAGGCGCGTGACCTTCCCGTCGCCGTTTCTTAGCCGCCTGCCACAATTCATATTTTGCCTGCATGCCGATCCAAAGGTCTGGACTCGTGCCGAGTGCTTCCGATAGCCGCAGTGCCAATACAAAGCAGACTAACACTTGAATACCCCGGCCAACAGATGTAAGCTAAATGATAGTGAATTTCAATTTCATAAAGGTAGTTATGAATAATATAACATTTGCAAAGAGGTTGGCGTCCTCGTTGATGATGCTTGTCTTGACGGCTTCATTTATTGTGGGGCAGACGGGCGGGGATGCGATATCGAAAGACAAAACCGGAATATTGCTTCTCGCTCACGGTGGGCGTCAAAATTGGAATGAAGAGGTAAGCAAGCTCGCGGCGAGTGTCGATAAGTCGATAATGATCGAGACGGCATTCGGCATGGCTACGAAGCGAAACATTCAGAATGCGGTCGATAAGCTGATCGCCCGTGGGGCTGAAAGAATTGTGGCCGTTCCGCTGTTCGTGTCGTCGAACAGTTCTGTGGTCACCTCGACAGAGTACTTGCTCGGCCGACGTGCGGAGGCGCCGAGCGACCTAGCAATCTTTGCGAAAATGGATCATGGTTCTGACGGCCACTCTTCTCATGGTGCACACGGTGCCGCAGAAGCGTCACACGACCCCATGACTCCGGTAAAAAGTTCGGTACCGATCCTAATGTCGCCCGCGCTCAACGATCATGACATCGTTGCCCAGATTTTAACCTCGCGGGCAACTGCATTGAGTCTACAACCGAAGGCCGAGGTCGTTATATTGGTGGCTCACGGCCCGGTATCGGACGAAACCAATCGTCTGTGGCTTGCTGACATGGCCAGCCTTGCGAACAATATGAGATCGTCGTCCGCATTCAAGCGGATCGAATATCTGACAGTTCGCGATGATGCACCTGAGCCGATCAGGTCAAAGGCTACCGAGGAACTTCGTGCTGTAGTGAAGCGGGCGCATGATGAGAAAAGCAAGGTTTTGATTGTACCACTCCTGATATCGTATGGCGGAATTGAAGAAGGTATCAAAAAGCGGCTCGACGGCTTGGAATATACGATGGCAAAGCAGGCGCTGCTTCCCGACGAACGCCTGATCCAATGGGTTCTCTCTTCAGTGAAGAACGCCGAAGCGAAGCCCTAGGATCTATACGTTGAAGCGGAAATCCACGACATCGCCGTCCTGCATAATGTATTCTTTGCCTTCGAGACGGGCGAGGCCTTTTTCGCTTGCCGCCTTTCGGCTGCCGCAGGCGACGAGGTCGTCGTAGCCGATGATCTCGGCACGGATAAAGCCGCGTTCGATGTCGGTGTGAATTTCGCCGGCGGCCTGCGGAGCTTTTGTGCCGACGGGAATCGTCCATGCGCGGACTTCCTTTTCGCCTGCCGTCAAAAAGCTCATTAGCCCAAGCATGTGGTACGCGGCCTTTATTAATTTATCGACGCCGCTTGATGAGAGGCCGAGATCCTTCAGATATTCCGTGCGTTCGGCTTCGTCGAGAGCGACCAACTCTGCCTCAAGCTTTGCACAGATAGAAACAACATCTGCATTCTCAGACGCAGCGTGCTCCATTACTTTCTGAACATGCGGATTCGATGTTGGATCGGCCAGAGTCGCTTCGTCAACATTCGCCGCATAGATAGTCGGTTTTGACGTTAGCAGAAACCATTTCTTAATGGTCTCGCGGTCATCGTCGGTGAGCGTGGCCGAGCGCACGGGGCGGCCTTCCTCGAGCACAGGCATTATTTTTTCGATTATCTCAAGCTCGCGTTTTGCGTCCTTGTCACCGCTCGACTTGGCGGCACGGGCGGCTTTTTCGCGGCGTTTTTCGACCGATGCAAGATCGGCCAATGCAAGCTCGATCTGGATGGTTTCGATATCGCGAATAGGATTGACCGAGCCTTCGACGTGGATGATGTTTTCGTCCTCAAAGCACCGCACGACCTGGATAACGGCGTGCGTTTCGCGTATGTTTGCAAGGAACTGATTGCCCAATCCTTCACCTTTAGAAGCACCGCGAACAAGACCGGCAATATCGACAAACTCGACCGTTGCCGGAACTACCTTTTGAGCTTTGTTTAGCTTTTCGAGCACTGCGAGCCGCTCGTCCGGAACGGCGACGACGCCGATATTCGGTTCGATGGTGGCAAACGGATAGTTTGCGGCTAGCGCAGCTTCCTGTGCGGTCAGTGCATTAAAAAGAGTAGATTTTCCGACGTTCGGCAATCCGACGATTCCAGCTTGCAGCATAGTAAAATAAGTTCTTTTCCAAAAAACTTATATTTTACCGTTCGCCGGTCGATTTGGGAAACCGCTGTCACGTTGCTGCGGGAGCGTTTCTACAAATTTTGCTCAGCCGCACGTTTTGGGGTAACTTTAACTTTATCCATTTGCACCGATCTTGCGGACGATGCTGCTTTCATTATTATTAATTACATTGATAACGGCCGGCGGGCTTGCGCTAACCTATGTCATTTCCGACGACGAACCGCTGATGTGGCGGCTTGCCGTCGGCTGCGTTACGGGCACGGCGATTTTCGGCACAGCGGGATTTGTGTTGGCGAATTTCGCGGGGCTTTCGGCCGTGACAGCAATGATAATGTTTGCGGTCATTCTTTGTCCGTTGCTGTTGTTCGGCGAAAAAAACCGAAAACGAGCACTCGCCGCCGACTGGAACCGTGCAAAGAACCGCTTGCAGGGCAAGAGCTTTCGCCGTATTTTGCCATTCGTTTATTATGCGTTTTTCTTTCTGCTTTTCCTGTTCTTTTTCGAGCGGACGATGTTCTATAAGGATGGCGGAATTTTTACAGGCGGCTCAAACAATCTCGGTGATCTCCCGTTTCATCTGGGAGCAATCTTCTCATTTACCGAAGGGGCGAATTTTCCGCCCGAGAATCCAAATTTTGCCGGAGCAAGGTTTACATATCCGTTCGTCGCTGACCTGATCACGGCATATTTCGTAAAACTCGGAGCCGATGTAAAAGACGCGATGCTCGTGCAAAATATTGCGTGGGCATTTTCGCTGCTGGTCATTCTTGAGCGGTTTGTTTTCAAACTGGTGAATGACCGGCTTGCCGCACGCATAGCGCCGTTTTTGCTTTTCTTTAGCGGCGGGCTTGGGTTCATTTGGTTTTTCAGCGACTACGCGGCGCAGGCAAAAGGTTTTTATGAGTTCCTTGGTGCATTGCCAAAAGACTATACTATCGGCCCCGATTTCAAATGGGGTAATTCGCTTACGACGCTTTTTATTACACAGCGAAGCCTGCTGCTCGGTATGCCGATCACGCTGGTTGTGCTTGGGTTTTTGTGGAAAATATTTGACACAGAGGGCACAGAGAAAATCTCGCCATCTGATAAACCGAAGAGATCACTTTTTAGCGATTTCCCAATTGCTTACGTTCTGATCGGCCTGCTTGCGGGCACACTCGTATTGATACATCTTCACAGTCTTTTCGTCCTATTTATCGTCTGTCTGTGTTTGCTGATCTTCCGGCCACGGCGCAACATTATCAGGATTTGGGCTGTATTTGCGATCAGCGTTGCTGTCGTCGCGTTTCCCGAATTGATCTGGTCGATGTCAGGCAGCGCGACCGAGGCGAGCGAGTTTGTTTCAAGGCACTTCGGATGGGACGCCGGGCAGAACAATTTCATCTGGTTTTGGCTAAAGAACACAGGAATATTTATACCGTTGCTTGCTGTGGGCACTTATTTGATCTGGTCGGCCAAAACAAAAAAAGCTGCGGCCGCAACGATTGAGGAGAAAAAAGAAACGAAAAAAGGAAAAAGTGCAGGCAAGGAAAGCGATATTTTCATCCTTCATCCTTCATCCTTCATCCTTTTTTACGTTCCGTTTATATTGATTTTTGTCCTCTCAAATCTCTTCAAATTTGCGCCATGGGAATGGGACAATATCAAACTGCTGATCTATTGGTGGGTCGGGTCGATACCATTGGTTGCGTACGGGCTGGCATTTTTGTGGCGAAACGGAACGGCGTTACAGGTTGCAGCAGGAATATTTGTTGTCGCATTAGCTTTGTCAGGTGCGATCGATGTTTTCCGGGTCGTATCCGGTCAGATCAATTACGGAGTCTTTGACAAAGACGCGGTCGAGATCGCGAATGAGATTAGAACCCGTACGCCCGCGAACGCGGTGATACTAAACGCGCCGACCTATAACACCGCGACGGTGCTCTCGGGCCGCGGCTCGCTGCTGCGTTATCCGGGACATCTGTCGTCTCACGGCATTAAATATTTCGAACGGCTGGGCGACGCAAAGTCCATATATTCCGGTGCTCCGAACGCCGACAGTTTGATCGAAAAATACGGGATCGATTACATTCTGCTCGGGCCGGAGGTTCTAAATTTTGCCAGAGAACCCGGCGGCTCATTCACTCTGAACGAGGAATATTTCAAGAAATATCAACTGTTGGTGCAAACGTCCAGATATAAGGTTTATAAGGTGAGGTAAGGCAGAAACACGACCGATAGAGAGAGTGTAAAATTCAAATTGCGGATTTGGATCGAGAAAGCAGATGAGTAAAAAATCTGAACAACAGATCACAGAAACTCAAAGTGAAAATCAAGGCTATGATATTAGCTGGCTAGTGGGCTGTGCGGTGATAACGGCGGTCGCGACGGGCTTGCGTTTCATCGCGCTTGGACTAAAACCGTTTCATCACGACGAGGGAGTCAACGGATGGTTTCTGACGACGCTGTTTCGTGACGGTACATATAAATACGACCCGGCGAATTATCACGGCCCGACACTCTATTACATTTCGCTTGCTTTCACGAAAGCCTTTGGTCTGGAAAATCTTCCCGCTCGCTGGAGCGTTGCCGTTTGGGGGGGGGTCATGGTGGTGCTTGCGTTCTGGCTTCGCCGTTATATCGGTAAAACGGGAAGCCTGTTCGCCGCATTATTACTCGCACTTTCGCCCGGAATGGTTTTTATCTCGCGGTATTTTATTCACGAGATTTTCTTTGTTTTTCTCGCTCTCGCGATTGTCGTGGCGATAGTCCAATTCATCGAACGCGAAAAAGCAGGGCCGTTTGCTCTAGCTTGGACAGGGCTGATCTTGCTCGTTTGTTTTTTCCCATCGACGCTGCGTTTGGCGGCGTTGATCGCGGACGCAGGCACGACGACGCTGTTCGCCTTTCAGATCACATTTTTTGTTATCGAGGCCGTTCTTGTCTTCTTTGTTTTGAGAATGTTAATGGCGTGGCGCGACGGGCGGCCGATATATTTTCTGCTCGCGTCGGCGTCGGCGTCGCTGATGTTTGCCACGAAAGAGACTGGCTTTATCTCGCTTGGAACAATGCTGATCGCCATTGTTTGCGTGATGCTTTGGGAAAAGATCAGTGAAATAAAAGCTATTGTCGATAAACCTGCCAATAGACTCATCGCGATATTGATCTTGCCCGCTTTAACTGCCGCGTATTATTACGACACCGTTTGGGAAGGCCTCAAGTGGTTTTATGAAAATTTTGCCAAGGGCACGGACCAAGATGCGACCGTGCGGTATCTAATAGTGATACTAACGATGTCAGCCGTCGCGGCATTCGTTGCATTCATCGCTCGGTCGCTGAACGAATCTGAAATACTCGATGGTTATGAATCGCCGTCGTGGACAAAATTTAACGCCGGAATGGGCAGCGGCATCGATCTGGTGCTTATTCTGCTTGCCGCCGCTGTGGTCTTTGTTTACATCTGGATCTTGTTCTTCACGTCGTTTTTTACATATCAGGAAGGCATCGGCCGTTCGATCGAGGCTTACAATATCTGGACCAAAACAGGCAGCAAGGACCACACGCAAAACGGCCCGTTCGGCTATTTGAAATGGGGGATGCAGATCGAGGCTCCCCTGATAATCCTTTCAGCTTTGGGGTTGTTGATCGCATTTTTTAGAGTCAAACACAGGTTCGCCCTGTTCGCGGGCTTGTGGGCGTTTGGACTGTTCCTGGGGTATTCGATCATTCCATACAAGACGCCGTGGCTGATGCTTTCGTTCCTGTTGCCGATGGCGATCTCCGGCGGTTACGCGATAAATGAACTCGCGAGTTCAAAGGAAATCACAAACCGTGTATTCGCCGTTGTTCTCGCGTTGCTTGCCTGCGTCGTGCTTGCGTGGCAAACCTACGATCTGAATTTCGTCAACTACGACAACGATCGCAAACCGTATGTTTACGCACATACAAACCGCGAATATCTTTCGATGCTCGCTGAGATAGACCGCGTGGCGGAACGCGGCGGACAGGGCAAACAGGCAAAGATACAGATCGTCTCGCCCGACTATTGGCCGCTCGTCTGGGACCTTCGCGAATATCCAAACGCCGGTTTTCATGGCCGAATTGTTGATGCTGGCGGAGCGGAGGTAATAATTGCGAAGAAGAACGGGCAAGAGGCTGAGGCGATGCGGAAGTATTCGGGGGAATACGAGTTCTTCGCTTCGTACAAGCTGCGACCGGGCGTTGACCTGACCTTGTTTGTCAGGAAAGATCTTGTCAGATTTCAGGTTCCGGGGAATTAGATTTCATGCGGCCTATCTCTTGTCAATTAAACTTTTGCCGGGTCAATAGCAACAATTCCGAGGCTCGAATACCGCGAGAAATCCTTTGTGTTGAAAGTCAGAATATGAGTGATATCGTGGACGAGCATTGCTGCGACTATTCTGGCGTCGTGAACTTGAATTCCCGAAACGCCGAAATCGACTACTAATTTTCTCCACTTTGGGAAAATGCCGTCATTTTCGGCCAAAAGCGGGAAAATTTCTTCAACCAACTTTAGAGAGTGGTTTGCGTTATCAATTGAAAGACCGAAACCATTTCCGGAAACCGGACGCGTGGCAACATTCCAAAACTCAACACAGGTTTGGGGTAGTAGTCGCACCTCATCGCTATTTGATTTGAGGTTTCTGATAGCAGAAAGCACTAATGTATGCTGCGGGTCTGAACGCATTGCAATTCTAAGCAATACATTCGTGTCAGGAATGTAGATCATAAGTGGTCTTCGTAAATGCCTTCACGGCTCATTGCATAATCGGAGAGCGGCTTCGCACCGGGCGGCAGATGCTTCTCGACATAATCGGCGAGTTCGTCGGCAAGCCGCTCGAATTCCTCGTTGCTGAGTTTGCGATCTCTGGTCGATAACTCCAACCTATCCAACGCGATTTCTTCAACCTTTCGCCCTTTGGCCTCGGCCTCTTCGGCAAGCGGCTGATAAATGCTTTCCGGTAATTGTAATGTAAGCGAATGCGTCATGTTGATAACCCCTTATCGAATTTTATCATAATGCTAGATTCGGATATTTCCTATCTTCTCCGGTTTTTTGTCAGAATCTTTCTTTAAATACGGTGTTTCGTCCTGCTCGCGTTTTGCCGATTCGCCCGATGAATGCCAGCGCATCCATTCGGCGGGTGCGTCAAAAGTTTCGCCGCCGTGTTGTGTTATTCGCGGGCGGATGCGGCACATGACGGGCGTGTTTGTGCCGACGCCGGAGATAATTGCCTGGCCTTTTGTTAATGCAGGCAGCTCGGCGAGCATCGCTCGGCCGGCGCCTTCGACCGATTGGGCGACGGTTTGCTGGTCGATCGGATTTACGATGCGCATAATGATCTGCGTCATGCATTGCGACAGCACGTCTTGGTCGAGCTTGCCCGGACGCTGTGTGATTAAACCTATACCCACGCCAAATTTGCGGCCTTCTGAGAGGATCTGTTTTAGTACGTTAGTCGAAACCACGCTCGCACCGGATGGGGCAAAGCGATGTGCTTCTTCGAGCAAAGTGAACACCGGATAATCAAGGAAATTCTCGCCTTTTTCTGCTTCGCCGCGAGTTGTCATTACTCTCGCCTTATTGACTCGCCGAAGCAGCGTTCCGACGATCACCTGCTGCTCGTGCTGTTCTATGTCGGAAAGGTCAAGAATGGTTACGCGGCCGGGCTTGTATAACTCATGCAGCTCGATATGCTCATGCGGATGAAAGATCGAGTCCGTTCGGTCGAAACGCGAATCTAACCGCCAGAGCAAACCCTGTATCGACGAAACATTTCCGCCGTCGCCTGCATCTTTGTCGTTTTTTCCGTATTGCTGACGCTGGACCTCGTCGCGGAGATCGAAATAGCTGTAAAGATAATCGCGTCGGCCTTCTGCTTTTAATCTGTCCTGAAGACTGCGATACGCCTGCCGTAGGAAATGGAGCATCTTGTCAGATGTTCCTTCCGGCAAAAGATATTTCACGTCCGCTTCGGTCAGCGTCGAAAAACGAACCTTTATACTGTCGGGCGTGAATATTTTCACCTCCGGTTTATAACCGTCGGAGCCTGCAAAGTTTGCATCGCCCTGTATCGACGACATCGTGTGATATTCACCGTGCGGATCGACGATCAAAACGGCGGCACGGTTATAAGGCTGCATCAGTTCCTCGACCAAAACGCCCGCAGTATAAGATTTGCCCGAACCGGTCGAGGCGAGTATCGCCAGATGCGTTGAGACGACATCCTTTATCGACAACACGACCGGCACTTCTCCGGCGTCGCGCGTAAGCAGCGAGCCGATATGCGCCGAGCCGTTTTCGCCGACACGCTTTGAACTGAGCATCGCGGAAAGCGTTTCGCTCGATGCAAGATGAACCTGGTCGCCGGGCTGCGGCGGTATTCGCGGATTTACAAAATCGCCGAGTGTCGGGCTGAAATAACCGATAGTTTCAACCGTTATTTCAAAGATGTCGGCCGTGCCGCCGTCCATTCCGATCATCGCGGCAAGTTCGGCCGGTGCGACTCCCGGTTCTGCCAGAAACGCATCCGGCAGCCCGCGGACAATCTTGCGCGAACTGATCGTCCCGACGATCTTTCGCCGCTCACCGCCTTCGTCGGTCTCGTAATAGACAAACTCACCGATCCGCGTCCGCCGATTATCGCGCGTGATAAAAAGATATTCGTATGGCAGATTGCCCGGCCCTTTGACCGTGCCGGTGAGCGTGTCGGTGGTTGAAGTCATAAGGAAAAACGATAAGGAATGCACGGATTATAACACGAAAAATCCGATGTTTCGCGGGAACAGTTACGAGTTTGCGGTGTCTAAGCAAGTAGATAAAGGAGGCCGACACAATGACTGAGCGATTCAAACTTTCCTTGAGCGGGATGTGGCTGCTTGTGAGTCTTTTCGCACTGCTATTTCCGATTTTCCTTCCATCCGCCGCGGATTCTGCAAACCCGGACGCCAATGTGATCGGTACGGCGACCGCCAGCATGTTCATTCTCTCGTTTCCAAGCAGCCTTTTTGGTATTCCGATTTTGGCGATCTCCGGCTACGTCCTAGGCGTTGATCCAAACTCGATGCAGGAAATGTATCTGAATCTTTTCCTGCTATTCATTCTCGGCCTCGTTCAATGGTTCTGGATCGTGCCAAGCGCCTGGCGGAGAGCTCCGAAATTTCAATTTCTCGGCCTGTCCATTCCAAAAGCCGAGGGCGAGCTATCGGAAATGAAGCCCGGTATCGGCTTCGATCCCTTCGATTCGGATGGCAACACACCGCTCGAACGAGTGTTTCGTGATAACAGCGAACGCTAGATCAAATCTTTACGGAACGGTTTAGCGGTGAGAGCCAAGCTTTACTCCACAATTTAGTTTTCCGAAAACAATTCAATGGCTGAGACCGTATAAGGATCGAAACGGACGCGGAAAACTATGTCAACAAGCAGAAAGATCCTTTCAACTCTCCTTTTCGGCGTGATCATTGCATTTAAGGGATACATTGTCGTCATCGGCCAAACGAAACCGGTGTTGGTCGTCTTAAATAAAACAGACGCAACGCTTTCGATAATCGATCCCGCGACGATGAAAGTTACCGGAACGGTCGCGACCGGCGAAGGTCCGCACGAGGTTGTGCTTTCCGCCGACGGCAAAACGGCTTATGTCGCGAACTACGGCGCACAAACGCCGGGCAGCACGCTGTCGGTGATCGACGTTACGACCGCTAAGCAACTGCGCCGTGTTGATATAGCACCGCTTCTGCGGCCACACGGTTTGCAGATGATCGGCGGCAAGCTCTATTTCACAGCCGAAGTAAATCGCGCAATTGCCCGCTACGATCCGGCGACGAACAAGGTCGATTGGATAATGGGCAGCGGACAGAATGGAACGCACATGGTCGCGGGTTCGGCCGACCAGAAAAAGTTTTATACCGCGAACATAGGTTCGGACAGCGTAACGGCTTTTGAGTTTGCCGCCGTGCCGCCGTCGCAATCAAAGATCACGCATATTCCGGTCGGAAAACAGCCCGAGGCGGTCGATCTATCGCCCGACGGAAAAGAAGTTTGGACCGGCCTGAACGTCGAGGGTATGGTCGAGATCGTCGATACGGCTGCGTACAAATCAGTTGCAAAGATCAACATCAGCGGGCGGCCTTATCGAGTTAGGTTCACACCGGACGGAAAGTCGGTCATTTGTACGATGGTCCCGACGAAGGAAATTTTGATCATCGACGCCGCAACGCGAAAAGAAACAAAACGCATCAAGCTCGAAAGCACTCCGATGGGGATCGTGTTTTCAGTCGACGGCAAAACTGCTTTCGTAACCGTGGGCGGACCGGACGCGGTACTCAAGATAAATTTGGACACAGGCGAGGTCACGGGCCGTGTCGAAACGGGCAAGGTGCCCGACGGAATTGCCGTGGCGGGTTTATAGCATTACGCAGCATGGATTGCAGCGATTTAGGTATTACGTATGGCAACCCAGAACATCAATTATAGAAATGAACACGCTTTTGATGAGAGACTAAGCACGCTTCGTTCGACCTTAAGAACTTTGTTGCACGAAGTGACCGCCGAAACCCAGCCCGTTTCGATCGACCCCGATCGCGGCATTGATTTTTATGAGAATGTCGAACGCTTTGAGATCCGATTGATCGAATCGGCGCTCGAAGCAGCCGGCGGACGACAAAATAGGGCGGCGAAATTGCTCAGGCTACCCACAAGCACGCTCTGTTCCAAGATGAAGCACCTGAACACCAGATACGCCGGAAGCTTTTCCGGGTTCTCAAATTCATGAAAAACGCAATCAAACAAACAGCCGTGGCCGCACTTCTTTTCGTATTCATGCTATGCGGCCCGGCTTCCTCATTTTCCCAGCAAAAAACGGGAGCGGCTCCTCAGCCGCTCCTACTTCTGATTCCATTCAGACGACCGCTTTCGTCAGCGTCAACGTCATTCCGATGGACCGCGAACGAGTTCTGACGAACCAAACAGTTGTTGTCCGTAACGGTGTCATTGTGGAGATCGGAGACACGAAAAAGATCAAGATTCCAAAAAACGCGTTCCGTGTTGACGGCACGGGAAAGTTCTTGATTCCCGGCCTTGTGGATATGCACACGCATCTGCTTTCCGATGGAGACGAATATCCCGATTCGATCGCAGAGGACGAACTGAAAGTGATGGGTCGCGAATGGCGTGACGACCATCAGGTTTATGATCGGCACACCGGAACAATTGCTGTTGCGTACGCGTTCGGCAAAGGGCGAGATCATCGCACCGACTATTTTTAGCGCGTCTCCGCATATAACGGGCCGCGAGCAGGGAAATAATTTTGTCGTCAAAACAGCCGACGAGGCGCGTGAAGCGGTTAGAAAATCAAAGGCCGCCGGATACGATTTTATCAAGGTAACGACCTTTATTCCCGCCGAAGCTTATGAGGCCGCCGTCGATGAGGCGGCGAAACAAAACATCCGCGTCGTCGGCCATGCGGACAGCCGCTTTGTCGGGGTCGAGCGTGCCTGGAAAGCCAAACAGCAGATCGAGCATCTCGACGGCTATATGGAAATGGTGCTACGCGAAGACGCGCCGATGAAAGGTTCGATCTCTGACCTCTATATCTCCGATCCGAAAAACTGGGAAAGCCTCGACTTTATAGACGATGCAAAGATCGCCGATGTCGCGCGAAAAACCGTCGCGTCAAATCCGTATGTAAATCCGACGCAGCATTTTATGAAGAACTCTTTCGGTCTTCCGCGAAGCGAGGAATCTATACGAGCCCAGCCGGATTTCAAGTTTTATCCCGAAAAGGTGCAGAAACAGTGGCTTGATTTTTATAAGCGTTCTCGGATGATCAATCTGGTTCCGGCCGCACACAAAACCAAATGGGTAGCTACCCGCGACAAGATGATAAAAGCCATTCACGATGCAGGCGGCAAGATAATGGCCGGTTCGGATACGCCGGAATTTCTGTGGCTTTACGGTTTTGCGATGCATCACGAATTGAAAGCGCTTAGTGACACGGGCATCGGCAACTACGCCGCACTCGCTGCCGGAACCCGCAATGCTCACGAATTTTTCGGCACGATCGACAAGGTTGGCACCATCGAAAAAGGCAAACGCGCCGACCTGATCCTGGTGAACACAAACCCGCTTGAAAACATCTCAGCGACCAAGGATCGAGCGGGTGTGATGCTCAAAGGGATATGGTACGCACAGACGGAACTAAACAAATGGCTCGATGAGATCGCACCAAAGATCGCCGGTTCGATTAGGCTCGAAGGGCCAAAAACATCATCGAACAAAGAATAGTGTGTAAGAGGAAAACCAATTCCCACATCTTTTCATTTTAGGAGAACAATGAAACGAACATTAGTCTTCTTTTGTATTCTGATGCTTACTGCTGCTTTCTCGTTCGGGCAGGCTGCTGAGGATAAAAAAGCCGCTCTCGCTGTCGTAAATCAAACACGACCGGTAGGGAGTGTGTCCTAACCATCGAAGAAAACACACTCGCTACCGCTCGAGTTTCCGCCTGCTTATTTGCAATTCAACGGTCTCCGGCTACAATTGAATCCATCAATTCCTCGGAGACAAAAATGAAAAAATTCATCCTTTCCGTTCTCGTTCTGTTTTCAATTATCGTTCCCGTGTTTGCCATCGACATGAGCCGCGAGATCGATGCGGCGACGGCTAAATTGATGCCAAAGATCGTCGAGTGGCGGCGGCATATACATCAGAATCCGGAACTCGGAAATCGCGAAGTAAAGACCGCGAAATACGTTGAGGACCATTTGCGAAAGCTGGGAATGGAAGTAAAGACGGGTATTGCAAGGACCGGCGTTGTCGGGATTCTTAAAGGCGCACAACCCGGTCCGGTTATCGGACTGCGTGCGGATATGGACGGCCTGCCGGTGACCGAGCGAAACGACCTTCCATTTAGGTCAAAGGCAACCGGCGAATACAACGGGCAGCCGGTCGGCGTGATGCACGCTTGCGGACACGACACGCACGTTGCGATGCTGATGGGTGCGGCTGAGGTGCTTGCGGGAATGAAAGACAAGCTCAAGGGGACAGTCGTTTTTATTTTTCAGCCTGCCGAGGAAGGCCCGCCAGCCGGTGAAGAGGGCGGTGCTCCTCTGATGGTCAAAGAGGGCGTGATGGACAATCCGAAAATCGACGCTATCTTTGGCATTCATATCAATTCGCAAACGCCGATCGGCATAATTAAATATAAGTCGGGTTCGATAATGGCTGCATCGGATTGGTTTGAAATAAAGGTGAAAGGGAAACAAACTCATGGTGCGTATCCATGGTCGGGCGTCGATCCGATCGCGGTGGCGACGCAGATCTACACGGGTTTACAGATGATAGTCGCCCGCCAATCGAACCTGCCAAAAGCTCCTGTCGTTATTACAGTCGGCCGCATCAACGGCGGTGTTCGCGAAAACATCATCCCGGAAGAACTGACGATGGCCGGTACGATCCGCACGCTTGACGAGGAAATGCAGACGGACGTTCATGCACGCATTCGCCAAACAGCAAAGAGCATTGCGGAGAGCATGGGAGCAACCGTTGAGGTTTCGATTGATAGAAAAACGCCGGTCACATACAACACGCCGGAACTTGTAGATCGAATACTGCCGTCGCTTGAGAAAGCTGCCGGAAAAGAAAATGTAATACTTGGCGAATGGGTAACCGGAGCCGAAGATTTCGCGTTCTATCGATCAAAAGCCCCGGCCTTTTTTTTCACAGTCGGCGGAATGCCGACCGGAAAATCGGCGAAAGACGCCGCACCGCATCACACGCCGGATTTCTTCATCGACGACAGCCGTCTGGATGTTGGCGTAAAGGCATTTGCGAACATAGTTTTTGATTACGGGCAGTAAATTTTTGAACGCAGATAAAGCGGATTGGGCAGATATTCGCGGATCATTTCTGAATGATATGAATCCGCGTGAATCTGCTTGATCCGCTTTATCTGCGTTCTATATGCTTCCTATGCTTGGTTGTGAGCCTCAACAAACCACAACAGTTTGTCGATGCCGCGTGAGACGCCTGTGTAAAGATCGGCAGTGTCGGCGTCGCCAAGCTCGTCGGTTTCGTCGATGTTTTTACGCATTTTTTTACCGAAATCGGCGAGTGCGGTTGATAAGGCATCGACGTGAGCCGTGCCGTCCGTGATCTCAAGTGGATATTGGCTGAGTGACGACGTTTCCGCAGAAATTCGCACGGTTCCCATTGCCGTGCCGCCGAGCGTTGTTACGCGTTCGGCCAGATCGTCAACGTGGGTATCGATCTCGATCGCAACCTGGTCGAACAGCTCGTGAAGCGCGATAAAATTTGGCCCTTTTACGTTCCAATGGGCCTGTTTCGCCTGTGATTTCAGATCCATTGCGTCGGCTAACGACTGATTAAGAATTCCAACCAGTTTCTCTCGCTTTCCCTTAGCAAGGTCGATTTTTGTGTTGTGCAGTTCCATATTTCCTCCTGAATTAGAATTATTCTAATTCTAATTAAATAAAATGTCAACTGGATTTTCTATAGATTGCAAAAACAGGATCATCTTATTCATCCTTTATTCATCTTGGTCTGTGGTGAAGTATTTTTAGCCCACAGAGTAGGAAGAACCGGAATGAACAAGATGAAAGAAAACACTATCTAAGGTCAACGCTGAATAGGCTGGCGAATTGGTCCGCCGCCAAGTGGGCGTCCGCCGGAACCCGTTCCCGGACTGGAGCCAGTGCCATTGCCGGTTCCAGTACCCTGTTGGCCGCCACCACGAAAGAGCGGGGTAAATATCCATTTCGAATGGTTCTCGACGCCGTAATAGGCAAGTACTGAGCGGCCTTTGCTTTGACTTGCCACGCCGATGAATGGCTGATCGCTCGTAACTGCCGAGATGTCGTCGTCAGGTTCGGTGATTTCGGTTTCGTCAGCGGTGTTTAGCGAATTGACGAGCACCATCGAAAAGCGATCAAACATCCGCCGGGGTTCCGGGTTGCCCGGCAACAATCCGCCGTTAAAGGTCTGTACACGTTGGGCAAATCTTGCAAGTATCTGCGGGTCCGCCTGGATGAGTCGCCATTTGCCGTCCTCGCTTAGCGGATCGACCGCAGCCGAGGGGCGAAGGATCATGCGTTTCTTTGTTCCATGCGGCAGGCCTTCGAGCAGATCGTCTATCGACTCAGGCAGCTTTGTTCCGTTGTGAAAAATTACGTATTGGCGGATCGCATCAGCGACCTCTTCACCGCGGCGGATCGATTCCAGTTCTAGCTCACGCTGGACTTCCTGTTGGACAAGCGGCGCGGCGGAAAGAACGACGATCGCCGTAACGGCCATTATCGCGAGTATCGCGAAGAGCGTCATGCCCGCCTCGTTTCGCCGATCAGTTGTCGGTGTCTTCATCGCCGGTATCATCTTTTTTCGAGTCTTCCCGTCTAATAGGCTGCGCGTTCACATTCGCGGCCGGATTCACTCGCGGAATATTATCGGGAATGCCGGGAATGCTGCCGCCGGGAACAGTGTTGATAGACGGCACATTCGGCGAGTATGGAATGTAACCGCCGCCGCGGTTCAGTCCCGGGCCGGGGAATCCACCGGGTTGGCCGCTGCCAAATGTAGGCGAGCCCTGTGACGGCTGTTGGATGTTGACAGGATGTTTAAATCCGAGTGTCGTGTCCTCGACAATTATGCGCTCGGCGGCAATGCTTATCAGCCTGAACCGGCCGCTGATTACATCGTTTAACCGCGCGGTTTCGGGGGCCTGTTTTCCCTGCTCTAAATAATAGGCCGTGTCGTTGTTGGCATGCTGCCGCGCGATCATGCCGATGTACTGAAACGTCGGCACCGGCGGCGGCTGAATGCTGAGCATCACCTGATTTGAGAACAAAACCCCGTCCGGCGTGCGAACGAGGATCGAGCCCGATCCGGCACCTGCGATCAGGTTTGCCGGTATCTCGGCCGAAAGCTTTTGTTCGTTAATAAAGTTGGTCGGTAACTCGCCGCCGTTGTAAATGATCTTTGTTATCGGCGAAAACTTATCACCGGTCACATCAAGCCGGAACGATTTCGACCCTGCATAGACCGACTGAGGCGTCACATACGCAATGAAAATTGGCGGCGGTATCGGCGTCGGCATCGGGGTTTCTGGTTTTGGTGTCGGAATCGGACAGTCTATCCCCGGCTTGCAAGGCGGCCCCGGTTCGTAAAATGCGAAAATATTGCGGCCCGGATCGGGTGCATTGTGCTTCGTCGACAAATACACGATCGGCGTCGATTGATAAGCAAGGTCTTCTTCGCTCTGCGTCGGCATTCGAAAATTATCCGCGTTGCGGGCCGTTGTCGGTGAAGGTTTCGGCGTCGGGCTGGTAGTCGCGGTTGGGCTGGCCGTACTGCCGCCAAAGAAACTGCCGCCGAACGCATAGAGCAGCGACAACAAAGCAAGTCCGCCAAGCGCGATCGCGATGATCGTCTTGGTGCGGTCCGAATCGGTTTTTACTTCAGCAACTGCCATCTAATTTTGAGCGGGCGATTCCGTGCCCGGCACCGCCAATGCGTTCTGTCGTCTAAAATATGCCGCCATTTCAAGCCTTAGGCTCACAACCTCGCCAAGCGTCCGTCCTTGGGGTCTTCGCGGTTGTGCCTGCTGCTGCGGGAAACCGGGATTGAACTGTCCCGCGTCCGCCGGTTGACCTTGGTTAGGATTTTCCCTTTCGGTCCGCGACTCAGATGGTTCGAGCTCGACCGAGCTTATCAAAACAAACTCATTGCCTGTCTCGATCTCACGAAGAAAACGCCTAAGATTCTGATATGAGCCCTCGACCGTCATCGTCACATAAACGCCCGGGAACAGGCTCTGAAATCTTGCCCTGCCGGATTCTTCCGATTCGCCCTGAGCATTAATATTGGCCGGTTCGGCAAGTGTCTCAAGCGGTGCGAAATCGGGGCCGTTCGTGTTCAGCAGGCCGTAACCGACGATCAGGCTGTTTATCCGCTGGTAAAGGGCTGTACGGCCGTTTGCGGCAAGCGGCAAGTGGTTTGACTCAAAATCATCGACGCTCGCCAGCAGTTTTGCGACGTGCTCCTGCGTATTTGTAATATTGCCGTATTTCGACTGGGCTTCCTTGCGTTCGCGTTCCAGACGATCGCGGTCGAGTTTGGCCTGTTCAAGCTCGCGGTTTGACGGGACAACAAAGAATAAATATAGTGCGGCAATGCCCAGGATCGTCAACAGCGAAACGCCAAACGCCGCGATCTCGGTCGGTCCCCACATTCCCTTATAGACCTTTCGCGGGCGATTTGCGGGTGTGATCTCGATCGGCGTTGGCTTATCAATCACGATGGTTTCGGTTTCGGTGAGCAGAACTGTCCGCGTCGGTTCATTGACGACAACGGCCGAGTCTTTGGTCGTGCCGTAATCGTTGACCTCGATCTGCGGTTCGGGGTCGCCTAAATGTTTATTCTGTTCATTCATTGTGAGCCGTCTCCTTGCACATCAGGATTCATGGCGACATCGGGTTCGGTTGCCGTGGAAACGCCGTACGGCGGTGTGTATATCAGCCGCAGCGTGTATTCGGTAAAAGTTATCCGCTCGTTTTGCTGCAAGCTCTGTCCGCGAAGTTCTGCCTGAAAAACGCCTGAGTTGTTCATCGTGCCGATCATTGCCATTACGGCCTGATAATCGCGGCTCAAGACGGCAAAATCGAGCTCTGCCTTTACGCGGTCGCCGTCACGATAGACATTCTGCACCGCTATCCGCGAGGCGCTTACGCTGCCCGGCATTACGCCCTCAAGATCGGCAAACAGCCGCGACCAGCCGAAATCCTTGTTAGCCACCAGCTTATGTGCGGCGGTCAACAGGCTTCGCTGTTCGGGCGTAAGCTGCTGCTGCACCTTTTCGCCCTCGCCGATAAAACGCTTGACGTCCTCGTCGAATTCTTTACGTTGTTTCTCGACTATTTCCTTATCGATAGCGTTGCTGCGAAGCTGTGAAAGACAGAGCAGAGTGCCGATCGCGGCGACAAACAACAGCAGCGCCGCCATAATATACGGCGTCGTGCGGTTGCGAAACGGATGCGTAGAAAGATTTAGCTTTGTGAACACTTCGAGATTTTGATGCCTATACTGCGACGTTTGTAACCAAAAACGGATTTTAGCACGAAAAATTAACGAAGTCTCTCACGAAACGGAACTGTAAAAGGTTGCAAAATTAATCTTTTCGCCGCGGCAGGCTGCGTTTGAGCTCATCGGAAGAAAGATCGCGATAGCCGCAGACGCGGTTGCGGCCTTCGCGTTTGGCGCGATAAAGGGCGGAATCGGCCATTTCGACCAGTTCTATCGGGTCGGTCGAATCGTCGGGAAACGACGAAACGCCGATGCTGATGGTCACTCGATGAGAGTCCGCCGTCCGTCCGTGGCGAATAACGCTGAATTCCGTGCTTTCGATTGCTGACCTGACGCGTTCGGCGGCGACCATCGCCTGGCCGACCTCGGCGTCGAGCAAAAATGCCGCAAATTCCTCGCCGCCAAACCGGGCCGCGGCATCGCCACTACGCATAATATCGATGATGCAGCCGCCTATCTCCTCAAGCGTCTTGCTGCCGGTCAGATGGCCGTATTTGTCGTTAACGCTTTTAAAATGATCGACGTCCATCATCAGAACACATATCGAGCGTGATTCGGCCTTTGCTCGTCCGACCTCGCGTTTTAACTCGGAAAAGAATGAACGGCTCGACAGCAAGCCCGTAAGATCGTCATGCGAAATCAAACGGTGTATCTGACGTTGGTATTCGCGGTCGATCTCGTCAAGCAGGTCGAATCGCAAGATATGTTCGCCAATTGTTATCTTGTCGCCGTTTTGCAGCGTTTCGCGTTCGACCTTTGCACCGTTCAGAGTCGTACCGTTTCGCGAGCCAAAATCCGTTAGAACGTATTCGGTCACGTCGGTTTCAGGGTTCACGATCGTGTTTATCTTGGCATGGCGCCGCGACACTTTGGAATCGTTGACACGCACATCGGCCTCGAGCGCCCGGCCGAGAATGACCTCTTCGCGGTCGAGCGGTATCGGCACGGCGATCAATTCGCCGCTAAGGAAAACGAGTGCCGGGCGTAGGTCACGTGATCTGCGTTCTGCCATCTGCATAAATTATGGGCAAAGGTGGGTTGCGAGAAAAGCCCAATAATAAGAATAACCTATCGCAATTCTAAATTTCCACAAAATTCTGCGGATCAAATTTAAAATACCTTCCCGCGTGGCTAGCGGACAATTGATACGTCCCAGCCCCGCGTTTTTCCTTCCCAGCCCCGCGTTTTTGGCCTCCAGCCCCGCGGTTTTTTAGAGTCAGCCACGCGAAAGTCGGCGGTGTAGGAATCGGTTGGCGTTGATGCAGGTTGCGTAGGAACATCGGTGCATACAAGCAGTGGATTTGTAGGATTTAACGGAGCAAGGTTCAAATTTTAGTTGCGGGTCAGGATAGCCAATTAATTTATCCGAATCTGTCTGACAGGCATCTGTTTAAATTGGGATAATTTTTCTTGCAATACTTGCCGTGAATGAATATCATACACGATGTGAATAGAATTACATTGCCAAGACTGGTTGAACATTCATTGGCCGAGAGACTTCGGGTGATGCCGGCAGTTGTCGTTACTGGAGCGAGACAAACGGGGAAAAGCACGCTTGTTAGTGAGTTAACTCCGGGAGACCGTCGTTTTTATTCGATGGACGATCTTGATGTTCGCGATTCAGCCCGGCGTGATCCCGATCTGCTTGTCGGTGGCGGGCGGCCTGTTACGCTGGACGAGATTCAGCGGGAACCTGACATCTTACACGCGGTGAAAAGAGAAATTGACCAGAGAAAACGGCCCGGACAATTTCTGTTAACAGGTTCGGCAAACCTGCTTTTGATGGGCAAAGTTTCCGAATCGCTCGCCGGTCGCGCAAGTTATCTGACATTATGGCCGATGACAAGGCGTGAACAGCTTGGGCTTGGGCGATGCGGCCTTTGGGAGGAATTGCTCGGTTCCAAAGATGATGAATGGGCGGATGTGATAGCCGCCAATGCGGCCGAGGCTGAGGATTGGCGCAAACTGGCGCTTCGCGGAGGTTTCCCGACGCCTGCTATTGAATTAAGTTCTTCGCATGAACGGAAGATATGGTTCGACGGTTATGTGCGTACCTATCTCGAACGCGATCTACAGGATCTCTCGGCTATCGGGGCCCTGCCCGATTTCCGCCGTCTGATGCGAATTGCTTGTCATCGGCTCGGCGGATTGGTGAACCAGACCGAATTAGGCCGCGATGCGGCGCTGTCGCAAGTTACTGCTCACCGGTATCTAAATTTGCTTGAGGTTTCGTATCTGCTTGTACGTCTGCCCGCCTATTCGGTTAACCGCACAAAGCGGCTCGTAAAATCACCGAAACTCTACTGGGGAGACACTGGAGTTGCACTTCATTTGGCGGAAACCGATAAGCCCGGCGGCGAGCATTTAGAGAACATTGTGCTCAACGACCTGATAGCCTGGCGGGATTCGCGCATAGAGCAGACAGAAATTTTTTACTGGCGAACCCAAGCGGGTGAAGAAGTTGATCTGGTCATCGAATCCGGCGGACGCCTTTTACCCATCGAGATAAAGGCCTCCGATCGACCGCGTCTGGCAGACACGAAAAACTTACGGAGTTTTCGTGCGGAATACGGCAACGACGCACGCGCCGGACTGTTGCTGCATACCGGAAAACAGATCGAGTGGATCGCTCCGGACGTATTAGCTGCCCCGTGGTGGATGGTGATCTGATTCCGAAATCGAAATACGTGTTTGAGCCGACGGCTTTCGGGGCTTAACATTGAAACTGTGCGAGTGTTGTTTGTAAAACTTGGGGCGATCGGCGATATCCTTCACACGCTGCCTGCTCTTGCGGCGGTGCGGCGTGAGCGACCCGACATTCATTTAACGTGGGTTGCGGAGCGGCGTTCGGCGGAGATACTGCGCGGCAATTCGCTGATCGACTCGCTGCATGAGATCGACACGCGGGCGATGCGCAAGGGCGGCTTGCTCGATGAGATGGTGCCTGAAATACGCCGGCAGCTCGGCCCGTTGCGGAAACAGGAATTCGACATCGCGATCGATTTTCAGGGATTGATCAAGTCGGGAATCGTCGCGAAATTGTCAGGTGCCAAAACGCGTTGGGGATTTTCACGAAAGAACTTACGCGAACCGGCGAGCCGTTTGTTTTTGAACAACACGGTCAAGATTCCTAAAACCACCAGTGTTATCGAAAAAAATCTGCGGCTTGCTGAGGCGGCTTTAGGGCCGTTCAAGAGTGTCGGCGAACCGGAATTCCCTATCTTTGTCGAGGCCGAACACCGGCTTGAGGCCGATGTGATAGCGACGCGAGCGGGCGATGATTTTGCAATTCTCAATCCCGGCGGCGGCTGGGTGACAAAACTCTGGCACGCCGAGAAATTTGGCCAGTTGGCCGACCGCATTTGGGAAGATCACGGCATCGTACCGATAATCGCGACTGGCCCGGCGGAAAAGGAGATTGCCGAAAAAGTTTTGGCCGCAAGCCGTTCTGGTAAGACCATCGCGGCCGAGCCGTCGTTAAAAGGCTTTTACGAATTGGCGAAACGATCCCGTGTTTACATTGGCGGTGACACCGGCCCGACGCATCTTGCGGTTGCCGCAGGAACACCGGTCATCGGCATTTTCGGCCCTACGGAATGGTGGCGAAACGGCAGCCCGAACGCGGACGACATTTGCGTAGAACGAAACGATATCGGCTGTCGAATAGATTGCCACCGTCGAACTTGCTCAAATTGGATCTGTATGGATATAACCGTCGAAACGGTTGCGGAAGCAGTCACATCTCGGCTTGCCAAAGTAAAAACATCTGAGGTCATTGCCTCATCAACGCCAAGTTAACGGCGTCTGAAAAGCAATATCTTTGGTTTAGCTCCAGAGGAGCGAAATGTTTGTAGGACCGATTCAAAAAACCCAAAAAGCTCCGTTGGAGCGGCATGGTTTGATTCGCTTTAATTTAGTTTAGTGTCGCCCCTAACGGGGCTTGATAAATTTTATGTATTTGCTTCTACAAACATTTAGCTCCTACGGAGCCGGCTGGCGATTATGGTGATCGCCTCATAAAATGGCATCAAAAGGTTTAAAGTTTGTTCAGCGATACCGCGTTTTTGCGGGTTTTGTTTTTTCTGTCGTCTTCCTGGTTTTTGCGCGGCCGACGTGGCTGACGCTGGCCATCGGCGTTGGTATTGCATTGGTCGGGCTCGGCCTAAGAGCGTGGGCGTGCGGTCATATCCAAAAGATACGCGAGCTCGACACGAGCGGCCCTTATGCATATACGCGAAATCCGCTTTATCTGGGGACGTCCATTATTGCGCTGGGTTTTGGCGTCGCCTCTGGGGTTTGGTGGCTGGCGTTGATCGCATTTGTCTTTTACGTAAGCATCTATTTTCCGGTGATGAACGTCGAAGCAGAAGAGCTGGAATCGTGGCTTGGCGAGAAATATAGGGAATATGCGGCGGCTGTTCCGCTGTTTTTTCCGCGGTTAACGCCCTGGAAAAACTCGTTGCAAAAATCGGAGCGCAGTTTCGATTTTCAGCTATACTTAAAACACCGCGAATACAACGCGGCCCTCGGGACGCTGTTTGTTTCAGCCGTTCTCGCTGCAAAGATCTTGATTTTTACTCAAATATGAAATCCCGTTTCTTGGTTCTACTTCTGGTCTCGATAGCGCTTAGCGTCGGTTCGGCAATTGCCCAGCCAGCGGCTGTTAAGGCTCCGTTTGAGATCGGCGAAACCCTCACTTACGACGCAAAGATCAGCAAGATCATCCAGGGCATTTCGATTGCCGAGCTGACCTTTACCATCGGCAAAGGCGTCGAAAACGAAAACTACCTAATCACCGCCGAAGCACGCTCAAAGGGAACCCTTATCAAATTGTTCCGCTACAGCTTTCTGCAAAAGATCGATTCGGTCGCCCGACGCTCCGACTTGCGTGCTTTAAGAACCGCAAAGCATGACGTTCAGAAAGAACGCATTCGCAACAGCGAGGCTGTTTTTGATTACGGCGAACGCCGCGTTACCTATACCGAAACCGACCCGAACGAACCGATGCGCCCGCCGCGTCTGATCGCGTCCGACCTGAACGGCGACACATACGATCTTGTGACGGGCATCTATCATCTACGCACGCTCCCGCTGGCCGTCGGCAAAACATTCGATGTGACCGTCAGCGATTCCGGGCTGGTTTACAACGTGCCTGTTCGAGTTACGGCCCGCGAACGCCAGAAAACCGAGATCGGCCGCGTTTGGTGTTTTAAGATCGAACCCGAAGTCTTCGGCGACGGCCGCATGATCGGGCGCGAAGGCTCAATGATAATCTGGATCACCGACGACGCCCGCCGCATTCCCGTCCGCTCGCAGGTGAAAACTTCGTTCGGCAAACTTGAGATCAAACTAAAATCCGTCGGCAAGGCCGCGGCCCAACCCCAAGAGCAGGCCACAAAGACCAAATGAGCTTGTAACTTCAATTAAAAGACCGCATAATCTTGTTTTTATTTATTCATAGATTTTACGGCCTTTTTTATGAACGAGCTTGATATAAATACACCTGTTAAAGACGCCGATGACGAGATCGTTACGCTGTCGTCCGGCGAAACTATTCGCAGCGAAGAAGATATTGCCCTTCTAACCGAACGAATCGCGGCTGCGCTGAATGAAGATGAACCGGCTGACGATCCCGAGGCGAATCTTTCGTCAGTTTTCAAAGAACTTCGCGAGCCGAAACTGCCAACGCTACAACGTGAAAATCGAGCCCGGTTGCAGATGCAGACGCCAAACCGGGTTTATTTTTACTGGTCGATGAAGAATAATCCGTTTCAGGTTTTGTCACGCGCTTTCGGTGACGACCGTGGCAGCTATACACTGGTCGTAAAGCTCATCAACGAATCCCGCGACACCGAGACGATCCATGCCGTCGATGCGACCGGAAACTGGTGGTTCACCGTCGATCCGGATTCAACCTATCGTGCCG
>CAZSEL010000039.1:0-40494 GCA_964605905.1 uncultured Chloracidobacterium sp. | reverse complement strand
GGCACTTCTGCCGTTGGGGAAGCCCTTACTTACGTGCGGGCTACTGACACGCAAGCTACTGAAACGGATGCACTCGACACGATCGAAACGCAAATCAACAACGCCGCCGCGACGTACGACCAGATCGAGCGCATCGCGACGACCGTTATCACACGCACCGACCGCGCGAAATCGCTTTGGACGACGGTCACAGGAACGCTCTTTCAAACTGCGTGGGCCATGTTCAGTTTCGCCGCCGGGCTGCCGCGTGAGGTCTGGTTTTTCGCCGCCGGGGTCGCTGCGGCATTGACGCTGATGTACCTCTACCGCCAGATCACGCTTGGACGGATACGGGAACGCCGGAACGCGGGCACCCTTGCCCGCACGCTGCAATAAAGACCGCCAACATTCACCAAACGCGGGCAGGGTTGCCCGCGTTCCGACAACAAACATATGAACGACTTAAAAAACTTCTTACTCGCATATTTCTCCACCGTTTCGTCCGTCTTCGCAGCAATCGAAACACGGACGCTTATCACCATCATCTCGGCCATTGTTCTGCCCATCTTGTTTTTCGCGATAGGCAAAACCATCGACGTGCTGCTTCAAATCTATCTAAGGCGGAAACACGACCGGTAGGGGTGTGATTCGATTTCGGATTTCGGATTTCAAATTTCAGATTTGAGATTTGAGATTTTGAACGACTATCCACTTTACACTGCCCGTTATCCACTAACAGGAAAAAAATGACTGAATTGAAAATCAAAATAGCTCTTGGTCTTGCGGCCGCGTTAGCGTTGTTCGCCCTGGCGACCGGGGTAAGCTCTCATCTGCGGATGCGAAGCCTCGAAACAACGGTCACAGAAACTAAACGATCCGCCGACGAGCAAAAAATCCGTTCGGACGAGCTGGAAAAACAGACATTCATATATAAGGAAAAGGCCGCGTATCTCGAATCGAAACTCGCCGAGATAAACGCGGCTGCAAAACAACAAGATGAAACGCTTGAAAAATTATCTGCTGATACCGATGCTGCTCGCCGCGATCTTGAGCGCTCCCGTCGCAGCCCAAAATGAGAATGTAAGAGTGACGGCCGTTCCAACTGCCGAGGGCAGAACGCCTAAAGGCGTCACTCTTACAGAACGCCTGATCGACGCGCTCGAACGCGAGAACGCCGCGCTGAAAATGCGGCTTGATACCGAACGGTCGGCAAACGCAATTCTGCTTGAGCTAAATGAAGCTCGCAAAAGCGAAAGCGATGCATTACGGGAAACAGTGAAAGCCAAGAACGAAACGATCGCCGCAAAAGATTCGGCAATAGCCGCACAAGACAAGCTGATCGACGAGCTAAAAACAAAACGCCCGTCGATCTTGAAACGCATCGGCGACATCGCCCTCGGCGCCGCACTTGGAGCGGTCCTTAGATAAATAATGCCAAAACCTCCACAAAAGAAACTTGACGATGCGAGAGAGATATACCTCAAACATCGCGGACGCAATGAGAAGCTCATCGCGAAAGAGATGCGGACACGCGGCTGGACGAAATTCTCTCCAAATATTCTGTATCGCAACGGAAAGCGAAAAATACCTGGCTGGATAATTCAGCACGGTTGGCTGGAAATGCTCTCAAAAGAGGACCGTTTATTTCTGAAGAAGCGAAACATCGATCGCGGGTTTCGTTTCTGGCTAAGGTGGGCAACACCGAACTGGGAATGGACATGGAAATATCAAATGCATCTCTATCGAGCGCTTGACCGCGTAACCAAAGGAGATTGCAGGCGGCTGATAATCACAATGCCGCCGCGACACGGAAAGAGCGAACTGATAACGGTCCGATATGCGGCATGGCGTCTGCTCAAGGATCCGAAGCTGAATATCATCATCGGAAGCTACAACCAAAAGCTCGCGAACCGCTTTTCCCGAAAGATCAGACAGGTACACAGTTGGGCCGAGATCTCAGCGACACGGCCCAACCCCGCCGCGAACGAACCGGAAACCGACGATGCATTGCGCCAGAAAATTCAACGCGCTCAGCGCATCAACACCGCAGCAGAGTGGGAAACGGTCAGCGGCGGAGGCGTGCTCGCAGTCGGTGCCGGAGCGGGTGTTACGGGTTTTGGTGCGAACCTGATCGTGATCGACGATCCGATAAAGGGGCGGGCTGACGCCGAAAACCAGAACCTCAGAGAAAAGGTTTGGGAATGGTTCAACGACGACATACACACGCGGCTCGAACCCGACGCCGCGATCATCCTGATCCAAACACGCTGGCATGACGACGATCTTGCCGGACGTCTTATCCGCGATTCGAAAGATGGCGGAGAAGAATGGACCGTGGTATCGCTTCCCGCACTCGCTGAGCCGGATGACCCGCTCGGCCGAGATGAAGGAGCGCCGCTCTGCGAGACGCGTTTCGATCGCACGGCTCTGCTGGAAAAGAAAGCCCGCATCGGCTCATATTCTTTCTCGGCGCTTTATCAGCAATCCCCGGTGCCGCGTGACGGCGGGCTTTTCAAACGCGAATGGTTTACGCGGCTCGTCGATTACGCTCCCGCCGGGTTGCGTTGGTTTCGCGGATATGACCTTGCGGTTTCAACCAAGACCTCTGCCGATTTCACCGCGTCGTTCCGCTGTGCAAAAGACAAGAACGGTGTGCTTTACATCGCCGATGGCTTCCGAGGGCGGATCGAATACCCCGAACAGCGGACGTTCGTCATCGAGCGGATGCGAGCCGAAAAGAATACCGCTCACGGTATAGAAGAAGCATTGCACGGCCGGGCGTTCGTCCAGGAACTTCGCCGCGAGATCCGTCTGTCCGGCGTGCCGCTGCGTTCGATCCGCGTGGATAACGATAAGTTCACCAGAGCCCTTGCATGGGCGCCGCTCGCCGAAGCCGGAAAGGTCGTGCTCGTCCGCGGCCCTTGGATCGAAGATTTTCTCGAAGAGGTTTGCACGTTTCCAAACGCTCCGCACGACGACCAGGTCGATGCCGTCTCGCTCGCCGTCAACATGATGGCCGAGCCTGAGGTAGATAAGAAAGGCTACGGATTCTAAAACTAAGAGTGACGCCTTCAGGCGTTCCTATTCGCAAACATTCAGATACTTCACCGAAACAGAGAACGCCTAAAGGCGTCACTCTTACAAAAAATTATGAAACAACACATCGAAGAAGCGATACACAATTTCCGCACCGCAGGTGCTCGTTACCAGAAACCCGAACGCTACTATCGCGGGCAGCACGATCTCGCGTTCGCAACCGAAAAATTTGAGAACGCATTCGGCTCACTGTTTCGCGAGTTTGCAATGAACCTCTGCCCGGCGGTCTGCGACGCCATCCGCGACAAGTTACGGATAACGGGTTTCCGTGTCAGTAGCCCGACCGTAAGGGAGGGCGTTTCCTCCGCGCGAACAGAAGCCCTCCCTAACGGTCGGGCTACAGACACGAACACCGAGCTCCAAAACATCTGGCATCGCAACCGTATGCAGCTACGCGCAGGCGAAACTCACCGCGAAGTTCTCGTCAGCGGCGACGCCTACGCGATCGTCTGGCCTGACGAAGACGGCCGCGCGGCGATCTACCCAAACCGCGCTGCCTCAGTTTCAGTGACTTACGACGAAGACCGTCCGGGCCGCATAATACACGCCGCAAAGTTTTGGCGGACCGCCAACAAACACACACGGCTAAATCTCTTTTATCCCGACCGCATCGAACGATACATAACCGCCAAGCCAAGCGAAGGCACGCTCCCCGAAGCCCACGAGTTCGTTCCGTTCGTGCAAAGCAGTCCAGATTCGTCGGACGACTCGACGGGTCAGTCAATCCAAAATCCGCAATCCGAAATCCAAAATCCTTATGGCGTCGTCCCCGTTTTCCATTTCGCCAACAACGCCGACATCGGCGCGTTTGGCCGCTCGGAGCTTGAGTCGGCGATTCCGATTCAGGACGGCCTTAACAAATCCGTGCTCGATATGCTTGTCGCGATGGAATATTCGGCGTATCGCCAGCGTTGGGCGGCCGGTATCGAGATCGAATACGACAATGACGGCAACGTCATCGCACCGTTCAAGGCCGGCGTCGATCACGTTTGGATAACCGGAAATGCAGACGCGAAGTTCGGCGATTTCAACACAGCAAATCTCGATCAGTTCTTGAAAGTTAAGGACAGCTTCCGCATCGACATGGCATCCGTCACCGGCACACCGATGTATTACCTGCTGCCCCATACGCGCGGGTTTCCATCAGGCGAAGCAATGCAGCGGGCCGAGTCGCGGTTCATCGCAAAGGTCCGCGACCGCCAATCAGCATTCGGCCAAACCTGGGCAGACATCATGCAGTTCGCCGCCCGCATCGACGGCCACGGAGAACTCCAGATCGAAACCCGCTGGGAAGACCCGTCCCAAACAACCGAACGCGAACGCCTCGAAACCATCTTGCTAAAAAGGAGAATCGGGCTAACAACCGAACAAGCTCTGCAGGAGGCCGGATATTAAAAGGTAAGAGTGACGCCTTTAGGCGTTCTTTCGTGAACGCGGGTTTTACGGATCGAGCGGATCAACGCGGATAGGAAATACACTCGTCTATCCGCGAAAATCCGCCCGATCCGCTTCATCCGCGTTCAAATGAACCTAACAAACTGGCTATGCCGCATTCAAAAGAAAATGCTAAGTGGCAGTCAAAAATTGATAGTCCGCTCCCGAAAGTCCATCGACCGCTTTCTTGATCTGGTCCCAGGTCAGCCATTCGGCACTGCCGCTTTTCATCGGTTCCGGGTCGTGAATAAAAACGCCCGTATCGGCGGCGCCGCAGATAACAACGACGTGTCCGTGATTGTTGCCACCCCAGTTTTTCTGCAATCCGGTCCAGATCGGGCCCTTGCAAATAAGGAAATTGCTCAGGCTGTTATAGTCCATAGTAAATGCATTGTGTTTATGCGTCACCATGTTGAAATAACCGGCAAGCAGGCCATTCTGAGCCGAGCTCCAATCGCCGTTTCGCCCGTAACGTGCCTTGCTTCCCTCGTCATCCATCGGGTCGCGCATATTTCCGTTGCCGGTCGCCTGCGACCACTTATAAACCATCTGCGCCGAAACCATCCAGCAGACGCCATCGGTCGGCTGCGACATAAGAGGAACCTTTTGAACTTTATGAATGGGCATATAAAAAATGAAATATCTCTACAAAATTTAATTACAAACAAACACCACTCGATTGACGAATATCGCGGCAAATTTTGCGAACTTGCGAAACGGACTGGACCGCAAACTCTTTCCGAACGCGGATTTTACGGATCGGGCGGATTTTCGCGGATAAGATCCTTAAATCTCTTATCCGCGTTGATCCGCCCGATCCGCTTTATCCGCGTTCAAAAATTGGTTGATGATTCAAAATCTCCGCCGGAACGCGGGCACCCTTGCCCGCTCCGGTCATTCATCAAATGTCGGCGGTGGCGGAGGTTCATTGAAAATAGCTGACGATTCATCGACCTGTGGGATCAACGACGGATCGAAGAACATTTTGACCTTGCCGCTGAATGCAAGAACCAAGGCAAGAATGACGAAGGGCGACGACACGGTAAAGACGGTTACCATAAATCCCAAGTTAAAAAATGGTCACCGTCTAACCAAGAATCTCTTATTTCAGGATCGGTAAAATAATTGACAATGAACCAGCCGAAGATAATGACAAACAATCCGATGACCAGAAAGCGGCTGAACTTCAACCTAAATGTCATCCCAAGAAAACCGGCGACGCAGCAAGCTACCCAGAAGTACCCTACCGCCTCCCAAAAAAGCGAACCCGAATCTGAAAACCTTGGAAGAGAGTCTGACTCGATTAGATCAGAGATGACAAAGCTAGTCATCAACCCGAAAACGAGAACAATCAATATCTGCGACAGCCACACACTCACCGGCCGCTTAACTTTTACCACTTCAGGCATATGAGTGATTGAAACAAGAAAGAACGAATTGTTCAGGAGCGATGCGGGCAAGGGTGCCCGCGTTCCGTCAGATTCCCCGCTGCTCAAAAACGCGAAAGCGTTCGGCGACCGTTTCAGCGTCGATCCCTTCTTCGCTTGCGATCTCAAATTCGGTCCGCGTTTCGAGCCACGACATTGGAATAAGCGCTACTGCGGCGAACAGGTCGGCTTCGGATTCTTTGCGGGTCTTGCGGCCGATGCCGTGAAAACTGGCGGTCGCGCCTCGGTCGGGAGCGTGCATCAGGTAATGTGCAAATTCGTGAAACATCACAAACAGCTTTTTCCCCGGCGGCAGTTTGCTGTCAAGAGCAATGTAATGGCCGCCCATCAGGCAGTAATAAAAACCACTGACCTGCAGCGGCATTTCCTGGACCGTTATCCGATGGCGTCGGCAGAGTTTGTGAAAATCCGCTTCGGTCAGCGGACGTTCGTTCCAGCCGATGTTAAGGGTTTTGATCTTTTCGAGGAAGAATCGCATAGCGTGAGAGTGCATTTAATGGCTAAGACAATATATCACATATGCGACGGAATTGAAACCGTGCCTATTGAATTCGCCCTTGGCGGTCTATTTGATGGGCTTACTCTTGCTAAGTTGATTTCTGAGTGTCCGGTCGAGTACTTTTTTTGCATCGCGAACGGCCTCGACGCGTTCTGCCGGCGTGTAGCTTTCCCAGCCCTGAAAAAATACGATGCCGAAATCCGCCGGATACTCACGCCCGTCGTGACGAAACCATTCGCCCATCACACGTTCCGGGTCGCCGTATTTTTTTACCGACTCAGCAACGTCAAACGGCTTCGGCGAATCGACCGTACCGAGATCCTGCACGCCGGATCGCTGCGAAAGCTTTCGCTCGATAAGCGCGTCGATCCGTTCGTCGATCAGGCGCCCGATGTCGGCCGTCGCACCGGAAACATACATTTCGCCCTTGCCGGCAAGCAGCCAGTTGAGCGATACGTTCGTTTCATTGGCGATTTTGATCAAAACGTCCGGGGCTGGCAGACGCCCCTGAAAATAGTTGCGGATGGTCGCGTGCGGCACTTCCAACTGGCGTGCAATATCAGCCATCGTTCCGTACCCGAACGCTCGCTTCAAACGGTCTGTAAATTCTTCACTCATACGGTTTATCAGCTATTTCATGATGATACACCCGTTTTATGCGTAATCAAATCGACAAGCGATCTGTCGCCCGAACGCGCGACGACAAATCGTCTTGCGGTATTCGAGGTTTCGACAATTCGCTATGTCGCGAAAACTCTCTTTTTTTCGTATTGTGGCCTGCAATTGCTTGACATCAAGCCGTTCAAAAAAGTATATTTTGAGATTCGGCCTCAGCCGGAATGCGGGCTTTTCATGTTCCCAAAACGCCGCATCTCCACAGCACAAGCCGCCCTAGCTCAGTTGGTAGAGCATTCGATTCGTAATCGAAAGGTCGTCGGTTCGACTCCGATGGGCGGCTCCATTAAATTCAATTATTTAGCGGGAAATGAAAAGTCGCGGCGAACAACTGCGGCTTTTCTTAGCCTTTGCGGAAGGCGAGTTCTGCCAATGCGTCGAAGTTATTTGAGGGTTTTGATTTCATCGCCGCTAAACTTTCTGGTGATGAGCGCGATCGGCAGGCCGACGACGAGAATGTGGATAATTATCATTATTACCGTTCCCTTAGTGGTTGGGGTGCCGGGGTTTGTGAGTGAAAGCGGGCTGACGATCTCGCGCATTACAAAATACACGATTACGCCATAGACCGGGCCAAAGACGAACGGCAACCGTGTAAGAAAGGGCAGAAAACGGCTCGCCGCAACGAAGACTGTCGAGGCTCCGAGCGCGACTACAAAATGCAGCAGCAGGCCGAGAACCGCAATCGGAATACCGCCATCGAACGCAGCGCGGCCCAGTAATCCGCTCGCAACATATTGAAACACACGGACGGGAGATACGCCGCTGAATCCTGCGTTGACCGATGCGGCAATGCCATCCAAAACACCAACGGCCAATCCGGCGTAGAGAATAGTTTTTAAGGTTCGCGGCTGTTCGCGTTCGGCTACATCTTCAAAAGCGGATTCGAGCGTGTTTTCTTGCATTGGGTTTCTCCTTTTGTCCGTTATTTTCGAAAGTTACTGAACACATGATCTTTTTGAGAAGCGTGGCAGGCAGAACACGAGATCGCATTTTCCTCGGTCAAAAGCCGTTCGGTCGTGCTGCCGTTAAATTCTTCAAATCCCCAACCGGCGGTCTTTAAAAATTTCTTGCTGTCCTTGTGCATTACGTCGATAAATCGACGCGGCCCTTCGGACGTGATGCCGTCTTTCACAGTAGCTTCCAGTAGGTCGAACACGATGACGGAGCCGTCGGGAAACACGCCTTTCTCATAACCTTCCATTGCCTTCGGGTTGGCGTAAATGTGGTGTATGCCTTCATATTTCTTGAACTTGGGGCTGTCCTTGCCGACGATCTCGCTTTTCACATGGACCCATGACCGATAGCCCGTTGGATAGGGCACGCTTTCCGATGCGGATTGTGAAACCGAAAAAGCCGCAAACGAAATTGCCGCCCATAAAACGATCACGAGGTATTTTGCAATTTTTTTCATCTCAGTTTTCACTCTTCAAAATTGGCTTCTGCAACCCGTTGATTGTCAGGGTCCGAACCTCTTTTCCATCCAGATCAATCACGCGGATCGAGTGATTATTCGTATCGGCGACATAGAGTGTTTCGCCTGCCGCGCTTATGCCGCCCGGCTCGTAAAAGCGTATTTTCTTGCCGTCCAGCGGGCCATACTTACCGTCTCCAAAAAGCGTCTTTACGAATCCTTTCGCGGGATTGACTTGTTTTATCTGGTGGTTGTAGGTGTCGGCGATCAACAGATTTTTGCCCGACACGATGATGCCCGCCGGATGCTGTAGTCGTTCCGTCCGTATCAATTCGTCGGTCTGCAGCTCGGGATCGGTATCAGTATTGGGAAGCGTTTTTACTGTCCTTGTGTTTAGATCCAACGCCCGAATCCGATTCGATTCGGGATCGGCTACGTACAGATTTTTCCCGTCGTAAGCGAGACCTGACGGCTGTGCGAATGTTGCCGTTTCAAATGTTCCGTCTTTGCGGCCTTCGGCACCCGTTCCCACAAACGGGACGATCGTTTTTTGGTCGAGATACATCACCCAAACCTGGTGATTGCCCGCCATCGCAACAAAAAGCTGCCGTCCGACGATCAACAGATCCCACGGCGAATTGAGCATTGTCGTCGCGGCCGGCCCGCCGGTTTCCTGCCGACCCTGAAAGCCATTTCCGGCAACCGTTTCGACTTTTTTTGCGGCCAGATCAATCCGGCGGATGAGTTGGTTCGATGTGTCCGCAACATAAAGCATATCGCCGTCGATCGCCAGTCCCTGCGGACGATAGAAATTCGCCGTTTCAAAACCGCCGTCCTCACGTCCGGCTCGCCCGCTTCCGACTATATCGATCAGCTTGCCCTCAAGGTCGGTTACGACGATCCGGTTGTGGCCCGTGTCGGCAATAAACAGGCGATTCGATTTAGCATCGGCGAGTACCTTGCCCGGGAAAGCGAGCGGCCCGTCGGTATGTTTCTCACGTTCGAGTGCGAACGTCATGGGCTTTTCGTTGAGAGAGCCAGACGCGCGAAATTTCGCCGCAGTCTCGCCGATAATTTTATTGAGCAAGCCCAATTGCCCTTCGCCGGTTGTCGTTGCTACGACATCGCCATTCGGGTCAATGACGACCTGAGTCGGATAGACCCTAACCTTGTACGCCTTCCAGATCTTGAAATCGGCGTCGTTCACGATCGGATGCTCAAGCCCGTACCGCAAGATAATGTGCCGGATATTCTCGGTGTCCTTTTCGTTCGTAAACAGGCCCGAATGAACACCGATCAAGACCATTTCTTTTTTGTATTTCTCTTCGAGTCTTTTAAGGTCCGGGATAACGTGGATGCAGTTGATGCAGCCGTAAGTCCAAAAATCGAGCAGCACGATCTTTCCTTTCAGATCGGACAGCGAGAGCGGTTTATCAGTATTCAGCCACCCTTTTTGTGTCTTTAATTCCGGGGCAGGGCCGTTTAGTTCCTGTTTTTCCGGTTTCGACGACTGAGCCGCCGCCACGATCGAGCTGGCCAACAGAAATGCGCAAATAAATAACTTCATAATTGGACGTCAAGCCTATTGCATCGGGCGTGTTGAATGAAGCTATTTGTGATAGATGACGGTTTGGCGTGGTGCTTTTCGCGATTGGCGGGTCGAATGAACCCGAACTAGATAGCTCTTTTCTTTAGAAACTGGTCAAACCGGGCGCGGTAGCCGCGGCTTAGTGTGAAGGCCTGGCCGCTTTGCGTTACCACACGATATTCGCCGCGTGCCCAGACCTGGAGTTCCTTTATCTGGTTTACGTTAATTATCGTCGAACGGTGTATCCGAACGAACATTTTTGGATCGAGCTGGGCCTCGAGCTTATCCATCGTCTCGCGCATTATCTGCGAACCATCTTTTAGCTTGAGCAGGACGTAATTTCCGTGAGCCTCGATCCAATAGACATCCTCGACTTTGAGCAAAATTATTCGCTCGTCTTTTTTGATCGTCAGCCATTCGAGATATTCGGGCGTGGCATTCAGCTTTTCGAGTAGCGTCAATATCTTTCGCTGCTCGCCGCCGCTGTTTTGCGCGATCTGATCTTTCGCGCGGCGAAGCGTGTCGGCAAACCGCTTGCGGTCGAACGGTTTGAGCAGATAGTCGAGCGCGTGAAACTCAAATGCCTTCAGCGCATATTCGTCATACGCCGTTACAAAAATGATGGCCGGGATCTGGCGCAAAACTTTCTTGTCGATCGCGGCAAGCGCGTCAAAGCCGGTCATATCGGGCATTTGAATGTCGAGAAAAACAACATCAGGTTTGTTCGCAGAAATCTGCTTGACCGCGTCGCCGCCGTTCACAGCCTCGCTGATGCTTTTGATGCCGGTTTCCCGTTTCAGCATTTCGCGGATGCGGTCGCGGGCCAGCGGTTCGTCATCGACTATCAAGATATCCATCTAGCTTAAATACGGAACGTCAATGCTCACGATCGTTCCGCCCTTGCCGTTTTTGCCTTCTATTTCGAACTGAAAATCGTCATAAAACTGTTCGAGCCTCGCACGCGTATTCGTTAGGCCCACGCCATGGCCATTCTTTGGCCTTGCGATACCGTTCGGCCCGGGCCCGTTGTCCTCGATGTTGATCACCAGCCGGTCACCGACGCGTGCTGCCTGAATATTCAGCCGCCCGACGCCGGTCTGTTTTGCAACGCCGTGACGAACCGCATTTTCGACGAGCGGCTGCAGAATAAGGTTCGGTACCTTTGCGTTCAACGCGCGGTCGTCTATCTCCATTTCGACCAACAGCTTGTCCTGAAACCTTATCTTCTCGATCTCAAGATACGTCCTTAAAAACTCAAGCTCCTGTTCAAGCGTCACGACCGACGTTCCCGAATTCCTGAGCGTCATTCTAAGAAAATCGCTCAACCTTGCTATCATCCGGTCGGCGACCTCGACATCTTTATGGAGCAACGCGGAGATCGAATTCAAAGTGTTAAAAAGAAAATGCGGATGGATCTGCATCTTTAGCGCGGTTAGCTGCGCGTTCGCGAGCTGTGCCGACAGCTCGCTTGCACGAGTTCTGCCAACCTGAGCCTGACGGCTGTACTCAATAGCATGAGCCACAACCACCGTTCCCCAAAAGGCAAGCAATCCCTGATGCACCATGAACGGATTAATAAGAAGGTTGCTGTATAACACACCAAGCGTCGGGTTAATGGTCGTGTTAACAAGGCCCAAATACCACAAGGCCGGTATCGTCATACAGGTCACAACGAAAACAAATACCAGTCCAGCGAATAAATGAAAGGTCATTCGGCCGGCGAGATTCCCGCGCTCGATAGGAAAACGCCGACACAGCATGAATATCAACGGCGAGACCGCTCCCCAGACATAGAAATCCACCATGTAATTGGGGACCGTCTGCCAAAAAAGGGTCGGGCTGCCGTTCATCTCCGCCCACCAATGTGTGCGTAGGCCAAACGAAACGCCGACCACTGTCCAGATCCCGAATCCGGCCAACCATGCCCGCCAATTTTTAGTTATGTCCTTCAAATGATTTTTCGTGAGCCTCGCCAATGCGCGTTAAAACGCGCCATTTGCGACTCGTTAGTTTAATGCTTCCCGCGGCCCGCTCCTAAACCCTTGTGACGAACAACGACATCCCGTGACGAACAACGTTGACGTTAAATTCGGCAAATCCGTGAGTGTCCCAGATTTTGAACATTTTGTTCCAAAAACTGAATAACCGCTTTCTTTACATATATTTACACGTTCGTATAGTCGTCCGAGTTTTCGGATAAATCCGATAATCTAAGCTCGATCTATCACCATCTCGATCATCGATTCAAAAAATATTTTCGATTTACTTCAATTGCCTTTAGAGCTTGTTTTGCCCCAAACCGTCCTGCCTTCGCACATCGTTTGCACTTATACACAAGCGAGAGTGTTGAGCGACAAATTCGATCTTAGAACTTCGCTCATTTTATTCCAAAAACGGAACACTCGAAAACGCTAAGCAAAAAACTTTCGCAGGAGGATAGCATGCATAAGAGATTTACCTTTCTCTCCGCAGGGAGAAAAATTCTAAACCTGTTCGTTGTAATAGGCATGGTGGGATTGCTCATTTCAGCCACCGCCGCTCAATCAACGGACGGAACAATTGAAGGCATAGTTACAGATCCGACAAACTCGTTTGTTTCCGGTGCCACCGTAACTATTACAGCAGCTTCGACGGGCCAAACTTTTACCGCAACGACCAACGCAGATGGTTTCTACTCCGTTCGTTCACTACAGCCGGGCATTTACGCGATCAAGGTCGAACAGCAGGGGTTTTCGACCGCGACGGCGGACAATATCGTCGTGGAGGTAGGACAAGTTGCTCGTACCAACATCGGGTTAAAGGTCGGGGCCGCCACCGAAACCGTGCAGGTTGAGATCGGCTCGACTGATATTCAGGTCGATACGACACGACAAACCGTAGATGGCGTTATTAACAGCCGAGAAATTTCGGCCTTGCCGCTGAATGCTCGAAATTTTCTCGATCTTGCGGCGCTCCAACCCGGCGTTACAGTTATGAATGGTGGTGCAATCGACCCGACAAAGGTCAATGCTTTTCGGGCCGTGCGTGTTAATGGTGGGTCGGGAACCGGTACACGTGTTCAGATCGAGGGAATCGATGTAACGGACGAATCAGTCGGCACAACGGTGGCAAATTTTTCAACCGATGCTGTGCAGGAATTCCAATTGTCGCGCTCGTCGTTCGACCTTTCTACGTCGTTGACGACGTCCGGAGCGATCAGCGTTGCTTCGCGCTCGGGCGGTAATCGATTTTCCGGAAGCGGATTTTATTTCAAGCAAGACGACAAATTTGATGCTCGTCCGCTTTTTGCCCCGGATAAACCGGAATTTAATCGCGATCAGACCGGTTATAGATTTGGTGGCCCGATCTTGAAAGACAGATTATTCTTCTTTTCGAACTTTGAGCGATTGAATCAACTAAATTTCGCCTCGTTTGCGTCAGGTGATTTTCCGGCGCTCAACGCGGATTCAGGTCTTCCGATCGTCGTAAGGTACGCGATGAATCGTGCCGATGTTGTGATCACCGATCAGGTAAAGGCTTTCTACCTTCACAACTACAACGATGACATTTCGACGGGTGGCGGCATTCGTTCGCCGTTCCAAAATGTAAACTGGACAAATACACATGTTGTTGGTGTGAATATGTCCGGGGATGCAACTACGCATTCGTTTCGCTTTGGCTATGTTAACTTTAACAACCGCATCGCAAGCACCGAGCTGCCGGGATTTGAGTTCCCGACCTCCGGGGGCGTTCCGGTTCAATTGAATGTCGGCGACATTAGCATTGGCCCTAATAGCCTTGCTCCGCAGCAGACATATCAGGACAACTTACAGGGCAAGTACGATGGAAGCACGGTCATCGGTAATCACGTACTGCGTTACGGCGGCGAAATAACCCGTTTCACGCTCGGTGGCTTTGCCAACTTCGCCGGGCCGATCACCATCGTTGGCGACATAACCTCAAGCACTTCGACAAGTCCCCAGGATTATTTGCTTTCCGATTTTCTGCTTGGGCCAAATGCGGGATTTTTCACGCCACGCCCGGCCCACAATCTGCCTTTTGGCGGAAAATTCAACACTCGTTACGCGGCATACGTTGGCGACCAATGGAGAGCTTTCAAAAACTTTACGCTGAACCTTGGACTTCGGTACACGTATGACAACAACTTTTTCTCCAGCCCGGACGTTCCGCGTTTGCCGGAACTCGATGTTTATGGAGCCGGTCTGGGTGATGCCGCTAAGTTTCCTAAGAACGCCTTTAGTCCGCAAGCAGGATTTGCGTGGGATCCGATCGGTGACGGGAAAACCAGCATTCGCGGCGGATTCTATCTGGCATACGAAGGGAACGTATTTAACAATTCGTTGTTCGATGAATTTTCCAGAATCACCACCGGCATTGGACCGACACAATTCGACAGTACCTTCATAGTCGGGCCGGACGGAACACCGATCAACGTCCTCGGCATTCCGGGATGCTTACCGGCCGATACTGCCAACGGAAACTATACCTGTTTGCAGGGTAGGACGATCAGTTCGGCTTTGCCGTACATTACTCAAATCAATGCAGCTGTTCAAAACGCATTTGGCAGTGTGTCCAACTATGACCCCAGGAGCGGCCCGTCGGACTTTGCCAACACTGGCGGTGTTACTTTCGGTGGACAGTTTCCCGGTGATTACAAGATTCCGTATTCAATGCAAATGAATATCGGAATTCAGCGGGAACTGATCAAAGGGCACGTTTTGTCGGTTGATTTCGTCCGACAGCGTGGCGTTGGTCTGCCGCTTATTCTATTGGATTATGAAGGGCGACGGGATTCCAGATACTTTAATGAAGCGGCTGCCCGCTCATCGATAGCAACCCGCATCGGAGTGGCTCCCGCAGATGTTAATCCAACAACGATTCAGGCCTATCTGGATGCAAATCCGACGGCAAGTATTGCGACCTTTGCTTTGGCAAACGATACAATTTGGCCGGGTCAAACGGCACTGAACACCCGAGCCCGGCTTGTCGTAGGCGGCTACTCGCTTTACCGTGGGCTGCAAATTTCGATGAACGGAAGGTTCGCTCCTAAGTACTTTGAGGCTTTTGGATTCGGAGACAACCCTCTGATCAAAAGCCTTGGATATACAGTTGGATATTCATTCAGCCGGAATGAAGCAACAGGTGGCGGAGCTCGTCCGGAGTTCATCGCCAACGCGTCGAATAACCGGGATTACAACTCGGAATTCGGCCCAAGCGGACTCGACCTTAAGCATAATTTGACGGTCAGTGTCAGCACCGGCCTGATAGGAGGCTTTCAGTTGGACCAGATCTACCGGTTTTCAACTTCGCCGCCGCTTAATGTGGTTGTTCCGAATAATCGCGGAGGCAGCGGAATATTTACATCCGATCTTAATGGTGACGGCGGAACCGGAACGCTTCCCCGCGGTGATCTTTTGCCCGGAACCAATATCGGAGCACTCGGACGGTCGATCGGCAGCCTCTCGGCATTGAATGCGGCCTTACAGCAATACAACAGTGAATACGCCGGTCGAATTACGCCGCACGGACAACGTCTCGTCTCGGCAGGAATCTTCAGCGAGGCTCAGTTGATCGCGATAGGTGCGGCAACTCCCGTAATACCACTCGTGCCAGACGGTACTCCTAACCCGTTTGAAAACCTGTTTACGGCAGATTACAGGCTGTCTCGCCCGATCCGCATTTGGAAGGAATCGTGGAGCCTTGAACCTAGTTTCAGTGTGTTCAATCTTTTCAACAATTCGCCACGCGGTCTGTATGGCGGGTTGGCGATTCCTAATGTTGATCCAGCCACGGGACGGACAGGGACGACAGTGACCAATTTCGGCTCGCTGAACTTTGATTACGGAAGTCCTGCGCTACGCGCCACCTTGGACGAGGCTCGTGGATTGAGAGTAGCCAACAGGCGTCAACTACAATTCGGTCTTCGGTTTAGTTTTTAGGAACTATAGGAATCGATCTAATGAGCGAGGCGAACATGGGTTCGCCTCCTTTTTTTGGAATAATAGAAAGTTCAGGCAGAAAAAACTCGTCTGGTTCCAATGGACGAGTTTTAATAATTGAAGTTAGCGTTGTATTAGTCGGCGGCAAACTTTATGCTGTTGATGCCGTAGGATTTGATCTTGTTGTGAAGCGTTGTGTTTTTGACGCCGAGCAATGATGCTGCGCGGCGTTGGTTGCCGCCTGTTTTTAGCAGGGCCGCCCGTATCAATTTTACTTCAAACTCGCGAACTCGCTCGCTCAGATCAAAAGAACCGCCTTCATTTAATATTGCACCATCAGCACCTAATGAATCAATTTCCGTCAGAAGCGTTGTCGCCAACGCACGTATTAAAGAAAAACCGGAATCCATAAAACATACTCCTTGAGTATAAATACTATCCGGTTTCAACCTCCAGGCATTTAGTTTTGTGATTAGTTACGTCTTTCGCAAGGCGAACGATGTACAAACGATGACGAAAAATCCATCAAATGGAACAGCTCACTGCCAACGGCGGGCCGAGTGTGTCATCGCCGATGAAATGTTCGCCACCAGTTCTTTCGATTTTGCCCTGAAATGCACCGCATCCGTCACAAAACAAGTGTCTTGGGTAACGTGAAAAAACATACTCATTTCTACAAACCAATGGAAAAATTAATCAGAGTTGTTCAAGCCGTGTTTGGAGTTCCGTGGCTGGTCTTTGGCATACAGCATTTTATGTATGCTGATTTCGTCGCCAGTCTTGTGCCCGCTTATTTTCCGGCCCGTTTGTTTTTTGCGTATTTTACCGGTGCCGCGATGTTCGCCGCCGCTATCAGTCTGATCGTCAATATTAAGGCGCGTCTGGCGGCCATATTGCTCGGAGCAATGTTATTGATGTTTGTTTTGCTGATCCACGTTCCTAAGCTTGCAGGCGATGCAACGGTGATAATGACGTGGACGAGAGCATTGCAGGACATTGCGATTGCATGTGTGGCGTTCATGCTTGCCGGAGCGTTGTCGAAACAAGAAATGTTCAAAATAATTGCTAAGTTAAGCTGTTATACGTTTGCCGTTTTATTGGTCGTCTTCGGCTTTCATCAATTTTTCAATCTCGATTTTCTTCCGGCAAAAGTCGCGCCTTATCTGCCATTGCGGATCGTCTGGGTTTATCTGACAGGAGCAGCAATGATCGTTACAGCGGTAAGCGCCTTTGTCGGAAAGAAGACAATGGCAATAGCATTCGCGCTCGGAATCTGGATGTTGATCCTTAACTTGCTTCTACACTTTTATCTGCTCGTAGGCGCTCCGTACAATCCCATTTACTGGACCGGAGCAATGCTCGAACTGGCAATCACCTGCGGTGTTTTCGTTCTGGCAGGCACGTCAATCGAAGGGTCAACTTATGCGGCTAACGGCAATATCGCAACAAAAGAGACGGCGGAATAAAGTTTATGGGCGCTCGGCAAACTCAAATCGAAGCTCTTCGTTCAGCAAACCGTCCGAGCGCCTTTTTTGGAGGTAGAGAAACACACGTTCGATGATGGGAACTCGCTTTCGAAAGCGTGGAAGACCACACTTAGGCAAGTGACGGTTTACGCGGCGACGGGTCATCGGCTGGCGATATTGACAACGAAAAGCTCGTGCCGCCCGTCTCTATCTTTTGCCAATCAATGCGTGCATTTATCAGCGATGCTCGGGCCTTTATGTTCGCGATACCGCGTCCCTTTACGGTCGCATCGCTTGGCTCGAACGAATTACCGTCGTCCTCGATCACGATCTGAAACGTTTCGCCATCAGTCATGCTAACGTCCATTCGAACCTCTTTGGCATCAGCATGGCGTTCGATGTTAGAAAGAGCTTCCTGCACAATGCGATAGATCTGAAGCTGAACCGTCACAGGAAAACGTAAGTGTTCTTCAAACTGGCCGACGGCTTTGAAAATATGATTCTCGATCGTGTGCGCAAGCAGAAATTCGAGAGCCGCGACAAGCCCGACATTTTCGAGAACCGATGGGCTGAGGTCTTCGCAGATGCGGCGGATCTCGGTCGAAACGGTCTCGATATCACCGCGCAGATCGGGAGCCACGCGGTCGCTTTTCATTATCAGGCTGCGAAGATCGGCCAGCGTCTGGTCGTGCAGGTCGCGTGCGATACGGCGGCGTTCGCGTTCCGCTTCGTTTGCAAGATCAAGCCGTGCGGCGGCAAGCTGGCGGTTTCGCTCAGCAATTCGACGTCGTTCAATAATGGCCCACACAAGCGCTATCAACGCGATCGCAAGCAGCACGCCAAGCGCGGTGGCTGTCCACGGAAATGGAGCCTTGCCGATACTAAAACGAATCGTCAGCGGCTCGGACGGAATCAGGTCGCGGCCGAATGCCGTTGCTTCGATCGCGTATTCGCCAGGCCTTAGATTCGCTGGTGAAAATTGTGGTTCGTTCGAGATTCGATTCTCGATTATCTCACCGCTTCGGTTCATCAATCGAAACGCATATTGAAATTCTTCGGGAAACGTGCGGCTGTTTAGGCCCGTAACCTCAACGAGCAATGAGTTCTGTGGAAAATCGAGTTCGATCAATGAAGCGAGTTCATCCGTTCCGTGCAGCCGACGGCTAACCACACGCGTCACCAACAGTTTCGGCTCCAGCTTTCCCGGCGAATATTCCGCGACGCCGCGTGAAGTCCCGATTATAAATCCGCTTTCCGTTTTCAGGAGAGCAAACGCCTTGTCGGATGGCAATCCTTCTTCGACGCCGATGCCGGCACTTATCCTGCCAAATTTTTCGTCATTACGAACATGCAGCAAGCCGCCGTCGGTCGTCGCGGCCCAGATATCGTTGCCGTCTATAACCGCGTCGCGAATGTCACGGCCGTCTATCAAAGATTTTGTGCCCTCCGCAGACACGGATAATAATCCTCGTTCACCCGCGATCAGCAGGCCGTCCGGAGCAATGTTTTTGATCTTCCAAATCGCGCCGTTCCAGGCACTCTCCGACAAAACTATCTGCTCCGCGCGCTTACCATCGAGTTTGAACAAACCGGCCTCAGCTGTTCCGACATATATCGAATTGTCGAAGACCGACATCGTCGTAATCGCCGGATTTGCAAAAACCGTCGGCGTTTCGTCTGCTTCTAAACGTATTGCGCCGACTCCAAAAATTGCCGCATAGATCGAGCCGTTCAATTCAGCGACGCCGCGAACATCGCCTTCGTATAATGTTTTCGATCCTTCGTCCAATAGAGCGGTAGGCGTTCCGATCAATAATCCGCCATTTGAATCCTCGCCGATCGCATAGATCGTGCGGCGTTCAAAACCGGGAACGTGCGACCAATTGCCGTCGCGGAATTCAGCGAGCCCGCGATTTGTTCCGGCAAATATGCGGCCGCTTTTTGACGTGTAGATCGACCGGACAAAATTGCCGTTCACCTCGTCGGAAAGAACTCTGTGAAAAGGGCTTGCGGGATCGAATCGGCTAACGCCGCGATCTGTTCCGATCCAAACGACGCCATCGTGATCGACAAAGATCGAGTGGATCGTGTTGGAACGCAGATTCCCGGCCGTGTTTTCAAACGTGTAGTGATCGTAGTGATCCGAACTGCGAAAATGAAAAAGCCCGCTCCGGTTTGTTCCGGCCCAGACACCTCCGCTTTCGTCCACAGCAAGCGAGATCACATCACCAGTTGGCGGGCCGAATGCGCGCGTCGAACCTTGTTCATCAAGTCGAAAAAGCCCAACTCCGGCAGTTCCACCGCCACCACCGAGCCATGTATTCCCGGTTTTATCTGTCGCAATCGCATTGACGAAATACGGTCGGTCGGCACGCAATGTGTCGCTGAGCTGATCGCCGCTGACAAGCATCGTGCCTCGCCCCGCTGTCCCGACAAGCGTACCGACACTGGTTCTCGCAACGCTCGAAATTGCGATCTCTGCTCGATCAGAAACCCCTTCGTTAAGTACCGGAACAGCGACAATATCACCCGACGAGTTCTCAACGGCTTCGTATATCTGCGTTTTGTTTACAACGAAAAGGGGCGGGCTGATCGACACGACGGACTTTTCCTCAAGCCCTTTGATCGAAAGGATCGAATTTGCTCTGTGAACAAATGCACCACGCTCGGTTCCGATATAGAGAGCGCCGTCAGACGAGTGTCCAAGCGACAATACTTTACCGGTTGATTCCGCCGGCAATGCCACTGTCTGAACACGTCGGCCGTCAAAACGGGCAAGTCCGTTGTCGGTCCCTAACCAGATAACTCCGTCCGGCGTTTGTGCGATCGCCCGAACTGTGTCGGAAGGCAGTCCGTTAAACTGTGTGACCGATCCCCAACGATGAAAATTTTGAGCGACGACCGCGACATCGGCGACTTGGGCCGGTGAGGGAAAATACATCAGGCCGGTAAAAATAACCAGCACCGCAACCGCCGTTTTCTTTGATCTGCGTTCGGTCATTGCGGGTCAGCATTTCCGCGTTCGCTGTCAAAGCGTAGCCGATCACGCTCGAACCAGTGGACAAGTTCCCGCTCTGAGCTTTCAAGCTCATCGCTGTTAATTAGGCCGCGTCTAAGCGCCTCGAAAAATGCACGCGTTCGCGTATTGAACGCGAGCTTTTCGTATGCCTCGGCGTCGGTCCCGTCCGAGCTTTCCGTAAACAGCTTTTCGTATAATGCGGCGAGCCTACTTTCCACGCCGCGAAGACTCAATGAACAACGCCGAGCGATCGCCCAATTGGATAATCCGAGCGCAAGATACCGCAGAGCCTCAGCCTCAAACTCAGTCAACAGTGGGCGCTGAAACGAATCCTTGAACGCCGGATCGATCATATCCGCTCCGTCCTCAAGCACTGCCGCGACAAATCGCAGAAAACGCGGCTCAGGATTGTTCTTATGAATAAAACCGTAAGTCGGCGGCGGATCGGTCGAACGGACGATCTTGCGGATCTCGTTTATATAGATCTCGTGCGGAAACTGTGTCCAGAAAATTATCCTCGCCTGCGGAAACTCGCGCCATATCGATTTTGCTGCCTTGACGCCCGAAAATTTCGGCATCTGGATATCAAGGATCGCAAGCGTCGGACGATGCTCAAGCGTCAACTGGACCGCGGATTCACCGTCCGCCGCCTCAATAACCGGCGAATGGGCCGGAAACTCGGCCGACAACAGATCGAGCAAATACTGCCGCTGTGCGCTGTTGTCCTCTGCGATAAGAATTGCCATCTGGTTTTTACGAATCCGCTCCTCAGTCTTGCATTACGATAAGCGGTTTTCGATGTACGGGCTTTCGACCTCGCGCGTGATATCGATCATCTCCTCACGGCTTCTTGATATGACCTTTAACGTACTCATTCAGACATTTCACCAAGTATAGCAAAGATAGCCTTGGCAAAGCGGCCGCGAGATGCGTTGACCAGAGACGACGCAGATACAGGAATGCGGTGATGCCCAAGGCATATCCGTTTTTGATCGGGCCCTGATATATGGCACTCCGATTTGCCCAAACCGTCGATCCGATCAGAGCGATCAGGATCCCGTAAAGATACGCCGTCAAGTAATAGATAAAAGTCTGCGATATCGACCGGAAACTGGCGACGACACCTGGCGAATAATCATCGTGCCAGCCGCCCAACTTCCGTTGTGCCCTTTCGACTCGCGAGAGACGAGGCAGCGGCTTTGGCGGAGTCGCCCAACCCGGCCCGCCATTTACTGTTCGGGTTGATGGTTCCCAGCCGTAGGTACCTCGCGGCAGCTGGTAATCGGGATAAATATTCCTAACGTCGGCGTAACTGAGATTTCGCGGACCGGCGAAAAGACCTCGCTCGTAAACTTCCGCCCACACGCTATTGCGCCCTGATAGCCGTTCGTGAGCGACTGCGACGGAATATAAGGCGTCTCGAGCGGTCTTAGTGTTCGGGTAGCGAGTAGCGATCTGCTCATAGATCGGTATCGCTTGTGCCCAAGGGTCATGCACCTGAAGGTGCTCGAAAATGGTCCGAGATTCGTTCGGCAATCGCTCATGATCGCTGAATTGCAATTGACTCAGCGATCCGGTTCGCGCCCCTTCCCACAAAGCAGGATTGTAGAAGGCCAGATCGTCTGATTCGAAATACGCACTTGCGAGCTGGTACATGGCCTCCGCTTTCGCTTCATCACCTTCAGCGCTCCCGACCGCTTTCTCGTGGTATTCAATAATGTCGATCGTTTTCAGATCCTGCATGACCCAACTGGTTTTTATGTAGGTCACTCTAGATTCTCCATATGCGTATCCGGGTTCTTTCGGGAAGAACCAGGTTTTGTCTTTCTCATATTCAAGGTAATCATCCCTGCCTTTTTCGGTTCGCACCCGGCGCAGCGTCACCCTCGCCTCGTTCCATCGTCTTTCGCGCATATACCGAAGGCCGAGAGAGTACAAGAGTGTGTTGTGGTGTTCACTCTCGGTCCGCTGAGCAACGTATTGAGCAAGACGATCTGTCGGCATCAGAACATCGACAAAGTACGTGATGTCGTGCTCATACTTGAGGTCGAAATATAGGTCGAGAGCGGTTTCCAGATCGTCCTGGTCCTCGGCGGTGATCGCCAGAAGCCGACGAGCGCCTTCGGTGAGTTTGTGTTGTGGAAACTCTTTAATGAGCTGTGAAAAAGTGGCCCGCGCCGTGGACAGCTTCTTTTGCTGGTGTTCGGCGCTCCCTTTTATCCATAACGCCTGGGCACGCGAATCTTTCGTTACACCGCGCGTGAGCGCCTGGTTTGCAAGTGGAAGCGCGTCCTTAAAATTTTGAAGTTCCAATTGTGCCTGCGCCACTCGTAAGAGAAAATCCCCGCTCACGCGCGACCGCCCGTGCCGCTTGACCATCGTTGTAGCGAAATTAGCGATCCTTTCAAGTTCGTGCCTGCCCGTGTCATGTGCCAACTTTACACGCTTCGTTTCCGTATCCAGTTCGGACCAACGCCTGTCTCCGGTGCAGCACCATTCTTCAAATTTCTCATATGTGAAATCGATCGCGTGGTTGTAGATTCGGTGATAAGCGTACGCGAGCGCCGCATCCGGTTCGTCCGCTATCAACGCCTCGACTTTGTCGAGCGTCTGGTCGTTGTACTCGTGCCCGATGATCTGCAAAGATTTCTTTGCTTCGAGTCTCCATGCCGTGTCCTTCGTCTGCCCCAGCAGTCGATAATATTCTGCAAGCGCCTCGCCTCGCTGGCCGCCGCGCTTATAGAGAAAAGCGATCCAGCCATGAGCGTCGTTGGAATACCGTCCGTTCGGATACTTCCAGACCATTTTCTTGAAATGGTCCATCGCATCTCTCCAGTTTTTATCTCGGCATTTTTCCGGGTCCTCTATTTCCGCAGGATCGATCTCCTTACCCCACAAAGCCTTTCCCTCAATTCCGCAGTTTTGCTGTGAGAAGCTGTGACTTTGTTCGACCATGATCCTCCCGATCATGTACCTAACGGCCTCATGCTTTTCACTGTGCGGAAAACGGGCCTCATGTGCCTGAAACGCGGCCAGAGCCTCTTCTTTCTTGTCAGAGTTATACAGAACGGCTGCTCTAAGGTATGCCCAGTTGTCCGTCAGGTTCTTATCACCAGTTTTCTCCGGGATTAATTTCTCTACCTCAGGAATTCGGTTGTGGATCGCGAAGCGAGCCTTCGCATATTCAAGAACCTCTTTCTGTTCAGAGCCGTGCTGAATTTCCGCAAATGCGTCAAGAAGATCGATGGCGGTATTCCGACGGGCCTGCTGCACATTGCTCTCATCGATGTTGGGATACTTCGTCATATCCAGGTATTCATGGAGCGATCTGCCAAGGCCGGATAAATCTCCTGCGTCGCTGGCTGCGATCGTTTTCTCCCAGACCTTACCCGGCTCCGCAAATGCGGCCTGTTCTTCTTCGTAAGAGCTTTCCTCATAGTCTGAGTAGTCTCCGACTTCTGCGGCGGTTTGTTCCTTGCCGGTAACCGGGTCATACCTCAACGGAAGCGGCGGAAGACGATAAAATTCGCGGCCGCTTCGAACGCTGAAACGTACCGAGTGATCCGAAAGCATGCTCCACCCGCACGCGATTGCCGTGATCACTCCGGCGACGAGGGTGACAAATGTAACGGATACGAACTTTGTCTTGGACTTTATCATTTTAGTTGACCTTCTTTCTTATTGTTCCGAATCGCGAGTTCATGCTGTTCGCGCACAACCCGCCCGTCATTCACCTGAGTCGTAACTTCGGCTGCAAATGTTTCTGGAAGCTTGCCCTTATAGCTGAGCGTGATCGAGGCTGTCGCGCCCGGTTCCCATGCGCTCGATCTTACGCGGATAACGTTTGCACGCGCCTGGCTGCAGGGCTGTGATTTCGCTCCTACGCCGATCCTGCATAGGGTTTCGAACGAGTTAAAACCGATAAGTCGGATGACTCCGTTGACGCTCCCGACTGGCACTTTAAGGTCGACCATAAACGCTTCCTTACTCAGCATCGAGCTTGCTGTCCCCATATTTTCCGCCTGAAGTGTCAATTGTCCGTCTAAGCCGCTTGCGAGCGAGAGGGCAGTTGAGACGTCGGCCTGTGTGTCGAGCAGAGCAGCGGTGATGGCACCGATACCGAGCGTCGCTTCGTCGTTAAGCGTGGGCAAACGAAATATACAGATGCCGAGCAGTGTGTCGCCCCCATTCTCACGGACGGCCCTTGCACTTGCCCTGAGCGAAGCGGCGCTCGGCAGATCGAACACAAGGCTTTCTCCGGCCCCGATGATCAAGCCGTCAAGCACGAGATCATTTTTTGCGCGATACACGTAGCGCATTTGGCTGTCGCGGGGGTCACGTCCAAACGCGCCGCTTTCTACAAGTTCGAGGTCGGCGTTTTTTGCGGCCACGGCGGGGTCGATATCGCCGCGCAGTTCCAGAAGACTGCCGTCCTTGGCGTAAAGAATCGCGTAACTGTAGGCCGACAGCCCTGCATAAAATGGTTTGTTGAGAAGCCGCACCTTTGCGACTGTTCGAGCGACCGTCGCGGACGATGAGATCGGGATACGGTCGTCAATGCTGGTTGGTACAGTGAACCCGTAGAATTGCGGGATCCAGAAATCAACCTCGGCCAATACATCGTGGATGTCGGCGGACTCTGCCCATGTCGGTAAACCGGTAATGGAAAGCGGCGTGTCCGATGGCAGCAGGCTGCGTAAACGCCGAATAAGCAGCGCGTATCGCGGAAGAAGCCGGGTTGGGATATCCAGATCAAGCTGAATTCCTTTCACGCTCGCCTGATCGCTGTCGGCACGCAGCTGATCCGCTCGATAAGTTTCGGCGATCGTTTCGGCAAGGGCATCGATGTCGGTTTGTTCGAATCTGGCGAGAAATCCCCGCGTGCCGTTATAGACGAAGTGAGTTTCGGCCGCTCCCGATATCTTACCCGACACCGGTCTAATGCGCTTCGCGATTCCGTTCGACAGGTCGATCTGCCCGGCGTGCAAAAAAAGAACCTTTGCTTGCGTTTTGGAGAAAGCTGAACCTATCTCATCGTCTGACGGAGCTTGAATTCGCCATGCCCAGAAAGCGACGGGCACCTCATCAACCGCGAGCACGCGCGGCTTTCCTGAGAAGAAAATTTTAGACAGAAATAACGTTATGACGATAATGCCGACACCAAGCGGAATCGTCCTGGCTGCCCAAAGCGTTTTCATTGCCAATCTCCTTAGCCGCCGAAATCAAACTCGAAAGATCGAGTAGAGCTAGTATTGTAACCTCTCTTTTGTGTGAGGTAACCGGAAGGACACCGTCGCAATTGCCGGTTTTGACGCTCGTCGCACTGTGGGAATCCACAGAGGAAAAAAATGCTGCGGGGCGGCGAAGAACCCGGTCGCTATCGCTCGCGATTCTGACTTTTCTTACGCGGGACGGAGGTGACGGTTATGGTTTCGGATAGTTTTAGGTACATGCGACCGACGGCGTCAACATCGGGGCGGATGAATTTTTGGGTGGTCTTGAGCCGGATGCCGAAATGTTTGCAAAATGGGCTGGCGTAGATCTGTCGGCCGTTGTGGGCGTCCGCCTTGAGTAGGAATGCATTGTTCGCTGTCGCGGCGGCCGTCGGTTCGAGGATGATCATATCCTTTGGCCGGTTGAAATAAAGATATACGGCCATCGGGCGGCCCATCAGGCCGTGGGCCTTTTGGTTGAGGAATATTTTTCCCGTGGGGCCGATAGTGACGTGGACCCGTTCGCTATACGCAACCGTCGGCCCGCCCATAAATTTTTCGCATTGTCTGTCGAGTAGTTCCATAATTATTCGTGCCATACACGCATTGATATTGCATAGATAATACATTATTTCACGATTGTCAAGACAAAGATTGATAGCCTAAGTGGAGCGAAGCGGAACCTGGGGTTCGTCGCCCAAACGATCAGAGCCCGTGAAACGGGCGACAGACTTCTTTCGCCTATTACACAGGCTCCGAACGTTAAAACGCTCCATGTGTAGCTATTATTCTTTGCCTGCTTCGTAGGCTTCGATTATTTCAGGCACACGATCACTTTAGCCGAAATTACATCGATTTCGCGGCATTAGGTAAATTCGGCAAATTCGGAAAATCTCCGCGTTGCAGGCCGAAAAAACCGTATATCTGGAAGCTGAAAACGCGTATCTGGTGGCAAAAAACGCTTATCTGGAAGGGTAAAGCGCCGATTTTTTGATAACGTCGGCGTCAAAATGGCGTTCTTAGCCCGATGTTTACTGGGTTATCTGAGGTGCTGGCTCCCCGATTCCCTCATTTTCAGGCACATTCCCCAACGCAGATTTCTGCCAGACCTCCGGCGAGGAAAGCCCACCGGACACAAAGGGACCGCTGATCAAAATAAAAGATGGAAAATGGAACGCCGAAACCGAAATTGAATTCTATGCAAGCTGCGGTTGCCGAGCTTACTTTTCCTTTGCGATCAGGCGGTCGGCTTCGGGATCGGTTGATTGGCCGCGGTTTGGGAGGACGAAACCGCTATCAGGATGGCCGTCGGTAACCGCTGATGTATTTGGGCCCGGTTCGAGAGCGGCGAAAAGAACGTCGCTGACGCGGGTTGCGGGAATTATTTCGAGTTCCTTGCGAACGTCTTCGGGAATTTCCTCGATGTCGCTTTCGTTTTGAGCCGGGAGAATTATTCGGCGGATACCTGCGCGATGTGCAGCAAGCACTTTTTCTTTAACGCCGCCAACCGGAAATACCAAACCCGAAAGCGTGATCTCACCGGTCATCGCCGTATCGGTGCGAACCTTGCGGCCGGTGTAAAGCGACGCAAGAGCCGACGCCATAGTTACGCCCGCGCTCGGGCCGTCTTTTGGAATTGCACCGGCCGGAACGTGAAGATGAACGCCGTTCTGTTTGATCTGTTCGGCGTCAATTCCGAATTCGACCGCGTGCGACCACAGATAGCTGCGGGCGGCTTGCGCCGATTCTTTCATCACCTCGCCGAGTTGGCCAGTGAGTGTCAAACCGCTGCCGCCGGGAAGCGCAGTCGCCTCGATAAACAAAACTTCACCGCCCATCTCTGTCCACGCCATCCCGGTTGCGACGCCTGCGGGCATTTCCTTGCGGGCCTCTTCGGGATGAAATCGCGGCGGGCCGAGATATTCCCTGACCTCGGCGACATCGATCACGACTTTGTCGGTTGAGCCTTGTGCGACTTTTAGCGCCACCTTGCGTGCAAGATTGCCGATGGTTCGTTCCATCTGTCTGACGCCGGCCTCGCGCGAGTAACGCATAGTAAGAAGGTTGATCGCCGCGTCCGTAATTTCAAACTGTTCGGGTTTCAGGCCGTTTTCGGTTATCTGTCGCGGAACCAAATATTGCTTTGCAATGTTCAGTTTTTCGCGGTCGCTGTAACCGACGATATTGATGATCTCCATGCGGTCACGAAGCGGCATCGGTATCGGCCCGAGCGAATTTGCCGTGGCGATGAAAAATACCTTCGACAGATCGAATGGCAGATCGAGATAGTTGTCGCGAAACGTACTGTTCTGCGCCGGATCGAGAATCTCAAGCAGAGCCGCCGACGGATCGCCGCGATAATCGTTGCCGAGCTTGTCGATCTCATCGAGCATCATCACCGGATTGTTGACGGCAACACGACGCAAAGCCTGAATAATGCGGCCCGGCATTGCACCGATGTAAGTGCGGCGATGTCCGCGAAGCTCGGCCTCGTCACGCATTCCGCCGAGTGACATACGTTCGAATTCGCGTCCCAAAGCACGCGCAATGGAACGTCCAAGCGACGTTTTGCCGACTCCTGGAGGGCCGACAAAAAGCAATATCGGGCTTTTCGAATCGGGTCGCAGTTTTACGACCGCGAGCGATTCCAGAATGCGTTCTTTGACATCTTCAAGCCCGTAATGGTCTTCGTCCAAAATCTTTTGGGCCTCGTTCAGATCGAGCTTTTCCTCGCTCGACTTTCGCCACGGCAGTTCGAGAACGTATTCGAGATACGTGCGGATAACGTGATAGTCGGGCGCCGATTGCGGCAGGGCTTCCATTCGCTTTAGTTCACGTGTGGCTTCTTTGCGAACATCGTCGGGGATGTCGGCCGTCTCCAATCGCTCGCGAAGCTGCTGTGCCTCGGCCTTTTCGCCGCCTTCGTCGTCCTCGCCAAGCTCTTTTTGGATCTGCTTCATCTGCTGGCGAAGGATGTAATCGCGTTGCGATTTGTCCATCTCGCCCTGAGCTTCGGTGGCGATCTTTGAGCGGATCTGCATTATCTCAAGCTCACGTGCAAGGGCACCGTGCGTCAGCGAAAGCAGTTCGTCGGCCGTGTTGGCCTCAAGCATTTTCTGCTCGGTATCGACGCCGAGATCAAGCACAGATGCGAGAAAATAAGAAAGCTGAACCGGATCGGTCTGCGTCATCACGGCCATCCGGATTTCCGGCGGAACCTGCGGCAGCATCGCGAGAGCCTGTTGGATCATCCCCTGAATATTACGTTTCAAGGCCTCGATCGCCTCGTCGTCAACGCGTGTGAGTTCGGGCAGTTTTTCGACCTTTGCCTTTAGATACGGTTGTTCGGTGAGCCATTCGATAATGCGAAAACGCTCCAAGCCCTGGACGATCAACTGCATCACGCCCTCGTTTCGCATCATTCGCTTGATGCTGACGATCGTGCCGACCTGATATAGGTCTTCATATTTCGCTTCGTCGCCGGTGACGCCTTCGCTCTTTGTGGTGATGCAGCCGAGCAGTTTTTCTTCCGTCGAGAGCGCAGATTCGACACCCCGCATCGAGCGTTCGCGCCCGACCGCAAGCGGCACGACCGTGTCCGGGAACAGCGTCGTATTTTGCAGCGGCAATATCGCCACCTCCAGCTGCTGCGGGATATCAACCTCGGTTTCGTTCAGCGGATTTCTATTTGTCTCGTCGGCCATAAAATATTTATCTGTCCGATTTCAATTTTTCAATTTCAGCCTTAAGTCTTTCGATTTCGCTTTCCGATTCATCCAGCGTTCGCAAAAACTCATTTTTATTCGGATCAAAGAGCCTGAAACTATTTTCCGTGCGCACTATTTCCAGTCCCAACCGAGGCGAAAAAATTCGGTCATTATTCACAGGCACTGTCAGGAGCCTTTCCCCTTGCAATTCAAAGGCAAGGATCGGCGCCGGAAGGTATTTAAATTCGGGGTCCAGGATGTAGTATTCTTCGACTCCAAGTTGGCTGTAGATTTCAAGTTTCTCGCTTATATCGGCTTTCCATGTTCGCTCGGATGAAACCTCAAAAATCACATGAGGAGAAACTTTTTCATCCCAGATTTTATAGCTTGAGCGCTCGTGATTCGGCACACCGAAAGCGATCAAAATGTCGGGCGCATACCATTTGTTCGGATTGCCTTTTTCATAATAGAGATTCATGTTGGCCGTAATAAAAACATCCTCTTGATGTTTTAAGAACAGCTTCAATATGCTTAGAAAATTTGCGACGACGCGAATATGAATCGAAGTTTCACCCATATCATCTTCCCGCTGTTCGGGATACACTATCTCCTTTTCTTCGGTACTGGCTGGGTAAAACACATTGCTTGGATGTGTTTTGGACAGATTGTGTTCCACTACTTCCGGCATATTAACCCTCTCTTTTTCTCAGCCTGATTATCAACAGTCCGTTCTCGAACAGATGATCGAGTTTCACGCCCTCGATCGACGCAGGGAATTTGAGAGCTTTCTCAAAACGGCTGTATGTGATCTCCATTTGCTGATACGAGCCTCCGGCGGCGCAAGAACGGTCCTTTCGGCAGCCCACTATGTAAAGCAAATTCCCTTGCACCTCGATCTCGACATCCTCTGCCGCGACGCCTGCAAGCTCGACCTTGACAACCCAGCCGTCCTCGACCTGATAAACATCCGCCGCCGGCAGCCAAAGCCGCCCCGACGGCTTCGCCGCACCGGATGAGCCTAAAAATTGAAAATGTCGATTAAATGCCTTAGCCATTTGTGATTGAACCCTTTTATTGGGTCTCGAACGTCAATGTTCCTAGTGCGTCGATCACCGATTTCTTTTCTTCGTCTGACCAGTAGGTTGCGACTGAGAATAGTACATTACTTTTGAGCATGACCACTGAATAAGTTTGTTTGAGCGTCCCTTTAGGTGTGGGGAGTTCTAAGTCAAAACAAGTGAACGAAACTCCACCAAAAGTCTTTTCATAGAGATCCTTCTTTAATGTCGCTGTTGGAAAGGCTCCGAGTGCAAGATTCCGATTAAACTCTGCATACTTCAACTGGGTATGACCGGGTTGATTAACTTCGACCCCTACAACAAACGTGGCACCTTCGATCAATGATGGAAGTTGAGCGGTAAACAGTATTTTTGTATTAGAGGCTGATTCCTCAAAGGCTTTGTGTCTTGAAGCAGGCTGCCCCTCAAGGATAATCTTCGTGCCGGTGGAGATAGCCGCTTTGTTGATGTCGTCGCTCATTAGGTTCCAGTCCGCAGGAATCGCGAGTGAAAAACGCAGTAAACGATTTCGGTAGATACCATTGACATATGTTCCGCTCTCGGCAATTTCCCGAGACAGATTGGCGGGAAAATTGTCAACGCCCTTTATCGAGGAAGGCGGCTGTTGCGCGGAGCTATTTGCGACAAATGAGGCCAGAAATGCAATGCAAGCAATTATTAAGGTAAATCGATTCATATTGTTAATTTCTGTTGAAAACTTAGCATGAGCCGAGTTCAACTCTTACTCCAAAACGCCGAGCCGGTTGAGATTTCTTCAAGGGTTTCGGCGATCTCGCGTTCGTCTTCCATTTCGAGTGCGATGTCGGCAATGGCGATGATACCGGCGAGCGAGCCGTCTTCGTTTACGACCGGAATGCGGCGGACCTGTTTGTCGCCCATCAGGCGGATCGCCTCGAACGCAAAATCGTCTGGTTTTACGGAAAATATCTCGCTGGTCATCGCATTGGAAACGGCTGTTTCCGGTCCTTTCCCTTCGGCAACGGCGCGCACGACAATATCGCGGTCGGTGACGATGCCGACAAGCTTTCCGCCGTCGATCACCGGCACGCTTCCCACGTCGCCCTCACGCATCAGTACCGCAACCTCGACCAAAGCGGTCTGCGGCGTCACGGTCCTGACCGTCGCCGTCATGATCTCGCGGCAACGCATCCGTGCCTTTCCCGTCGCCTCTTGCTCTGCCATACCCTTATTTTGTTTGAGTTTGAGAAAGAAAGCAAGCCATTTCGATTTTGGATTTTGGATTGCGAGAAGGCGGCACGCCGATAATGCCGAGCGATTGTGAGACTACCGGAACCACGCCTTGAAATCTCACAGACCAAATAGACGGCTAGTGCGACGGCGATCATGGCCCATCTCTTAAAATGTCGGCGGCGGCGGCGGTGCGTCCACTGAGCCTACGGGAACGTCTATCACTTTTGAAACGTGTTTTGAGACCAACACCATTCCGACGATGCTCAGGATAATGGAGACGACGCCAATTATTGTAGCCGGACCCTGGATATCGCGTTCGAGCGACTCAGTAGGCGAGCCGGTCGCTAAGTAGTAAACAGCCAGCACGATCCCCAAAAAGATCGGTATCACAAATTGAAAACCAATGCCTATTGCCGCCGTCAGCACCGCCCAAAGCGGAGCATTTCGGCCGGTTCCCTGAGCCGTCTTGAAAACCTGAATTGTAAAAACCACGATCGCGATGATCCCGCCAATAAACAGCATATTTTTGTCCTCCGTGAGTTCTAAAGCTAGTCAGCTCGGTCAACGAACTAAACCGCTTACGGCTTTATTTCCTTTTCGTTAACAAATTTATCTGCTATATTTCCCTAACTCTCTTCAAATCTCAAACTGTAAACGAGGAAAAACTTAATGAGTGCTAATGCCGAGACATTCAACGCCGCAGCGCATTCGGGCGATGTAACAAAACATCCGACGGGCCTGTACGTCCTTTTCGCGACCGAAATGTGGGAAAGATTCAGCTTTTATTCGATGCTGTCTCTGTTTACGCTTTACCTTCGCGATCCTGTTTCGGGTTTTGGCTGGACGGCGACCGAGGCGACCACGCTTAACGCGAACTATTTGATGTTCGTTTACGCGAGCCCGCTGATCGGCGGTTTGATTGCTGACCGCATAACAGGCTATCGAAAGGCCGTAATGATCGGCGGTTTTTTCTTTATGGCAGGCCACGGATTGCTTTCAATCCCAGCGATGTGGGCAGTCTATCTTGCCCTGACCTGTCTTGTTATCGGTAATGGCTTCTTCAAACCCAATGTCTCGACAATGGTCGGCAATCTTTATCCAGAAGGCAGCCACTTAAAAGACCGCGCTTATAACATCTTTTACATGGGCATTAACCTCGGCGCGTTTGTTGCTCCGATCGTAATGGAGATCGTCAAAGACATTTGGAGCGTACACGCAGCTTTTGCTGTCGCGGCCTTTGGAATGGTGCTCTCGGTCGCCACTCTATGGTACTTCAAGGAATACGTTCAGCACACCGACAAAAGATTTGGAGTGGACGACGAACAGGCTGCTGACACGGTGGCTACCGCGACGGACCTGCCGCCGCACGGTGTAAGCGATCAGGGTGGGTCGGGCGATGCAGCTGGCGGGCAGAGTTTTGGCGGCCCACGTACAGCTCAACTTACTACCGGATTAAAAGCGGCTCCGTTTGTGATCGCGGCCGCGTTGATCGCATTGGGTGCTTATTTTCTCCCGGGCTTAGTGCCGCTAAGCGGTACGGGTGCAACTATCGTCGGAATTGTCGTCGCGATTGCGGTCGGCATCTTCGCTTTTCTTATCAGCCGCGACATGATCGGCGCCGGCGATTCGGAGTTTGACCGCAGCAACGGAAAGTCGTCGACCCTGTTGAGCCGCATCCCGGACTGGAAACGGGCATTCGGGCTGGTCGTGATATTCGGTGTGGTGATAGTGTTCTGGATGGTGTTCCACCAAAACAGTTCAACGCTCACGTATTTTGCTGACGATAACACGGAGTGGAACGTGTCGGGCACTATCTCACAGTCGATCAACGCCTTTTGGATTCTGGCTCTTACGTTCCCGCTCGTTTGGTTCTGGGGCTGGCTCGACAGGCGCGGCAAGGAACCCGCGACACCGACCAAAATGGCAATTGGGATGACGCTCACGGGTTTGTCGTTCCTTGTGCTTTGGGTTGGTGCGGGCATTGGCGAAAAGGCAACGAAAACTCCCCATCAGCTTGCGGTCGGCGGCTTTCGCATTAACGAACGCGTTTCGAAAGATCTCGTGGCTTCTGGAGTTTCTCAGGATGTGATCGACAAGCTAATGAGCGCCAGAGACGCCGATAACAAATATCTCGTCAACGGCGTGAAGTTCGCTCCGACCACCGATGAAGAGCTCAAAGAAATGGATGAGGCAAATGCCAAAGACGGTAAACCCGCTCTCACCGAATCAGAAAAGACTCGACTAAAAAGTGGTGAACAAAAACTGATCGCCGCAGTAAACGGTGTCGTTCCCGGTGCCGGCGATGCAAACAAGACCGCCATTTTGCAGGACTCTTACCTGTTCCGCGTATCCCCATTCTGGCTTATTATCGCTTATGCCATCGTGACTCTTGGTGAACTTATGCTTTCGCCAATGGGACTTTCGCTTGTGTCTAAAGTCGCACCGGTTGCAAAACGCGGCCTGCTCATGGGCGGCTGGTTTGTCGCCACCGCGATCGGCAACAAGCTAACCCAGATCGGCATTTTCTGGGACATCTGGCTGCAATCGACGTTCTTCCTGGTCCTTGCCTTAATGGCACTGTTCATGGCCGTCGTACTGGTGTTCCTGCTCAAACCGCTCAAAAAGGCAATGCCGGGAGTGTAGGCAAAAGGTAAAAGGCAAAACAGACCGAGAGACGGGTTCTGTTTTGCCTTTTTAATTTTTACTTTTGCCTTGCCTTGAAGGCCGCCATCGCTTCCGTCGCTCCGGCGTGCATGATCTCCGGCTTGTGGTATTTCCAGTGTTTTTCAAATTCTTCTTCGGAAAGCCCGGGCATTTCGGCTCGGGTTTTTTCTTTTAGGTAGTTTTCGGCCCAGGCGCGAATATCTTCGTTTGTGTTCAACGCGGTGCGTGCTCCGTGCATCAAATTATCTCGTTCCATTGATTTAGTCTCCTTATGGTAGATTAAATATTGTTCTGCATAGTAACGGCAAATGCACGTTGCCGAAATTTTTTACGGAGTTTTTACGTGATAAAACGCTTTCTCGCTCTTTCCCTATTACTCTCGATTGTTACAACATCGGCTCTAGCTCAGGCTCCGGCTCGTGGAAATACATCCGCTGCGCCGGCGCAGACAGAATTCAAGATTCCGTTTGTCAATAAAAAACTTGCAAACGGACTCGAGATCATCGTCTTGCCCGATTCGAGCGTGCCGCTGGTGACGGTCGAACTTGCGGTCCGCAACGGCTCGTTTACCGAACCGCCTGAGCTAAACGGCCTGTCGCATCTATATGAGCACATGTTCTTCAAATCGAATGGCGCGGTTGCCGTCTTTCGATGCGATATGGCACGCAGTGTCGGCCGCATGGACATCTTTGCCAGGGAAAATTGTACCGAGCGGCTGAAATTAAAATCGCAGATCGGCGACGTTAGCTATCTAAACAATCTGGACAAGTCCGGTTATGTAAAGAACGGGACGACACAGGAAGAATACGTAAACTATTATTTCAGCACGACCAGCGAGCATTTGCCGACAATAATGCGCAATATGCGCGACGCGACGCTCTTTCCGACTTTCGATGAAGAGGAGTTTCGCCAGGAGATTCAGGTTGTGCTCGGCGAGCTCGACCGTCAGCTTTCCGAGCCGTTTTACTATCTCGACAGGACGCTGATGGACAATCTGTTTTACAAATATCCGTCGCGGAAAAGCCCGGGCGGAACGCGTGAAACGGTCGCGTCGGCAACGACAGAAAAAATGCGTCTTATCCAGTCGCGTTATTATGTGCCGAATAATTCCGCTTTGATCGTGACAGGCGATGTTCAGCCTGAGGCCGTTTTCAAGTTGGCGGAAGAAAATTTTGGCGTTTGGCCGAAAGGCGCAGATCCGTTCATTAAATTTCCAATCGTCGAGCATCCGCCGCTCGAAAAAAGCAAGGGCGTTTTTGTTACACAAGATGTTGAAAACGTCATTGTCCAGATCGGCTGGCACGGCCCTTCGATCGGAAAGGACGACGCCGGAACCTACGCTGCGGACGTTTTCTCATTCATCGTTGAGCAGGCTGACTCAAAGCTGCAGCGGTCGATGATCGACAGCGGGCTAGCCGTCGCAGCGAGCGTCCATTATTACACCCAGCGAAACACCGGACCGATCCGTATCACGCTGGTCACGTCGCCTGACAAAGCAAAAGCAGCTCTCGCCGAGCTTTATAAACAGATCGCGCAATTCGGATCACCCGGATATTTCTCCGATGAAGAACTGGCGAACGCAAAAAATCTGCTTGAGGCACAAGACCTCTATAGCCGCGATAAACTAAGCGAATACACACACTCGCTCGGTTTCTGGTGGTCATCGACCGGTATCGATTATTACAGCGGCTATCACAAAAATCTCCGTGCCGTTTCGCGGGCAGACATCGGCAAATATCTGACGCAATATATGATCGGCAAACCGCACGTCGCCGTTGCAATGATGTCCACCGAAGCCCAGACCGCCGCAAAATTGGCCGAAGTTGATCTGATCGGCAAATAATGGGTGGTCTTGTTTCCGAGTTGCGAATTTTAAATTGCCTCCACCTTTAGGTGGAGGTTGGCTGGCTAGCAGCCAAGGCTTTAGCCAAAATATAAAAAAAGAATTCCGATTGGCTTTAGCCGAAAGCGAGGAATGTGTGAACAAGAATTAAGAGATGGGCTAAAGCCATAAGGACATTTTCTTTTTGAGATTCGGCTTAAGCCGGTCGCCGTTGCATAACTTCCTCCACCTTAAGGTGGAGGCAATTTAAAAAGCGGATAAACCCATCAAGACCGCTCCATTTGATTGATTTATGAAATACTTTTTATTATTTGTTTTAACATTTTCGTTATCGATTCCCGGCCTTGCTCAGTCGGCCTCGACTGCGAAGAACGTAACTGAATTTGATGTAAACGGCCTGAAAGTTATCGTAAAAAGACGGCCGTCGTCGCCGACGGTTTCTGCTGGATTGTTCGTGCGCGGCGGTGTGCGGAATCAGACCGCCGAGAAAGCCGGGCTCGAATCTTTGGCCCTGACCGTCGCCACCGAAGCAAGCAAAAAATTTCCGCGTACTGCTCTGAGAAAAGAGCTTTCACGAACGGGCAGCACACTAAGCGCGGGCGCCGCCTATGACTTTAGCGTTTTACAGCTTTCATCGACGCGGCCGCACTTTGACCGCACCTGGGAAATATTTACCGATGTCGTTTTGAACCCGGCGTTCACACAAGCCGATTTCGATCTGGTCCGCGAACGCACTCTGACGGCGCTCAGAAACCGCGGCGTCAGCCCTGACGACGCTCTAAACACTTTCGAGGAACGCGTCCTGTTCGCCGGCCATCCGTACGCCGCCGATCCTTCGGGAACGGTCGAATCGATCCAAGCTGTCACGCTTGCCGATGCAAAGGCTTATTATCAAAAATTGATCGAATCGTCGCGTCTGCTTCTTGTGATCGTCGGTGACGTCGATCCGGCCGTATTCCAAAAACGGGTCACGGCATCGTTTGGAAAACTGCCGAAGGGCAATTACAAGCAGCCGGATATTGCAAAGATCGCATTCACTGAGCCGACGGTCGATGTCTCGCAGCGGTCGCTGCCGACAAATTATGTAAAGGGCGTTTTTGCCGCACCGGCGATCGGCGATCCCGATTATCACGCGATGCGTGTTGCGATAACGATCCTGCAAAGTCGTGTCTATTCCGAGGTCCGCACAAAGCGAAATCTGTCTTACGCGCCAAACGCTGAGATGGATGACAACGCCGCCAACACCGCGAATATCTACGTTACCGCGACCGACGCGAATCAGGCTGTCAGCGTTATGCTCAACGAGATAAATGCGATGAAGCGAGCGTCGATCGAATCGGACCAGCTCGACGGAATATCGGGGTATTTTCTGACCACTTATTATCTGCAGCAGGAAACCAACGCCGCACAGGTCGGCGAGCTCGCCCGCTACGAGCTTGTCGGCGGCGGTTGGGCAAAGTCGCTTGGATTTCTTGACGGAGTCCAAAAGGTCACACCGGACGAAATTCGCGCCGTTGCCAACAAGTATATGAAAAACATCCGCTTCTTCGTCGTCGGCGACTCGTCGGCCGTCAACAAACCGACCTTTCTTGGTAACTAACATTTGAACGTCGGTTCGCAAATCAATTTGGACGGCAGTACTTAGGCGGTGCCAAAACCGAAGTAGTTCTTGTCGCCAACGGCGACCGACATTAAAGCCTATGGTGTAGTGAGCCGCGGGCGAACGGAACCATAGGAAGAATCGCGAACTCGCCGGTCCCTGAAAGGGACGAACAAAACGCAAATGTGTTGCTCCCTTTCAGGGAGCGTCAATTCATGGACCACGTTCCTAGGGTTTCGCCTTCGGCTGCACCCTAGGCTTTAATGTTTGTCGCCGTTGGCGACAAAGAATGCATAGTCTAAACTTGGAGAAATTGAAAGGCCGCCTTTCAGACAGCCTTTTTCGTTAACGGTTGTTAACCGTCCTTCCCTTTCCGCGTCGGAGCGGATTCCGACGGTTTGGTCGGCTCGCTCTTTGACGGAGGCGGATCGCTCTTTGGCGGAGGATCGTTCCTCGGTGGAGGATCGTTCCTCGGCGGCGGTTCGTACCGTGGTGTTTCCTGCCGCTGCGGAGGCGTCTCTTTGCGCGGCGGTGGCTCATATCGCGGAGTCTCCTTTCGCGGCGGCGGCTCGTATCTTGGCGTTTCCTGTTTTCGCGGGGTCTCAGTACGCGTCGGCGGCATCGGCGGCATAATTGGCGGCGTCTCTACCGTTCGTCTCTGCTGCTCCTCGCGTTTCACCGGCGGACGCTCGACCGCGCCGGTTCGCTTTGTTTCGCGTTCCATACCCGGATTGATCCCGGGCGTGACAACCGGCGCGTTCTGTAAAGGAGGCCGGTTGCCGTATATCCGGCTCTTTTGCAGCTCGGCGTCCATCGGCGCGTCCACCTTTCTCGGAGCGGCGCCTGTTTGAGTCGGCTGCGGCCGTGGAAAACTACGACGATCCGATCTGGTCTCGATTGGCGCCTTTCGATTAACCTCCTCAAACGTCGGCAATATCGGCGGCGTTGAGACATCTGGGATCTTTGAAAGCACGGCACGCGAATCCATCGATGGTAGTCGGCCGCCGCCTCGAGGCAATCCAAATTCCTCCTTCTTTACAGCAATTACAGCGGTTGTCGGTACTGAATCGATCGGGAAACGCCCGCCACCGCGACGGTCTATCGGGCCGGGTGGAACTGGGCTAGGATTTGTATTTGGCGTCGGCGTCGGGTTGCCCGCAACCGGGCCCGGGTTATGACGGTCGCGACGATGTTGACGCCGATGGTTATAGCGTCGATAGTTGTACGGCAGCGGATACCAGCAGACGTTGTTGTTATACACCGACAGAACAGCAAGCGACGGGCTCCACCAGCTTCGTCGATAGCGGTAATAACCATACGGCGACCAATACCAGTAACCGTTGTCCCACACCCAGCGGCCATGGTGATATGTTGCCCAGCCCCACGGCTCGTCGTTGATCCATGTCCAACCGTACGGCGAGATCCAACGCCAATGTCCATAACGATATGGCGACCAGTCCGCATAGCGGGCCGTAACACTCGAGTACGGCCGCCATACGTAACCATAAGACGCAGTGTATATCCATTCGCCGTTTTGACTCAGATCCTCGGCGCCGTAAATGTCACGGTCATAGTATCGATCATAGTGCGCGTCCTTAAGTCTCGCCGCGATCGTTTTGTCGCGGTCGAGCGACCATGTAAGGAACTCATTTTCATAATCCGATGCGTCGGCAATGTCCCATTCGCCCGGTCGGTTTCCGCCGACAAACAGTTGAGCGCTGCGGCCATCACGAAGAGTGAAACCGGACGTTTCCGAATAGACCCTCGCCTCGCCGTCCTCTGTCACGCTTACACGAACAACGTCGCCATTCATACCGGCGTCAACAACATAGTGGCCCGAACGCTGAATTGCGACGGTCGTTTTCGGTGCGTCGATCTCGAAAAACTCATTTTCCTTATCAAACTCGATCGTCCGCACCGCCGCCGTTCCCTGCTGAACACTGACAGCAATGCCCGTTTCCTGTAGAGTCGTAATGGTTATCTGCGAGTTCTCGGAAACGCGAAGATATTTCCGGCTGCTGAACTGGATCTCAAATCTTGCACCCGGGCCGGTGACGATAACATCGCCCTGAACGATCGGCAGATTCAACACTGCCTTTTCGGCTTCGTCCGCATCGGCCCGGCGGATATCGACATCCCCAGTCAAATGGCTGATGCGGGCCACGCGGTCGGTAACTTCGGGGTCTGTCTCATCGACAACCGCTCCAAAACCTGCGGCCGTGAGCAGAAAAATGCCCAGAGCAACCATCGGTGCCTGACTTCTAAACTTGGAAAACATATTAGTTCCCTCCTGATCTTGTGCGTTACGTTCCGGGAAGAGTAAATTTTTGGCCGAAACCGGGTGAATGGTCTGCGGCCTGTTCCTCTAAGTTACGCAAAAATCATACCTTACAATCGTTTGAGACGAACGTAAAGAAATCTATTGATTTGTAAGCCCCGCAGATTTTAAAGGCAACCTAAATGGTATGGCGCGCTACAAGTAAGTAACGTAATCGTATATATTTACCGGCCTTCTTCACTCCGCAAAATGAATTACGCTACTCTAATCGGATAAAACTTTCTTGCGGCTTTGCCGCTCTATTTGCGGAAAAGCTATGGAGGTCGTCTCAAAACCTGGTAATTGTCGGAACAAAGACTGCA
>CAZSEL010000038.1:0-40749 GCA_964605905.1 uncultured Chloracidobacterium sp. | reverse complement strand
TCTGGAGGGCTGATGGCACGGCCAGCCATTTTCGAGAAGTCGATAATGAGCCGATTAAGTTTCATGTAGCGGAAAACTATTACTTGAAGGAAACTTCGGTGTGGGCATTTCATGCACGAATAGATGATGGCATCGCCCTTTGGCGATTCGCGAACTTGAAATACAAAGCTAACTAAATCTAAAGCTAACTAAATCTAAAGGAGGCCCGGTTTGTTCTATTGTCAGAAACACTCGCTGATGTCTTCCCGCACCCACCAAACGGTGCGAAAGCCGTCCTGCGAAAGCCGTCCTGCGCTTGACTCATAGGCTAACTTCATAGATGCCCCCAGGCTTTTTCTGTTTGCCTGACCCCAAGTCTTCCTGACACCAAGTCTTCCAGTTGCTTAGCTTAATCGGCCCCGAGAAATAGCCCAGAGCCGGATTTAATAGCTTCTTGACAGCCCAAAATCAAGCCATTTGCGAATGTTAGCCGAATCGCAGACCTGACACCGGACTACCAACTATTTCAACTTTCGCAGTGTTGTTGTGACCTGCCCTTCGCGGCCATCTTCGGGGTGTGCACGCAACTCCTGAATAAGTATCAGGGAAGTACCTTCGCGGCGGAAGAGCAAAACCACAGGCCGACCTTCAAAGATCTCGCTCAGTGAAAAGGTCTGGATCAAAGTCAACCGGTCTCCTTTAACGGCATACGTCCCAGCATAGGATCTATAACCCAAATCACAATCTTCTTCTTCCGGCAATTCAAATCGCCGATTCTGCATGAGTACAGTCGAGAAGTAGCCTTTTTGAAAGATCCAAACACCCTTCCATTTAGGAGCTGAAATAGTATCCTTATCGTCAATCGAAATTGGCTTAGTTAGGGTTGAGCGCTCAGATACGAACTCGTATACACCATCAATCGCATTGACGCCCCTTGCCGAGTCTATTTGCTGAGCGTAGGAGGGCACGAAACTACAAACGAGAGTTGCAAGTATTAGTTGGAAAAAGAAACTTGAATATCTACATCCGATTTTTAACATAAACCTGCCTCCAGAACTAGAAATATTGACTTAATAACGGGTTCGCTCCCATAAATCATCATTTAGGTTTCGGGAATACGCAATCCTGAATTCGTTGTCCTGAATCTGGATCAGCTGATTCCTGGTCCCCAAAGCTCATGTATGAGCCAGTCGTATACAATGACCAAGCGTTTCCAGCTTCGTGAATCACCACATTTTCAATATACGTCTGACCATTTCTATTGGGGATTACATCCCATCCACCTGGCGTCCAAAATTCACTAGCGATCCTGATTTTACCGCGAGCAAAAGTACCGGATATGAACTCTCCAGGCCTGACACCGCCAACCCCCCATTTTTTTGCTAGTTTGGAGCCCGACACCGTTGCGTCTAGCGGAATCGCGCTAAAGTCGGCATTTGCAGAGTCTATCGATTTCATAGCCGCTTCACGGTCACGCGCGGAACCCCAACGTTGCCTCATTGTCCAGCGTCTCAGGAATTTCTTCGCACACTCTTCAAATTTCTCCCCCCAACGCTCCCATGTACTCTTCATAACCTCAGGACCCGTTTGAGGAACGCCCGTTGGCGTTGCCGTTGGCGTTGGTTCGGGGCGGGGCATTGTTTCACTCTGAAGGTTCCAGTCCGAGGCGGTTCCTATTTGGTTTGGCGAGACATCGACTTCAACGCCAGCTCCACTACCGAACCAGACGGTCCGCCCGTTGTGCTGTTGCTCAAAATCTTGCTCGCCTTCGTTTCCGTTGTTGTCCGTAGGGTCCTCGTTTTGATGGATACCCTGAGGGCCTTCTGTACTTGGAGACTGATCGGGAAACTCATCTTCCTTAGTTACCGGTGTCTCCGGGTCAAGATTGTGTAATGCATCATTGCAATCGACTTCAAAGCCATTTTCATAACACGTATTCTTAGGGATGCTTCCGATCTCTTCATCGGGGTTGCCTCTATTTTCAACATCTTCCCCGCAACGCCATTCTGGTGGTTCCTCACCATCACCACCACCAACCAAAGTGCAACCTGGATCATTCTCAGGTTGATCTCTCCATGGATATTCGAACGCCCATTCTGAACCGAAAGGATCGACAGAAGGTTGGTCTGCGATGATCGGAGTTGATACGCCAGACTCCAAAATTGTCTCTTTATGTCCGTAATTTCCGCTCGGGTCTTTCAGTTTAATCATTGTTTTGAATCCCGAAGAGGTACTCCAATTCACATTATAACGTGACACTCTTTCTGCGATTTCATCATTATTTGCAATAATATTTGCCTTCGTTTGAGTCTGCGCAAGCTGCGGCGACTGTAGGTAAGGGGTAACAGTAACAGTTCCGATCTCTAAAACCACTTTTTGCAAGACACTTGAAAAAATATAGAACTCTTTTCTCTCGCATGTACTGGGAGACTGGCCGGTGGGGAAATATACGCTCTCATCATAGCTACAAGGAATAGCGGCATAATAACTATTCCCGACTGGGAAAACTGTTCTTGTTACTTTTTGCTCGATCGCCTTGATTGTTCTTCGGTCTCCGTCCAAATAGTGGGTCTCTGAATTTTCGCCAGCACTCGAAAACACAAGGCCGCCTTCGGCATCGTATTTATATCCGTGGCCAGTATATTGCAGTTTGCGTCCATCCGCATCAAACGTAAAATTGTTGGTAACTTCGGCATTGGGGTAATTGCCGTTGTTGCAATCAATACCACAAGGTATGGAGCTTAGCCGACTGCTCTCGGTTATTCGGCCATTCTGAAACTGTTCCGCAATGTCGTAATCTGCCTGCCAGTGATTCTTATGAACCTCGGTCATTTCTCCGAAAGCATCATAGACATAAGTTTGGTCGTAAGGAAGTGGTCTGTTGGGGTTGTATATTGCTTCTTGTGCCTTTGCCGCAACTATCCTTCCCAGAAAATCAAAGGAATATGAGTTCTTAATCCAACCAGTATCCACGAGGTTTAGACGGCCGTCATTCCCGTAACTGTATGCTGTGGCTGTTCCACCCAAATCGTATTCCTGAACTTGAAGACGATTGTTGAAAGTCATTTCTACGTCGAGAATGCCATAATCCAATTCCTTCAATGAGCCCCAAGCACGATATTCCGCGTTTGTTACATAATTTAGTTGAATATTCTCAACCGTTCGATTACCGGAGACGCTTTTCAACCTGCCTGTCCTATCATTTCCGTAATTGATTACTTCCCCAAGCGGCTCTTTGTAACTGGTTAGCTGTCCTGATAAACCATACCCGTATTCGATCTTAAATTTATTATCATTGTTTGGCGACAACGGAACAGGTTCGTTAAATTGCCGGGTTTCCGAGGTCATCTGAAAAAGCGAATTATAAATGTAATCAACCGTTCCAAATCCATCTTGCATATGAGTTCTGTTACCAATGTTGTCATAAGAAAAAGTCACGGCCGCAGGAATCTCGATACCGCTGTTTTGCGGAACCGTCCAACTCATCTGACCGATCAGTCCAAGATTGTTGTAAGAATAATGTTTTACGGCCCCTCGCGCATCGGTTATCGATTCCGGCTTGTCATCGGCAAAATAACTGTACATAGTAGCCGTATTAGGGTCTTGGCGTGGGACATGGTGGGTTTTCAATCGACCATGCCCGTCAAAAGCTGATAAAGTTTCCTGAAACTCAGTTGCGTATTCCGTCCCGGCATAAACGCGAGACGAAATCACCTGATCGCGGCCATTGTATTTGGTCGTTGCCGTCTTATAAACATTTCCTTCCCAATCCATCAATTCGAGTTTAATGTCACGACCCAGAATGTTGGCGTATGTTTTTTGCGTTCTTCTTGCATTGACCGTCGACTGATCGTCGCGTGGAACAAGTTCGCCTTGAATCGTTGTAACTAACCCGCCTGCGCACCCGCAGCCTTCGTAGCTGATTAGAGTGTCTGTTCCGTCGGTGTTAATTGTACGGGTTGTGCGGCCCATCCAGTCGTATTCTTTTGCGTTCCAGAGCCAGATGTAATCGCTGCCGTTCATTCCTCGGAAGTCGTCTCCGGCGGGGTTCCAGTTGTTGTCGATCTCGGTCGGGACTGTGCTTCTCTTTACACGGCCAAGCACGTTATATTCGGTCAGAGAACCGCTGTAACCACCGATGCTGCCGGGATGTTCGGTTCTCGACATTCTCGTTCTTCCCGCACCGTCAGACCAGCTTTCGGAGAGAACTTCGTCGGCTAGATCGCCGGTGCCATTCGTGTTCGTATCTATGATAGTTGAGAACACTTTCGATTGGATGCCGTTAGGCGGATATTCGTAGCGGGTGTAGGCGCCGTTGTTGGTGATGATTTCTTTTGAGAGGCGCCCCTTGTCGTCGTATTCCCGCACCGTTTCTTTGCCGTTTTGGTTGCCTTCCGGCGCGGGTGATTTTGCCCAGACGTTTGCTCCGATGTCGTAGCGGTATTTTACGAATGAGGAATGCGATGGTTCGCCTAATGTCGAACCTGCCGGGTCTGTAACAATGGTCGGATAAGCAAATGTTGCGGACGGGGCCTCAGAGTTCCAGTTGTCCGCGTAGCCGATCCTCACCTTTCTGCCGAGTGGGTCGAGTTTCGAGACGACCGAACCGGCGATGTCGTAGCGCGTTCGGGAAGTCACGGCAGAACTCTGCGAAAGCACATCATGCCGCGTCACGGACGTGAGATTCCCTCGACCGGCAATAAACGACGATCCGTAGTTTGCCGTGTCGTGTCGCATCGGCGAGATTATCTGATTGGTTTCCTGAGCAAAGTTTTCCTCGTCATAACCGTATGTAATGTTCGAGCCGAGTTCGAGGCCGTTGGTCGCGTCGTTCCAACCGTAGCTTCTGGTCTCCGAGGGTAAACCGATAATGCGGCGGTCGGTGTAGGTGGTGGCGAAATTGTAATCAGTCTCGGCTCGTTTGAGAACGGTAGATTGATTTGTGTCGTAAACATTTACGGCGCTGACGAGGCCGAACTTGGAAATGGTTGTTGACGGGTAGAGTAGATAATCGATGGTTGTGCGTTTCAGGTTAACGCCGTCGCCGATCTTTGTTTCGGTTACGCGCGGGTTTTGGGTGTCGGCGGAATTAACATCGTCCTGTGTCCAGCGCGTCCAGGACGAGCGTTTTGGTGTGTAGTAGTCTCCGTCGGCGTAGTCGTTTACGAGAATGGGCAGTCCTTCCATCCAACCGGATTGGCCAACAAACGTATTGGTCACATTGCCGGTCGGGTGGTTTTGCATCGCGACCTGAATCAATGCCGCGGTAACCGTCGCTCCGGTTATGTCCGTTATCTGATGTCCCGTGGTGAGCGTGCTGGTAACGACGGTTTCCTGTCCGCTGTTGAAGTTCTCGACAAAGGTGCGCGTTTCGCCAAGACGCGGAACGTCGGTCAGATTCGTCCCCGGCGATTCAAGATTTGTCCGCACGGAGTTCAAGATATGCGAAGCCGAATCGGCGGCGATGTTTTCGATCTTGGAAACCTGACCGTAATCGTTGTAATAAAACTTCGTGGAACTAAGGTCTGGATACGTTACTCTTTCGAGAACTTTTAAAATCGTTCCCGATGGCGGTCCGGTGCTTGTTATCGAAGCGTGCCAAGTGGGGTCAAGCTGTTTGTTTGTATAGTCGAACGTTGCCCATGTGTGAGTTACATTCGATCCCTCACCGTTGTTTGTTTTCCAAGTTTGCGTGATCGAGATCGGGTAAAGGTCTTCGGAGTAGTTGACATTTATTTCGCGGCCGAGGGTGTCGGTGACTTTTGTCAGTTGGCCGTATTCGCTGTGATCTATCGTGATGTAGTTGCCGTTGCGGTCTAGTATCTTTGTGCAGCGAAACGCACCGGCGATCCAGACATATTCCATCTGGGTTCCGTCGGTGCCGCGAACGGCCAGGGTGATGTCCTCGACGGGCGTGTTCGGGTCGGGAGCGCTTGCGGTCTCAAGTTGGAGATAACTGGAATCGGCGGTTTCAAAAAGTTCGGACGCACCGATCTGGCGAAACTCGGTCCTTGCTCCTGACGGCGAAACCATCACGTATGCAAAATACGGATCGCTTGTCTCCCCGCCGCCGCCGCTCGGGACATAATATGGCGCCTCGATGGTCGGGAAACCGAATCGGAAACCGGGGCTGATATTGTCGTAGTTCGTGTCGAAATGAACATTGAGTCCCTCCCGCGTCCAGACGAGCGAGTTATAGCTCATCCCAAAACCGGCGTTCAAACCGGCTCGTCCGGGCAGGCCGGCAAGCGACGTTCCCCACGAGAAATTCTGCGAATAAAGATCGGTGCCGCCAGTCGCGTTCTTTGGTGAAAGCCTCGCCTTTGCGAGTTCGTAAGGCGCGACCTCGCCGCCGATCTGCTTGATGAAGGCTGACGGAACGGCACGGTCGCCCGGTACACCCAACGTGTGGTATTCGTGACCGCCGCTGCTTTTGACGATGTACCAGACGCCGGTTGTCGGGCGCCAAACAGCGAAATCGGCCTTGTTGTCTCCGTCATAATCTCCGGGCACGGGCTGGTCGCCGTAATTTCCCCAGACCTTTATCTCGTGAGTCGCGTAACCCGTGCTGCTCTTTAAAGCGTACCAAGCTCCGGTCGAGCCTCGATAAACCGCCGGGTCGGTCTTGCCGTCACCATCAAAATCGGCAGGCGCGGGAACGTCCGACGAAAGCCCCCACGGAAAAGTGGAATAGCCAGCGGTGCTTCCCTGAACATGCCAGTAACCGGTCGATGGGCGGAAAACTGCAAGATCGGCCACGCCGTCTCCATCGTAATCACCCACAACCGGAACATCGCCCGCAGTCCCGAACGGCATCGAGACAGTGTTGCCCGTCGAGCTTTGCCTGATATGCCAAGCACCGTTAGACGGACGAAAAATTGCAGCGTCGGTCGTTCCGTCGCCGTCGTAATCGGCCGGCATCGGAATATCGCCGCTCTGACCAAGCGTGATCGTCTGCTGGTTGGCTGTCGGGCTTGTTTTGTATGTCCATGTGCCCGCGTCGAAAACAGCCGCATCCACATTGCCGTCGCCATTAAAATCGCCGGGCACGAATTTCGATGTCGTTGAACCAATGTCATAAACAAGATTCGCACCGCCGCCGCTCGGATCGATCTCAAACTCGTTCGTGCCCGGCTTCCAACGCCCAACATCCGCTTTACCGTCGCCGTCAAAATCAAAATCGACGATCGACGCAGGCTGCGGCATCGTTAAGGATGAAGGATGTGGGATGAAGGATGAATCGGAAACTCCTTCAGCCTTCATCCTTCCGCCCTCATCCTTCGGCGCGGACGTGCGGGCTACTGACACGTCCGACGATGCCCTTACTGACGTGCGGGCCTCTGCATTTGCGTCCGCGAACATCGCGAGGAACGATGATTTGACAGCCGTGAATGCTTCGACCGCAAGGACCGTTAGGATAGGATTCGACGGTTGAGCACCGATAATGAACGGTTCCGGCGGAGCCGACGGCGGCGCAGCCACAGCCTTCCTCGGCATCTTCCCACTCGCCTCGGCGGTTCCTGAAAACAGAATGAAAAAGGCTGGTGACAGCAAGACCGCGATCACAAGAACGGGCAAGACGCGATTTCGTAAGGTATTTACAAAACTTCGGACGGAAACGGCGTTTCGACAAAAAGCAGGCATTCGTGTCTCCACATAACTCGATCCCCATGCGGGAACGGTAGAAATTAGTAACAGGTTTTAGATCAGAACTACTTGAGCGACAAGAAAAGTTGAAGATAACGTATTTGAATTGATGCTCCTTGTCAAGCTAAATTTGCCGCTCAAACCGGCGGCGGAGCCGCGGAGAGAATGGTAGTTGGCCGGAAAAGCGGAGCTTTTTCCGCTCGGCGAAAAGAGTGTCGGCAAAAAGGTGTATCGCACTTCCTGACGCAGGGGACATAGTATCTCGGACAAACGGTAATTGCTTAGATATGTGAGACTACCCCGCCCTCTTACGCAGACGGTTCTGACAAGAATTCGTTAAGTGCTTTCTTTTGGCGTGATTAAACGGAATAGCTTAAAGTGATATGTGACGAAAGATAAGCCAAAAACATTACAAAATGCCGCATTTTCATGTGTTTTTGCTCCATTTTCATGTGTTTTTACCTCATTTATACCTAAAAGTAAGCCAAAGTTACCTAACAATGAAGCAATGTTATTAAAAAATACGTTATTGTTACGTAACATTAAGCCAAAAATACTAAAAAATGGCTCATTTTTTAATGAAAAATCGCCGAAAAAGAATAACTCTGTGAAGGAATTGAGTGTTTCGGCGGCAGATTTAATAACCCCGGGCTTGGATGCCGGACTTTTAGTTTGGGAGACAATGCTAAATGCGTTTGGCGATGACGAGGGTGATGTCGTCGTTGGCGGGGGCGGTTTGGGTAAATACGGAGAGGGCGGATTCGACTTTGTCGCGGATTCCGGCGGCGGACGCTCCGCGATGGGTTTGGACGACCTTTGTGAGGCGTTCCATTCCGAATTCTTCATCGAGCGGATTCACGGCCTCGGACACGCCATCGGAATAAACGACAAGAGCCTCACCCAAACCGAGCGTTATTTCGCCCTGTTCATACTCAGCCCACGGCATCAATCCAAGCGGAAGCCCGCCTGAATCGAGCAATCCGACAGAACCATCCGCACGAGCGACCAAAGGCGGATTGTGACCGGCGTTGATATATTTCATCGTGCCGGTGATCGGGTCGAGTTCGCCCAAAAAGAGTGTGACAAAACGATTCGCGGGTGTGTTCTCAGCCAGATAAAGATTGACCGAATTGACCGTTTCAAACAGCGTGCTTTTAGCCGAGATCTGAGCGTGTATCGCCGCGTGCAGGCTAGACATCAGCAGAGCCGCCGCAGTTCCCTTTCCCGAAACGTCGCCGAGTGCGATCATCATTCGCCCGTCTGGACGCCGGATAAAATCGTAATAGTCGCCGCCGATCTCGTAACACGAAAACGAAATTCCCTGAAACTCGTAACCTTCAACTAAAGGTGGTGCTGATGGTTGAAACCGCTGCTGAATCTCGGTCGCAAGCTCAAGCTCACGTTCCATACGCTCGCGTTCCATACGCTCTTCGAGCAGCGTTGCGTTCTCGACACGTATCGAAGCGACCGAGGCAAGCGTCGTCAGAATGTTCAGATGCTCTTCGGTAAACGTCGTTTCGTAAGTCGGGGAATCGGCGTAGATCAAGCCAAAGATATTACGTTCATCAACGCAAAGCGGAACCGCAAGCACGGAACGAATTCCCTGCAAGACCATTGTCTGCGTGGCAAATCGCGGGTCTTGCTGAGCGTCGGCGGTGAGGACGGATTTGCCGTTCTTCAGCACCTCGTTCATCACGCTGTGGCTGACGCGGACCTCTTGCACGACCTCGTCCTTGCCGCGAATGCGTGCGACCATTATCTTCATGCCGTCCACAGCCGTTTCGTCGCGGAGCATTATCACACAGCGTTCGGCTGGCACCGCTTCGAACACAAGCGACGCGACCTGATTCAGCGTTTCATCCAGCCCGCTCGCAGAAAGCAGAGCGACGCCGACCTTACTTATCAGCCCGAGCAGGTCGTTGCGTGACGAAAACTGTCCCTCAAGAAGTTCCGTCGTTGGAATGCGGCGGCTCTGAAACGATATTGTCTTCGACGGATCGAGTGCCTCGGTGCGGTCGGCGATCAGCGTTGCTCCGCCCGCGAATTGATTCGCCTCGGCATCGAATACAATAACAGTCTCGCCGATCTGGATCTCATCACGCGTGGAAAGAGGCACTGCATGATTAAGCGGGACGCCATTATACTTCGTTCCATTCGCCGAGCCGAGGTCCTGCAGCCAGAAACCGTCGCCTTCCTGACGCACCTCGGCATGCAGCCGAGACGCAAAGGCGTCGGGGATGCAAACGTCGCTGCGGGCAGACCGGCCGATCGTCGTGCGAAGCCGCGAAAGCTCGATATTCTCAGGTGCTCCGTGTGAATTTTTCAGGATCAGTCGTGCCATTTCGTTCTGCTAACGAGTCCGCTTATCGGCGTAGATCACCATTGTACCTGTAATATAATCGTGCAAAGCCCGGCTCGAACGGCTTAACGCTGCGAAGATAAAAGACAATCCGGCAGTCAGGATAAATAACAGCCCGGCGAGCAGCTGCCTGACTACCATTCTGCGGACGGACGGCTCTTTTCCGTCTTTTGCGACGATCCTCAGGCCCGTCGCCATTTTGCCGAAACTCTTCCCTGTGGTAACAGGAAGCAGCAGAAAGGTGACAAATCCGATAAGCAAACCGGTAAGCCAGCCAATGTCGTTGAACCCGCTGTTGATCAAACTGGCCCCATCGTTTCCAGACGCTCTGCTAATCAATAAAAATCCGGCCGGAATCACGATCACCAGCAGATAATCGGCAAGCAATGCCCCGCATCGTAAAGCAAACGGAGCCGTTACGGCGGCGGGATTGAAATCCACCACTCGTTCGATATTTGCCGAAGTTCGTCCCGATACATCGGGATTGACTGCATTTGCCGTCATATTTGAAAAGCTAATTTACAACGAAATGGAGCACCGTATCTCCGATCCTGATCTTGTCGCCGTTGCCTAAAGCTTGTGGCTTATGCGGAATAAGACGGAACGAATCCTTGACAGAAGAGGTTAGGATAGTTCCGTTGGAAGAACCAAGGTCCTCTAATAAAAATGTTTGGCCGTCACGCCATATCCGGGCGTGGCGGCGTGAAATTTTGGTCTGCGGATCGTACTTGGAAAGATCGACCTCTGGAAAAATATTCGACATCGGGTCGCGCCGCCCGACCAGGTTTTCGTCCTTTTGCAGCGTGAACGCCGGAGCGACAAGCTCGCTTGTTCCCTCGATCAGCAATTTCGCCGTGCTGGCAGCAGAGGAACTGTATATCTCGGAATGAACGCCCTGCTGCGCGATCGGCTGCTTGGCCCCGCAGAACGCACAGAAAAGATCGGTCGCGACAATTCGCTGGCCGCAGAATCCGCAAAAGACCTGCTGGTTAGAAAGACTAACCGAAACCGGTGCCTGGCCGGCGCCAAATGTGACCGATCCCGAACGCAAGTCGTCGGTATGTTTTTGCAGCACGGCATACAATTCGGCTGCATCGCGAAAACGCGAATCGGCATTATACTCGACGGCACGCATCAACAGACGCTCCATCTGGTCTGACAAACGCGGGTTGATCTGACGCGGCCTTGGGTTCTTTTGAAAATCAAAAATAAGAAGCGGATTGCTTTGCGGATCGGCTCCGGTCAACAGATGAAACATCGTCGAGCCGAGACTGTAGATGTCCGATCGCGGCTCGACGTTTCCGCTGAAAAGCTCCGGCGGAGCATAGCCCATTGTGCCGACCGCCGTAACGCCTTTTTCTTCTTTCTGGCTGATCGAGCGTGCAATACCGAAATCGATCAGCATTACGCGTCCGGTATTTCCATCGATCATCAGATTCGACGGTTTTAAATCGCGATAAACGATCGTGGTCGGCTGGTTATGCAGATATTCCAGCACCTCGGTTATCTGAACGCCCCATTCGGTAACGGTTTTTTCGTCGATCTTGCCCTCGGGCGCCGCTCTTAAGCGTGACGCAAGATCGCCGCCCGAGATGTATTTCATCACGAGGTAAAACCGCGATTCTTCCTCGTCGTAAAAATAATCGAAAATTGTCGGGATCGACGGATGATCGAGCGTTGACAGGATCGTCGATTCGCGTTTGAAATCGTTGATCGCCTTTTCCTGCTGATCATCCTCAATGTGTGCCTGGACCATTTCCTTGACGGCACGAAGCACACCGCCAAGATTATTGTCGCTTGCCAGATAGACCGCGCCCATTCCGCCGCCGCCGATCTTTCTGATGATCTCGTAACGGCTGTTGAGGATCGTGCCTTCGGTAAGCGGTTTTAATTTTAAAGACTTTCGCCCGTCGGTGTCGTTGAAACCAATATTCGTCTGTGGCTTTTCCTCGACTTGGATCGGTGTCTGTTCGACAGATTCAATTCCAGAATCAGCGTTTGACACAGATCCAAAATCGGGAACCCGCGTCGAAAGTTCGTCCTCGGAAAACGGCGGCTTGCCTTCGATTATCCTTACCGAGTCAAACATCGATTTCGACGGATATGGGTCATCGAGTTCGAGCGAATCACTTGGTATCGCGATCATCCGATCCTCGGGCGAATCGGTTTCGGAAGGGTCATCACTCAATGGCTCGACGTCGTCTTCCGTCTGTGATTCCGTCGGCTGTGTCGAACCAACGTCGGTTTCGTCACCAGACGTTGCCTTTGAAACCATCTCCGCAGGCAACGGCGCGGAAATAAGCGTTTCGTCTCCCGGAAAATCGTCGGGTGCAGACTCATCGGCATGTTCCACAGCCGGAAACTCATCGAGCGTGGGTTCGTCGTTCGGCTCCACAAAATGAGTCGGATATTCTTCACCCGGTTCCACAACAGACGGCACAGTTGGATCGACTATTTCGCCGGTCTCGTCTTTTTCATACTCAGCCGTTGCACGATAAGGGATATTTCCGCTTGTATCGCTGGAATCGGACAAGATCGCTGGTGTCGGGACGTCTGAAAACTCAACCGGATCGTGGGCGGCCCGTTGTTCGGACTCTGCCAAAGACTGTGGGTCGTCGATTGTTTCCGGCTCTTCTTCCTGTATAGATCTTTCAGAAATTTCTTCGTGCCGGACGCTTTCAACTGATTCCTGTTCGACTGGCAATAAACTTTCAGGTGATTCCGCTATCTCATCATTTGAGTCAGAAATATCCGATTCAGCCTGTAGATCATCAGCAGGTTTAATTTCATCGACAATGGAATCGTGGGGTTTCGACGTGCTAGCACTATCTCCTGTCGCCGCAGATGCAGCGAGCTCCGAAGCCTCAGCCGGGGTCATCATTATTGTGCTCTCAAGCTCATCGGCGACCGCTGCGTCGGGTATAGAACCCACGAGCTGCAGGCTGATGCCGCAGAAAGGGCAAAATATATCGTTTTCGGCGACTTGCGAGTCGCATTCGTGACAGACGGCCATTTTTGTAACCAATAACTAAACGATCCTAAACCGTAAAAAGGTCTTGCCGACGATTATTTCGTCGCCCTCCGAAAGAACTTGCGGCGAGCCGGGCAAAAGCCTTCGGCCGCGATTAATAAACGTGCCGTTGGTCGAACCCAGATCTTCGATAAAGTATGCCTGCTCGCGTTTCAGAATTCTTGCGTGACGGCGCGATACTTTTGCATCCGGGTCGTAGGCATCGAGATCGACATCCGGGAAAATGCCGTTGTCGGCGTCCCACCGCCCGATATTCGATTCTTCCGCAGTAAGCATGAATTCGGTATCTGCGGCATCGCCTCGCTCTATTATCAATCGGGAGTGTCCACGTTCCGATTCGCTGTTGTTCAACGACACGACGGCGGCCGGCTCGACCGTCGAGTCAACTAACGGCGGTATTCCAACCGACGTCACCTGAGCGGAGACAAAGTTCCCTGACACCTCGCCAACGCGCATATTTGCTTCGTGTACCGAAGGCACCGATGCAAGCGGCGGGGTTTCCTCTAATTTTGCTCCGCATTCGTTGCAATAACGTGACGCATCCGCATTCTGTTTATTGCAAGCCTGACAAACTTTCATTTTCTACGCTTCTCACGTGCTCGACACGAGTTGAATTAACAGGGTTTAGTTTACAGCGAACAAAGCCGTTCGTAAATCGTAAAGCGAAGTAGATTAAAGGTCAACCGCCTGACGGCTGTCGGTTTTGTGCCTGTCCAGTTTTTTGAAACAATGAAAAGAAATGTGTCGTATAACCGGCTTGACGCACGAAACTGCGCAGTTTTGCAGTATCATCACTTAAAAACGACAAATAATTAAGCACGAGGTAGCACAAGAAAATGGCATTGAGCCGAAAGAAAAAGATAATCATTGGCGCAGTCGCTGCGGTAGTTCTGTTGGCCGTAGTTATCGGCGGCGTGCTCGCAACACGAACGGACGTGCCTGAGGTGACGACCGTAAAGGTCGAGATGCGCCCTGAGCTGCGTTCGACCGTCACAAGCTCAGGCGAGATCAGGCCGATACAGTTTATGAACCTGACAAGCGAGGTTCAGGGCCGTATTGAGGAGATCCTTGTTGCCGAAGGGCAGGAAGTGGAAAAAGGCCAGCCACTGGTCAGGCTCGACCCCAACCAGCTCGAGTCAAGCACCGATGCGCAGATGGCCGCTTTTCAGTCCGCGCAAACCCAGATAGCTTCGGCCGAAAATCAAAGAGCACAGGCCAATCAGCAATTAAACGTCGCCCAGATCGCCGTTGATTCCGCACGGCAGGGCGTGGTTACCGCACAAACCGAAGTGGATCGTGCACAGATCGAGTTGACAGCGGCCAATCGTGAATTAAAGCGTGCCGAGAGTCTGCTTGAAAGCGGGGTGGTCGCGAGACAGGAATTCGATACGGCTCAAGACCGGGTGTCGAACGCGGAGGTAGCGTTGAAAACCTCTAAAGAAAGATTGGAGTCACAACGTATTTCCGTCCGTGACGCGACGGCTCGCGTGCGACAGCAGGAAGTTGCAGTTCGCGACGCGGGGAACGCTATCGACCGTGCCAATAAAAATGTTACCCAGCAGTCGGCAATCCTCCGCGGGCAGCGGAACCAACTGGAAAAAACGCTCCAGGTCGCCCCGATCAGCGGCGTTGTTGCCGAGATACCTTCAAAAGTCGGGACGTTTGCGGTTGCAAGCCTCTCGTCAACCGCCTTAATGACCATCGCCGATATGTCAACAGTGAATGTCGAGGTAAAAGTTGACGAGACCGAAATCGACAAAGTAGAGGTCGGCCAAAAAGCCAAGATCAAGGTCGATGCCCTTGGCGAACAGGAGATCGAGGGCGAGGTCAAGCAGAAAACACCGCTCGCTCTCGGAAAATCGGCGACAACTGGCGGCCTTTCGACCCAAATCAATGTTCAGGAAGCGAAAGAGTTTCGCGTCGTGATCCAGTTGGTCAACATATCCGAGGAAGTCAGGAAATCCCTTCGTCCCGGAATGAGCGCAACCGCGACGATCACGACGAAAACTGTCGAGAATACCATCGCGATCCCGCTGCAGGCCGTCATCACAAAGAAACCCGAAGGCTCACCTGCGCCAACGCTCCAAGGCGACGCACCGGAAACCGCCGATAAGCCCAAACCGATCGAGGGCGTCTATGTTCTTAACGGCAACAAGGTCAAGTTTAAGCAGGTCGAAAAAGGCATCACAGGCGAATCCGACATACAGATCATCAGCGGCCTCGAGGTCGGCGACGAAGTGATAATCGGGCCGAGCCGGGTGTTGAATACATTAAAGGAAGACACCGTAGTCAAGAAACAAGAGAAGAAAGAAGGCGAAGGCAACGGCAGAGTTTAAGTTCGCACCTTTTTCTTTCTTAATTCATCTTAATTCTTCTTGTTCTGTGGTAAAAAATGTAACCACAGAACAAGAAGAACATGAAAGACAAAAGATGAACGAAATCCGTAGCCTAATATCATTTCGCCGCATTAGATTTGATAGGAATTGGTAATTTCAGATGTATAGATTCATGGAAAATGATAACGGGAACGGAGTGGCCGTGGCGACCGAATCCTCAATCACGGAGACCGGGAAAAATCTGATCTCGATGACGGACATCTGGAAAACTTACCAGATGGGCGTCGAGGAACTGCATGCCTTGCAAGGCGTTTCTTTCGAGGTCGAAAAGGGGGAATATCTGGCGATTATCGGGCCGTCGGGCTCAGGCAAATCAACACTGATGAACCTGATCGGATGTCTCGATTCGCCGTCGAAGGGACAATATTGGATCAACGGAAACCGCGTGTCCGAAATGACGGACGACGAACTTGCACGCATCCGCAATAAGGAGATCGGTTTCGTTTTCCAGACGTTCAATCTGCTCGCCCGTGCAACTGCTCTGCACAACGTCGAACTCCCGCTCATCTACGCAGGAATGCGTGCGGGTGAACGGCACGAAAAGGCACAGGCCGCACTCGCATCCGTTGAATTGGGCGACCGTGTAATGCACAAGCCAAATGAACTGTCTGGCGGACAGCGTCAACGTGTCGCAATTGCTCGTGCTCTTGTAAATCATCCTTCTATACTGCTGGCCGACGAACCGACCGGTGCTCTCGATTCCAAAACAAGCGTCGAGATCATGGCCCTATTCGAGAAACTACACGCCGAGGGCAACACGATCATCGTCGTCACTCACGAGCACGATGTAGCCGAACGCGCCCATCGCATAATCTCCATCCGCGACGGAAATATTGAAAAAGACGAACGGATAAAATGACGGTCGTGTCAGTACCGCCCGCGTAAGCGGTCAGTACCGCCTGCGTAAGCAGGTGGTAAAGTGTTGCCGTCAAATCAACCTCCCTCACGTTCATGTCTCTGCCACCTGCTTACGCAGGCGGTACTGACCTGAATAACGCAGGCGGTACTGACCTGAGACCGATAATCAAATAAAACAATTTTACAAATATTTGCGTAACAACAGTTGGTCTTTTACCATCTGATGACTAGATGAATTTTGCCGAAACCCTAAAACTTGCCCTCGCGTCGATAATGGGCCACAAACTACGGTCGTTTCTGACATTGTTGGGAATGATTATCGGCATGACGGCGTTTATGGTGGTTTTGTCGCTGCTTCAGGGATTTAACGGATACGTCGATGAAAAGATCGCCGGAATCGGATCGAACTCGTTTACCGTACAGCGATTCAATTTCGACGATTTTAAGGACACCGACACGATCGCGGCCGCACAGCGGCGAAATAAAGAGTTGAGCTTTGACGAGCTCGATTTCATCAAGGAACGCGCCCAGTTGATCGACAAGATCGGGGCAAAGGCCGGTAACACATCTCGCCCAGTGCGTTATGGCAGCGAAACACTGCAGGACGTGGGAATTACGGGCGCCGAACCGGTCATCGGTGAGATCGAGAACGTAGATATTGCCGCGGGACGCTATTTTACCGAAGCCGAGAACAATAACGCTATGCGCGTCGCGTTCATCGGAATGGACATTGCAACAAAACTGTTTCCGCAGGGCGGCGTTCTTGGCAGCGAGCTAAATATTTCCGGGATTCCATACCGAATAATAGGTATCCAGACGGCGAAAGGAACGGTTTTTGGCATGCCGCAAGACAATTTTATACTGCTTCCGATAAAGACATTCGGTGCCAATTTTGGCGGATTGCGTTGGCAGCGGGCTCCGTTTTTTATTGTGACCGCCCGGAGCGGAGTAAAGATGGCTGACGCCGTGGATGAGGTTAGGACTCTCATGCGCATCAAGCGAAAACTCCCTGCCGACGAAAAAGACAACTTTGGCGTTGTCACGCCGGACGCCATCAGCGGGTTGCGCGACAGCCTGTTCGGCACGATCTCTATCGTTATTTTGTTCGTGCCTGCGATCGCTTTGGTTGTCGGAGCGATCGTTATAATGAACATCATGCTAGTCGCCGTTACCGAGCGAACAAAAGAAATAGGCATAAGAAAATCGCTCGGAGCGCGGCAAGGCGATATTTTGCGGCAGTTTTTATTCGAATCGTCATTGCTGTCTGCGATTGGCGGGGCAACCGGGCTAATTCTTGCGTTGATAATCGGTTATGTGATCACCGCGCTCGTATTTCCGACAAAAATTCCGTGGTGGGCGGCAGTCGTTGCAATAGGAGTTTCAGCGGTGGTCGGCATTCTTGCCGGCTTGTTTCCCGCTTGGAAAGCAGCGCAGCTTGATCCGATCGAGGCACTGCGAGCAGATTAGATACGGGCAGAAACGCGAGTGTTAACGAGCGTGGGATAGCCACAGAGATACATGAAAGTTGCAACAAGCAGATTTCTTGAAAACCTAAAGATGGCGCTCGACACGCTGCGCGGCAATAAACTGCGCTCTTTTCTGACGATCATCGGCGTTGTCGTCGGCGTGATTACTGTAATGCTGATCTCGTCGATAATTTCCGGTATCGGAATGGCTGTCGAAGAGCAGGTAAAATCATTCGGCACGCGGTCGATCTTTATCTACAAGATGGACATCGGGATTCGGTTCGGGCGGCCCTCACGCGAAGAGCGAATGCGGCCAGACCTTACGCTCGCTGACGCCCTTGCCCTCAGAGAACTTTCCGAAATCGAAACGGCTGTACCCTTTCTAAATGTGTCGAGCGGCTTTTTCGGCAATCGGACTGTCGTTTCGGCAAAAGGCAAACAGACTCAAAACATCCAGCTAAGCGGAACGCTTCCTGAGATCGAACGAGCCGAAACCGAGGTTATAATCGAAGGCCGCTGGTTCACTCAGACTGAGGTTGACTATAAAAAAGACGTTTGTTTGATCGGCTCAACCGTGAAGGAAACGTTCTTTCCCTATGAATCTCCCATCGGCCAAACGCTTGAGGTCAACGGCCGCGAGTTTTTGATCGTCGGGCATCTTGAGCAAAAAGCTCAGTTGCTCGGCGGCCACGGAAGCAATAACGACGAGAGCAACACGATCTATATGCCGTTCGATTCGGCACTTAAAATTAAGCCCAATGCCGATGATATTTTCATTCTCGCGTTGGCCCGCGAGGGTCGGCTGCAGCAGGCGAGAGATCAGGTCGAAGATATGCTCCGCGTCCGGCGTCAGGTCGAATACGGAAAACCGAATAATTTCTCGACAGCAACCGCCGACAGCATTATCGAACAGTTTCAATCGATCACGGCCGGCGTCGCCCTTGCGATGATAGTAATTTCATCCATCGGCCTGCTCATCGGCGGAATTGGCGTGATGAACATAATGCTCGTTTCGGTGACGGAACGAACCCGCGAGATCGGCATCCGCAAAGCGATCGGCGCGAAACAAAGCGATATCATGATTCAGTTCCTGATCGAAGCCGGAACTCTGACTGGCTTTGGCGGTCTGCTCGGCCTTGCGATTGGTTGGGCACTGACGCTGCTGATCGCAATGGTATTTCCGTCTTACGTCCCCTATTGGGCTCCGCCGCTCGGCTTCTTCGCCAGCGTCGGCATTGGTTTGATATTTGGGCTGTTCCCGGCGTGGAAAGCAGCCCGTCTCGATCCGATTGAGTCACTCAGATACGAATAATATCTAGCTGATAAACGACGGGAAAAGCAGTGCCAGCGTCACGCCTAAAAAGAAGATTATCCCAAAAGCTATCAATGATCCTGACCAGCCGGTCGAGGACGAAACACGGTCGCCGCCGTTTTTCAAGCCTGTCGCATTGAGCCATATCCAATAGAACGAAAGCAGGCTCAGGCTTGCAAGCACCGTGTAGATAACCGGATTCTCAGCCGCTGAGACAAGAAAACTCAAGTTGTCCTGGATAAGCGACGATTGCCCGAGTATTGGATGAATTTCGGTCGGCTCTTTTAAATACAGCACTATCGTATTCAGCACAAACCGGATGACCGCAACGGAAAACGCGGCATAGACAGCTATAGAAAACGCCTGCCAATAGTAGATCGATCCGCCAAAAGCCGTAACGACGAGAAAGAACAACAAGCCAAGCAACGCAAATACGGCAACCGACCCGGCAAAACTCCAGAAAATACCAGCCACGCGTCTTACCGGACTTTTTGCATCGGCGATCGTTTGAGCCCGACTGGCCTCAATCCCTTTGCGAGCGTCATCGTTCATAAACGACATTTCGAGAGTTTTATCGATCGAATAATTCGTGACTCGCTCAACTGTCAAACGCTCTAAAAAAAGATTGCTATACGTCACCGAAAGAACTGTCATCACCAACACGGCAACCAGCCATTTCGGATTTCGTTTAAGACTTTGAAACGTTTCCGAGGGTGAAACGAAGATGTTTAGCAGCGTGGACGGCGTTGACATCCCGGCCGGGTCTTCGACCGGCACGCGATTGATAAAGCTCATGCCTATCACCAATCCGCCAAACAGGATCATACCAACGCCTGTTGGAGTCAGGCCGGGAACGACACCCAAAATGCTCACTATGGCGATCAATAGACCAAGAGCAGCAACAACGACACCCGCAATTAAGTTCATTTGTTTCCTCGCGTATTTAATTTTCTGATCTAAAGCTTAAACCGTGTTACGAATGCATTGTGGCTTCTGTTTCGTCTTTTTTCAACGCAGGTTTCGCACTGTCGTAACCATCCGCCCTGATACACGCCGCGAAATGTCCTGAGGCGAGTTCGCGAAGATCAGGTTCGACTTTTGAGCATTCATCAATCGCTATCGGGCAGCGGGTACGAAACCGACAGCCGGAAGGCGGATTTATCGGCGTCGGGACATCGCCTTTTAGAACGATGCGTTCGCGTTTGATCTTTGGATCTGGAACAGGAATCGCAGAAAGCAGAGCCTTTGTATATGGATGAAGCGGATTTTTGTAGAGTTCGAGCGAATCAGCGATCTCGACTATCTTACCCAGATACATCACCGCAACACGGTTCGAAATATGCTCGACGACGGCCAATCCGTGCGAAATAAACAGATATGTCAGCCCAAATTCCTGCTGCAGATCCTGAAGCAAATTTACCACCTGTGCCTGGACCGAAACATCGAGAGCGGAAACCGGTTCATCACAGATTATAAGTTTCGGGTTCAAAGCAAGTGCCCGCGCAATGCCGATCCTTTGCCGCTGGCCGCCGGAAAATTCGTGTGCGTATCGATCCATATATTTAGGATCGAGCCCAACTTTCGACAATAGATCGGCAACACGCTCACGCTGTTCGGTCTTGTTCCCAATGCCGTGAATTTTCAGCGGCTCAGAAATGATCGAACGAATGCTCAAACGCGGATTAAGGCTCGCATACGGATCCTGAAATATTATCTGCATCTCCCGCCGCAACGCCTGCATTTCGCGGTTCGGCAACCCGACTAAATTCTGCCCTTCGAACAAAACTTCCCCGCTCGTCGGTTCATGCAGCCGCAGCAGACATCGCCCGACCGTCGATTTGCCACAACCCGATTCCCCAACCAGCCCAAGCGTTTCACCAGCTAAAATATCGAACGAAACATTATCAACCGCCCGCACAACATCGTCGCTATTTTCAACGGGAAAATATTTGACGAGATTGCAAACCTCGAGCAGTTCTGTTTTCTCGATTTTTGCCGTCGTTCCAGTCATCCTATGTTTCCTAAAATTTAACTAATAACTTTAAACTTTTAACTAACAACTGTTATAAAAGTGCTATTTCTAACAGTTTGTAGTTTTAAGTTGAAAGTTATTAGTTTAAGAAATTCCCTACCGACTTGCGCTTGGCGTTTCAACACCATCATTTGATTCCGCATCGTACAGCACGCATCGAACACTTACATCGTTTTCCAATTCATACAATGGAATTTCTCCGTGGGTGCATCGCTCCATTCTGTATTCGCAACGCGGAGCGAAATGACAGCCGGGCGGCAGCTCGGTCGGGCTTGGTACAGTGCCGTCGATGGTCTGTAGACGGCTGATCTTTTCAATGTGATCGACGCTTAGCTTTGGCACCGATTGCAGCAGCCCTTGGGTATAAGGATGCTTCGGACGTGCAAATAATTCATCGACGCCGGATTCCTCAACGATCTTTCCCGTGTACATCACGCACACACGGTCGGCGGTTTCGGCGATGACTCCTAGATCGTGGGTTATCAGCAGAACCGCAAGTTTTCGTGTTCTGCGAAGTTCATTCAATAGTTCGAGAATTTGAGCTTGGATCGTTACGTCTAACGCCGTAGTCGGTTCGTCTGCAATCAGCAGTTCGGGGTCGCAGGCAAGCGCCATCGCGATCATCACACGCTGCCGCATTCCGCCGGAAAGCTGATGCGGATAATCGTCAACGCGGCGTTCGGGCGACGGAATTGAGACTTCTTTCATCGCATCGATTGCCGCCTGCTTTGCCTGTTTTTTATCAAGCCCTCGATGCAGCCGCAAAGCCTCGGCGATCTGCTCGCCGACGGTAAAAACCGGGTTGAGCGAGGTCATCGGGTCCTGAAAGATCATCGCGATGTCGTTCCCGCGAATCTCCCGCAGCCGATCGTGGCTCGCAGTTGTAAGTTCTTCGCCCTTGAATTTTATCGAGCCGCCCGCGATCTTTCCCGGCGGATATATCAGCCGCATTATCGACAACGCCGTTATCGATTTGCCGCAGCCCGATTCCCCGACCAGCCCAAGCAGCTCGCCTTCCTCGATCTGAAAACTGACATCGTTAACCGCTCTCACCAAACCTGCGCGGGTTGGAAAGTGGGTTTGCAGATTTGTGACTTCGAGCAAGTTGTTCATCAACCGAAAACTAGATACTGAGGAGTTAAAATTGGAATCTTACGCCGCAAGCTTAACCAAGTGGTCAAAGCTGTCTTCATAGACCCGGCTCAATTCCCAATTCGTCTGCAGATTCATCCAAAAATTCGGACTGGCACCCAGCGAACGCGAAAGTTTCCAGGCCATCTCCGCACTTATCCCGCGTTTGCCCCGACAGATCTCGTTGATCGTTTTCGGCAGCACTCCGATATGCTCAGCCAATACCGATTGCGAGATTCCCCGTTCGTCTAGTTCTTCCTTGAGGATCATTCCCGGATGAATGTGTGGAATGTTACCTGCTTTTTCCATAATTACCTCACTCAGTGATAATCGACAATTTCTACATCTACCGCTTCATTATTCACCCATCGAAAACAGATACGGTATTGGTCGTTTATCCGAATGCTGAACTGTTCTTTACGGTCTCCCTTTAACGATTCCAATCGATTACTCCGAATCTCACTCAGATCATTTAAGCTAACGGCCGCCGCCAGTGATGCCAACCGGATTCTTGCCTTTAGATGTAACTCGACAGGCAGTCGTTTTCGAGCGCTCCTTGAAGCTCGTCCGTGGCAAATTTCCTCCGTCGGTTTATCGAAAAAGTTCTTTATTGCCACAAAATCGACTATACCACAGAACGGTATAGCATCATATTAAGTAATTGCGTTAAAAAGAAAAACTGCCCAATTCTCCTCAAAACCTTTGATTCCAAGCAACTAATTTCGTCGCAGATTCCTCAAAGGAATGTTATCATTTTACGTGAAGATCAGAGTTCCTAGCCCAAAAACAGGAGAGCAGTAATAGTGATCAAACGATATACCTTTCTGTATTCATTCATAATTTCCTTAATTCTTGTTGTCTCGGCGTTTTCGCAGGGTACGGTTGCAACCCGGACAGGGCAGAAGCCCGGCGGGACAGCCTCAGCCGTAAAACCGGTCACGGGCGAGGTCATTGAGGGCGATGTTGCCGAAGCTCTTGCGATAATTGAATCCAATTATGTTTCCGGCAAAAAGATCGATTACAACATCGTTGTAAAATCATCGATCGACGGAATGCTGCATTCGCTCGACCCGCATTCTAACTATTTCGACGCCAAGGAATTTGAGGAATTCCGCACCGATCAGCGGTCGCAATATTTTGGCATCGGCGCGACCATCGGCGATCTTAGCGACGCTGAGGGAAATATGCTTGCGACATATATCCGCGCGACATTTGACGGAGCGCCGGCCCATCGGGCGGGTTTGCGTTACGGTGACAAGATCGTTGAGATAAACGGGGCGAGCGTGCTCGGAAAATCTTATGTCGATGTCCGAAATCTGCTCCGCGGGCCACGGGGAACTGTTGCAAAGCTCGTTATCGAGCGTCACGGAACAGGCAAACGCGAAGCAGTTGAGATAGTCCGCGATGCGGTTTCACAGCCGTCGATCCAGGAAGCGTATATGATACGGCCGGGCGTTGGATACATCTCGATGACCGGCGGTTTTAACGAAACAACGTATGCCGAGTTTGTAGAAGTAATGCGTTTGCTAAAAGCCAAGGGCATGCAGCAACTCGTACTTGATCTCAAGAATAACGGCGGCGGACTTGTTCGCGAAGCTCGCAATGTGGCGAATGCTTTTCTTTCACGCGGCCAACTGATCTTTACTCAAAAGGGACGTCTCGATGGTTTAACTGAACCCTATTATGCCAATAACGCTAACCCGGAAACAATGCCGCTTGTCGTACTTCTAAACAGGAACTCGGCGTCGGCGTCGGAAATACTTGCTGGTGCGTTACAGGATCATGATCGTGCGTTGATCGTCGGAGAAACATCGTTTGGGAAAGGTCTCGTTCAAAATCCCATTCCTCTCCGCTACGGTTCGATGCTGCTGCTGACCATCGCAAAATACGAGACGCCTTCGGGCCGTTTGATCCAGCGGGACTACTCGGACGGAAATCTTTATAACTATTACACGGGCGGCGGCAGCTTTCGCGATGACGAAAAACCAGCCGAAACCAATGGCGCTGCAACAAAAACTGACGGCGGACGCACAGTTTATTCCGGCGGCGGCATCAAGCCTGACGTTGAGATCAAACCAGACACGATCACTATCGATCAAGCCCGTTATCGGGAAAAGTTAAACAATCCGCTCTTTGCATTCGCTTTGGACTTGGTTTACGGACGCATTCCGGGCCACGAAGCTTTCCGCGCCGACCAGCCGATCAAGTTTTCACATGATATCAATGCAAAGGACTATTCGATTTCCGAATCGCTCTATTCGGCCTTTCGCGATTATGCCGTAAAGAAATATAAGTACACGCCCGCTCAGGTCGATAAGGAACGAAAGTTTGTCGAAACTACTCTCAGAGTGGAAATGGTCACGGCCGCTTACGGCATGACCAGCTCGCTCCAGGTCTATAACGAGCGTGATACGCAGTTACAGAAGGCGATCGATCTGCTGCCGCAGGCAAGACAGCTTGCTCTCGACAGTGCTCGAAGCAAAGCGGCGGCCGCAAACCGACAACGAAACGCAAACGAACGCTAATACGCATTGCGACCAAACAGAAAACGGCTCCGATATTTTCGGGGCCGTTTTTATTTTTGATCTGCTCCAGTTAAGCGATCAATGACGTGATCAAATAGTAAAGTCCGTAGATAACACCGCCGGCGACTAAAATTAAAACTATCGCACCGATCGCGACAAATATCTTGAACTTTTTATACCGGTTCGGATCCGGCGGCGAAAGCTGATTCTGCGGAAAATATGGCGGCGGCCTGTTCATCTTATTAGTCCCGTGTCCCAAGTCTCAGTGCCCCCAGTCGGCTACTGATCTACTTCTACCTTAACAATCCATTTCGTGCACGGCAAACCCGGCATAATTCACGCGTGGGACTTCTGGGACTTGGGACTCTTGGGACTAACGAGGCAGCGGCTGCTCAAGATTCGCTAAGCCATACGCCAAAACTGCCATCAACGATCCCAATTCCTGAAGCTCTTTCGGATTAACCTTGTCCAGCGTGTCGGCCGCCGTATGGTGATAATTAAAATACGTCTGCGTATTAAACCACGGTGCAAACGACGGAACGCCCTGCTGCGTCAACGGCCCGATGTCGGCACCGACGCCGCCTTGCTGTTGGGTTAATGCGGCACCCTGGGAACGCAGAACCTGCGAGATCGGTCCGAGAAATTGCGCAACTTCAGGCTTTCCAGCGAAGTATATTCCGACCGGATGCGAAGCCCCAAGGTCGCTTTCGATAGCCGCGAACTGTTTTGCAATATTCGCTCTTTCCGCTTCTAAATATCCCTCACCACCGCGAAGCCCGTTCTCTTCATTGGCGTACGCGATCACCCGAATCGTCCGCTTTGGAGTAATGCCTAATTGCTTTAATAGAAACGGAACCTGCATTGCGACTGCAACGCCGGTCGCGTCATCAAGTGCACCGGTTCCCAAATCCCAGGAATCAAGATGGCCTGAAATAATTACAACTTCGTCAGGTTTTTCCGACCCTTTAAGATCGGCGATCACGTTGTGATTCGTCGCGTCCGGCAAAGTTTTTGGCGTAAGCACCAGCCGAATGCTTGTCTTTCCATCGGCGACAAGATGCGCAATAAGATCGGCGTCCTCGCTTGAAACCGCCGCAGCCGGAATTGGTGTTACGCCTTCCTGATACCGCGTTCCGCCTGTGTGTGCCAAACGATTTTGCGAGCCGCCCGCAGATCGAACAAGAACACCGACGGCTCCGAGCCTTCCCGCCGCAGCCGGCCCGGCACCGCGAAACTGTACCGCTTGCCCGTAAGCCTGCGAGCCAAATCCGGACGCCGCCAGATCGCGGTCAAATTTTGTATTAAACAACACGATCTTCCCGCGAATTCCCGCTTCACCCAAGCGGTTCAATTCGTCCATGCTCGTCACAACGACGATCTCGGCAACAAGTCCCGCTTCCGGCGTCGCAACGCTGCTGCCGAGCGCCGTCAGCACGATCTTTTGTGTCGTTCCCTGCGCCATTCCGGGAAATTCGACAAGCTCGCCGGTCTCTATTCCACGAACCCAATGCGGAACCTTTACCGGCTGAAGCCTGACCTCCAAGCCCAACTTCCGCATTTCATCCGCAACATACTTTTCGGCTTGTAAACTCTGCGCCGATCCCGAAAGCCGCGGGCCGATGTTGTTGGTCATATATGCCGTTCGCTTGTAGGCATAGTCCGAACCAAGCGCCGCCGCTTGTAATTTCGCCATGTTCGCGATGGTTTCAGGAGAATACAACACGGGTGTTGGAGACGCCTGCTGAGCGGATATGAATGCAGAAATGGTAACGATAAATAAGAAAACACGAATACTTTTCATTGCATCATATTAGCTGATTACTGCACTCTTCCCAACTTCTGTGTAATAATGCAAGTAAATCTCGTTCGAAGACCAAATTTCAAATCTAAACTTATGAAACGCCTTTCAATCTGTCTCGGATTAGCTCTCTTTCTCGTTGCGTCGTCTGCCGCTAACGCTCAGTTTTCAGTTAACGACCTTCTCAACCAAAAACGCGTCGGCGACCCGCAGCTTTCTCCTGACGGCAAACACGTTCTCTACACGGTCGGCGATGTCAACAAAGCAGAAAATCGTGCGCTGACGCAGATCTTCCGCGTTGATATTGACGGTTCCGACACAAAACAACTGACCTCCGGAACCAGTTCGAACAGTTCCCCGCGTTGGTCGCCTGACGGCAAACATATTGCCTACACGACCGGTGGCCAGATCTGGGTAATGGAAGACGATGGCGACGATAAGAAACAGGTAACGAAAATATCAACGGGCGCGAGCGGCCCGGTTTGGGCTCCAAACGGTAACTCGATAGCCTTTGTCTCAGACGTGTATCCCGAATGCACTTCGGAAGAATGCAACAAAGTCGAAGAAGACAAAGCCGCAAACTCTAAAGTAACTGCAAAGGTCACCGACCGCCTTCTTTTTCGCCATTGGGTCGAATGGCGCGACCGAAAGCGCACGCATGTTTTTGTGATCCCGCGAAATGGCGGAACGGCTCGCGACCTTACGCCGGGCGATTTCGATTCACCGCCATACGGAGCATCGACAGGCGTTGATTACGCATTTTCACCAGATTCCAATGAGATCGCCTTCCTAAAAAATCTCGACAAGATCGAAGCGGCCTCCACGAACAGCGATCTGTTCATAATGCCCTTGAACGGCGGCACGGCTAAGAACATAACCGCGACGAATAAAGGCTACGATAACTCGCCCGTTTACACTTCTGACGGTAAATACATTCTCTTTCGCTCGCAAGCAACGGCCACGTTTGAATCCGACCGCTGGCGGATAATGCGTTACAACCGTTCGAACGGGGAGACAGTTGAATTGACGCGAGGTTTCGACGATTATGCGGACGACGTCACAGTCTCACCCGATGATAAAACCGTCTATTTCACATCCGGGCAACGCGGCAGAACAAATCTTTATTCAGTTCCGATGGAGCCGGATTTTCGGCTGCGAATCGCGACCCACGTAAAACGCATCGATACCGACATGAGCGCTTTCCCGTCGTTCAACAGCATCAATCTGCACCGCGACGGAAAGACGATAGTGTTCGCTTCAAGCTCGATGTCGTCACCGCCGGAAATATTTTCAGCCAGGCTCGATAGTAACGAAACCCGATCTTTGAGCAAGGCAAATTCCGCATTGGGTCTGACTCCGACAGAAGAGATAGAGTGGAACGGCGCTCTGCAAACAAAGAATCACGGCTTTATCGTCAAGCCAAAGAACTTCGATCCTTCAAAGCGTTATCCGATGATCGTATTGATCCACGGCGGCCCGCAAGGTGCGTGGAACGACAGTTGGAGCACACGCTGGAACCCGCAGGTTTGGGCAAACGCCGGATATGTAATCTTTCTCCCGAACCCGCGTGGCTCAACCGGCTATGGCCAGAAATTCATCAATGATATTACCGGTGATTGGGGCGGCAAGGTTTTTGTCGATTTTAAAAACGGCGTCGCCGAAATGGTCAAAAAACCGTACATCGATAAGTCGAGAATCGGAGCGGCCGGTGCCAGTTACGGCGGTTATATGGTCGATTGGATTCTCGGCCACAACAACGATCCGCGATTCAAATTTAAGGCGCTGATGTCTCACGCCGGCGTTTACAATCTCGAAAGCATGGCGACCGCGACTGAGGAGATATGGTTCGTGAACTGGGAATTCAAGGGGATGCCGTGGGAAAATCCTGTAAATTACAACCGCTGGTCGCCGCACAAGTTCGTCCGCAATTTCAACACGCCGACACTCGTCACGGCCGGTGAACTCGATTACCGGGTGCCTGTCGATCAGAGCCTGCAGCTATTTACAGCTTTGCAATTACGGGACGTGGATTCTCGCTTGTTAATCTTCCCGGACGAAGGCCATTGGATACTTAAGCCGCAGAACTCCGAACTGTGGCACAATGAGGTCCTCGGTTGGTTTGGCAAACATCTGAAACCATAGGTAATTAAGAATAGTACAGAGGACACAGAGGTACTACCGAAACCTCTGTGTCCTTTCTTTGCGTCCTTGGCGACTTTGCGTGAGAATATTTTTATGCTTGATAGATTCTTTTCCATCTTCGGCTCGGCACTTCTAACGATCTTTCTACTCGCTCCGGCGACGAACGCCCAGCGGCCCGATTTCAATCGTGCTCAAACTTACGACGCGCAGCATTATCTGCTGAACGTCCAATTCGATCATGCAAAGCGGACGGTCTTTGGCGATGTTACCGTGCGCATCAAGCCGCTAAAAGATGGCTTTCGCGAGGCCCAGTTCGATGCCGTCGCTTTAAAGTTTGAATCGGTAAAACTCGGTGAAAAAGATCTCAAATACAAAGCCGACGGAAAGACGATCATAGTCACGCTCGACCGTGATTACAAAACCGGCGAAGAAATCACAATCCGTTTCAAATATTCCGCGACGCCAAAAAAAGGCATTTATTTTGTAGATGAGAAAAAAGATAAAGACAAAATAATCCACTCGGCCCAGATATGGACACAGGGCGAAGCCGAAGAGGCGAGGCACTGGTTCCCTTCGTTCGATCATCCTTCGGACAAGGCGACGACCGAGCAAGTCATCACCGTAAAGCAGCCAAGCACCGTCATCGGCAATGGCGAGCTTTTATCAATAGCGAAAAATGATAACGGCACTGCAACATTTCATTACAAAATGTCGATCCCGCATTCGACCTATCTTGTTTCATTCGTCGTCGGCGAATATGAAAAGTTCGAGGACAAATATCGCGACATCACGCTGACAAATTATCTTTACCCAAACAACACCGCTCTCAACAAGAACGCCTTCGGCAAAACGAAAGATATTCTAAAAGCATTTGAGGAACTGACCGGAGTCCAATATCCGTTCAACAAATACGATCAGACAATAGTCGCAAATTTCAGTTTTGGCGGAATGGAAAACATCACCACGACAACGATGGCCGATACCGAGATCGCGTTTGCCAATCTCGATTTCCTGCGCGGCACTATCGAAGACCTGGTCGCTCACGAGATCGCGCACAGTTGGTTTGGCAATAATGTGACTTGTGAAAACTGGGCCGAGCTGTGGCTCAACGAAGGCTTTGCTACGTTTATGGAAGCCGCCGTCAGGGAAAAGCTCTATGGCCGCAAGGAATATATCCGCAAGATCGGCGTCGATGCCGAAAGTTTCATGGCCGATGACGAAGTTTCAAAGGGACGTTTCGGCCTGTTCAACGAAACCGCCGCGAACACCGAAAAACTTTTCGACCGCCCGGCCATCACATACAACAAAGGCAGCGTCGTCGTCCACATGCTCCGCGAACAGGTCGGCGATGCAAATTTCTGGAAAGCAATAAATCTCTACCTGACCCACCACCGGTTCGCCAGCGTCGAAACCACAGATCTGCAAAAAGTAATGGAAGAAACCTCCGGCCAAAAGCTCGACTGGTTCTTCGCCCAATGGGTTTACGGCACGAGTTATCCAAAACTTTCCGTAAAACAACGCTACGACGAAACCGCAAAATCACTCGTCTTCGACATCGAACAAACCCAAAAAGGCGAATCCAAAGTCCCCCAAGCCTTCCGCCTGCCGCTCGAGATCCAAATAAAATTCCCCGACGGCCACGGCCCTATCAAAACCGAACGCCTAGAAATAACGGACCGCAAACAAACCCTAACCATCCCAACCGGCACAAAGCCATCCGAAGTGACCTTCGACCCGAATTCGAAATTACCGTTGCTCGCGATCAAACCAGTTGAGAACAAGCTGGATAACTAGCAGATTTCTTGGTCGCCAACGGCGATAAATATTAAAGCCTAGGGTGAGCGAATGTAATGAGCGTAACCCTAGGTCAGATGTTCCAACCAATTCCGACGCTGAAAGCGTCGAACAAACCAAACCAATGTTCGTCCCATTCAGGGACGAGGCGATCGACCAACCATTCCTAGGGATGCGCTCGCTTCGCTCGTTTTCCCTAGGCTTTAATGTTCGTCGCCTTTGGCGACAAGATTTGGTTTTAACCGCTTCTCGGCCTTTTCGATTTGTTTTATAAAATGTTGTTCGGCTTCGCTCAAGTCGTTTTTATGCAGCTCCTTGTTTTTTTGAAACTCCGACGCGGCTTTTTCCAGTGCTTTCTCATGGCTGACGGTGCCTGCATTCTGCAAAATTTCATTTCCGGCCATTCGCAAAAAGTCGTCTAGGCGAACGGACCAGTCGCTCATATACATCACTTTTCTGTTCAGCGCCTGAAGTTCCGCGAATTCGAGATACGCTGTAACGATCCGGTTAAGAATATTGAGTTCATCTTCGGTTAAATAGTTTTTGGCAATCCCGGCTTCCTGTTTTGTCGGTCTTGAACCCTTAAAATTTGTCAGGCCTAAATGCGGTTTCCCGGCGTCGATTCGGTTATATATCACTTCCGCCGCAGTGTTTCCGTGTGCTGCCCAATGCATTTTGTTTTGCACGGTTTGGAAAAACTTTACCGACAACTCAGAATTCGGGTCATAGTCAACACTGGTCGCATAGATGTCCAAAACCTTTCGCCAAAACACCTTTTCCGACGAGCGTATGTCACGAATGCGGGCCAGCAGTTCGTCGAAATAATTTCCGCCGCCTGCCTGCTTTAGCATCTCGTCATTCAACGCAAAGCCCTTGATTATATATTCGCGAAGCCTTGATGTCGCCCACTGACGAAACTTTGTTCCCTGAAGGCTTTTTACCCTATACCCGACCGAGATGATGACATCAAGGTTATAGTAGGCCGTATCATACGCCTTGCCGTCGGCGGCAGTTGTTCGGAAATTCCGAACAACTGAATTCGGATCGAGTTCTCGTTCTTCAAAGATGTTCGAGATATGTTCGCTGATAGTCGATTTCGCCTTTTGAAAAAGTTCAGTTAACTGTGCTTGAGTCAACCACACAGTCTCATCCTCAAGCCGCGTTTCCAATCTCGTCGTCCCGTCTTCGGATTGATAAATGATGATCTCGCCTTTATCCATTTGCTTACATTATAAGGCTTACCGCTCTATTTGCATTATTCGACTCTGCCGCTTATTGGAGCTTAACTCTCCAACCCGCAAAGTATGAAAGTCTTTCGTGACGGTGGCGATCATTTATGTTTCCGCTTCGCGTTGGGGCGGGAGGAGTTTTGGGCGGTGCGGAAGTCTAGGACTAGAATGCCTTCGGGATCGACGTAGGCGTCGTCGAAACGGATCGAGTGGGCGGGCTTGATGTTGAAACGCGAGCAGAATGCCTGGATCGAGATGGTGCCGTGCTTGTGGCCCGGCTTGCAGTACAGCAGCCGCGAATTAGGTTGTTTCGGGTTGGTTGCACGGACGCCCATACGGCTGGTTGTGACGTCAAACAGCAGCTCGACGGCCTTTGGAAAGCCGAGGGCCTCCCGCGCTGGCCCGTTCAGATAAAGGTCCTTTCCGCCGTTAAGCGAGGCCCGCACCTGCTTGCGTCGCACGCCGCGGTTATTCGTATCCTCAAAAACTGTCCATTTCGACATCGTCTCAAATTCCCTCTCCTTAATAACACAGTGTTGCATATATGCAACCGTTTTTCAAGTCAAATATTTTTGAGTTTTTAGACTTTCACCCTGAATCGCGTGAACAACGTGAACTCCGTCGATCAGCGTGACAAGATCTGTTATCTGACACAAAAAAAGGTGTTATCTAAGTCCCGAATATTGTTATCTGAGGGGTCAAATGTGGTTATCTGAGGGTCTTAAGATCAAGTTTTCAGATAACACGCGTACGGCGCACAAAAGAAAAATCCCGCGACACGTGCCGCGGGATTTTCCCCTTTGAGAAGACCGGATGTCTGCTTGAATGTTGAAGAAGCAGAAAGCGCGAAGCACACACAAAATCGCGACTATTAGGTCTAAATTGCAGTCACTTCTTTGCCACACCTACGAGGTTAGCTGACGGGCTAGGAACGAAAGATTATCCCCGCGTTCGTTTAAGGTGAACGCCTCGCCCCTGTTCAAGCAATTGCTTGCTTAACTTTTGGTTCCCCCGCGATGTCTCCATGGAAACATCTTCGGTGATCAACTTTTCAACAATTGGAGTTTAACACAGGAAATGTGGGCTTTACAAGAAAAAAGAAGAGTTTGCCCGCGAAATACACGAAAAAGAACGAAAATAAGCTGATTGCTTCAATAATTTCTTCCGAACAAGGTTGGCGATTTGTTAATAGACATCTATGTCCCAATATTTCTTTCTTATTTTCGCGTGTTTAGCGGGCAAATCTCCTATCTCGCTGGATAGAACTGATACAGGAGCAAATATACGATAACGCCCGTCACCGAGACATAAAGCCATACCGGAAAGACCAGCCTTGCGATCTTTTTGTGCTTGTCGTAGCGCCCTTTCAGGCCCAAATAGAGCGTTCTAAGCACAAACGGCGTTATGAGCGTCGCGAGAAATGTGTGTGAGGTCAGGATCGTGAAATATATCGGTCGGATCAGCCCTTCGCCGGTAAATTTTGTCGGGCCGAGCCCGAAATAATACGTCCGTATAGCATGGTGCGTCAGGTACGACGCCAGAAAAACCGCCGAAACAATGCTCGCCGAAAGCATGCAAAGGCGGTGTTTCGCAACCTGTTTATTACGGATATAGAAGAACCCAACACAGATCAAAACACCGCTCGTGGCATTGAGCGTTGCGTTCAGGTGAGGAAAAATACTGAGCAGATCCATAAGCTAACCGCGAAAAACGCGAAAAACGCTAAAATGTTCCTTTAATCATGGTTTACGGGATATTGCCGCTCCCCCAGTAGCTTTTGTTCTTCCAGTTCTCAAAAGAAGAATTCTTTTTTAGCGGATTTCGCGGTTTACTAACTCATTTCCAAAAGCCCAACAACAAAAACAACACGATCCACAGAATTCCCATAAAGTGCCAGTACCAACCGACTGAGCGTGCAAGGTTTCGGCGATATTCCAACTCAGGCCCGTATTCGGTATAGTTCCACGAGCGAAGTAAAATTGCTCCTAAAGCGACTATGCCGCCGAGCACGTGAACCGCATGAATGCCTGTCAAAATATAGAAAAATCCGGCATAGGGATTTCCCTGCATGTACAGGCCTTTGTTTACTAAGGCGAGCCAAGCCAATATTTGCGACGAGATAAACGCGGCACCGAGGACTGTGGTTGCAATCAGAAATTGCCGTGTTCTCTTTTCGTCGTTCCGGTTAATCGCCCGTTTTCCGATGTCGTAAACAAAGCTGCTGATAATTATCAATGCCGTGCTGATAAAAACGGGAAGCGGCAGATTGAATGGCTGCCATTCTGCCACATTGTTCGTTGAAATAACGATGTATGCGCCGATCAGCCCGCCAAACGTCATCATTACAACCAACAGCAAAAACCAGGTGACAATCTTTGATTTGTCTTGGGTTTCGGGATCTGACCGTTCGAGGTCGTCTTTCATCGGCCTGTATTTGCCTTTCGATTTGTCGTCATTGCCGCCATCGTTGCCGCCGTTATTGCCAGGTGGCGGAAAATTACCGGACGTTCGAAGCGAGCCTTTTTTGGGTTCGATCTCGTCGTCGGGCAAAGTTTCGATAATGCCGGTTTTCATCCCTTATAGTGGTCTAGCGACAGCAAAATAAAATACAGCGGCAGGTAAATTACGGAAGCCAGCAGCAAACGGCGATTGCGTTCGACGGTCTTTGCCCTTGCTGCGGCGATGCTTTCGAACAAAAACCAGATACCTAGCAAACTCGCTCCGGCCAGAAATATAACGCCGGCAAATCCGATAAAAAATGGCGCGAGGCTTACCGGTACGAGCATTACCGTAAACAAAACGATCTGCCGTGCAGTCATCCGTCCCGAAGGCTCTACAACCGGCAGCATCAAGATTCCGGCTTTAGCATATTGATCGCGGTACATCACAGCGATCGCCAGAAAATGCGGAAACTGCCACAGAAACAAAACCGCAAACAACGCCCACGCGCCCAAAGTTATGTCGTTTGCCGACGATGTCCAGCCCATCAGCGGTGGCATCGCACCTGGGATCGCACCTATGGCGGTGGAGGTTGAAGTTTTAGTTTTTAGCGGAGTGTAGAGAAAAACGTAACCGACGATAACGACCACGCCCAGAACCGCAGTCAACGGATTTACAAGAACGAAAAGATACACTTCAGCAACCAACGTCTGCAATACACCAAAGATAAGAGCTTCGTTTGCGGTAAGTTTTCCTGACGGCAGCGGACGTTTCGCCGTGCGGTCCATCAATGCGTCGGTCCTTCGCTCGATCCATTGGTTTAGCGTCGCCACGCCGAACGCAAGCAGGGCGATGCCGATCATCGCGTTGGCGAACAGGATCCAATTGAACGCTCCGATGTTGCCCAGATAGAATCCGGCGGCCGACGTGAGTACAAGCATAAACGCAATGCGTGGCTTGGTCAGTTCGACGTACGCCGAAATGCGTTCGCGCGCCGACAGGCTTTTGGCTTCTTGTAATTCTACTGCGGCCGTTTCCATCATAAGGCTTAATTTAGAAGTTTGATCAACAATAAGAATAACGTGCGGTTTGCAAATTTCAAAACAGGTCGCCGGTCAACAAACTTCTTTTTTCGAGAAGTGTTACTAATTTTTCGACGGATGACATTTAAGCACCGCTAAGTTATGATTTTTATTGACCAAAATGTCAGCCGCAGAAGAAACTATCAGGCCAAATGAAGCAGTCCGGCCAACGAGCAAAGGCGTGGTCGAACGCTCCGTCAACTTCATCAGCTCCGTTCGATTCGGCGTTTCGCTGCTCTGTCTATTGGTAGTTTTGTCGATGATCGGAATGCTGATCGTCCAGCAAAACGTCAACGGTTTCGACGCATATTACACCTCGCTTACTCCGGCGGAAAAAACGGTTTACTCGGCCCTCGGCTTTTTCGATATTTACCATAGTTGGTATTTCAATTTTCTACTGCTGATCCTCTCGCTGAATCTTATTCTCGCTTCGTTCGACCATTTCCCTTCCGCATGGGCTTATGTCGTCGGGCCAAAACTTACCGCAACACACGATTGGCTGCTCGGACAAAAGGTCAATGAAACTATAACGATCGAGGCCGAGTCAGCAACGGAAGCGGCTGGGAAAATAAAACAAGCCTTCTCAGCAAGCGGATATACGCCAAGCGTAACCGAAACCGAAGTCCGCGATTACGCAGTCGATTCCGATGGCCGAAAAGATTTCAATAACATCATTGAAAGCAGAGCCGTAACTGTTTTCGGCCAACGCGGTAAATGGAACCGCATCGGCGCATACATTGTTCACGTCGCGTTGCTGACATTATTTCTCGGACATTTTGTTGCGAATTGGACCGGTTTCGACGCCGATGTGAGAATGATCCCGGGCGATTCGTCTGACAAGATCCAGATGATACAGTTCGATTTGGACAAACGCGAAAAGTTTGACGTTCAACTTCCCTTCACGCTAGCTTGCACGGACATTCAGCAAAAGCTGATCGACCCGAGCGGGAACATCGGCGTCCAAAACACGATGGATTGGCGTACGCAGTTGAAGATCGACGATCCCGAATACGGAACGACCGTAACGGACGTTTCGATGAACAAACCGTTCAGCTATCGCGGTTACAGATTTTTTCAGGCTGAGGCTTCGCGGATCGGCAGTGCCCGCACGCTCGACCTTGAGATCACTTCTCAGGCAACCGGTGAAGTATCCAAAATAACTATTCCGCGTCTTGGGAACGCCACTTTGCCGGATGGGACATTTGTCGAATATGACGAGTTCTTACCCGATTTTACGTTCAACGCCGAGGGCAATCCTGATACTCGTTCCGGGGATTACAATAACCCGGCGGCCGTCCTGAGCGTTACACCAAAAGGCAGTGAGCGACAGCGTGTTTTCGCTTTTGAGAGCGGAAAGGCGGATAATATTCCCGTCGGAGCACCAAAGGCCGGTTATAAATGGCGGATCGCGGACTTTGAAAAAGTCCCGTTCGCACACGTTCTTTCGATCAAGTACGACCCGTACAGCGGTGCATTTATCGCGTGGTATTTTGGCGGGATAGGTCTGATATTCGCCCTGTCGTTCGTTTTCTTTTTCTCGCATCGGCGAATTTGGGCGCTAGTCGAACGGCAAGATAACGGAAAGATGATCGTCACGCTCGGCGGACATGCGAACCGAAATCATGCTGCGTTTGAAGATAAATTCAGAGCAATAGCAGCTAAGATTCGCTCAACCGTCGCATAGTTAAATTCAAAAGGTGTAAACATGGCAAAAGAGATCTACGATTCTGAAATTGGACGCTCGCCGTTCACCTCGTATCTGCCCGCGATATTTGCTATAGGCGGAGCTCTGCTGATGCTGATCGGACGTATCCAGATCGGGCCGGGCTTTATCGAGGACGCGTCGCTGATGATGATCGCACTCGCCTGCTATCTGTTGGCGGCGTTGTTTCAACTAACGAATCTATACGCACCGTCATCGATGGCTCAAAAGATCGGCCTATGGGGCGCATCGCTCGGCGTGTTTTTTAATCTTTCGAGTTGGCTCGTTCGCTGGGTTGCGGCATATGATCGTGAGATCGCGACGTTCCGTGCGGCTGGCAGCGATGAAACGCCTTGGGTTTTCCGTTATATACCTTTTGCCAATCTTTACGATCTGAGTATTGCCTTTGCCTTCGGTGCCGGCATCGCGACGCTTTTACTCGCTCGCAAAAAGCACTTTCAGATCCTTGGTGCGTTCACGCTGCCGCTCGCCGCGATGATATTATCGCTCGCACGTTTTATCGGCAGCGAGTTTATCGACCTGCCGCCCGTGCTCGATTCATACTGGCGGCCGATACACGTCGGAGTCGCGTCGTTGAGCTATGGCGTCGCTCTTGTGTGTTTCGCTATCGCAGTTATCTATCTCTTAAAAGACAAGGTCAAAGTCGAATCGATGGCGATATGGTCGAGCGTTTTTGGATTGGCTGTTATTGCAACGATAAGTAAGTTCTCGGTGCTGACCGAGTTCGTCTATCGTGCCGGATTGTTCGTTCCGACGACGCCCGGTGCCAAGCCGCTGTCCGCTCCTTTCCGTCTTGAGATTCCTTTTGTCGGCCCGGCTTTGGTCGTCTCGGCGGTTTTACTGTTAGGCGTGATCGTCGCATTTCTAATCTCAATTTATAAAGAAAACGAACCAGCACGGCGAGTTGGCCATATTCTGATAAAACTGGCCCTTGTTTCGCAAATAATTTCCGTTGGACTGCTGGTTTCCGGTATCAAGTCCTCAAACGATCTGGTGCCTCGTTTGCAGGCCCAACTTATGGCCGAACCGCAACAATACGCAATCGCCGGAAAGGCCATTGCCGAACGGCAGAATCTTTCCGCAAAGGAATTGTCCGGCATCTCGCCGAACCAGTTCGAGCAAATGGGCCGATCCTATGCTCAATCAAATGGCAGCTCAATGTATTTAAGCCTCGGCACAAATCCGGTCGAGCTTTCAGGTTTGATTACGGCATTGGCGGGAACATTCTTTATCATTATTTTTGCGTTTAGGACAGAAAAACTTATCGAACGGCTTCCCAGTCTTGAGTCGCTTGATAACCTGATGTACAAAACCGCCTGTCTTGCATTTGCCGGGCTTGCAATGCTGTTGATAACCGGCGCGATCTGGGCGAATGAATCGTGGGGAAGGCCTTGGGGTTTTGATTCCAAGGAAACCGGTGCGCTTGTCGCATGGCTCACATACGCCGCGTTTTTGCACACAAGAATTTCACGCGGCTGGACGGGCCGCAGCTCAGCGTATTTTGCGATACTCGGATTTCTGCTCGTAATATTTACGTACCTCGGCGTCAGCTATTTGCTGCCGGGTTTGCACAGCTACGCATAACGTGACGGGAAAAAATTTACTGTTCGGAATATGTGGAATCGCGATCGGGTTGGTCGTCGGTTTTTTCGCGGCCAACAGTCTGAACCGCGACGCTTCACTAACAGAAGCCACGCGGGCGAACAGCAATTCAACGGCGGTTGCGTCAGAGATCACCGGTCCGGCGGTCAATGAGCTACTGCAAAAAGCCGAAGCCGAGCCGCAGAATTTTGCGACGCAAATGCGGACTGGCGATATGTACGCCAAAATCAGCCGTTTCGACGAGGCCGTTAAGTTCTACAAACGCGGCCTGATTCTAAAACCCGCAGATTTTAATGCGAACCTCGTCCTTGCCAATGCTCTATTCGATTCGGCGAAGTTTGAAGAAGCCGAAAGCTATTATCTAAAAGCTCTTTCGATAAATGAGAAAGACGTAAACGCCCGCATCGACCTTGGAACTACGTTCGTCGAACGTGCGACGCCGGATTACGACAGGGCAATAGCAGAGTTTGAAAAAGCTCTCACTATCGAACCAAATAATGATGCAGCAATGTATTATCTGGGGATCGCCAAGCTTAGAAAAGGCGACAGAGCCGGAGCCATGGAAATAGCAGAACGTCTCGAAAAAACCAATGCGGGCAGTACGCTGATAGCCAAGCTACGGAACAACATCGACCCGCCGCAATGATCTATTGAACAGTTACGCTGACGACATCCGTCATCGAATAACGCCCCGTCGTTCCGCCCTTATTCACAACTGTAAGGACACCCTTATCGACAGAAAACCGCGAAACCTCGGTCATTGGCCGCTCAATGCGTGAACCGTCGCGAAACACGATCACGAGACTAAATGCCGCCATCGGGTCGGGCGTTTCCGTCTTTCTACGAGCCTCGTCGCGTTCCCGCCGAGCAGCTTCTCTAGCGCTTTCCGTACGTGAACGATTCTCACGCGACTCTCGTTCTTTTGCATCGCTGCTTCTTTTTTCAGTTGCTTCGCCAACCGGATCGGTCAAGACGACTTTAGGTTTTGTCTTAGGTTCATCGGTGTCTGTTTCTGATCTTTCGGCGACATCCGCTTTTCGGCTCTCGGCATCCGCCGGTTCCTGATCTTCAGTCTTTGCAGCCGAATCGGTTTCGGTTCGAGCCTTGTCTTCGTCGGCAGGTTTCGGTTCGACCGGCGTAGGACGAGCCTCGGCAACTATTTCAGCAGGTACTTTTGGCAGTTCCGGCGGCAACGGGCTGTCGCTTGACGCGGCAACAAAACTCCCGGCGAATTTGAATCTGAATTTCCCGGGATCGTCGTTCGGCGAACGGCCCTGAACTCGCAACAGCAGCTTTTCAGGCTTTCTCAAATAAACAACGCGGCCTGTTTCAGTTTCGCCGCGGTCTGCGTACACAGCGATCTTGGTTAGCGGACGCAAACCCGTCTCAATGAACAGATCAATGTCGGCATTCAGATTTATAGAAAGAATGTTTAGAAACAGATCGCCTTGTGAACCGTTGAACGTGTAGAAATATGTCGTGGTTCGTGCGTCGCCGATCTCTCTCGGGTTTATCGAGCCGTTGATCTCGCCCACCGAAACCGGCGTCGGAAACTGTTGTTCCGTCGATTGAGAAAACGCACTGAAAGAAAGTAGAGCCAATAAAGCCAGCGATCTAACCCAACATGAAAATGCGATCTTTGACATAGTTAACTCAACACCTTCCGTAAATGCACCAGCCGTGATGTAACGCCGTAGCCGAGAGCGGTATGAGCACTAAGGCTTAGTTCATTCCCAACCTCGGCATCGGAGGCGATCTCGGAACAGCCTTTCTGCTTTGCCCAATTTTCAGCGTGTTTCACAAGATTCGCACCGATTCCCTGTAGTCTGGCATCGTTTTCGACAAACCAGCCTTCTAGATAGCCGACGTGATCGGTCTCACAGTCTTCGACAAACGGCCTGATGCTCACCTCGAGGAATCCGACCAGCGTTCCGTCACCTTTGTCAGCGACGATTACGCATTGCGTGTCAGGATGCTCGATAATATCGACCATCTCGTCGCGGTGGTCGTTTTCAGGGGTTTCGTCCCAAAGCATTTTTCGCAACCGAAGCCATTCGCTCAGATCGCTTTCACGCAGGGCACGGATGCTCCAATTGCCTGGTTTCATTCTTGAGCAAATTTTAGCAGATATTGCTGCCTAACAAGAAACAAAAGAGGCTGTCTGAAAAGGGCGGCCTCGTTTTTTTGGCGCAAAATGGGTGGTA
>CAZSEL010000037.1:0-42221 GCA_964605905.1 uncultured Chloracidobacterium sp. | reverse complement strand
CTTCACAAAACAAAAAAAGACCGCCCGAAATTCTCGTTTTCAGACGGCCTCTTTTCTGATGTTTGCACCTGATGGATGCAAAGCTAATGGTTACGGAGCCGGGCTGTCAGCACCCTGCGGTACGCGGTAGAGCTTCGTGGTCGGTTCACCCGAGGTCGAATCGCCACCGCTTACCATCGTGATGCGGCTTGCGTCGAATCGACGGAACCGGATATGGTTCGCGATCAGACGTTCGCGAGCTGCTATCTCACGTGACGTGCCGTAATTGATGATGTAACCCTGATCAGTCGGATTATTCGAAAGCTCTGTGAAGAAGATATCGAGTTTTGCTCGGATCTCATCATTCGAAAGCTTGCCGAATTCATCTATCAGAACCCATTTTGGTGTATCACTAACCGGTGCTGATTCCGTGAACGTGCGAGCACATGAAGCACAGTTCAGATCGAATCCACCGAGTTCAAGCGTAGCCGTAATCGTCGTCGTGGCATCCGCAGCGGTTGTAGCAACAACTATGCTCGGAGTACCCTGACCGCTTGTGATGGTTCCACCTGAAACCGACCAGTTCATCGTCAAGCCATCGCCGCCACTAATGCTGGCAGTGAAAGTCATTGATTGACCCGGATCAGTCACGCCAGCCGGGCCTGTAATGGTAACAGTCGGGCATGACGGGCAATCCTGGACACAGTCGCATTCGGCGATCGTGATGGTCTTGGTCTGCGTCTGTCCGCAGAGTCCGCAGCCATCGTCAACACCGGCAGTGATCGTGTAGGTTCCGGGGCTTACGCCGCTGAGGTCCCACTGAACATCTTTACCGGAACCGACGATACGTCCGCCTGAAACCGTGTAATTGTAAACAAGCGGATCGTTGTCAGGATCGACAGCAGTTGTCGAGACATCGATCATCGTGCTTTCATTACAGGTCTGGCCTTCACGCGGACGGAAGCCTGGCTGGCATCCGCCGACGATCGATTCGTCGCTGAGCGACAACGCCGTAACATTTGCCGGCGGGTTGATAATATCGCCCTGGCGTTCGTTACGTCGCCCGACCCATATCTGGCCAATAAAGCCGTGCGGGTCGCTCGATGTGCGGAAACCGGACGGAACACCGCTAAAGGTAGTGTTAACTATCGTCGGGGTACAAGCCGGTCCACCTGGTGTAGTGATGCAGGGAACAAAAACCGACGAGGTAAACGTTTCGTCCTCATCGAACGAGCCGCGATCCTGCTGGTTTACGTTCATGCGGTATGCACCGCCAATACCGAACCAGCGTGTGATGTGAACGCGGGCACCGGCGATGACATCCATCGGGTGGTGCTCAAATGCGTTCGGCGTGCGTCCGCCGACATAGCGGAGCGAACGGAACTCGATGATCGGCTGGAAGTATTTGTTGACCGGAAAGTCAGCAGCAACCGCCGTCAGGAACTCGTCACCGCGATCGAGAAGCGTAACGTCCTCGCTCTTGACGCTGCCATTGTAGTGGTAGCCGACGTTTGCCGAAAGGTTCATCCACGTTTTGACACGGGCGTCAGCAAAGAACGTAAGGCCGATATCACCGCGGCTGCTGCCCGGGCTTGCGCCACGCTGCATCATATTAAAGCCGGCGAAATCATCGGCATTGTCACCGTAGAAACGGTAATAACCGACCAATCCGGCGCCGATCGGGTTATCGTTGCCCGTAAAGCGCCATTTGCCGCCGACAGTATATGTACTGAACGCCGATGTTCCGTATTGACGGTTGAGGAACGGAGCGTCAGCCAAATATGACGGAGCAAGCGTAAATACGCCGGGAAGCTCAGGGCCGCCGTTAGGCAGTGTTGTTGTCGTTAAAACAACGCCCGGCAGAATGCTGCCGAAAATCGAACCGATGCCCGGGAAGCTGTCGGCTCCTCCGCCGCCGGAACCGACTGCCGGTCCCATTGTTGGGTTCGTTCCTACCGGGAATCCGAAGATCGGACCGACAAAGAACGGGAATCCAAAGCTGCCCGAGGTGCCGCCGATGTACGGAAACTGCACAAACGGCTGCGATCCCGTCGGACGAAAAACAGGCTGTCCTGCCAACGGGCCGCCGGAGCCGGGGGCTAAAATGATAGCCGGTCCGCTTTGGTTAGCTCCGTTGATGAATAGTTGTGAGTTCGGCAAATACGAAGCCGAAAGGTTGCGGCGCGAATTTACCTTTATGCCGCGATAAGCATCTGTGTTAAAGAAAAGCTCAAACCTGTTTGTTACACCGATCTGGAAGCTTACCGGAACTTCTGTAATATCAACGTCGCCCGGATCGCGATCATAATTGCTGATCGCCGCGCTGAACGTGAATTCCCCTTTTCTGAGGGTTTGGCCGTCGTAAACGGTAAAGAGCCCTGTCGGGCCACCCATTGTGCCGCCAGTTCCAACTGTTGGTGCGGTGTTTCTGTCGTCTTTTTCTGACCTTTTGTTCTTATCAACCGTTTGCGAAAAAGCTGCAAGCGAGAACATAAAAAGAGCCAGGGTAACAACAAACACTCTGTAAGCGAGTTTCATCATAATCCTCCGCCGAAAATAAATAGTTAAATTTCAATTTGTAGCTGCATTCTACGAATGAGCAATAATTCGTATCAGCTTACACAATATCACACACGCCGCCGTTTTTGCCAAATTGCTCTGCCGAAAAAGCTTAGCAGACTGCGCTAATGCAACAATGCCTCGTCTAAATGATAAAAGAGAATCGTCCGAAAGCCTGTCAGGTCATCCGTAGCGCGTGTTCTCTTCAGCATCGAACATAACCCAACTTTACCCGAAAAGCAAGCATTTTTAACGAATTACGACGATTTTTCTTTAAGCGTAAATACCTCGCATACGCGTGTCAAAGGCGACGCGGTCGATGGCAAGCATATATGCCGCCGTCCGGGTATCGACCTGATGCTTATCGGCATAATGGGCAAGCTCGTTAAAACTCGCGACCATTTTCTCTTCCAAACGCTGGTTCACCTGGGCTTCGGTCCAGAAGTAACCCATCCGGTCCTGTACCCATTCAAAATACGAAACGGTCACGCCGCCGGCGTTGGCAAGAATATCGGGAATAACAAAAATTCCCTTATCATGCAGTATCTTATCGGCCTTTGGCGTCGTCGGGCCGTTGGCTCCTTCAGCCAATATCTTGCATCTTAAACGGCTGGCATTTTCCGATGTGATCTGGTTTTCGGTGGCACACGGTGCAAGAACGTCGCATTCCAATTCCAGAAGTTCCTTATTTCCTACAGGTTCGGCTTCAGCGAAACCTTCAAGAGTTTTGTTTTCGTGTAGGTAACGCAAAACAGCCGGAATATCCAATCCATTCGAATTGTAGATGCCGCCGAAAATGTCCGAGATCGCAACTACTTTATATCCTTGCTGATACATCAATTCGGCACCGATGCCGCCGACGTTGCCTGAACCCTGCACAACGACCGAGGTCTCGGACGGCGTCAGATTAAATCGTTTGATCGCCTCATTGACCGTAAACATCACGCCTCGGCCGGTCGCTTCCCGGCGGCCTAAGCTACCGCCGAGAGCAACCGGTTTGCCGGTCACAACCGCAGTAACGGTGTGACGAGCGTGCATTGAATAGGTGTCCATGATCCACGCCATCGTCTGCTCGTTAGTGTTCATGTCCGGTGCGGGGACGTCCTTGTCCGGGCCGATGAAGTCGATCAATTCGGCGGTGTAACGCCTTGTCATTCGCTCAAGTTCGCCGATCGACATTTGCTGCGGGTTGCAGATAATGCCGCCTTTGCCGCCGCCGAACGGCACGTTAACAACCGCACACTTCCACGTCATCCACGCCGAAAGGGCTTTAACTTCATCTAAAGAAACATCCGGAGCGTACCGGATGCCGCCTTTTGCCGGGCCGCGTGCGAAATTGTGCTGAACGCGAAAGCCCTCGAATACCTGTATGTGGCCTGTGTCCATGCGAACCGGTATGTAAACCTTGATCTCGCGGCTCGGAACGCGCATTACCTTATAGAGGTCTTCGTCAAGACCTAATAACTGAGCGGCGCGATCAAAGCGTTCGCTCATCGCCTCAAACGGGTTCTTTTCGTCGCTGCCCTTAAAACGCCGCATCTCATCTGCCATTGGATTTGCCATTGTTAAAACTCTCCAAAATATATCGAATAATAATTACCTGATATTACTTAAACTTTTTCACTAAGTGAACCTGACCGGAAGCCGCCGAGATCGAGCGAGACGAACCTGAAACCGATTTCCTTAAAATAAGTATTCAAGTCTTCGAAAATCACCGGATCGAGAGCTTTCGGTAATTCGTCTTTGGCGATCTCGATTCTCGCCAGATCGCCGTGAACGCGTACGCGAAACTCACGAAACCCAAGCACGCGCAAATATTCCTCGCCTTTTTCGACCTTTGAAAGGCGGCCGATCGTAACCGGAACGCCGGTCGCTACGCGCGATGAAAGGCACGGGCTTGCCGGTTTGTCCCATCCGACGATTCCCAAATTTCTGCTTAGGGCTCGAATCTCGTTTTTAGTAAGATGTGCGTCAGCTAACGGGCTGATGACGGCTTTTTCACTCGCTGCGACACGGCCGGGCCGGTGCTCGCGGATGTCGTCGAAATTCGTTCCGTCAATAATGCTGGTGATATTAGAGAGCCGGGCGAGGTCTGTCAGCTTTGAATAAAGCTCCGATTTACAGAAATAACAGCGGTTGGCCGGATTTGCGACATACTGAGCGTCCTTGAATTCGTCAGTATCGATCGTTTGAAAATTTAGGCCGTGATCGTGCGAGAGACGCACCGCCTCATTCCGCTGGTGTGCTGATACGCTTGGCGAAATGCCCATTACGCTTAGGGCGTTTGCGGCGAGTTCCTGCGTTGCAACAACGGCAAGATAGGCGCTGTCAACACCACCGGAAAACGCGACGACGACAGATTTCATCGAACGGAGCGCGTCGCGCAGTTCGGATTCTTTTTTCCGGGCGTCGCGTGAGATTAAATCGCTGGATTCTGACACTATTTGCGTTGTCATTAGATATGCGCTCGGCGGCCAAATCTCCGGACGCACTCACAAACTCGAAATGTTAACTTACGCCAATGTCGTAGGCAAATGTTTCAGGCCGAATATTGAGCATTTTAACAATTTTTATAGCGTTCTATCAGGACAGATGCTATTATTTCGCTATTCGACGCCTTTCAAGATGTTTTTTTCTTTAGATTTCTTTGCCAATTATCGGCTCCGATATTTTTCGGCGGCATTTGCTATCGCCGTTGCGTGCCTCTGTTTTTCGATGCAAGCCGTTGCCCAGGAAGATGGCAACGGTGACGACGACGCTGCGCTTGCCGTTGCGGCATTTAATAAAGGACAGGAACTGCATGAAAAAGGCGATCTCGAGGCCGCGGTCAAGTCATATACCGAAGCGATCAAGCTTATCCCCGAATTTCCCGAGGCCGAGTTCCAGCTTGCGACAGCATATAAGCAGCTTGGCAAGGACGATCTTGCCGAACGATCTTTTCGGAGGGCGGTCGAGCTGCGTGAGGATTGGTCGCTCGCGCTTGCGGGGTTGGGCGCGTTCCTTGTAGATAAGGATAAGCTGACCGAGGCCGAAACGTTCTTAAAGAAGGCGATCGATCTCGATGAGCAGAATTTCCCGGCTTTCTCGGCGTTGGCTGAATTAAAGATTCGCAGTAATGCTCCCGTCGCAGAACTCCGCGAGCTTTTAACCAGAATCACAGTCTTAAGCTCAAAAGCAAAACCACCGGTTTCCATCTGGACGGCACGCGGCTCGCTGGAAAGAGCGCTTGGTGATACAAAAGCCGCCAAACAAAGTTTCGCCCGCACGCTTGAGGCCGAACCGGCGAATCGCTTTGCGATGACCGAGCTTGCATTGATCGCTATCACGGAAAGCGATGCGACGACCGCAAGCGAACTTGTCAAAAAACTGGAAGCCAAATGGCCGGGCGACAAGGCCATCATTATATTAAAGGCACGTTCATTGCTCGCTGATGGAAAGAACGCCGAGGCTGACACGCTGCTTGCGTCGATCACCGAACCGAATGCAGAGGTCAAAGAACTTAGAGCCAAAATTGCCGCGGTTAGTTCGACAGACAAAGCGGCTCTCGAAAAACAGGCTGCCGAAGATCCGAAAAACATTACGGCGCTTTCGCGGCTATGCGCTCTTTATCGAGTTGACGATCCGGCTCGTGCGCTCGACTACTGTCGTCGCGCCTCGGAACTCGAGCCTGAGAATATAAATCACGCGGTCGGTTACGGCGCCGCGCTTGTTCAGGCAAAGGAATATCCGACGGCCGTTTTGCTGTTAAGAAAGTTGTCGGGCATTGCACCGGACAATTCGACGATCCGTGCAAATCTTGCGACGGCTCTTTTTCAGTCGAAACGCTACCCGGAAGCAAAGCCGGAATATCAGTGGCTTTCCGAAAAACAGCCGAATCTTGTGGTGACGTTTTACTTTCTCGGCATCATCCACGATCATCTTCAGGAATATCTGGACGCGGCGGCAAACTATCAGCAGTTCGTAAAGCTCGCCGATCCAAAAGTGAATCAGCTTGAGATAGAAAAAGTAAACCTGCGTATGCCGATCTTAATGAAGCAGATAAAAGATAAAAAAGGGAAGCAGCCATGAAAAATGTCAACCGGAACAGACTATTTCGAAGCGGCGTGTATTTTGCGTTTATTCCGGTTGCTGCACTTATCTTGTTTGCGTCAACCGCGTCAGCGCAGGACGACAAATATGAGCTGACCGATTCGCCGCCGCCGCTAAAATTGATCGCCGCGACCGAACGCAAACAGCTTAATGCGGCAAAGGATGTTAAAGAACGGACCAAGCTTGCACTCGATCTGATGCAGGCTCGCCTGACCACAGCCACGGCGAAAAGCGAGGCGACCGATTACGCCGCGATGTTTCAGGAACTGGGCGGCTTCCACGCGATAATGGATGAGACGCTCAGCTTTCTCGACCGCTTTTCCGAAAACCGCAATGCACGGCTGAACAATTTCAAACGGCTCGAGATCGGGCTTCGCCGAATGAATCCGCAGATCGATCTGCTAAGGCGAAACTCGCCGCAGGAACGTGAGCGTTACCTTTTCTATCTTTCCCGAAACGTCCGCGACGCGCGTGCCCGCGCGATCGAGCCGCAATTTAGCAACACGGTCGTTCCGCAGTCACGGCAACAGGAATACCAATAGCGGCATCTAAACCGACCAACCATGCCCAACTTTCAATCTAAAATGTGCGTCGGATTGAGTTATATGTACTCATCCTTTTTCTTAGCGATTTCCTTTGCGGGCTTTGCGTCTTTGCGTGAAAAAAGCAGGTTCACGCAGAGCCGCAAAGAACGCAAAGGAAGAATCATAATAAAAAGGTCCTGTCGCGTAATTTCGGTTCAAAGAGCTTTTTCAGCCGCACTGTTATTCATCGCTTTTCTGGCTGTTCTTTCTGTTTCGGCTGACGCACAGCATCGCGACTATATGTCCGACGAAGAGATCGAGCTTGTCCGTGACGCACAGGACATCGATCTGCGTGTCGATACGCTCTCGACGATGATCGACCGCCGCTTTACCGCTCTCGGTATCGACGCGGGCGGTGCTAAGGTCAAACCCAAGAACGCCGACAAATGGGGACCTGAGCCGACCGGTACGCAGCTACAGCTTTTTCACGACATCCGCTTACTGCTGCAAAAAGCCGCCGATGACATCGACGATATCGCCGGCCGCAACGAGATATCGCAGGCTCAAAACAAAATGGAAGGGAAGCTCTTCCCAAAAGCCGTCCGCTCACTAGCCGCCTCAGCCACACGCTACCTGCCGCTGCTCCAAACCGCCGCATCAAAAACCGAAGACCGCATGGAAGCCGGCAACATCGCCAAAGCCATCGAGCTCTGCGAGCAAATAATAGAATCCGCCAAAAAACTCCCGCCCGAACCAACCAAAGAAGAAAAGAAAAAGCAGAAACACGACCGGTAGGAAGTGTGCCTCCCGCACACCGGTGATTGCACACTCGCTGCCGGTGGTGTTTTAGGTTCGCCGAGCGGAAAAGCTCCGCTTCCGGGAGTCCCGCCGCAAACCTCTTGCGGCTGCGCCGCCGCGAAAACGGCGGCGTAGCCGCAGGGAAGTAGGGCGAACATTCGGAAAAGCACAGCTTTTCCGCTCGGCGAGTGCGGCGTTGACGATTAACGATTAACGATTTACTATTTCCTCACCGAATAAGCACACGAGTGACCCCTATGATCAAATATCAAAAAGTTTGGGCAGATATGGACACGGACGAAAAGATAGCGTTTCGCGATCGCGTCATCAAGGCTGTTCAGGAGATCTATCCTCATTACATAGTCCGTCCACTGGAGGGGAGTGAAGCAGATCGTTTCTTCGTCGGCAACAAACAGGATAATGTTCGTGTTAAGGTCCCGCTGCGCGACCTTTTTGTGCGATTTTCCGCGAGCGGCAAATCGCACGAAGATCTAAAAGATGCGATCTTCGCTGAATATGCCGGGATGCTGAATATGGCCGAAGATGTATCTGTCGCGACAGATGTGCCGGAATTTACCTGGAATGATGCATGCGAACTTTCGCGGCTACAGCACGTCCGGCTTGACGAGATCCCCGAGGGTAAACTCCATTTTCCCTTTGGTGACGAGGTCGTGACTGCTCTGGTGATCGACCGTCCCAACGAAGGCGTTATGTATTGGATAACGCAGGAAATGCTCGACTCTTGGGGCAAAACTATGGACGAGCTTTTTAAGCAAGCGATGGAAAACCTCGCCGGGCTTGCCGATGGCATCGAAATTGTCGGGACTAAAACGCCCCGCGAAGAACTTTGGCCGGATAAGGGCCAGGGATTTGCCTCGACCTGCCTTCTTATTCCCTCGCTGCGATATCTCATCGCACAAACCATAGGCTCGCCTTTTCGTTTCGGCATCCCGAGCCGACACCGCTTTTACGCCTGGATCGATATCGAAGACGAGAATTATCAGATCGAGATGAAAGCAAAGATGGAGCGCGAACTGGACCGATGGCCATCCGCGTTAACTTCAAAAATGTACGAAGTAGACACCCAAGGACAGATCAAGCTTGTAAAACCCCAGCCCGTCATCCCGCCCGTGCCCTTTACTAGTAACAATTAGCACGGAATCTGTTCAAACAATTCGATAAGAATTATGGGAAACACCAATCTAACCAGCGCGATGCGGGCGAAAAACGACGAGTTTTACACTCAGTATCCCGACATAGAAAAAGAGATAAATGCCGATCTTCGGGCAACAGCATATGGCGCGATTTGCGCGATATGTGAAGAATGAGCGATTTGATAGGGTTTGGAATGATTGGAAAGGTTTTTCCGTGTCAGTAGCCCGCACGTAAGTAAGGGCCTCTCGCAAATCGGCGGCATTGACCGGAGCAACTCCCGCCGGTTGCCCGTTTCTTATCAGCCCCTAGCCACCGATCCGCCCTTGGCGGATCACAACAAGTGTGGGGCGGCCCGCGCCGCCCCACACTTCGTAGGATAACCGGAAACGGTAAACCCCGCCCGCGTGTGAAAGCACCCGGGCATTTCTATTGGGAATTAGTGAGTACGCTGAACGCTGAAAAGGGGAGTTTGGTCGAGTTATTTCGGGGCGCGTTTTACTCGACCAAAGTGCCGAAACCACTCGACCAAAGTGTCGATTTCACTCGACCAAACCGACCATTTCACTCGACCAAACTCAGTAAAATACAGGCTTTGAGGCAGGATCGGCCAAATTTGGCGTGAAAGGATTGTTTACACGATTGGTTCCGAACCAAACGGGCGCTGAAAATCACCAAATCTGCGTTGCAAGAAATGTGGAACGTTCCACATATGAAACGCCAAATACGAAAAAAAACACATTTGGTGCGCACCCGGAACATCTCATTTTTCCCTGTCGAATTGCGGAAAGTGGAGCGGTGATTTAGGATTAAAAGCTTATGTCATTGGAAGAATTGAAGCAGACGCCGTTGAATGCGGTGCATCGGGAATCGGGCGGGAAGATGGTTGATTTTGGCGGCTGGGATATGCCCGTCCAATACACGGCCGGCGTTATCGAGGAGCACATGGCGACGCGTACGCGGGCCGGCCTTTTCGACGTTTCGCACATGGGCGAGATCTGGGTCGAGGGGCCCGACGCGATCGCGTTTGTAAATCGCCTGACCACCAATGACGTGACCAAGCTCGAAGACGGCCAGGCTCATTACTCAGCCCTCACAAACGAAAACGGCGGCGTCGTGGACGATCTGCTGGTTTACAGGTTCGATCAGGACAAACTGCTGTTGGTGGTGAACGCGGGAACGACCGAAAAAGATTGGGCTTGGATAACTTCGCACAAGGGCGATGACGAGATCGTGCTGACCAACGCTTCCGCCGACTATTGCCAGATTGCCGTTCAAGGGCCGAAGGCGGTCGGTATTCTGCAAAAGCTGACGGAAACCGAGCTTGAGCCGATCAAGTATTATTGGTTTACGACCGGACAAGTGGACGGCGTCGAGTCGATAATTTCGCGAACCGGTTACACCGGCGAGGACGGATTTGAAGTTTACGCCGCCGCCGATAAAGCCGAGCAGCTTTGGAAAAAGATAATTGAAACGGGCGAAGCGGACGGCATTTTGCCTTGCGGCCTGGCGGCGAGAAATACACTGCGGCTCGAGTCGGCAATGTCCCTTTACGGCCACGAGCTTTCCGACGAGATCACTCCTCTTGAAGCCGGTTTAGGCTGGATAACTAAGCTCAAGAAAGACAGCGATTTCACCGGCCGCGATAAATTGGCCGCGCTCAAAGAAAAAGGATTGAGCCGAAAGGTTGTCGGTTTTGAAATGACCGAACCCGGCATCGCACGCGACGATTTCGATGTTTATATCAATGGCGAAAAGGCCGGAAAAGTTACGTCAGGTTCGCCCGCTCCGTTTCTGAAAAAGAACATCGGTCTCGCTTTCGTTCCGGTCGAGTTTGCAAATGTTGGACAGGAAATTAAAATCGATATTAGAGGCAAACAAGTCGCCGCAAAAATCGTCCCGACGCCGTTTTACAAGCGCCCTCGATAGTGATGAATAGCGAATCACCTTGTCCAAAATGTGATGGCAAAATGCGGCGTGGTTTTTTGGCCGACCGAGGCGACCATCATACTTTTGTTGCTCACTGGATCCACGGCGAGCCCGTGAACGCAGAGATATTCGGGATCAAGGGCGATAATGTTGATGTGCGAAACAGAAATGCATTTCCCGTACGTTCGCTGCGTTGCGACCAGTGCGGATTTCTTGAGCTTTACGCAGTTTAGAAAATTAGAATCGTTTAACAAACAATCATGTCAAACATTCCTGAGAATTTACGTTACAGCAAAGACCACGAGTGGGTCTCGGTCGAGGGCGATGTCGCAACGATAGGCATCACGGATTATGCGCAAGGCTCGCTTGGCGATGTCGTGTATGTTGATTTTCCTCGTGTCGGCGACAAGTTTGCCGCGCACGAGGCATTCGGCTCGGTCGAATCGGTAAAGGCAGTATCTGAAATATTTACACCGATCGCGGGCGAAGTGACCGAGGTCAATAACGCCCTGAACGACACACCCGAATCAGTAAACGGCGACCCGTACGCCGCAGGCTGGATGGTCAAGCTGAAAATGGACAACCCCGGCGAGGCCGACGCGCTGCTAAGCGGCGAAGAGTACGAAGAATTTCTGTCGGCAAATGCCTGAACCAATTTTGGATTTTAGATTTTGGATTTTGGATTGAAAGCAGATGCTCTCGTCCTTATTAAAATCCAAAATCCGCAATCCAAAATCCAAAATCGAAATGCGTTATATACCAAATTCGCCCGAAGAGCGGCAGGAAATGCTTGCGTCGATCGGGCTGGAAAATGCGGGTGAATTGTTTCGCTCGATACCGGCGGACGTTCAGCTTGGCCGTGCGTTAAATGTCACGGATCCGCTTGCCGAACCTGAGGTCATCGCCGCGATGGAAGAGATGGCGGCTAGGAATACGGGTGCGACAAAGCCTTCGTTTCTTGGCGCGGGTGTTTACTCACACTACTCGCCGACGATCGTCGATCATCTGATCCAGCGGTCTGAGTTTTTCACGTCATATACGCCGTATCAACCTGAGATCTCGCAAGGCACACTGCAATACATCTTTGAGTTTCAAACACTGATCTGCCAACTGACCGGAATGGAAGTCGCGAACGCCTCGATGTATGACGGCTCGACCGCGATGGCTGAGGCGTATTTGATGGCGCAGCGTGTAACGCGGCGTGACAAGATCGTCGTTGCGACTTCGGTCCATCCTGAATACCGAGAAGTCGCACGGACTTACACACAGCACGGTGACGCGGAGATTGTCGAGGTTGCGTTCGATGAAAAGACCGGACGCCTGACTGATACTTCGGCGCTCGATGACAAGACTGCGGCTTTGGTCGTACAGTCGCCGAATTTCTTTGGGTGTATCGAAGATTTGAAAGCATTGGCAGAGGCGGCTCATGCGGTCGGAGCCTTGTTCGTCGTCGTCGTTACCGAAGCAATCTCGTTCGGCTTACTCAAATCACCGGGTTCTAGCGGTGCGGATATCGTCGTCGGCGAAGGCCAGTCGTTCGGAATCCCGATGAGCTTTGGCGGGCCGCATGTCGGGATATTTGCGACGCAGGACAAGTTTGTCCGCCAAATGCCCGGACGGCTTTGCGGCGTCGCTTATGACAAGAACGGCAATCGTGGATTTACGCTTACGCTTTCGACCCGCGAACAGCACATCCGCCGCGAAAAGGCGACATCGAACATCTGCACCAATCAAGGCCTGATCGCCCTCGCCGCGACCATCTATATGGAAACGATGGGCAAGAAAGGCTTGCAGGAAGTCGCGGAGCAGAACGCTCAGAAAGCAGCGTATGCAGCCAAAAAGATCGCCGAGATCGACGGATTCGAGATCGCATTTTCATCGCCGACGTTCAACGAATTTGTTGTTCGCGGCCCGAAACCGGCAGCGGACGTTCTCGAAAAATTGCGAACCGAAAAAGGCATAATCGGCGGGCTTGCATTGTCGAAATATTATCCGGAAAGGGCGAATGAGTTTTTGGTTTGTGTGACGGAAACAACGCGTCGTAATTGGATTGGTGATTTAGTCGATGGAATTAGTGATTAGGAAGATCAATGGACTCTAGCTTGATAATTATTTTGATTATTGTTCTTAATGTTATCTGTTGGACATTTTTCTTAGCATTGGTCGTTCCAGCAATTCTTCGTTACAGAAAGCGACCGATTAATTGTCCTTAATGCGACGGCTCAAATCCTCGTGGATCTCACAAATGCAATTCGTGCGAGAGGGAACTGAAGTGAACATTACAAGATCACATGCCTCTGCGTTCAGCCGCCGACTCTTCCTTGAGTTAGCCGGCAAGGGCTTTGGCTTAATGGCTTTGTCCTCGGCGGCGGTTGGTTCGCTGTTTGAAAATGTTAATGCAGCGGGGAGGGCGGTCGATCATCTTTCACCCATCGACGTTGCGGCGGACGAAGATTTCTGGGGTGTGATACAGCAATCGTTTTCGGTGACGCGCGGCATTGTTAATTTGAACAACGGCGGCGTCAGCCCGAGCCCGCGGATCGTGACCGAGGCGTTTGTCCGGTACACGTGGCAGCAGGAAGACGCGACGGCCTATACGATGTGGCAGATATTGGAGCCGCAATCGGAGACTATCCGGACCGGACTTGCCGAGATGTTTGGCTGCGATGCCGAGGAGATCGCGATCACGCGAAACGCTTCGGAATCGCTCGAGATCCTGTTGATGGGAATGGATTTCAAATCGGGCGATGAGATCCTGACGACGACGCAGGATTACCCGCGAATGCTGACAACGCTCAAACAGCGAGAGCTTCGGGAAGGCTTGAAGTTACATCTGATAAAAATTCCGCTCGCTCCAAAAGATGTAAACGACATCGCCTCGGCGTACGAAAAGGCGATCACGCCAAAAACGAAATTGATCCTGATCTCGCATGAGATCAATCTAACGGGACAGATCATGCCTGTTAAAAAAGTCTGTGAAATGGCTCGCTCGCGCGGGATCGAAACGATCGTTGACGGAGCGCATGCATTTGCTCAATTCGATTTCAAACGCGACGATATCGGCTGTGATTATTACGGCACGTCGCTGCACAAATGGTTGTACGCACCGAAAGGCACGGGCATGCTCTATGTCAAAAAAGACAAGATCGCGAAGGTTTGGGCGCTGATGGCGTCGGAGGACAAGAACAAGAACGACATCCGCAAATTTGAAGAGATCGGAACACATTCCGCAGCTATGAGATTGGCGATCGGCGAAGCGATCTTGTTTCACAACGCGATCGGCGGGAAGCGAAAGGAAGAGCGTTTGCGATATCTGTCGCGTTACTGGATGAACCGTTTGAAAGATATTCCAAAGGTCGGGTTCAACACGTCGTTCGATCCCGCTCAATCCTGTGCGATCGCAAATTTCAAGATCGACGGTGTCGATCCTCGTGAACTGGGAAGCTATTTGATGGCGAAGCACAAGATATTTACAACGCCGATCATACACGAGGAATTCACTGGAATTCGCATCACGCCGAATGTTTACACGACGCTGTGGGAACTCGACCGGTTCTGCAACATCGTCGAAAGCGTGGCGAAAAAGGGTTTGCCGAAAGCGTAATGGGCGAGATCTTCACGAAAGAATTTGAGGTCGGCTGGCGCGATATTGACCTTAACGGGCACATGGCCAATTTCATCTATTTGACCTACGCCGTTAACACCCGCGTCGCGTTCTTTTATTTCTGCGGCTTTGAGCCGGGAGAGTTTCAGAGTCAGGGATTTGGGCCGGTCATCAAGTCGGATCTCACAGAGTATTTTCGCGAATTCAAAATGCTCGAAAGGTTTACCGTCACGATGGAAAACGGCGGCGTCAGCGAAGATTCGTCACGGTTTCGCGTTGTGAACAATTTCTACAAAGCCGACGGAACGCACGCAGCTCGCGTTACCAGCATCGGCGGTTGGCTTGGGTTGAAAGAGAGAAAACTAATCGAGCCGCCGGACATTTTGAAAGCCGCGTGGCGAGAACTGGCAAAGACCGAAGATTTCGAAGAGCTTAGATCGAGCATTAAACGATAGTATGTCAATCACGAAAGTTACACAGCATCCGACACAGAACGAAGGGCTGATATTTGAGCGTTCGCAGACGGGCCGCGTGGGTTATCGCCTGCCGAAACTTGATGTCGATGCGGCTGATATAGACAGTATAATTCCGGCAGAACTTCGCCGCGACGACGATCTCGACGGCGTGCCCGAGGTTTCTGAGGTGGATGTCGTTCGCCATTTTACGCGGATGTCCACTTGGAATTATTCGATCGATCTGGGAATGTATCCGCTCGGCTCGTGTACGATGAAATACAACTCACGGCTCAACGAAAAGACCGCGCGGATCGCGGGTTATACAAATCTTCATCCGCTCGCACCCGAAGAAGAATCGCAGGGTGCGCTTGAGCTGATATATCGTCTGCAGGAAGACTTAGCTGAGATCACTGGCTTGCCGGGCGTATCGCTCCAACCTGCTGCCGGTGCTCAGGGTGAGATGACGGGCGTGATGCTGATCCGTGCTTTGCTCGACAAACGACATGGCGAGGCTTCGAAAGATCGTCGCGTGATGCTGATCCCAGATTCCGCACACGGGACAAATCCCGCTTCAGCCGCACTTGCCGGATTCACCGTCAAATCGATCCGTTCGACCGCCGAAGGCCTGACCGACATGGGCCATCTTCGCGAACTGTGCGACGCGGGCGGCGTTGCGGGCGTGATGTTCACCAACCCGAACACAGTCGGCATTTTTGAAAAGAACATCAAGGAAATTTGCGAGGTCATCCATCAGGCCGGCGGCTTGGTCTATATGGACGGCGCGAACATGAACGCTCTGGTCGGCGTCGCCCGGCCCGGCGACATGGGCGTCGATGTTATTCACCTGAACCTGCATAAAACATTCTCGACTCCGCACGGCGGCGGCGGCCCCGGATGCGGGCCGTGTTTATGCACAGCCGAGTTAGCCGAATTTTTACCCGTTCCGCGTGTTGTACGACAGACTGTTAGTCTGTCGGATGGACAGGCTAACAGCCTGTCCTACAAACTCGACTACAACTACCCCAATTCAATTGGCCGCGTGAAAGCGTTCTTTGGCAACTTCGGGATGATGATCCGTGCCTTGTCTTACATCTACACGCACGGTGCTTCGGGCCTGAAAGAAGCGACCGAGGCGGCGGTTTTGAACGCTCGTTACATTGGCGAACAGCTAAAGGACACGTTCCACAAACCGTACGAATCGGACTGCATGCACGAGGCGATCTTCTCGCACAAAAACCAGACCCGCACCGGCGTTCACACGCTCGACATCGCAAAACGCCTGATCGATTACGGCTTTCATCCGCCGACGGTCTATTTCCCTTTGGTCGTCGAGGGCGCGATGCTGATCGAACCGACCGAATCCGTCGGCCGTGCCGATCTCGATGCGTTCGTCTCCGCGATGAAGGACATCGACCGCGAAGCTCAGGAAAATCCGCAGCTCGTTATCGACGCTCCGCACTCGACCCGCATCGGTCGCCTAGACGAAGCCACCGCCGCCCGCAAACCCATCCTCCGCTGGAAACCGGACATGGAAAGTTTGTGCAAATCGGCGTAATATTGGTTTATGAACATTGAAACCGAAAAAATCAGCGTTCCAAGATTTCTGACCATGTTCAAGGAGTTTTCGGCTTCCGACAAGATAAAGATAGCCGACCAGATTGACCGTGAAACATTTGAAGCTCGCTGGAAGGTTTTGGATGCCGAACTGCCGGACGTGCAGATGTCCGATGACGAAATAATGGACGAAATTCGAGCCGTACGTTATGCCAAGAAAGAGAAGCGCTAAGGTCATTCTCGATACGAATTGGTATATCAGCGCGTCGATTAACCGCAAATCGAGACGCACGCTTTATGATATCCTAACGAATCCCTCCTTCGAGATATTCTATTCAAAAGAACTTGTTCAGAATTTCAGGATGTTATCAGCCGCCCAAAGTTTCGAAAAATAATTTCAGAAGCCCACGTCTTGCGGTTCCAATCTCTGGCCTTATCGAAACTAAAAGAAACAACGATCACTACCACCATAGAACTGAGCCGTGACCCAAAAGATAATTATTTGCTGGCGATGGCTATCGATTCAAATGCGGATTATTTAGTGACCGGCGACGACGACCTGCTTGTTCTAAAACAAATCGGGAACACCCAGATCGTAAAGATGTCTGAATTCCAATCACTGCTCCGACAAACGTAAAGTCGGTACCGCCTGCGTCAGCAGGTGGCGGAATCAAAACAAACAAAAAGAGCCGATTCGCACGGCGCCTTTCTATTATCGGAGAGACCCGAAAACGAATTCTTCGTGGTGCAGATAGGTTAGGGCCCAGGTTTCGTTCAGCGGCCATGCGATTATGGAATCTGACGCTGGATAACAAAAGTCGTCCCAGTAATTACAGAAGACCTTGGACGAAACTTGAACTGCGGAATCCTGATCCCATGAGATTATTATTTCTTCGTTCGCGGGCAGACGATCCGTTAACCAGTTTCGGACAATATCAGCCTCCACCGAAGCATCAATGCCCTCGATATGCTCAAAGTGATCGGGCAGCAAACCGTGCGAGTCTGCAAAAGCCATAGAAATCTTCAGAAGTTCTTTTGCCTTCGCAAGAGTAAAGGGCTTTATCGATGCGAGGGTATCGGGCGGCAAAACATTATATTTCGGGTCTGTCCAACGCCACTTCAGTGGGAAGTCTTCCAACACTCGAAAGTCCGATTCGAATATTTCTGTCATGATTAATTCAGTTGCCGTCGATGATACTCAACTAACATCGCCGACGGCTGGTTCACTGACCATTAGCGGTACGTTGTCCCTAACGACTACGGTTCCGCCGATGAGGTCGTGGACGGCTCGCCGTTTTGAGTTGAATAGGCACGATACGATCTCGACGATGATCCATGCGAATGTCGCGTAGCCCAGCCCGACGCGGGCATAAAGTAGTGCTCCTGTGAATTCGAAGCCGTTGTAAATGGCGGCGATATCTACCGCGAGAATCAAAATGGTGAAGACGATCCAGGGACTTTCCCGGCGGGCAGCCTGAAGTATTGTTATCGGCTGTTCGGTGGCGTTGTCGAGAACGCGAATACCAGCGGCCCGCTTACCAAGCGTTTGCCCGTACAAACCGTGTCCGAGGATCGTATACAAAAGATAGACCGAGTAAGAGACGGGCATCCAGAGCAGGATCAACCAAAGCTTGTCCCTCTGAGCGAAAATAAGCTCGTCACCGAAAACGAATGGAAGTAGGACGAGGCCATCAATGATTGCCGCACCGATTCTTTGCGAGAACGTATCGTATCTGTAATGGAGTATATTTGTCACGGCTAAATAATACCGACGTTACACACTTTTGCAAACAAAAGAGCAGACACGCGATCTGCTCTTTCTGTTATCACTTCTCACTTCTCACTTCTCACTTATCCCGTTATCGTTGCGGAAATTGTTTCGCCCCAGGCGGAGAGTATGCGGTTTTGCCGGCGTCTTCGGGTTCGCCCTCTTTTGCGGCTTTGCCGCTCTATTTGCGGAAAAGCTCCGCTTTTCCGAGAGTTTGGATAATCTTTGCGGCTCCGCCGCCGCTCACACTAATATTACGCCTGGTTCTGCGACAAACGGCGGCAAAGCCGCGAAACCTCTCGATCAGCCCGGCGAAGCGGAGCTTCGCCGCAAATAGATGGGCATAGCCCAAGACTCATTCTGGCAAGCGGTTCTGCTAAAAACCGCTACACTCTTTCTCGTATTTCGAAAGGCTGCGATTGCAATTTGGGTTTGTATTATCCTCGCGGGGATAGGTTCTTATCTGGTCTGGCTGGGATATTTCACGCCGTGCAAAGTTTTCCGCAAAGTTTCGCAAAGTCAGGCTTAAAATCAATCACAATCTGGGCGTTTTGATATTGTCACATTTTGATCTATATTTGCCGGAAAAGATAAGGAGAAATTCATTATGCTAAAGAAAATTCTTATTGCGTTGGGATTGCTTATTGTTTTGGGTATCGCGGCGATAGCCGCTGCCGTGTTTATGACGCCGACCGGTTTCAAGGTCGAGCGTGAGGTTACGATAAACAAGCCGAAGGCTGAGGTTTTTGCCTACGCAAAGATGCTCAAGCACCAGAATGATTGGGGCCCGTGGGCGAAGAAAGACCCGGCGATGAAGCAGGACTACGTTGGCACCGACGGCACTGTCGGCTTTATTGCTAAATGGGACAGCCAGAGCCAGGATGTCGGAGCAGGCGAGCAAGAGATCAAACGGATAGTCGAGGGCGAGCGGATCGACACCGAACTCAGATTCCTGAAACCCTTTGAATCAAAGGCCGACGCTTATCTGATCACCGAAAGCGTTTCCGAAAATCAAACAAAGGTGAAATGGGGCTTTACGGGCGATATGCCGCGGCCGTTGAACCTGATGCTGCTGGCAATGGACATGGACAAAGAGGTCGGCAAGGATTTTAACGAAGGGCTTAATTCGTTAAAAACAATCCTTGAAAAATAAGGGCTTTTGGAATATCATGCACCCTTGAGCCGGGCTTATTCTCATCCTGATATATTCGATAAATATCCTGTAATTATAGTTCCAGACATGCGGGAGCTTTTCTGATACCCGCATTATTTTGCAGGAGGAGATATGGCAGCAAACAGAAACTTTGCAATATTGGCGGCGATCTTTGCGGTCGCGATTTTAGCCGGTGTTTCAGACATAGCGGCTCAGGACAAACCGCTTTTCAGCGAATATAAAGGCGTCACGATCGGCATGCCGATGGCCGACGCAAGGGCAAAACTCGGCAAGGCCAAAGAAGAAACCGACGCCGAAGATTACTGGGAATTCGATAATAACGAATCGGTCCGCGTGCTTTACGGCCCGGAAAAAAAAGTCCGGGCGATCTCGATCAACTACGACGCAAAAGAAAGCGGCACGCCGACCCCGCTGACAGTTTTTGGCAAAGAGATCGCGGCAAAGCCCGACGGTTCGATGCACAAACTGGTCACATATGAGAAGGCCGGATTCTGGCTCAGCTACGTCCGTACCGCCGGCGACGACGCCCTGGTAATCGTCACGCTGCAAAAGATCGATAGGCGATAGCAACTGTATCTGATGAGCTAAAAGCATTAAACTAGGCCCTAAGTTTTCGGGGCCTTTCTTTTTTTGTGAAATATGAGTGAAAGTTCAAATGTGCTGATCGGCGTGCCGAAGGAGATCCACTCCGGCGAACGCCGCGTTGCCGCCACGCCCGACACGGTTTTGAAGCTGAAAAAGCTCGGGTTTGACGTTGCCGTTGAATCCGGTGCGGGTGAGGCGATAAACGCGAGCGACGCCGAATATCAGGAGGCCGGTGCTTCCATCGTCGATAAGGCGGCGAAGATCTGGGCTGCTTCGGACATCGTGATGAAGGTACGTCCGCCCGAAGACGCCGAGGCAGATCAGCTTCGCGACGGCGGCTGGCTCGTCGGATTTGTCTGGCCCGGTCAGAACCGCGAGATCGTCGATCGTCTGGCAAAACGCAAGGCGACCGTTTTTGCGATGGACAGCGTCCCGCGCATCACCCGTGCGCAGAAAATGGACACGCTTTCCGCGATGGCGAACATCGCCGGTTACCGAGCCATCATCGAGGCCGCCAATAATTTTCCGCGCTTTTTCACCGGCCAGATAACGGCGGCCGGCCGCATCGATCCGGCAAAGGTTCTGGTGATCGGAGCAGGTGTTGCGGGACTTTCTGCGATCGGTGCGGCGAAGGGTTTGGGAGCGATCGTCCGTGCGTTTGACCCGCGTTCAGCGACAAAAGAGCAGGTCGCGTCGATGGGAGCGGAGTTTCTCGAACTCGACGTTAAAGAAGAAGGCGAGGGCAAAGGCGGTTACGCCAAGCAAATGTCCGACAACTTTCTGAAAGCCGAAATGGCTCTGTTCGCGCAACAAGCAATGCAGGTCGATATCATCGTCACGACCGCTCTGATCCCCGGAAAGCCCGCTCCGAAATTGATCACGCAAGGCATGGTCGAATCGATGAAACCCGGCTCGGTTATCGTCGATCTCGCCGCCGAGCAAGGCGGCAACTGCGTGCTGACAGTTCCGGGCGAAGTCGCCCACCATAAAGGCGTAACGATCATCGGCTACACCGATCTGCCTTCGCGGATGGCGTCGATGTCCAGCCAGCTCTACGGCTCGACCGTGACCGCTTTGCTGGCCGAGCTTGTCAGTGTCAGTAGCCCGCAGAGTGTCAGTAGCCCGCACTTAAGTAAGGGCACCTCTCCCGTCGAGGATGCCCCGGCTACAAAAGCATCATTATATGCAAATCTCGATGACGAAGTTATCCGTGGTGCGATAGTTCTGCACAATGGCAAAATGATGTGGCCGCCGCCAATGCCGGCCGCACCGCCGGAACCGGGCGTTCCCACAAAGAGTGCTCCTGCTCCTATGGTCAAGGCGGGCGGCCACGGAGCGGATGATTCGAGCGGCATCAGCCCGATAGTTTTGATCGTCACCGGCCTTGTGCTGCTCGGGCTCGGCGTTGTCGCACCGGAATCGAAGCTGTCGCATTTCACGGTGTTTATGCTCGCGTGCTTCGTCGGGTTTCAGGTCGTCTGGAGCGTTAAACCGGCTCTCCACACACCGCTTATGAGCGTCACAAACGCCATCAGCGGCATCATCCTCGTCGGCGGAATGCTCCAGCTTTCAGGCGAACTAAACGTAACCACCATCCTCGGCGCCGTCGCCGTTTTAATCGCCACCATCAACATCGTCGGTGGATTTATGGTCACGAATCGGATGCTGGCGATGTTTAGGAAGTAGGAAACGAGAGTATCAATGGCTTTAGAGAAGCGACCACCAATAACGGAGGGACAAGCATATCCACCGACGCCTGTAATTTATGAGCCTGCTCCGGGTGATAAGTTATGGCGCTATATGGACTTTATAAAGTTTGTTTCGATTTTGGATAAAAAATCTCTTTATCTGCCGACCGCGAGCCGATTCTCCGATAAATGGGAAGGAGCCTATCCCAATTCCGATTCCTTCTCAGGACTTTCTCCACATAATGAGCACTCAGATTTCCGAACAAACGTAATTAGAAAGCGAGAAGAGTTCAAGAATCATTGCTTTGTTAGTTGCTGGCATGTAAGTGACTACGAATCGGCAGCAATGTGGGAGTTATATCGGAACGGAGACGTGAGCGTTGCCCTTCAATCTACTTATAAATCTTTCAAAGAATCTATCAATTTAAAGGCATACAAGGCCACTCTACCTTTGCTCCAGTTCTGGTTCTCTAAAGTCAATTATATTGATTATGAAACCGAAACATTTGAAGGCCATGTTGCGGAAATCGATATTACTCCGTTCATCCATAAAAGAAGAAGCTTCGAACACGAAAAGGAATTCCGAATAATCGTTCAGGAGCCTTTCAGTTATGATGACAGATTCAATGACAGCGTTAAGAAATTCAGTCTCAATGCGAAAAGTTTTGATCTTAAAGTAGAAATATCGACTCTCATTCATAAAGTATATGTTTCACCCAATGCCTCTGAGTCGTTCTGGGTCTTGGTTAAATCAGTCTTGAAAACATACGGCTACGAGAAAATTGAGGTGGTTCGTACTGATCTCGACAAAAACCCAATTTACTGAACCGAATAACTAAGTCAGAATTTGGGTTAAAGCATGCTCTATTTACAGACATCCACCCTCCTAAGCAGGAGGCAGTTAAGAGATTGTTGAATGAAAACCAGCCTTATTACAATTGCATACATCGCCGCGAGTGCGTTGTTTATTTTGAGCCTTGGCGGACTGTCTAAGCAGGAGACGGCGCGGCGGGGGAATTGGTATGGGATCATCGGGATGCTGATCGCTCTGGCGGCGACGGTGGCGGCGATGCAGCCGAGCGGTTATGTCACGCTGGCGGCGGTGCTGATCCCGGGTGCGTTGATTGGAGCGGCTCTCGCTTCTCGTGTGCAGATGACGGCGATGCCGCAGCTTGTGGCGATCTTGCACAGCTTTGTCGGGCTGGCGGCAGTGCTGGTCGGGTTTGGGACGTATCTCGGCGATTCGACCATTCCTCAGAATGAACTGCTGATCCACCATGTCGAGATCTTTGTCGGTGTCTGCATCGGTGCGGTCACGTTCACGGGTTCGGTCATTGCATTTGCCAAGCTACAGGGAACTCTGTCGGGCAGGCCGCTGCTATTGCCCGGACGGCATTTGATAAATCTGCTGATGCTGGCGGCGACCGTTGCTCTCGGAGTGATGTTCACGATGGCCGCCGGGACTACCGGAAATCCGTATTTGATAGGGGCGGCTGTTTTGACCGGCATTCTCGGTCTGCACTTCGTAATGGCGATCGGCGGAGCGGATATGCCGGTCGTAGTTTCGATGCTCAATAGCTATTCCGGCTGGGCGGCTTCAGCGGCGGGCTTTATGCTGTCGAACGATCTGCTGATAATTACTGGCGCGTTAGTCGGTTCAAGCGGCGCGATCCTTAGTTACATAATGTGCAAGGGCATGAACCGCTCCTTCGTCAGCGTGATGCTCGGCGGATTTGGCACTGAGAGTGGGACCGTTGCCTCATCAAACGGCGAACCGCAAGGCGAAGTACGTTCGGTTGATGCGGAAAACGCTGCGTCAATGCTGCAGCAATCCAAAAAGATCATCATCATTCCGGGCTACGGACTCGCGGTCGCGCAGGCACAGCACTCGCTCGCCGAGGTCGTAAAGATTCTAAAGTCCGGCGGGACCGACGTTCGCTTTGCCATCCATCCCGTCGCCGGACGCCTGCCCGGCCACATGAACGTGCTGCTTGCCGAGGCGAATATCCCTTACGACATCGTCTTCGAGATGGAAGAGATAAACGAAGATTTCGGTTCGACAGATGTAGCCTGGGTGATCGGCGCTAACGACATCGTTAATCCGTCCGCTATGGACGATCCAAGCAGCCCGATCGCCGGAATGCCAGTCCTCCACGTCTGGAAGGCGCGCGACGTGATCGTAATGAAACGCGGCATGGCCAGCGGCTACGCCGGCGTGGATAATCCTTTGTTCTACAAGGAAAATACGCTGATGCTTTTCGGCGATGCGAAGAAGGTTGTCGACGAGATATTGACGGCAATGCGCAGCTCGTGAGCAATGCCGTTACGGTCACTGCACGCGGCGAGTTTCTTATGGCTGGGATTCGAGAATTTTAAGGTGCTCCACAGCGTTTGTGTTTTTCGGATCCAATTCAAGGGAACGTTTGTAGTTTTTTATCGCAAGCTCTTTCTGCCCGTCTTTCATAAGAGCTTCGGCGTATGTATCGAAGGTGTTCGAAGACGAAGGGTATTTCTCGACAGCTAATTTCAGAACAGCGAGCGAGTCTTTTGTTCGTCCTTTTTCAAGCAGAAAATATCCGAGATTGTTTAAGAACGAATCAGACCCTCCAATGACATTAGAATGTTTTTGATCGTTTTTTAATTGCCGGTAAAATGCCGCCAATTCGTCTCCTGTGCTGCCACTCCGCAGTTTTTCGATCATCGTCACTTGTACTGTTTGCTGTGGTTTTTCTGGCGTAAGACCGTTCAAAATCGCATGAATTCCGGCACCGGTATTTTCCAGGTTTCCGCGTTTGCCAACACGAGTGTTGTCGAGCAGGACGACTGCAGCATCATCTTCCATAAATCGGATCGAAAGCGCCGAAAACCCGTTTATTCCGCCCGGATGCCCGATAGCGGTGGATTCTTTTTCGCTTCCGGGGCGTTTTGATTTACTGATATACACACCGTAACCATAGCGATTCAAATTTGGTGTCAGTATGATCGCCGTATTTTCCTTCGACAACAGCTTGTTTCCGAAAAGAGCCTGCTGCCACAAATATAAATCTTCGACAGTGGAATAAATGGCACCGGCCGCGTAAGTGCTTGATTCCATGTTGATATAGTCCGTGTTGACGTAGCCTTCAAAACCGTATTCGTAGCCCGCGGCCCTGTTTTTTATTAAGGTTGAAGGTGCATCAATTCCCGAATTCTTCATTCCAACCGGATCAAATATTTGTTCTTTTAATACTGTAGCATAAGTTTTTTTAGTGATGGCCTCAACGATCACGCCCAAAAGAAAGTAACCGGAATTGTCATACTTGAACTGCGTTCCGGGTTCAAACTCAAGATCGCCGCTGCAATATTTTTCCGCAATTTCCTTTGGCGAATAGTTGTGCGTGTTTATATCCGCAATGGTATCTGCACTTCCCGTATAATTCGGTATCCCGGAAGTATGCGTAAGCAAATGATGAATCGTGATCTTGTTTCCGGTGTCCTTTCTATACCACGGTAGATAATCAGTTATTTTTGCCTCAAGATCTAATTTACCGTCTTCCTTGAGCTGCATGATCAGCATCGCGGTAAACTGTTTTGTAACGGACCCAATCCTGAATTTAGTGTCGGCAGAGTTGGGGATATTCCATTCCATATTCGCCAGACCGTAGCCTTTCTTAAAGATCACCCGACCTTTTTGGGCGACAAGAACGCTTCCGTTGAACATTTTAGCGTCGGCGTAAGACCGGACAAGATCGTCTATTTGTTCGACCTTACTAGGTGAAGTCGTTCGTTTATTTTCTTGGGCTGAAATTAATCCGGAAAATAAAACTACGCACAAAACTAAAGCAAATGTTTTTTTCATGATAGAAAAACCATACAACAAATTAGCTCTGCGAAATAGAATCAGATTAGCGTTTAGAATTTTCTGAAATCTTTTGGTAAAAAACCGGTCAATTCTTTGAAGTTTCTGGTGAAATGGCTGTGGTCGGCGAACCCGCATTGCGAGGCGATTTCGGTGATAGGAAGTTGTGAATTCTTAATCAGAGAAATGCTTTTATCGATCCGCAATTTACGCATATATTCGCCTAAAGTTACGGAAGAATATTTAGTGAAATATTTTGAAATAGTAACCGGATGTATTTTCAATACCGAAGATAGCATCTGTAATGAGAGCGGTTCGTTCCAACAGTCGTTCAACAATTCGTAAAGAGCAGTAACCCATTTTGGCTTTTTTCGATTGTTCAACCTTTCAGTATCTTCGAGCATACCAAGCAGCAGCATTTGTACCGAAGTCTCGGTAAATACATCGTTTGTCACAGCTTCTTTATAAGTTCGCAAAATTACATGTTTCGCGATTGGATTTTTTTCAATTGCCAAACTAACACTGCCTTCGGAAATTTCGTATCGGTTCAGGAATTGATTTTCCAATTCAAAATTAATGTTTCTTGAAGGAAATCTCTTTATTGTTACCTGATGCAGTTCGCCTGCCCGATAAAATCTAATGTCGCCGGCGGATCGTTCGTTGGTATGCCGGTCTATTCTTTCAATGCTGTCGCCTTCCAATATAAAACTGATTATCGGATTTTCGTGATGATGCGGAGCATCGTTACCAATTTCCAACCGGTCAGCCGTCACCGCCGAAGCGATAATACCTTCGGAATAACGAATGTTGGTTATATTGCCTAAATATTGCCCTGTTGTTAGCGAAAGCGGATCGGTCATAGTTTTTTATTTATAAAATGAATAACGCATCCGGAGAGTTATCTCAAGACAACTCAATCTCTTTGACCGGCTATTAACAACTTCCGCTATCGGTGATATGATTCACGGGCAAAATTGATCATTTGATATAGGGAGGTTTTTTATGAGTACAGCAGTTTCTCCGGAAATGGAAACTTTGAAATCGAAACTGAAGACAACCTGGGAAGCGGGTGATTTTTCCGAGGTGGCCAAGCATATTGAGACGACGGCGGAGGCGTTTGTCGAGCGGTTGAATATTCAGCCGGGAATGAAGGTTTTGGACGTTGCGTGCGGAAGCGGAAATCTTGCGATAATTGCGGCGCAGAAAGGTGCCGAGGTTACGGGAATCGACATTGCCGACAACCTGATTGAGGCCGCAATAAAGCGTGCGGCGGCGGCCGGGCTGGACATCAAGTTCGAGGTTGGCGACGCTGAGGCGATGCCGTATGCGGACAACTCGTTCGACGTGGTGATGACGATGTTTGGCGCGATGTTCGCTCCGCGGCCCGAGGTTGCGGCGAGCGAATTGGTGCGAGTTTGCAAACCCGGCGGGACGATCGCGATGGCGAACTGGACGCCGGACGGCCACGCGGGACAGATGTTCAAACTCTCGGGCAAATATCTTCCGCCGCCGCCGATGCCGCCGCCCGTTTTGTGGGGCGTTCCGGAAACCGTTGCCGAGCGATTCGGCGACAGCGTTACCGATCTGAAAACGACTCCGCGGCTTGCGGACATGGTATTCGAATACGGCCCGGCTGAGGTTGTCGAACATTTCAGACAATATTTCGGCCCGACCGTGATGGCGTTCAAGCTGATCGCCCCGGAAAATCACGAAGCGTTTCGCAGTGACACCGAAGCCCTGTGGGCGTTAAACAACACGGCAACCGATGGGACGACATTGGTCAAAAGTGAGTATTTGGAAGTGATCGCGACGAAGGTCTGAGGGTTGGCTTTCTTATTTCGTGTGATTAGTGGAAAAGGATAATTTATCCACGAATCGCACGAAACAAATCAAACAAAGAAAAAGAAAGTTTAAGCTACTCTATTTCGATCAGGGCGAGGCGTTCGACGACCTCGCCTTTTTCTATGTGGCGTTCGATTATTTCCGGCACGTCTTCGGCGGTGACTTGTCCGTAAAGGGTTCCGTCGGGATAAACCATGACCGCCGTGCCGAGCGAGCAGAAGCCGATCGAGCCGCAGTCGGTGAGGAGAACCTCGCCCATTGGGTTGCGGCCTTTTGATTCTTTGCCTTGCCGCAGGCCTTTTTCTTCGAGAATGCGGGTAAACTCCGCTTTTACCTCAGCACTGCCGACGGCGGTGCACGATTTGCCGTTACAGACAAAGACGTGCCGTTTTATCGGAGCTTTCATCATTGGTGCAAGCTTTTCCTGCTGTTCGCGGTCGGAAATGAATTTCGGTTTGGCCATAAATAGTAATGATGCGACAGACTAACAGTCTGTCGTACTTATTTTGCCACGAATTGCCTGTAAGTTGCATCGAAGAAACTTGTGTTTGTGTTAGAATTTTCTTTCGATGCGTTCTAAATGAGCCCTTCCTAACGGTCGGGCTACGGACACGATCCGGTCGGGCTACTGAGACGATGGCAACAGGCATTATCATCCATATTTCGGTTGGGACGGAGAAAAGGACCGAGTTTTTTTCCGAATCGCAACTGAGCATCGGTTCCGATGAAACATGCGACCTGCAGATCCACACCAAACAGATCGACTCAACGGGTGTTTGGCTGCGTCTGGAGGACACCGAAGGTGTGTTCCGCGTTATCGATTTCGACTCGTATTTAAGAATAAGGGTAAACGACAAACCGATTCGCCGCTTTATCGCAATCGGCGACGGTGATTCGATCACTATCGAGAACACGGATGTTTCGTTCGGATTTTTTGCACTCGCCGAAAAACCTTCGCTAATTACAACAAAAAGGCTCGATCAACAGGTTGTTGCTCCGTTCATTGCCGAGGCTGCATTGGACGCCGCCGCATCGCCGCAGCGTGATGATGCCAAGGCTTTCTTGCGTGAGTTTTCCCGCGAGCTGCTTCGTGAGATTAGCGGGACGACCAAGGCGATAATTCTCGTTCTGGTGATCGGCTTCTTGACCGGCATTTTGTATCTCGGCTACGCGGTCAGCGAAGAGCTTCGGCAAAATCGCGAACAGGCAAAGCAGCAATCCGCGGTAATCGACAATCTCGGAAAGCAGCTTGGCGTGGCAAGCGACCAACTCGGAACGCTCGAAGAAACGAATCGCGATTTTCTAAAAGCTCAGTCACTGGGTCAAAACATGCGCGTCGATTACGGCCATGCGGTGTGCCTCATAGTTGGCGTTTACGATGTGGTTGACCGAAAAAGCGGCAAGGTGTTGCGTTACCCCGATCCGCAAGCTAATCAGGGTGTTCCGATAGAACCCGTCGTTTCCGAAGGAGATTCCAAAAATCCACCGTCGTCATCAGGCCTCACGACCGAAGGGAACGGAAGCCCGGTCGAGTACGATTTTATCGGTACCGGATTTCATGTCGGCGGCGGATTTATTTTGACGAATCGCCACGTTTTGCAGCCGTGGACCGAGGACGATCTTGTAAAGACAATGATGCGCGATGCGAACGGCCGTGCCCGCGTGAAACGTCTTGTCGTTTATTTTCCAAACATCGCCGAGCCTTTTCCGCTGCAGCTAAAGCGGACCGGCGGCAGGGATGACCTCGCGGTCGCGACGATAAAGCCTGAAACTCTGCCGGCTGATCTTCCTGCGATTCCGCTCGATGTCGAATCGGACGCGGCAACGGTCGGGAAAACGGTCGTCACGCTCGGATATCCAAACGGCCCGGATCGACTGCTCGCGATGGTCGAGGACGATGAGGCAAAATCGATAAATTCGCGTTTTGGTAATTCGCGCGAGCGGCTGATAAATTTTCTTGCCCAGTCGAAAAAGATAACGCCGCTTCTCACTCAAGGTGCGATCACCGATCTCGACACGCGACGCATAGTACACGACGCAAAGACCGCCGAGGGCGGTTCAGGTGCTCCGCTGTTTGGCCAAACGGGAAAGGTAATCGGCGTAAACTTTGGCGTATTTACTGAGAATACGGCCGTCAATCTGGCGGTTCCAGTTCGGTTCGCAGTCGATCTGCTAAGAACGGCCGGCTGGAAAACACCGGAAGAAATGCAGGCCGACGCCGCAACGCAGACTGCATCTGCGGACGCAAATTCAAATTCCTCGACAGCTCTTGTCGGACCAAAATAGTAATGGACAGTCTCGTTTTTTCAAATATGTTTCACCGCCCGGCGCGCACCGTTGTCAGCGTACTGGGCATTGCCGTCGGCGTGTTGCTGATCGTGTTCACGGTTGGATTGGCCAATGGCTCCATCCGCGAGCAAGCATCGCGCGAGGCAAATGTCGGCGCGGAAATTTTCATGCGTGCGTCAGGTTCGATAGGGATGAGCGGCAGTGAATCGTTTCGATTGCCGTCAACATTGGCGGACGAAATCGCCGCGGTCGATGGCGTGCGGCTGGCGGTGGCCATCGGGCAAAACTCTGTCGAGGCGACTGATAATAACACCGGAAAACGTTTGATCGACGGGGTTGATTTTGAAAAATACAAAGCGATCTCAGGGATGACGGTTATTGAAGGCAGGTCTTTCGTTGACGGTAAGGACGAGATCATCATCGACACGGCATTTCAGCGACAGAAAAAATTCAATATCGGTGATACGATGCCGATCTATGACCGGCCATTTACGATCGTCGGAACCTACGAACCCGCTGGTGGAGCACGGATCAAGATGTCGCTCAGGTCAATGCAGATGCAGCTCGGCAGCGAAGACAAAGTTTCTTCGGTGCTGATCGCTCTGAAACCGGGAACCGACATTAACCAGCTCGGACCGGTCTTGATGGAACGATTTCCCGAAAATCAGATAATCCGCACCGAAGATCTGGAAGAACTTTACATGGCCGGTTTTCCGGCTTTAAACGTTTTTCTAAACGTCTTTATCGGTATTGCGGCAGCGATAAGCGCTCTTGTGATCTTGCTGACGATGTACACGACCGTGACCGAGCGAACGCGACAGATCGGCATTATGAAATCGCTAGGAATGAGCAACGCGGAGATCGCGTGGACGATCACGCAAGAAGCTCTATTGCTTAGTATTCTCGGTATCGTTGTCGGCATTTTGCTGACCTATGTTGCCCGTTACGGCCTGAATCTTGTAACCACGCTATCGGTTGAGATAAGCCCATTCGTTTTGTTTGTTGTCTTTATCGTCGGACTGCTCGGCGGCGCTATTGGCGGATTGTATCCCGCACTGAGAGCGGCAAGATTAGATGCTGTCGAAGCTCTGAGCTACGAATAGAAATGCCCACATCGAACACAACAAAATTGGCATTTATCGGCTGTGGCGTCATGGCCGAATCAATGATCGCAGGGCTGCTGCGAATGTCGATCGTTGAGCCTGGACAGATAGCTGCAAGTCACCCAAGATCTGCTCGACGCGAGGAATTAAAAGCCAAACACGGCATTGAGGTTTTCGAGAAAAACGAAGACGCCGTTTCCGCTTTACCGCTGGACGGCACGGTTGTGCTTTCGGTAAAGCCGCAGCGACTGCCCGTGGCGATGGCGGATATTGAATCGGTTATCGGCAACGGACATTTGGTCGTATCTATTGTCGCCGGAGCTACGGTCGAAACTCTTACGGAAAAACTCGGTTGCACACATGTGGTTCGGGCGATGCCGAATACGCCTTCGCAGATCGGAGCGGGAATGACGGCTTGGACTTGTTCCGAAAGCGTCACCGATGAGCAAAGGGAATTAGTCAAAACGATTCTCGGCGCGCTCGGAATGGAATTGTACGTCGAAACCGAGAACATGATCGACATGGCGACGAGTTTGAGCGCAACCGGGCCGACATATATTTTCATGGTCATGGAAGCGTTGACCGACGCCGGCGTGCATCTTGGATTTTCACGCGAGGTTTCTAAACAGCTCGTTCAGCAAACTATGCTCGGTTCGGTGCAATTCGCAATAGAATCGCACAAACATCCGGCTGAATTGAGAAACATGGTCACTTCGCCGGGCGGCACGTCGGCCGAGGCGATCTATCAGATGGAAAAAGGCTCGCTCAGGACTGTACTCTCGAAAGCAGTGTATTCCGCGTACAAACGCGCGGTCGATCTTGGAAAGCGCAATTAGTGTTGCAATGATGTGGTTGTTGCTTTCTTTAAATTGCCTCCAGCTTTAGCTGGAGGAAATTTGGACAGAACCGACCGGCTTTAGCCGAAAATCGAAAAAAATAATCGTCCTTAAGGCTTTAGCCCAATTTCAAGATCCATTTTTTTGGGTAAGGCCCATCGGAATTTTTTTCCTCTCTTATTCGGCTAAAGCCCATTTGTATTGCCAGCTATCCTCCACCTAAAGGTGGATGCAATTTACAATCCAAGCGAAGCTAAGTTTCGCGCAAGTGCATTTTACTCAAAGCGTCGCAATACTACCCTTTCCTCCACTCTCTATCCTTTTCACCAAGCTTTGCGATCTCTTGCATAAGATGATCGGCTAGCTCCTTGTAGGTTCGCTTGCGGTCGGGGCGTTCGTAGAATTCATTGAGATCAAGCGGCTCGCCAAACCAGATCCTCACCTTTTTACCGCCTCGCCAATTACCTAAAATTTGCTTTGGAAGATCGTTACCAAGTCCGGCGATGAATACCGGAATCACCTGCGGACGAGCGGTATAAATCACATTTCCGATGCCGGGCTGCGCTGGCAAAAATGAATAAGGATCGTCGTTAATATTTCGCTTTCCCTCGGGATGAAAACCGATCACGTTTGGCGATGTCTCGGACGCAAGCCGTAACAGTTCGCGAACCGAGAATTTATCGAATTCGCGTTTTTTTGCCTCGCCTTCCTCGCGGAAAAACGGCGGATACATCGACCACCAACCCATCACGAGATTGACTAACCAGCCGACAGGATTCGTGTAAAAAAACTTTGCACGTACAGGAAAATACAAATTCATCGGCCGCCGCGTTCGGCGAAATAAAACGCTCGAAACGGTGTACATATCGAAGAACGAACGGTGATTTGCGACGAGTATCAGAGGCCTGTCGGTATCGGTGGTTTCGACATTCTCAATGCCGAAAACATTCATCAAATTATACGTCGCGATAAAGATCCAAAGCGAACCGACGTGCCGCTGGCAAAAGGTCCATAGCCGTTTCCACGAGCCCAGATTCATCCGCCGCGTCAGGCGAAAACCTGTCTTTTCAATAAGCCCAAGCACAGCTACTTCATCACTCGTTGGCAACGCGAGTTTTGACGCGCCTGTCTCGGGCGGAATTAGATCGGTCGTTGGCTGCATAGGCAAAATGAAATGGTAATGTGAAAAATAACACTTGACAAGTTAATGCTCTTGCATTTATCTTTTCTCAAAGCACATAATTTGTGTTTATAAATGAAAACGACGAACTTTAACAGCTTTAGCTATTTTTACTTTTACTTTTATAGTGAAACGGCTGAAGTTTGGTTTGACGTAAGATAGTCATAATAAAATACCGAACGACAAGCCGTGAACCGAAAGGGTCGCGGCTTTTTTGTTTTTCGATGCAATATTCACGGAGGAAACGATGAACCTGAACCACTGTAGGGAAAAGATAGATAACATCGACACGCAAATACTTGCTTTACTCAACCGGCGGGCGGAGATCGCGAAAGAGATCGGCACGATAAAGGCGACGGCCGGGCTGCCGATAATTGATACGACACGCGAAGACACGATTCTACAGTCGATCGCACGCGACAACCCGGGCGATCTTGATGACGCTGCCGCAGTTCGCATTTACCGGCAGATATTGGACGAATCGCGAAATGTACAGATCGAAAACGCCGCGGCAACTGCGACAAACGGAGAACCGGCGAAATGAGTGTCGTTGCGATACAAGGAGTAAAAGGCTCGTACAGCGAGGAAGCGACGATCCACCTGATCGGCGGTGATGCTGACATCGTTGAGTGTCTGGATTTTACCGAGACGTTCGATGCTGTGACCTCGCGACGAGCTGAGTACGCTGTAGTGCCGGTCGAAAACAAGATCGTCGGTGAGATCGAAAGCTCGATGGAACACCTTCGTGGGAACGCATTTCGGATCTATGAACGAATGCCGCTGAAAGTGATGCACGTTCTGGCAGGAACGGCGGATGCGGAGATCGGGTCGATCAAAACCGTTCGCTCGCACATTGAGGCATTGAAGCAATGCAAAAGATTTTTGAATGCTAACGCTCAATGGACGCAGGTCATCGGAGCAGACACGGCGGCGAGCATTCGTCGCATTGTCGATGAAGAAAGACCGGAGAACGCCGCCATCGGCAGCCGCCGTGCAGCCGAGCTTTACGGGGCAAAGATCATCGCCGAGAACATCGCGGACGATCATGATAATTGGACAACATTTTGGTTAATAGGGAAATAAAAGTAAGAGTGACGCCTTCAGGCGTTCGTTCTCATAAAAATTATGTTAGACACTTGGACAAGAACAAAAACAAACGGAATCGGAACGGCCAATGGCAACGGAAAAGGCTCATTGCCACTGGCTATGAAAACGGGCGAAACATCGGTCGTGTGGGTTCATGATGTGCCGATTGGCGGTGAACGGGCGGTCGTGATCGCCGGGCCGTGCTCGGTCGAATCGCGTGAGCAAGTTACTGAAACCGCATTTGCGGTCAAGGCTTGCGGCGCAGTTATGCTGCGCGGCGGAGCGTACAAGCCGCGAACTTCGCCCTACGATTTCCAGGGCTTGGGTGTCGAAGGTTTGAAATTGCTCCGAGCGGCCGGTGATGAAGCCGATATGCCGGTTGTGACCGAGGTGATGAGCGAGGACGACGTTGCTGTTGTTTGCGATCACGCCGACATGATACAGATCGGAGCGCGGAATATGCAGAACTTTGCTCTGCTTAAAAAGATCGCAAAGACAAACAAGCCGATACTGCTCAAACGCGGGCCATCGGCGACGGTGAAGGAATGGCTGGCGGCGGCTGAATACATCCTTCACGGCGGCAACGAGAATGTTGTGCTCTGCGAACGCGGCATCAAGACGTTTGATAACAGCCTGCGAAACACGCTCGATATTGCGGCGGTCGCTCTCGTAAAAGAGATGACGCACCTGCCCGTGATAGTCGATCCGTCGCACGCGACCGGCAAACGCAGCATCATCGGCGTGTGTGCCAAGGCCGCGATAGCCGTCGGTGCGGACGGAGTTATCGTCGAAGTTCATCCACGGCCTGAAGAAGCGTTGTCCGACGGAGCTCAATCGCTGACGTTCGATAACTTTGCGGAACTTATGTCGGGATTAACCGCACCTGTGCGTGGAATACTTGCTGTACATTCGACCGCGGTAGCCGTGTAAGAACGGCAAACCGCAAAACTTTCGGAATAAGTGATAGCTGATAACTGAAAAGGTGGGCCGTGGCTTTTCAGTTTTTCCTTATCAGCTTTCACTTATTTCCGAAGCATCCAACATCCGTTGACGACGACGAGCGAAAATGCGTTTTTGCCCGAACTGTTGTTAAATAGTTTCGTGCAAACCGAATTTAAAGAACCGGCCGAGACGAACTGGCGACATCGCGTTTACGAAATAGTTTTCGAGGCCGAGACGCCGCCGGGCAAGCTGTTTGACATAACGGTGATCGTGCTGATCCTGTTGAGCGTCGCGGCAGTTTCTTGAAAGCGTTCGCGGCATTCGCGACGTTTACGGCTCGCAACTGCACGTTGCTGAATGGGCGTTTACCATATTGTTCAGCATCGAATACGCGATGCGGCTAGTCGCGGTCAAGCGGCCGCTGCGATATGTTTTTAGTTTTTACGGGATCGTTGATCTGCTCGCGATCTTGCCGACATATCTCAGTCTGTTCATGCCGGGCACACAGTATCTGCTGGCGATCAGAATACTCAGGCTGCTGCGCATTTTCAGAATTCTCAAACTCACCACATACATTTCCGAAAGCCGGATAATTCTAACGGCGCTTCACGCAAGCAAGAAAAAGATACTGGTCTTTCTGGTCGCTATTTTGACGATCGTGACCGTAGTCGGTTCGCTGATGTACGTTGTCGAGGGCGAGGCGAACGGCTTTACCGACATTCCGACAAGCATTTATTGGGCGATCGTCACGTTGACGACCGTCGGCTACGGCGATCTTTCTCCGAAGACCGGTTTGGGGAAACTGTTGGCGTCGGCTGTGATGATAATGGGCTACGGCATCATCGCCGTGCCGACCGGGATCGTGACTGGCGAATTGATCCGCGCAGGGAAACCGGCATCGACGCACGTTTGCCCAAACTGTCACGCCGAGCCACACGACCTCGACGCCGTGCACTGCAAACACTGCGGAGCGAAGCTGTGACTGATAGAAGCTCCTAGATGAATTGCCTTCACCTTTAGAGGGTGTGCCAAAACCAGAAGAAATAGGTGTTTTCGGCGAGAAGATTTGGTTTTATAAGCCATCGAAGATGGCGTCAGCATAAAGCCCCGTGCGTGAGCACGGGGTGGGCGGAAAAATGAATTCGAGCTGTCGTAGACAGCGATAGAGCATATTTGGCGGCGCTCTGACGCCCGCATTCGCGGGCTTAGCGTCTTGGGATGCTTTCCCCGTGCTTACGCACGGGGCTTTATGCTGTCGTCCGCTTCGCGGACTGAGATCGTGCCAGATGGCGTTGGAGGCAATTCAAAAAAGTGGATCGAGTACGGGCGGAGGCAAACTAAAGTTTGTACTCTGAACCTTTTACTCGATCACAGCCAGCACGTCTCCTGCACTTACGGTTTGGCCTTCGGTGACGCGGATCTCTTTGATGATGCCTGCCTTTGGGGCTTTCAGGTCGTTTTGCATCTTCATTGCTTCGACGACCATCACGGCATCGCCTTTCTCTACCGCCGCACCTTCGCTCAAAATCAGCCGCACGACCTTTCCGGGCATTGCCGTTTTGACCTCGGCGGCGCCGTCGGAGTTCGCACCGGCGATATTCGAACCTCGCAGCCGCTTCGGGTCAATCAATCTCACCTCAGTGTCGCCGCTGTTTGACGAAACCAGATAAGGATCATCTGAACCCGCTCTGGGACTGACAAAAAATTCGTGAACACGGCCTTCATGTTTTAGCAAATAAACATTCGGCTCCGGCTCCGACGCCTCAAGCTCATACTCGCGGTCGTCAACGCGAGCAAAAACACGCCGACCCTCACGCCGTATCTCAACCTGATGTGTTTCATCACCAACTTCGGCCTGAAGTTTCATATCAAGAGCGAAAGAGTTTTAGACGAATGTACCAAAATATCATCCAAGCAAGGATAAATAAGCCTAAGACCAATCCAATAACAAACTCAAGACCCTCAGCGACCAGATACCCTTGCAGAGGGTTCCATCCAATCAATGCAGGAACAAGGACATTAAGAACTACGAAAAGCAAAAACGGCGCAAATACGATCAAGATCCCGAGCCATTTTCCAAGTGTTGGGTTCGATTGTTCCATTTATTCGCGGAAAAGCTACACTTTCCGGCAGCCTGAAAAAAATCTTCGCGGCTTTGCCGCCATACTGGGAACTATAAGTTTTGTTCTTAGCGGCTTTGCCGCTCTATTTGCGGAAAAGTTCTACTTTTCCGTTAGCGTGAAAAAATCCTTTGCGGCTATGCCGCCGCATCGCCTCGGTACTAAAACCGGCGGCGGAGCCGCGAAGAATTTATTCAGCAACATTCGGTGAAGCATAGCTTCACCGCAAATAGAGCGGCGGAGCCGCAGAAGAAATTTTAACTCTCTGTCAGGTGGAAGCAGAGCTTCACCGCAAATAGAGCGGCAAAGCCGCCAAAGAGATTTCAACTCTGTCAGGTGAAACCAAGCTTCACCGCAAATAGGGCGGCGGAGCCGCAGAAGAAATTTAGACCCTGTCCGGCGAAGCTGAGCTTCGCCGCTCGGCGAGAAGATCCCTTACTAACGTGCGGGCTACTGACACTCCCTATGCGCTTTGGCCTTCGTCTTTTATTTTATTCGGCTGTGGGGTAATGCGCAGATATGGTTTTACCTCGTTCCAGCCGGCGGGGAATTTTTCTTTTGCTTGTTCGTTGGTGATGGCCGGGACGATTATGCAGTCGTCGCCGTCTTTCCAGTTTACGGGTGTGGCGACGCTGTATTTCGCGGTTAGTTGGAGCGAATCGATCACTCTCAGCAGCTCGTCAAAGTTCCTGCCGGTCGAGGCCGGATAGGTGAGCGTCAGTTTGACCTTTTTGTCGGGGCCGACGACGAACACGGAACGGACGGTGAACGTGTCGCTGGCGTTCGGGTGGATCATGTCGTAGAGGTCGGCAACCTTGCGGTCGCTGTCGGCGATCATCGGAAAATTGACGGCCGTGCCTTGCGTTTCCTCGATGTCCTTTTCCCAACCCTTGTGCGATTCGAGCGGATCGACGCTCAGGCCCATCACCTTAACGCCGCGTTTGTCGAACTCCGGCTTCAGCTTCGCCGCCAACCCAAGCTCGGTCGTGCAAACCGGCGTAAAATCTTTCGGGTGCGAAAACAAAACGCCCCAACTGTCGCCCAGCCATTCGTGAAAATTGATCGTCCCTTCCGTAGTCTTCGCCGTAAAATCCGGCGCTTCGTCGCCTAATCTGATTGACATAATGCTTCCTCCAATTTTCTTGAATTGTATCACACTGGAAGAAGACTGGAGACGGGAGAGGTCAGTACCGCCCGCGTGAGCGGGTGGCGAAGATTGTGAGTTTCCGCGAAGCTCTCTGAGATGTTGTGCCTTGCCACCTGCTGACGCAGGCGGTACTGACTTGGACGCCTGCCGCTCCAAAATCACGAGTTGTTGATTGGAGATTCTTCTGTATCCGCGTCCGTCTCTTCGTCGGCTTTGCGGAGTCTTAGCAGGTTTATGCGTTTTTCGTCGGAGCGCAATACACGCACGTCTAAGCCGCGGATGGTTAGGTGTTCGCCGATTTTGGGGACGTAGCCTGATTCGCTGGTGACCATGCCGGCGATGGTGGTGTAGTCGTCGTCTTCGAGTTCGATGTCGAAGAGGCGTTCTATCTTGTCGATCTCGGTCGAGCCGAGCACGTCGTAATAGCCGCCCTCGCCCTCGATTATTTCGATGATCTCTTCGGCCTCGGTGTCCTCGTCCTCGATCTCGCCGACGATCTCTTCGATGATGTCTTCGAGCGTGACTATTCCGGCGACGCCGCCGTATTCGTCGATGACGATGGCGATCTGGACGTGTTCCGTCTGCATCGTCTTGAGCAGATCGGCGGCCGACTTGGTTTCGGGAACGAGATAAACGTCGCGCAACAAGCCGTCGATCGGGTCGCTCTCGCCGCCGCTGGCCCACGCCTGCAGCAGGTCGCGAACGTAAATGATGCCCTCGATGTTGTCGATCGATTCGCGATAGACCGGAAGCCGCGAATATTTTTCCTCGATCATCAGATCGCGTGCCGCACGGATCGTAGTGCCCGCCGGAATACCGCAAATTTCCGTACGCGGCGTCATTATTTCGCCCGCACGAGTGTCGCTGAACTCGACGACCGATTCGATCAGCTCGCGCTCTTCTTCCTCAAAGATGCCTTCGGCCTCGCCGACTTCCATCAGCGCCTGAAACCCTTCGTCGTTGTCGTCATCATCGTCGTCTGAATCAGGGCTGACTGTAGTGTCGAGCTTAGATTGTTCCTTAACGGTGAAAAATCCGGCGAACGGGCTCGTGAGTATCGTCGCGGCCGTGTAAAGCGGGCGAACGATCGGCAGCAGAAAGAGCAGCTTGCGTTCCGGTTTGTTGCGGACAAAAAGCCGTGGCAAAATCTGGCGGAAAACGGCGGTCACTAAAAGGCCGATCAACAGTGCAGCGACCAACAGCAGCGTGCGGTCGTTCGTCCAGTTGAGCACCATCCACGTAATGAGAACGGTGAAACCGATCAGTAGCGCCTGAATGGCCGACGACAACGCAAAGCGAAATCGCGGGCGGTCAGCGAGTATTTCCCTGAGAAGCAGCGTCGAGCGTTTGTTGAGCGTGTCGTCGGACTCGGACGAAAGACGACGCAGGCTGAGATCGGAAAGATGCGAAAACGCCAGATCAACCGACGCCAAAAATACAAGAGCGATCAAAATCAATGCACCGACGACTATCTCGATTAGCATATGTTAATGAGGTTGAATGTTAAGGCTGCGGGCGATCAAATGCAAACCTGACTAGCCGGCCGTGGCGGGCTTCGTTTCGTCCGCGTTCTTCCATTTGCGGCCGTCGCGGGCCAATAGTTCGTCGGCGTCGGCCGGTCCCCACGTGCCGGAATCGTAATTGGGAAAATCGCGAGGCGGTATTGCCGCCCAAACATCGAGGATGGGCGTGACGATTGCCCAACTGTGCTCGACCATATCCGCACGTTGGAAAAGCGTCGCGTCGCCGATCATGCAGTCGAACAACAGCCGCTCATAACCGGTCGAAAGCTGCTCGCCGAAATGATCGACGTAGTTGAAATCCATGTCAACAGCGCCCATCTGCACGACCGGGCCGGGAATCTTTGCTCCGAAATGCAGTGTGATGCCTTCGTCCGGATGGATGTGAATCACGATGCGGTTTGTCGTCAGCTTTTCTATTGGGGTGTCACGGAAAAGAACGAACGGAGCTTTCTTGAATTGTATGACAATGGTCGAATTTTTCGTCGCCATCCGCTTGCCGGTGCGAACGTAGAACGGCACGTCCGCCCAACGCCAGTTGTCGATGTCCAGTTTGAGAGCGGCGAATGTCTCGGTGGCCGCATCGGGTGACACGCTTTCTTCGTCGCGATAAGCCTTAGTAAGAGTGACGGCTTTAGCCGTTCCACTAGTTGAACGGCTAAAGCCGTCACTCTTACCGGGACCATACTGCCCTCGCACGGCGTCGTGGAGCGATTCCTCCGGGGTAAAACATTTTATCGCCTGCAATATTTTCACCTGCTCGTCGCGGACCGAGTCGGCCTCGAATGAGACCGGCGGCTCCATCGCGGTTAGCGTTACAAGTTGGAAAAGGTGATTCGGGATCATGTCCCGCAAGGCTCCGGCCTTTTCGTAATAATTACCGCGTTGTTCGACGCCCAGCGTTTCGGCGACGGTTATCTGGACGTGGTCGATGTAGTTGCGATTCCAGATCGGCTCGAAAATGCTGTTGCCAAAACGGAAAACGAGCAAGTTTTGAACCGTTTCTTTCCCGAGAAAATGGTCGATGCGGAAGATCTGGCGTTCCTTTAAAATCTTTAGCAGATCGGCGTTAAGTTTTTTTGCCGATTCGAGATCGTGGCCGAACGGCTTTTCAAAAATGAACCGCCGCCAGTTACCGTTCTCCTCTTTGCCGAGTCCGTTCTTAACGATCTTGTGCGTGACGTTCGCAAACAGGTCCGGCGGAATTGCCATGTAATAAAAATAGTTTTCAGGAATTTCGTGCGCGGTCGTTATGTCGCGGAGCAGGTCCTTCAGATCTTTGAAAAGTTTTTTGTCGTCGTCAAAATCGCCGCCCGTGTAATAAGTACGTTCGCAGAACCATTCGATACTTTTGTCGTTGCTTTTTGTGCCCGCGAATTCCTTGAGATCGGCGATTATCTGCTTTCGGAATTCCTCTGGCGAGATTTCCTGGCGGCCAACGCCGATGATCGCAAAGTTGTCTGGCAAATGGCCGTCTTTCGCCAAATTATAAAGGGCAGGGAACAGCTTGCGTTTCGTCAGGTCGCCAGTCGCACCGAAAATGACCATCACGCAAGGCTCGGCGGTTTTATGTATTTCTGCCATTTGGATAATTTAACCACAGAGCACACGGAGAGCACAGAGAGTTTCGGCAAAGATTTCCGAGAGATGCGATCCAGGTCGAAAAAGAGTTTCTATTGCGGCCTACTATTCTGATGCTCTGTGCTCTCTGTGATCTCTATGGTTATACGATTCCCAGACTATCGCGCAGGTTCAGTTCGCGGGCATTCATCTCGTCGTTGTCGGTCTCGTGATCGTAACCGCAGAGGTGAAGCACGCCGTGGAGAATCAACTGCTTTATCTCCAGTTCGAGCGTCAAGCCGTTTTCTTCGGCTTGCTTTGCCGCCTGTTGGGCTGAGATGACAATGTCGCCGAGAAAGTCAGAACCGGGAGTGATAGCGACTGGGTTTCCGTCGTCGAAGAACCCGGTCGCTACTGCTCCCGTTTCTGACAGGAACTCGTCAGGCTCGTGCGGGAACGAGAGAACATCGGTCGTTGAATCCTTTCCGCGAAAGAACTTATTCAGATCCTTCATACGGCGATCGGAAACGAATGCGACCGAAAAAGAGCCCCCGCCAGTCTCATCTATCGCGGACTCAAGTTTCATCGCGAAAACTTTGAAGGCGGCGGTGTCGAGTTTTACTTTGCGTTGGAGATTGACGATCACCGCAGGTCCTCGGCATCGGTGTTATGCGTTTCGTAAGCCTTAACGATCATCTGGACGAGCTTGTGGCGGACGACGTCTTTGTCGGTGAAATAGACAAATTCGATTCCTTCGAGATCTTTCAGGACGATCTCGGCTTCTTTTATGCCGCTTTTTTGGCCGCGGGGCAGGTCGATCTGGGTTCTGTCGCCCGTGACTACCGCTTTTGATCCGAAACCGATGCGGGTCAGGAACATCTTCATCTGTTCGCTGGTCGT
>CAZSEL010000036.1:0-44233 GCA_964605905.1 uncultured Chloracidobacterium sp. | reverse complement strand
AAAACTTCGCCTCGCTGCTTCGGTAAAAGGCCATGTCTGCCTTGCCGTCGCCGTCGAAATCGGCCGGTGTGGGAATGTCGGTGTCGAGACCGAACTGCATCGTCGTCATGCCGCTGTCGGAGCTTCGGAGAATGTACCAGGTTCCGTTTCCTGACGAGCCTCGAAAGACGGCTGGGTCGGTCCGGCCGTCGCCGTCGAAATCGGCCGCCACCGGTTTGTCGGTGCTCACGCCGAACGGCACGTATTGCGGAGATCGGGTCGAGGAATTTACGATATACCAGACACTGTCCGATGGCCTGAAAACACAGAAATCGGTTTTCCCGTCACCGTCATAATCGCCCGGAATCGGGATATCACCGCTCTGTCCGAATGGGAAAGTCATCTGTTGCGATCCCGGGCCGCCGAGAACCCACCAGACCCCAGTTGACGGACGCCAGACAGCAAGATCTGCCGGCGGTGCTTCCTGCGCTCCGGCGTCGATAACATTCAACAGCCGCGACCCTGCATACAAAAATTCTTTTGAGAGTTGCGGCGTCGGTGTCGGCGGCGGGGTAACGACGAACGGATTCACCGACGAAAGCGTCGAACGGTCTTTCGCTTTCAAAGCATTCTGCTTTCTGGCATCTTCTTCGAGATACTTCAAACCCGCTCCCAAAACCCCCAGCGACAGCAACGCAATTACACCGCCGATCCAGATTCGATTTTTCATATATTTGCAACGGAACGAACAACGTTGCAACAACACTAATCGCGATTGAGTATTTGTGTCAACAGATTACGATCTCAACTTAAGATTTTTGTAACAGTTTTTATAAATATTGTAAACAGACAGTTTACGGAAACAAAACAACATCTCGTTCGTAATAATCAGGGTACTTTTACCAATAAATGGCTTAATGTTACCTATGCATCGTTGGGTCTTAATGAGGCATTATTAGGAATCGTTAAGAATCGACGGGTCGTATTTGATACTTCCTTTTACAATTTTGCTGCGGGCGATATTGGTTTAAAATAGAAGAATGGAGCAACCCACGTCTGGTTATCGTTGTTATCATTGCGGAAGCGGGAATGCCGCGAAGGATGGCTTTTATAAAGGAAAGCAGAAGCTTAAGTGCCGTGATTGCGGGCGGCGCTTTTTTGAGAGTCTTGAACCCGAACGGGTTAGTTGCGGTGTCCGCTGTTATCACTGCGAGGGCATGGAAACCTGCAAGGCCGGTTTCTCTCGTTTTAACGGGCGTGAAAAGCAAAGGTATTTTTGCCGGACATGCCGACGCTACTTTCGCGAAGATCTTGAGCTTCCCCGGGTGGATCCCGGAACCAGGAACTTTTGGGTAAAAAAAAATCTGCCTTCTGCCGGGCATTTAGTACTCGAACTGAGGGCCCTGGCCCAACATCTGGGCCGAACGCCAACGGTTTATGATATTTCGGACCGTTCTAAACAAGGCCTCGGCAATCCCCGCAATACTTACAGGGCTGTCTTTGGCGGCTTTAGTGAGGCTCTTAAACGGGCAAAGCTTGTCCCCGATCATCTACGCCAGTACTCGCCGGAAAAGATGATAGCCGAGCTTCGCGAACTTAGAAAAAAGCTCGGCCGTCCGCTTCGCATGAGCGATATCAAAGAAGCGTACCAAAACAAAAAGGCTCCGTCTTTTTATTTTTTAAAGCGGGCATTCGGGTCAGTCACAAAGGCTCTCAGCGCGGCGGATGCGGGTCACAAAGTTTATACGCGCGATGAAATGATTGCTTGTTTACGCCGGTTTGATTCGACACTTGACCGACGCATCACTCAGGCGGACATAATTGCCCTTTATCGGCAAGGCAAAGGCCCCTCGTACGACGCCGTAAAGGGAATGTTTGGCTCGATTCAAAACGCGATCCGAGCCGCCGGAATAAAAAGGACGTGACTGTCGAGCAAGCCTACCTTAGCTAAGGAAAACTGCGTTTAACGTTTGTAGGGATTTCCCCGTATTCCCGATAAAGCTTTTACATACAACAGCTTGGGCAGGTATCGGGAACGATATTTCTCCGATAAACACCCCATTTTTACCAATAAATGGCTTAATGTTACCTATAAATAGAGCAAAGTTACCTAACAATGAGCCAATGTTACCTATAAATGGAGCAATGTTAGGTATAAATGAGCCAATGTTAGGTAACAATGAGCTAATGTTACGTAGAAAATCGGTAAAGTTGGAGAGATTCACGCCAAAATTACCGATTGGTTTGTTTTAGATTTTGAGTATTTTGCCTAAGCGCAAGACCGAGCGGGCGGGGCAGTTGATTGATCAATTGCCCGCCCGCTTTATCTTTATGATCTAGGGTTTTGCCGGGCGTTTGTCGGTGGGGACGTTTTTATAGACTTCGTCGTAGGTTGCGTAGCCGTCTTTGATGACGGTGGTCATCAGGTTGTCTTTATCGACGACCTGGACTTCGAGCAGGATCGCGGGGATCTCTTTTTTCAGGCTGTCGTTCATAAACGGAGCGGCGCCGGTCAGCGGTTCTTTTTTGGCGAGTTTGATCGCGGCCTCGACGGCCTGGCTTGCGAGCGGGATTATCGGTTTATAGACGGTCATCGTCTGTTTGCCTTCGGCGATGCTCTGCAGGGCGTTGAGCTGAGCGTCCTGGCCGGTGACGACCACGGTTCCGGTCAATCCTTTTCTCGACAGGGCAGCGATCGCACCGCTTGCCGTGCCGTCATTCGACGCGACGACGGCCTGGACGTTGTTGTTATTTTGCGTCAGGGCATTTTCGACGATCTTGAGAGCTTCTTCGGCCTTCCAGTCGGTCGCGTGCTGATCGGAAACCAGCTTGATATCGCCGCGGTCGATTGCCGGCTGTAGAACAGCCATCTGCTCTTTTTTCATTATCAGGGCGTTGTTGTCCTTTGAGTCGCCATAGACCATCACGTAGTTGCCCTTAGGCGCTTTTTCGAGCGCGTATTCGGCGATCTTGCGGCCGATCACGGGAACCTGGTGCGAGATGTAGAGGTCGATCTTGTCGGAATTTATCAAACGGTCATAGCTGATAACCGGAACGCCTTTCGCCTTTGCCTTATCGACCATCGCGGCGGCCTGTGTTGCGTCGTGCGGGGCGATAACCAGTACGTTTACTCCCTGCGTCAGCAAAATGTCTACATCGTTTGCCTGTTTGTCGGCGCGCTTGTTGGCGACGGTGATAACGCACTCGACGTTCATCTTTTTGCAATGGGCCTCAAAGGCTTCTTTGTCGCGGACCCAGCGTTCTTCTTCGAGCGTCGCCATAGCGAACCCGATCTTAATGCCGCTGGTCGATGTATCGGTCGGTGTGTTTGTCGAACCCGGCTGCGGTGCACGGACACAGGCGGAAATTAACGCGGCGGCGATGGCAATAACGATTAACTTTGGTCTCATCAATTTAAACTCCTAATTAGTGTCCTATTCTGTGGTGTTAACAAAATTTAGCCACGAATGCACGAATAAAAACCGTGTCTGCATCGTGCTCAAACATTCGTGCATTCGTGGCGAATTCTTATGCCCTTTTACCGATCATATCAAGTCCGACGGCCGACACCAATATCAGGCCCTTGATGATGTCCTGAAGATAGTTTTCGAGATTGATCGAGCTCATGCCGTTATCGAGGCTCGACATAATTAGTGCACCGAGACAGGCGCCGAACACCGTTCCGCGTCCGCCCATCAGGCTGGTGCCGCCGATAACGCATGCGGCGATAGCGTCGAGTTCGGTTAAAGTACCCGCTCCAACCGTAGCACTGCCGAGCCGCGCCGTATTAACGACAGCGGCAATTCCGACGAATGCACCGAGCAAACCAAATACTTTTAAGATGACGACCTTGTTATTTATCCCCGAAAGCCTCGCCGCCTCGGCGTTGCCGCCAATCGCGTAAAGGTAACGGCCAAACGTCGTGTTGTTGGTGATAAAGAACCCAACGAGTGCGACCAAAATAAAGATAACTACGGGGTTCGGAATTCCGGCGTACGAGTTCATCAGGTAGATGAAAACAACGATGCCGATGACCGGGAAGATCGCTTTTATTATCTGCGGCGTGAGACTGCCTTCGCCGAGGCCGTATTCCTTTTCAATTCGCGAACGCCGAAAGGCCTGATAAAGCACGAGTGCGATCGCGACAGCCGCGAGCACCCAACCCACTGTCGGGTGCAGATAACTCTGACCGATATCGACAAATGCCTGATCTGCGACCGGTACAGTCGAACTGTTTGTAATACCCTTTACCACGCCTCGCCAGGCGAGCAGCCCGCCGAGCGTTACGATAAACGCAGGTATATTAAAGTAAGCCGTTAATGAACCTTGCAGCAGCCCGACAACGATTCCAACCGCAATCGCCGCAAGAATTGCCGGCAGTACGCCGTAACCCATGTTCGTCAAAACGATTGCCGATATCGCACCGGCCAAACCGAGCAGGGAACCGACTGAAAGATCTATCTGCCCGGCAACGATGACCATCAGCATACCGACGGCGATGATGCCGGTGACCGAAGTTTGAGTCATCAGGTTGGATAAATTTTCAGGCGTGACAAATTTTCCGTCCGTCTTCCAGTGAAAATAGATCCAGATCAAAGCCAACGCACCGAGCATCGTATATGCCCGCAGGGCCGTCGTTTCAATCTTAAATCCTTTCTTTTCGATAACTTGTTCAGTCATGTTTATCCCAATTAAGTTTTAGGAATCGTGCCCATTGTTTTAGCTCCGAAAGTTTCTTGTCGCCAACGGCGACTGACATTAAAGCCTAGGGTGCAATGAGCGAAGCGAATGAAACCCTAGGAAAGCCGAAAAAAAGATCCCTGTCGCTGAAAGCGACTAACAAAAAAGAAAGTGTTGCTCCCTTTCAGGGAGCGAATTCACCGGCCTTGTCTCCTGGGGTTTCGCCGAAACGGCTCCACCCCAGGCTTTAATGTTGGTCGCCTTTGGCGACAAAAGAGCTGAGATTCTCGTAATGCCGAGGGTTTGACTCAGACTCTAAACGCCGTGGTTATATATTTCAAAACAACGCCTACGAAAACCGTATCGCAAAATCTCGGTCTATTAGCTCATGCCGCAGTTTTCAGGGATCCCGTAGCTGCGATCATCACTTTCTCCGACGTTGCCTCGGCCCGTGTAAATTCGCCTGTCAACTTTCCTTCGTGCAGCACCAAAATGCGATCGGACAGGCCGAGAACCTCAGGCAATTCGGACGAGACCATCACAACGGCGAGCCCGCTGGCCGCGAGTTTGTTGATCTCGGCGTAGATCTCCTGCTTTGCACCGACGTCAATGCCGCGCGTCGGTTCGTCCAGAAACAAAACCTTTGGTTCGGTCAACAGCCATTTGCCAAGCACGACCTTTTGCTGATTTCCGCCGGAAAGCGTACCGGCGACGGTCATCGGAGAATTGGCCTTTACGCGCAGCGATTGCATTACTTTACGTGTCGCCGCCGTTTCGCGTGAACGGTTCGTGATAAACCGGCCCGAAACGCGTTTTAGGCTGGCGAGCGTTGAGTTGTCGTTGATCGTTTGATCGAGTATCAGGCCAAACCGTTTGCGGTCTTCGGTAACAAAGCCGATGCCGTTTGCGATAGCGTCTGCCGGGGAGTTGATCTCGACCTTTTTGCCTTCGACAAATATCTCGGCCCTATTTCCGTTTTCATATACGGTACGCGAAGACTTTCCAATCCACGCGCCAAAGATTGTCGTAAGTAATTCGGAGCGTCCGGCTCCCATCAAACCGGCGATTCCGAGGACTTCGCCCTTGCGGACATGGAATGAAACATCGTCCACAAGTTTTTTTGACGGAATGTCCGGGTCGAAGGCGGTTAGATGTTTGATCTCAAGAGCAACTTCGCCAAGATCGTGCGATGTTTCGGGGAAGATGTCGCCAACATCGCGGCCGACCATCAATGCGATGACCTTATTGCGGTCAAGTGCGAGCGTTGCTTCGGTTCCGACCGTTCGGCCATCACGGAGCACAGTAATGCGGTCGCTCATCGCAAAGACCTCGTCGAGTTTGTGCGAGATATAGATCATCCCGACGCCACGGACGCGCAGGTCACGCAAAATGCCGAACAATGTTTCGACCTCTGACTCGGTTAACGCTGCCGTTGGTTCGTCTAAAACCAAAAGTTTTGCCTTGTGTGAAAGCGCTTTTGCGATCTCGACCAACTGCTGTTGCCCGATGCCGAGGCTGCCGACCTTTGTCTGAGGATTGAGCGGCAGGTTTAGATCGCGAAGCAATTGTGAGGAACGTTGGTAAACCTCGGCCCAGTTAATTACGCCAAAACGCGTAGGTTCTTTTCCAAGAAAGATATTTTCGGCGACGGTCAGCTCCTTTACTAAGGACAATTCCTGAAAGATGATTGCGATACCGGCGTCTTCCGCTTCACGAATATTGTGAAAATGCTTTGTCTCGCCTTCGACGACAATATCCCCGCCGTACGTGCCATAAGGATAAACGCCGGAGAGCACTTTCATCAGCGTCGATTTACCTGCGCCGTTTTCACCGACGAGTGCATGAAACTCGCCCTCGTGAAGATCGAAAGTCACGCCATCGAGCGCTTTTACGCCCGGGAATTCTTTCGTGATCTCACGCATTTCGAGAAGTGCCATTTTTCTTGTTTACTGGAGAGACTTGCTTTGCATAAGTTAGGGCTGAATGTCTAACTTTGCAAGTTTCAAACCGCGACGGATCTCGTCGTTCTGCATAAACCAGTACCAATTCTTTCCCGAACGCAGGTTTTCAGCCGCCAGCAGTGTGATGCCGAGATCGATTCCGATCACGTCGCCGTTGACCCAGCCGTTGTGCGGATTGAACGCATCGACAAAACCGTATTTCAAATATGCTTTAACGCCGGCGGCCGTTTTCATATTCTTCAAAGCGGGAATCGTCAGGTCAGGCGTGAACATCAACGAACCCGCGGCGGCAGCCGGAACGACAGATCCGTCCAGCGTATCGGGACGCGGCGGTGCTCCCCAGGCAATATATCCGCCCTTGCTGTCGGACGACGTCAGCCCCCACATGTTCGGGCCATAGGTCGGAAACTCTTTGCTGAATTCATCGACGAATATCTTGCGATGTGCGATGGTCGCTTTCACGGAATTATCAAAATAATTCACGAACGGGGGACGACGCTCACGCCTCGCCCGGAAATCTACCCACGCATGCGAAAACTGATGAATAAACAGCGGAGACACCGAACCGATGTAGCGGAACCCGCCGTATTCCCGCCACGGACGCTCGAATGCGTACCAGGCGTTTGGCGATATCGGATGCGTAGGCGAACCGATCGCAAGCAAGTAGAGCATTGCGTCTTCGCTGTAACGCGCCCACGAGTTTTTCAGGAAACCTTCCTCAGGGCGGAAACCGTGAGTTAACAGGTACTGGTTGTCGCCCTGCATCCATTTGAAATCGACGCGTCGATATATTTTGTCGGCCAGCTCGACGATCTGTTTATCGTCGGCAAAACATTGCTTTGTTGTCAGCACGCCGCCGAGAAGAAGTGCAGTATCAATAGATGATATCTCACTATTCCAACGACGTTCCCCTGTTTCGTAATCAACAAAGTGATAAAACCATCCGTTGTTGTGAAACGATTTATTTGCAAAAAAATCGAGCGTGTTCCGTGTCCGTTCTCTTGCCTGTTCCTTTGTTATCCAACCGCGGTCCGCCGCAATGCAATATCCGCTGAGCGCAAAACCGGATGCGGCTATGCTTGCGATGTTATGACTGCGATGTTTCGCGTCACGCGGGCTGCCATCGGCAGGAGCACGGTCTAACGTCAGGCCGTTTTTCGGATTTGTCCGCTCCCAGAAATATTGGAATGTTCGTTTTGAAAGATCTTCGAGAAAGGCATCGTCTTCGGGCGAAACTGCTGCGGTTGGCTGCGGAGCTTTTGGAGCAGGATCGATTACAATTGCCGTTTCAGCTGACGAGCCTTTCGGATCGACGACCTCAAAAACACTTTGCAAACCATTGTCGCTGCTCGTGCCGACGATCACCTGAAACTCGCCGGGCTCAAGCACCGGTTTCAGGTCGCGGCCGAGGAACGTTAAGTCCTTTGGTTCGAGCGTGAATTCAACTGTCTGCGTCGCACCTTTAGCAATATTGATTCGCTTAAAGCCGCGAAGTTCTCTGATCGGTCTTGTAACGCTCGCGGCAAAATCGTGGATATAAAGCTGCACGACCTCATCACCCGCGACCTTGCCGATGTTCTTTACATCGATCGTAACCTTGATGCTTTCGTTCGGATTGATCTTGAGTTTGCTCAACCGTAAATTGTTGGTCTCAAACCGGGTGTAACTCAGGCCGTGCCCAAAAGGATAAAGAGCGGTATTATCGACATCGAGATATTTTGACGTGTATTTGTTCCCCTCAAGCACAGGCCGGCCGGTTCGTTTGTGATTGTAATAAAGCGGCAGTTGACCAACCGATCGTGGAAACGAAACGGGAAGTTTGCCTCCGGGATTTGCATCGCCGAAAAGCGTATTGACAACGGCGTTCCCGGCTTCGGTTCCGGGAAACCAGGCTAACAATATAGAAGGTGAATTTTCCGCCAGCCAATTCAAAACAAGCGGCCGGCCCGTAATAACAACAGCCGAATAAGGCTTGCCGACAGCATGGATCGCCTTAACAAGATCAAGCTGTTTTCCCGGCAACCCGATGTCTGAGCGTGATGAAGCCTCGCCCGACATTGCGGCAGATTCGCCGATCACAAGGATCGTAAAATCTGCGGCCTTAGCGGCAGCAACCGCCTTTGCGAATCCGACATCGGTCGCACAAACGGCATCGCAGCCAAGCTCAAAAGTGACAGACGCATTCGGATATTTTGCTTTCAGAGCAGCAAGCACTGTTACCGGATCATCCGGTTTGCCGTCGCCGGACCAGTTGCCGTTCATTTCGGCTTTGGCGTCAGCAAGAGTGCCGATCACTGCGATCTTTTTCACATCTTTCCTGATCGGCAGCGTTTCGTTTTCGTTCTTTAACAAAACGAATGAGCGTTCGGCGGCGAGTTTTGCGGTGTCGCGATTTGCTTGTTTGAATACCTCAGCTTTCTCGCGTTCTTCGCTGGCAAAAGGATCGTCGAACAAACCGAGCCGGAACTTCACACGCAAGACATTTCGAACTGCCTCGTCGATCGTCGCCATTGAGACCTTGCCGGATTTGACCAGATCTTCGCCGTACTTGTTATACAAACGGCTAACCATCTCCATGTCGGTTCCGGCGTTCAACGCATACATTGCGGCTTCGCTTTCGCTGCCCGCGAGTCCGTGCATTTGTAACTCAAGTACTGCTGTGTAGTCGCTGACAACAAGCCCGTCAAACTTCCATTCCTTTCGCAGAACGTCCTTCATCACGAACGGATTACCGGTTGCCGGCACGCCATCAATGTCATTAAAGCTCGTCATAAACGAACCGACACCGGCATCAAGAGCGGCCTGAAACGGCGGGAAATAAACTTCACGAAGAGCGCGTTCGCTCAAGTCGGTCGTGTTGTAATCGCGTCCGGCTTCGGCGGCGCCGTAGCCGACCCAATGCTTTGCGGTCGCCATCACGCGGTCCTTTGCACTGTAATCCGTTCCCTGAAAACCGCGAACCCGAGCATAAGCGATCTTTGTCCCTAAATAGGTATCCTCACCCGCACCCTCAATGATCCGTCCCCAACGCGCATCGCGGGCAATATCGAGCATCGGCGCAAACGTCCAGTGAACTCCCGCCGCACGCGATTCCGCAGCGGCGATCGCGGCGGTGCGTTCCATCAATTCAAGGTCCCAACTTGCCGCTTCACCGAGCGGAACAGGAAAGATCGTCCGGTAACCATGAATAACATCGAAACCAAGCAGAATCGGTATCTTCAAACGCGATTCCAATGCCGCCCGCTGGAGCTCATTGGTCATCTTCGCCCCACGAACATTCAACGTCGAACCAAGCAATCCCTTCCGAGCCAACTCAAGATGCTCAGCCCGATAAGTCCCATTCGCATCGCCATCCAACTGCTGCAACTGCCCAAGCTTTTCGGCAAGAGTCATCTGCCCGACCAGTGTGTTGATGCGTTGTTCGACGGCGGGTCCGCTGCGCTGAGGCGAAACATGTGCCGAAAGCAATACGAAAGTAAATATGAGAACTAAGGCTTTGCTGAGAAATAATTTCATTTTGTTGGCCTTTTGTTTTTGGGAATCGTGATCTCGGCGATGACCGGCAAATGGTCTGAGGCCCAAAGGCCGTTCCATTGATCTGAAAGCACGCCGTGTTCGAGAACCGTGATCTCGGGATGAACAAAAATATAATCGATCTTGTTGCCCGGCTGCAGCTCATTAAACGCGCTGAATGTAGAGTCGCCGCCGAAATGTCCGGCCTTGCTCGTGTAGCGGGCGTCGGCAAGTTTTAACTTGTCGGTTCCCGCGGCCATTGTCTTGTAAGCCTGACTGTCTTCACGGACATTCATATCGCCGGTCAGGATAAAATATTCGTTGCCCGCGATCTCTTCGATCTTTCTTAAGATAAGCGAAGAGCTTTCGATTCTCGCTTTTTCGCCGCGATGATCGAAATGCGTATTGAACATAAAAAATGTTCGCTTCGTATGACGGTCGCGGAACTTTGCCCACGTAACTATCCTCGGATAAGCCGCGTCCCAACCCATGCTGCCGGGCTTATCGGGCGTTTCGGAAAGCCAAAACGTTCCCGTTGCAAGCCGATCAAAACGCCACCGTTTGTAAATGATCGCGGAGTATTCGCCCGACTCTTTTCCGTCGCTTCGACCGACGCCAATCCAATCCATTTCAGGCAGCAGACTTTTTAGATCATTCAGCTGCGTGAGCAATGCCTCTTGAACGCCGACAATGTCCGCCTTATGAAAACGAATAACATCCGCCACTTTCGTTTTGCGTTTCGCCCACGCATTAACCCCATCGCGCGGCTCGTCATAACGAATATTGAACGACATAGCCCGAATCGGATTATCGCTTGAACTCTGAGCAAAAACAGATGAAATTAAAATGAACGACGAGAGGAGCAACAAAAAAGCTTGGGTGTTTTGTCGTTTCATCGGATCGATAATCGAAACTTTCCGGCGGGTGAAATTCCAAGGTTACGGCCCTCGGAAAAGTGAAAAAGGCGTGGAACCAACGGCGCTCCACGCCATTCTCGTTTAAACAACTCGGTTAGAAACTAAATCGAGCCTGAAACTCACCAACGCGTCCCGAAAGCCCATTGGTCGGTAATCCAAACTGCTCTCTATCGACGTGGGTCGGATTACTGTTTGCATGGAACGGAGCAAAGTTCAACTGGTTAAATAAGTTAAAGAAGTTGAACTTTATATCCAGGCCCGCAGTTTCACTCCAAAGCCCGAATCTTTTTCCAACCGACAAATCCGTCACGAAATACTTCGGCCCGAAGAAGGAATTACGTCCTACTCCCGGTAGGTTCTCAAACGGCTGATTCGAATTGAAAGGTGTTGTGAACACAGTGTTGCATCCAGGGCGAAATGTCGGAGGATTTGTTTGGGCCGGATTGCAGGGATTACTGGGATCATAGCTCCCCGGGAACAATCCTCCATTAAGGAAATTCGCGTTGGAATTGCTTAACGGTGCGGTACCATCGTAGGCAATTGGTCGCGGGTCACAAAAGTTTGAGCTACTGGTTGTTGCACCTTGCAAGCAGCCGCCGGTCCGGGGAGTCCAAGGATAGCCCGTGTTGTAACTGACGATCGTGCTCAACTGCCAGCCGCCTAATATTTTTCCTTGCCAGGAGCTTTGGTTTGAGAAGAAAGGAAGGTCCCAAACAGCGCTGACGTTGAAGTTATGGCGCGTGTCGAAATCCGATCTGCCATATTCTTCGCCCTGATCAATAGGATATGTCTGGTTAGTGGCACCGTCCGGGGCTTCCCATGACGCTGTGTCCAGACTCTTGCCAAACGTATAGTTCATACTTAGACTGACGCCCTTATAAAATCTGGTTCTCAAGCTTGAAAGCAAGGCGTTGTAATTTGTTTTCACGTCAGGTACCGCAAAAAATACCGATCCAAATAGATCTACGTTCGGATCTTCGCCCGGGCGAGTAATGTGGATCGGTTCAATGCGGACGAAATTTTTTCCGCGAGCACCCGTGTATCCGACAGTGGCTACCGTACGCCACGGAAGCTCGTATTGGGCCTCGGCTGAATATCGCCAGACCGACGCGTTCGGAAGGTTTCTTGGTGCACCGTAGATTTCGATCCCTCCGCCTGCTACCAAACCCTGATGCACGGGATACCCAAAGATCGAACCGTCAGAGCTAAGAGCAAAGTTCATTTGCTGGAACTCAGGTGACGTGGTTGATCCCGGACAGCAGATGTTAAAAAGCTGCGAGGGAGCTCCCGGGTTCCGTCGGGCGTTGTTGAGCAGGGTGTTAGCGAGCCGATCATAAGCCAGGCCCGTGCCGCCGCGAATAACCAATTTATTGTCGAATCGGTCGGGCGACCATGCGAAGCCGAACTGCGGCCCGAAATTGTTGCGATCCGGATCGGTTAGCGTATCCTGGGCCTCGATCCGAGAACCGGCCAGCCCGTCGTCAGGCCCAAGGATCAGGTTGCTGATAACATTCCTGTCCGGAGTGATTGGCCCGAGAAATTCCCATCGCAGACCGAAGTTCAACGAGAGATTCGGTCGGAATTTCCAGTCGTCCTGAACAAAGAAGGCCATTCCAGTGCTGTGGAAAATGGTATCGTCCGGCGTCGGCTTGCCTTGGGTGTTCGAACCGACAGATTCAAAGACCGGAGTGCCGTTCGCAAAGTTCCAGGGGCGCGCGAATGAGAACAAGGGACGCGCGAGGCTTAGGCTGCCACCCGCGTTTACATCGCGCGCGTATTCGCCGCCGATCTTCAGGACATGATTGCCCCAGATCTTCGTGAACGTATCGCGCAAATTGTATTGGCGATCCTTAAAGGAACCAGGCTGTGGGACACCCCATCGAAGCCGTCCACTACCCCAGATCTGTTCTATTTCAATACGGGGAATACCGAAGTTTTGCTCGGGGTTGGAAGCGACTTCATCGAAGCCCCAGCCGCTGTAACTGAAACGGGCCTCATTCAACATGGTCGGGCTGATCGTGTGGTTATAGATCACTGCGGTCCCGAAATTCAGCCGGTTCGAGAAAAAATCAGCCTGCGGCCGGCTCTGGGAATCGCTGTTCATTCCTCCCGACTTGAATGGCGCGATCGTCATGGTGATCGCCAGTTTGGCCGCTTCTGTTATTTGTAAATCCACACGGCCGAAGAATTGGCCGCCCGTATTGCTCCTTTCGTTTGGAAGTTGGGCACACAGCAAGTCAGCAACGCCGTCACGCCCAGCCCCGGCATTGTTATTGGCCGCATAAGTGCCGTAGGTTCCCTCAAGCGAACCGAAATCAATGCCGTTGCCGACCAGTCGTGATCCATTTTCAACGTTGGGGTGTTGCCCAGGGGGAGGGGGCGGCTCAGGGAAAAAATCATTGAGAAGAATACTCTCCGGACCACATGCCCATAGATTGCTGGAGGCTATTAGGTGAGGAGTAAGAAGCTCCAATGTCTGCGGCTCACCGCCCGGTGCACCTATTACAGCCGCTGTCACCGTTCCTGCTCGCTGAGCCAGAATGGCGTCGCGGTACGAATCGGTTTCGATCCAGGAATAGTACGGGACGTTGGTGTTTTCGCGAAGGCCTTCGTAAGAAAAAAAGAACCAGCTCTTGTCGCGGCCCGAATTGAACAGCGGCCCGCCGTTGCCGAAATTAAAGAACGGCAGTTGTCCACCAATACTTCCACCAAAAGACTGAAACTTGCGTTCCACTCGTTTCGGCCCTTCAACATCGACCCCATTTATAACGCTCGGCATCTTGTTGAACGCATTCAATGAGGGATCGTTGTACTTGTAGAACAGGCTTCCATGCAAATCATTTGTACCGTTCTGCGTGATCGTCTTGATCTGGGCACCGCTATTGCGGCCGTCTTCGGCGGAATAGGTGGACGTTGTAACCTGAATTTCCTTAACGAACTCCTGCGAAGGCGTAATGATCGCGGAACCGCCCCAGTTTTGACTGTTTACGCTGACACCATCGATCTGATAGTTATTCGAGCTGCCGCGCTGTCCGTTCGCCGAGATCGGCACCATGTTTTCCGTCTGAAAGATCGAATTGTTTGAACCCGCGCGACCTGAAGTATTCGGAAGCCCGACCGAATTTCCATCGCCGTTTCGTGCGCCGAGTCCTACAATGCCGGGGCTTAAACGGATCAGTTCATACGGATCGCGACCAGCCTGCGGAAGTCGCAGGACCTCTTCAGTTGTAATCGTCTTACGAATATTAGCGTCTTCGGTCTGTAGAGGTGCCGCGTCCGCTTCTACGGTGACTGTTTCGGTGATCGCTCCGGCTTGCAAGGTTATATCCTGACCTTTCGTAGCCTCGGCATCAACCTTTACATCATCCACCAAGGCCTTGCTGAAGTTTTCTTTTTCGACCGATAGTGAATAATTTCCCGGCGGTAGAGCCGAGAATCGGTAAAATCCACCGTCGTTCGTCGTGGCTGTTTGTGATTGATTAGTATCCTTGTTTGTCAGGACCACGGTCGCGCCCGGAACTGAGCCTCCGGCGGAATCCGCCACGACGCCTTGCACAGCCGCTCGAAATTGAGCTGTTGCGACAGTTGCACAGATGAAAAGAATTGAGGCAATTCCGACGCCCCTCAACAGACCGAAAAGCATTCGCCGCATATAGATTCCTCCAGATAGAAGCTAAAATTCAAATTTAGAAATCGAGAATAAACGACCTAGTTTGTTCACACGATTGACGGCCCAAAACTTTCCGCGGGTGCGGTGCGTAAATCGTTTTACTAAATCGTTTTAGTTTTGCTGTTATAGCACCGATTATTTTTCGTTGTCAAGCGAAAATGCTATAACTTAATCGATTTAGTTGTTGATTGTGAACATTTAATTTACAGGTATTGCGGAAACATCGGTAATTGGTATTACCAATCAAGTCTGATCTTCGCTTGATAATAGCATTGACGTTGTGCCAATATCGGGAGCAATGCCCCGAAAGCCCGAAGAAAAAAAGCCTGAAAAAAGTCAAAGCCGAAGTAAAGAAGCACCGATCAGTCTGCGTGAATTGGCCAACCATCTCGGACTTTCGCCGACGACGCTTTCGCTTGTTTTGAATGATTCACCAAAGGCCGCATCGATAAAAGAAGAGACAAAGAAACGCATTTTTCAGGCGGCCCGGGAGAAGAATTACCGGCCGAATTATCTGGCCCGGTCGCTTCGCGTACAGAAAACGAACACGATCGGCGTGATGGTGCCGGAACTTAGCGACGGTTATTCGGCGATGGTCCTGAGCGGCGTCGAGGCTGTTTTATCGACGGCGGAATATTTTTATCTGACCGCAAGTCATCTGCATCGTGAAGACCTGTTACAGAAACTTCCGCGAGTTTTGGCCGAACGTCAGGTCGAGGGAATAATCGCGGTCGATACTCCGATCCGGTTTGAACCGACGCTCCCGATCGTAAATGTTTCGGGCCATGACGAGATTGACGGCGTGACGAATGTTGTGCTCAATCATCAACATGCGGCGGAACTTGGGATCGGCCATCTTTACAATCTCGGCCACCGTCGGATCGCGGCGATCAAGGGACAGGAATTCAGTTCGGACACGATCGTCCGTTGGGAAACGATAAGCGACGCCGCGTCTAAGCGCGGAATTTCGTTCGACCCAAAATTAGTAGTTCAATTGCAGGGTGATTCGCCATCGCCTGAGGTCGGGTATTCTGCGACAAAATCGCTGCTCGCAACCGGTGAAAAATTTACGGCACTATTCGCGTTCAACGATATTTCCGCGATCGGAGCGATTCGGGCTTTGGAGGAAATGGGACTTCGCGTTCCGGCGGATGTCTCGGTGCTTGGTTTTGACGATATTTACGCGGCGGAGTTTCACAATCCGGCGCTTACAACAATTCGCCAGCCGCTGTTTGAAATGGGCCGACTTGCTGCCCAGACACTATTGAACCGACTCAGTGAGAACGGAAACGGCGAGGTTCCATCGGTACTAAGTGTCGAGCCGACGATCATCGTCCGCCAATCGACTGCCAGAGTTTCGACAAACTAAAATTAAAATCTATCGAACCAGAATGATCTCGTTTTCGATGCCGGTGATGGTGACTTCGAGCCGCTTTTGCGCCGCGTTGAATTGAAACTCGACAGGCTTGCCATCGGCATTTATAGCAGACGGCCGCGCAGCGACGCCGTGAACGACCATTTTCGTAATACGCTGGCGGCGAAAAGATCCGCTTCGTTTGAATGTTATGGAGCCGGGTTTGTGTGTCGTGACAAATTCGCTCCAATCGTTCGCGCGATAACCGTAGCCTTCGCCCGCATCCTGATAGAGCATTCCGTTTTCAGTCACGCCCGCTTTTATTCCGGCGGCGACATTCAAAGTTATTTCGGCCAACGGCATTTCGCCTGTGTGCTGGATCACAGTTTGCGTCGGAACGATCGAGCCGACACGGACAAACAACGGCAATCTATCAAGCGGCGTTTGCAGGTAATGCGTCTTGCCGCTTTCATATTTTTCGCCGGTCCACCATTCGATCCATTCCGCACCGACCGGCAGATAAATGCCGCGTGTTCGCATTCCATCTTTTACGACCGGAGCGACTAAAATATCGCCGCCAACCATGTATTGATCGTTTATCAAATAGGTCAATTTGTCGTTGGGGAATTCGTACCATAACGGACGCATCACAGGTTCTCCGGTTCGTTCATGCTCGCGAAACAGTGTGTAGAGATAGGGCAGAAATTGATAACGCAACTCAACAGACGCGCGATTTATTTTTGTAAATTCTTCGCCGAATTCCCAAGGCTCTTTGTTGCCGACCCAACCGACCGAATGCGACCGCAAAAAAGGCGTCAATGCAGCAGCCTGCACCCAACGTGTATAAAGCTCTGCGGTCGGCATATCCTGAAAACCGCCGACATCCGCGCCGACAAATGGAACACCCGACACGCTCATATTTGCGAGCATCGGTATCGACAAAGCCAGGTGTTCCCAAGCCGAATAGTTATCGCCGGTCCAAACCGCCGAGTAACGCTGAACGCCCGCGAAACCGGCTCGCGTCAGCACAAACGGTCGTTTTTCCGGGGCAAGTTTTTTCAAACCTTCGAACGAAGCACGGGCCATCAGCATTCCATAGACATTGTGATATCGCCGATGAGTGTCCGGCATTCCGTCGCCCGCGTGTGGTGTGTCGAGGGGAAACGTTTTTTCCGGGTGATGAAATATCTCAGGCCGTTCAGTCTCAGGTGTAACAAAGACGCCGGGCTCGTTCATGTCGTTCCAGAAACCGGCAATTCCTTCGTCAAGATGGGCTTTGTATTGAGCGCCGAACCAATCGCGGGCCTTAGGATCTGTGAAATCTGGAAACGCCGAGGCCTTCGGCCAAACGTCGCGATTCAGTTCCGTGCCGTCGGGATTTTTGACGAACATTCCCTGACGTCTTCCCTCTGAATACACAGAGTATTTCTCATCAACCTTGATTCCCGGATCGATAATTAGAACAGTGCGAAAACCGTCTTTTCGCAATTCTCCGATCATGCGTTTCGGGTCGGGGAAACGCTCCTTGTTCCAGGTGAACACACGATAGTCGTCCATGTAATCGATGTCGAGATAAATCACGTCCGCCGGAATTTTATTTTTGCGAAATCCGTCGGCGATCTCTTTGACGCGCTTTTCCGGGAAATATGACCAACGAGATTGCTGGTTGCCGAGCGCCCATATAGGCGGCAAAGGAGTTTTTCCAGTTAGCGAAGCATAATCCGCAAGCACCTTTTTCGGTGTCCGCTCACGACCGCCAATGAAAACAAAATAGTCCAGTTCGCCACCGGCCGCACCGAATGTAAATCGTTCGGGCGAAGTCTTTCCCATATCGAAAAACGTGCGAAAAGTGTTGTTGAAAAACAGTCCGTATGCCTTGCCGTCGCGCAGCCCGTAAAAGAATGGAATGGACTGATAGATCGGGTCGGTGCCGACCGGATAGGCAAAAGTGTCGGTATTCCAATTGACGATATACTTGCCGTTTCGCGACATTTCAATGAATGCCTTTTCGCCAAAACCGTAATAAGTTTCGACCTCACTTCGCCGCAGTTTGGTCGTTTGGATCTCACCGGATTCCTTGTCGAACAGCGTCGGCCGTTTTGGGTCGTCGCGAAGCACTGTCAGGCCGGTTGCATCGAAGATCTCGATCGCAAATGGCCTGCGTTTTATCGTGACACGCGAGCCGTCAGCCGCTGTCAAAATAATCTCCGAGGCTCTTTTGATAACAGTTATCGCCGTTGGCACAAACTTCAGGTTCGGATCGAATGCATAGCTTTGGTCACGTTCGAATATGCCGGTTGGAGCGATTCGTATTCTGACTGTATTTGTCATGGAGAATTCGACCGATACTTTGGCTCGGCTCGAGGTTTCAAGTTCGACGCCGTTTTGGGTTGTTTTGCTGACTCTTGTTACATTGCCAATGCTTTCCCACGCGCCCTGAATTTCCGCTGCCGAGAAAAATAGCAGACAGATTGCGGAACAAATGATTACTGCCGCCCTTGGGTTTAAAATCTTCATTATGTTGGTTCGGAAAAAATCTTTCCCCGGAAAATATTCTTGAAAAGATACATTACATCGTTTCCTGAATTCCTCTAAAATCCAGTCTCATCCGCGCCGTTTATTGCGTCCACCAGACCGTTCGTTGAAAAACCGCACCGTTCATTCAGGCACGTGAAAAACTACAGAATTCTAGTGCGGATCGGTAATTACTATGACAAACGAACATGCGGTGGAAAGGGAAGGAAGAGCTTGGCTTGATATGGCTGGAATCGCGGCTTCGTGGCTTTGTGTGGTTCATTGCCTGTTGTTGCCTTTCGTGGTTTCAGCTTTGCCTTTGATCGGTTTGAGATTTTTGTTGGACGAAACTGTTGAGCAGATTGTCATCGGGATTTCGGTGGGCGTTGCGGCATTCACACTCGTGCCCGGATATTTAGGTAGCCATCACAAAATAAGGGCGTTAGCGTTGTATGTCTCTGGTTTGGCGTTGATACTTATGTCCAAAACTTTGTTCGAAGACGACCATTGGTTGAGCATATTATTTATTGCCGGAGGGGCGGTGCTAATATCGGCGGCCCATTTTCTGAACATTTATTTGTGTCGCTGGTGCAATGGCTGTCGCTCCGCCGATCTTGAGCAATAAAAAACGGCCGTCAGAAAGGAAGCCGTCTTTAAAAGAATTGGTGGCCAGAGACGGGGTCGAACCGCCGACACGCGGATTTTCAATCCGCTGCTCTACCAACTGAGCTATCTGGCCAAATCTGTTTGACGCCCGAAGGCGAATTCATAAGTGTATGTAACGAGCAAATCGATGTCAAATCCAAATTTCAGCGGCTGACGAATGCATTAGGAATATAACGCGGGTCAGCGGGACATGGATTGACAATATGTAATTGAGGGATATAATCAGGCTCTCGGCGGTTGTTTCTACGGCAGCCGTTACGTAACATTAGAACTTGTTTGATACCTGCCCGTGCCGGTTTGAACGCCGTCGCTGTCCCCCGGAGACGCTACATTCAACCCGGCACAGCTATTTTAAATTATGAGCAATAAATCAACACTACGAATCACAGGTTTGGCCGCGATGCTTTGCGGCACTTATATTTTTCTCGCTGCCTGCGGGTCGGCGGGCACCGATGCAAATTTAGCCAACACTATTGGTACCGGCGTGGTCAATTCAAACGGGCAGACGCTGCCTCCGGGCTTTTCGACCAGCCCGGTTCCGATCAACGGGCCGATACCCGGCATACCGACAAATGCAAATCAGCTGATGAAACCGGGTGCGACACCGACGCCGGGAATTCCGGACCCGAAAAACGTAAACCAAAAGCCGCGTCCCGGCGCTACGCCGACGCCCGGAATCCCGTCTGAAGCTGAAATCCGCCGTCAGATGGGACAAAAGCCCGGAACCGACGGCCCTTCGATGCGAAGCAACTCTGCTCCGTCAATGATGCGCAGTACAAATACAAATGGCCCGCGAACGTCTCGTAAGCCATAAATCTCTAAAAAAATTAGCCACGAAACGACACGAAAGTTCACGAACATTAAGAATTCATTGTTCGTGTTCTTTCGTGTCGTTTCGTGGCTAAAATACTGCCTTATGCCTGTGCGGCCTCGGCTTTTGCAAACCCTAGAATTACTTTTACTTCGTCTTCGATCTGGTCTCTCAGGTCCTCTCGTTCCTTGAGCAGATTTTTGACATTGTCACGACCTTGGCCGAGCCGTTCGGTTTTGTATGAGAACCACGAGCCGCTCTTTTCAACAATATTGTGATTGACCGCCAGATCGAGCAGGTCGCCTTCGCGCGAGATGCCTTCGCCGTACATAATGTCGAACTCGGATTCGCGGAACGGCGGCGCGCATTTGTTCTTAACCACTTTTACGCGAGTGCGGTTGCCGACGACTTGGTCACCGTCCTTGATCGCGCCGATGCGGCGGATGTCGAGACGGAGACTTGCGTAAAATTTCAAAGCCTTGCCGCCGGTTGTCGTTTCGGGTGAACCAAAAAAGACACCGATCTTTTCGCGAAGCTGATTGATAAAGATAAAGCATGTGTTTGAGCTTGAGACGATGGCCGTGATCTTTCGCAGGGCCTGCGACATCAAACGAGCCTGCAGACCGGGAAGCGAATCGCCCATTTCACCATCGAGTTCGGCACGCGGCACGAGAGCCGCAACCGAATCGATAACGATCACATCGACGCTGTTTGAGCGAATAAGCGTTTCGGCGATCTCAAGCGCCTGCTCACCGGAATCGGGCTGCGAGATCAGCATGTCGTCGATATTGACGCCGAGCTTGGTCGCGTATTCCGGGTCCATCGCGTGTTCGGCGTCGATATACGCACAAATGCCGCCGGTTTTCTGAGCGGATGCGACCACAGTCAACGCGAGTGTAGTTTTACCCGAGCTTTCCGGCCCATACACTTCAATAATTCGGCCGCGTGGAAAACCGCCGACGCCGATAGCAGCATCCAGACTCAAGCACGTGGTCGAGATCGCACCGATATCTTCGTGCGGGCGTTCGCCAAGTCGCATGATCGAACCCTTGCCAAACTTTTTTTCGATTTGCAGCAGGGCCGATTCGATCGCCTTGCTTTTGTCAATGCTCATTTTTTATGGTGTCTCCTATATACTTTTCTTAGACGAATCAAATATAACACAACAATGCAACAAAAGCGAAACGCTGTTGCATCAATGATACTGATTCTGAAAACAATTTGTTGTGAACGGAAATATCGGTCTAAAGTAAAGCAATCGGTTCAATTGCGCAAGAGCCGGTAAGCGAAGTGGCTGGATGGAATCAAGAATTTGTTATCCCGGAAAAACCTGACCGGCCTAAATTGAGTTTTTATATCTGAATTTGATTTGCAATTTATCGACTGATAGTTATAATTTAAGGAATTTCCGGCGGCGGCCCCCTCGTTCGGCGAAAATCCCACTATATAATTTATTGGTTCGATATAGATTCGGCGCTAAGGATCTCCACGGTTCTATGCGCCGGAACAGGGGAAGGCAGTGTTTACGGTGTGGGAGACGTAGGCGTTGCCTTTCCCGCTTTTAAATCGTCCTCCAGCCGGTTAGCCATTCCTTTTGTCACAAATTACATTTGAACTATACTTATCTGTTTGCGGCAGACAATTTTTGGACGCGCGTTTTGATGTATGAGATTCGCCGAACCGGTCGGGCACACGCTCGATGAAAAATACAAGATCGAACGCGAACTCGGCCGTGGCGGGATGGGATCGGTCTATCTTGCGACCCATTTAGGGACTGAGCGTTCGGTTGCCGTAAAGGTGATCGCGCCGCAATTTATGGAGCGGCCCGAGTTTATCGAGCGTTTTCGGCGTGAGGCAAAAGCGGCGGGCAGATTGCGGCACCCGAACGTAGTCGATGTCACAGATTTCGGTTTCGCCCAAACCGACGAAGGCCAGGTTGCTTACCTTGTGATGGAATATCTCGACGGCTGCACGCTCGGCGAGATACTTGACGAAGAAAAGAATCTACCCGTTACGTGGACGCTCGATATCTTGGAACAGGTCTGCTCGGCCGTTCACGAAGCACATCAACAGGGAATAATTCACCGCGACCTAAAACCTGACAACATCTGGCTAGAGCCAAATCAGCGCGGTGGTTACACAGTAAAGGTCCTCGATTTTGGTATCGCAAAACTGGAAACGCAGGGATCGGCCGGTTCGGGCGAATTTCCGGTCTCGGGTGCGGCCGGACTGAGAGCGTCAGGAGCCGTGACAAAGGTTGACGGGGCCAGCGCCACGCTGATCCATGACAGCATTTCACCGACGTTGCTCTCGGAATCCGCGACCGCTGTCCAGTTTGCCCATGACGACTCTGCTCTCTCGGAAGTTGTCGGCGATGGCGCGACCGCGATAATGGATAGCTCCGTTATTAGCGATGCCGATCAGGACACGGTCGGAACGCAATTGATCGGTGACCACGGCAACGGAAAAGCTGTCGGCATATCGACCAATATTGCCGGCGACACGCTTGCGACCAGGGCTTTGACCAGAGTCGGCGCAGTGCTTGGCACACCGCTCTATATGTCACCTGAACAGTGTCGCGGCGAGCGGCTCGACGCCCGTTCCGATGTCTATAGCCTCGGCGTTATCGCCTATCAAATGCTTGCCGGACAAACTCCATTTACGGGAGATTTTACAAAGGTGATGGACGCCCACCGCGACACACCGCCACCGCCGCTAAACGCAAAAAAGGTACGTAAGAAGTTAAAGCGGGTGATAGCGACCGCTCTTGCGAAAGATCCGAACGATCGTCCACAGACGGCCGAAGCGTTTGCAAACTCTCTGCGTTCGCGTTCCGAAGGTATCTGGGCATTGCTGCGACGCGCGATCATGATCTATACCGAGCACTTGCCCAAATTTCTTGGAATCACCTTATTGATCTATCTTCCGTTTATCGTCGCATCGCTGGCCAGTGCGTCGCTTGGTTTTTTCTATGTATTCGACACCGACGGGGGCATGGGCAGCGCCAGGAATATTGCCTTTGTCGTGCTCACGATCATCACGAGTTTTGCCGGCGTCTTTTGCGGCTATTTGGCAATTGGAACAATTACCTGGGTAGTTAATCAGATACTGGCGGTACCACTTCGACCTGTTAGGATCCGACCGGCACTGCGGGCCACGGCCAGGGTTTGGAAAAGCCTCTTGGGGACGAATCTGCTTTCTACACTGATGGTCTTGGTCGGGCTGGTGTTGTGCATTCTTCCGGGCATTGCTCTGTTTATTTTGCTTCCACTCGTTTCTTCGGTCGTGATGATGGAAGGCCTGCGCGGTTTTGCTGCGCTCAAAAGATCGAAGATGCTTGTTATGCGGTCGCTTGGAACGACGGCTGCGGCGGTTGCGATCCTATTTTTTGTACCGGTCGTAATTAGCGGGCTCACGAGCGCGGTGGTAGCTCTCACGGTCAGCCAAATATCCGAGATCAATGAAAAGATCGAAGCGGCGGAAAAGGCCGGCGATCCTTCGATAAAGCCGTTGGCGTCAAACGAGGTCGTGAAAGCTGAGGACAAAGAGTTTGACATTAATGTCCGGTCCGTTGGCAGCCAGGTCACTGTCAACGACTCAAAAAAGCGTGAAAGCAGCATTGCCCGAACCGCTCGGGAGAGCCTGACATCATTGATAATGCTGCCGGTTCAGATATTGCTAACGTCACTTTCCGCGATCATTTTCGCTCTGCTTTATCTGAAGACCCGGCAAGCGGGCGGCGAAAATTTGAAGGATCTTTTCATTCAGTATGAAGAAACCGAACAGCCGCGAAAGAAATGGCAGGAGCGTGTTCGCGAGCGCCTGATACAGTCCGGCCGAATTTCGAGTGCAAATAAGACGTGAAAAATCGAATCAGACAAATCTTTCCCGGCATTATCGCTCTGGCGATTGTGTTTACCGCGCAAGTTAATGCCCAGTCGTATCGCACTGAATCCGATATTGCGGCCGGCGCGACGCTTGAGATCGTAAATTTTCATGGCCGTGTTGATGCGGCGGCCGTAACGGGAGCGACAAAAGCCTCGATCACGGCTGCGTCGTCGGTGTCGGTAACTGAAAGCGAGATAAAGGTAGAGAACACAAAAGGACAGTTGCGTGTGACCGTTATTCCGGCTTCGTCCGGGAAACGGATCGATCTTTTGGTCCAGGTTCCTGAAAGATCGCTGGTTATGATCACGACGCGGGACGGCGAAATTGGTTTGAGCGGAAACTTTCAGACGGTTACGGCGATCAGCGAAACGGGAACCATCGCGGCCGATCTGCCGACTCAAGATCTCAAGTACGAATTTCTCTGGACAGCGTCAAAACCGCGGGTTGTTTCCGATTTTGAGCTTGAGCCGGTTAAAGAACGGTCCGGCGGACGATTTGTAATAAAAGGCATTTACAAAAAACCTGTCGAGGATGAACCAAAGACCGAAACGCCGGTCACTGCCGATGACGCCGCAACGAAAGGGAATGGAGAAGACCCGCCGACGACCGAAAAACCAATTGACCAGACCGTTACGGCGAATTTCACCACCGAACGTGGGATTGTTCTGCTGAACGTGCCGCCCAATGAGGTTTCGAGCGATCTGCGCGAGCGGCCTTTGACAAACGCGGCGAAAGCTATCGTTCGCAGCGGCGATTCGATACTGATGGCGGCGATTCGCCGTTCGGCGCCGAAATATTTTGGCGAGTATGAACGCACGCTGCCGCCCGCGGAACGAACGCCGAGGCTCACCGTTCAGACCGGCGCCGCAAATGGCAGCGGTGCCTCGACAAAGGTCGTTTCGGTTCGCGTGACCGACGCAAATAACCGGGCGATTCCCGGAATGACGGCGGCTGATTTTGAGCTTTTCGAGGCCGGAAAGCCGCTTGAGATCGTTTCGGTCAGGCCGGTGACGACAAAGGTCAATCTCGTGCTGCTCCTCGATGTTTCGGGCAGCGTCGATAATTATGTAAATTTCATACGAAAGGCGGCTCGGAGTTTTATCGAAACCGTCGGCCCGAGCGACCGGACGGCTATCGTGCTTTTTAGCGAAGACGTGAAAGTTCTCTCAGATTTTACCTCGGACAAAGCATCGCTTTCGAAAAGCCTGGACACATTCGACGCGGGCGGATCGACGGCGTATTACGACGCACTTGCCTATACGCTTGCCGATATGCTGCGGCCCCTTCGGGGTGAACGCACGGCGATCGTCGTGCTTACCGACGGCGACGATAACCGTTCTTTTCTGGCATTCGATTCGCTGGCCGGAGCTATCGAGGAAAGCGGAGCTCTCATTTATCCTCTTTATGTCCCGACCGGGCTTGTCGCCGCCAGCGAGGCCTCCGCAGTTGCGGAAAATATCGATCCGCTGCGTAACCGGCATCTGACGCTCACGTCAAAAGCAAATGCCGAAGGCCCACAGCTAGCCAAACTCTCCGGCGGCGTCTATTACCCGATCAGCCAGCTTTCGCAAATACAAACCGCATACGACGACATCGCCCTCCAGCTAAGGACCGCCTACGACATCACCTTCCGCTCACCCGGCATCGAACCCGGCACCCGCGCCGACCCACGCCTCCGCGTAAGGATGAAAAAGCCCGGCCAATTCGCAACGGTTGAGTCGATTACACAGTCAGACAATCGATAGGGTTTATATTGGCGGGTATAGGTATTGGCTGTACCCGGACATGCTGGGAATGATGTTTCCTATGGTGTCCTCCTGACGCTCGATCAGAAGATGAACCAGGCTCTGCCCAGTTTTTTGGAAACCTGAACTTGGATCGAATACGATGCCAGCACACACCACTCTAATCAGGACAATTACGACCGCATCCAGGCCGACGATATGAAACAGGCAGAGCGACGATCATGGCCGCGTTTGTTTATCAAAAGGAGATGATGGACGAGAGAATCCCGCGTAAAGTGATGAATTGACCGGCAGTTCGGCAAATCAAAGGGCAGAATCGGTGATAGGTTTCTGCCCTTTATCTGTCTGACTTGGCTATTATTTGTTGTTGGCGATCAAAACGACATCGCGAATTTCTTGGCCGCGGACATAGGCAAACTGTTTGCCGTCTTTTGACCAGGCGAAGTTGTAGAGTTTTTCTTTCGGAATCCCTTCCATTCTTCGCGGCTCGCCTCCGTCGATCGGCTGCAGCCAGTATCCATGGTTTATGTCCCGGTACGCGACGGCCTTGCTGTCCGGCGTCCATCGAGAACCAATAAACAATGTGCCGCCATTCGGTAGATCGAACTGTCTGACCAATTGATTTGTTTCAGTCGAAAAAACGGCAAGCCGCCGCTTGTCGGTGATGTGCGAAGCCGCAAAATATCTGCCATCGGGCGAAAAACTCGAACTCGAAGTTTCCTTGTCGCTCAGAACTTCCGGCTCGCCTCCGTCGATCGGCACCCGGCATAATACTCCGTTAAGACCGTCCAGAAACGATTTGTAATAAACCCACTTTCCGTCTAACGAAAGTGAGGGTTGATAACCTTTGCCTCCGAAAGACAACTGTTTAGGATTTGTTCCGTCGATGTCCGTGCGCCAAATATCTATATCTCCGCCGCGGTTTGAGTGAAAAACTATATATTGTCCGTCATGTGAAATCGTTAAAGCGCTATCGACCGCACCGGACGCCGTCAGAGGCTTTTGCTCACTGCCATCGGCTTTCATTTGCGAGAGAAATTGGCTTTGCGTGTCAGAAGTCGTGTAAACCAGCTTGCCATCCGGCGTCCAATCCAATCCCCATAAACCGTCGTATTTACCGAACGAGCCAAACGTTATCTGCCGCGCCGCGTGCAAATCGTCCGAAGGCGCAACCCAAACATTACTCAATTGGCGGTGTTCGACCGATAACAGCAGATCAGATGCGGCGGAAAGGCTTAGCGTAACACCTGCGTCGTTGTGCCAGGACGCTCCGTAATTGCTTCTGTCGGTGGTTATGTTATGCGTCTCGCCGCTTGGATACGCGACGTGCAAAATCTGGTAATGAGGAACCGACGAGTACGAATCTTTTTCGACTGCGGTGATTAATAGTCCCTTGCCGTCTCGAAGCCATGCGGTTTTTGTTATTTCGCGCCAATTTTCGAGCGGTATGCGCATAATGTCGCCGGTTGAAATCTCGACAACGGCAATTTCGTTAAGGTAGGTAGAGCTGTCGCGGACGACGCTCATTGCCAACCGATTTCCGTCTGCCGACCACGAGATCGTACCGAAAATGAATGAATGCTCAGCGGGAAACGAAACCACATCGCGACGTTCCGTTCCGTCGATCGGCGCGACCGCTATGTAATCCTTTCTTTTGTCTTTGTCTGATCTCGCAATCGCTATCTGCTTTCCATCCGGTGAAAGAGAAACATTTCCTATATCATCCAGAACCTTCTCCTGCACGCCGCCAAAAACGGGCATCTTGTACAAGGCGAACTTTGGATTCTTGTCGTCGCGGAGTGAAAAATAGAGGTCTTTGCCATCTAGCGAAAAAACAATCGTGCGGTAACTTGCCTCTGCCGCCGGTCGTAGAAGCATATGATTGCCGCCGTCAACATAACCGAGCCACAAGCTTTTCTGACCCAGGTCGTCAATCGTGTATGCAAACAATTTTCCGTCCGGCGAGAGCGCGGCGAGGCCGACCTTGCCGTTTGTCGTCAATTGCCTGACGGTGTGCTCAGCAAACGGAGCGGCGGACACAAAACTCGCAGATAAACGTGGCCCGAGAAAATAACCGCCGCCAATCAGCCCCGCTGCCGCTGTAGCAAGTATCAAACCCGCTGCAATCCGATGCTCATTGATCCGGCCAAGAAAGGTTTTCGGTTTGTGTAAGGTCGTCGCCGCCCATTGCGTCGCACTACCTTTTGCACTCGGCGCGGCATTGTCGTTCAAGGACGAAATGCCGTGTTCGCCAGTTTCCACCTCGATCTCTTCGTCGAAAACAAAATGTTCGAAGCTGTGGCTTTCGACGACGATCTCCGCCTGCACCGAATCCTTTAATTCGGCGACAAATTTATATCCGCTGCCCGGAACGGTGACGATATAACGGTTATCGTTTTTGGTTTCGCCAAGCGCTTTTCTCAAGGCCGCGACGTGAACCGTCAGGTTGTTTTCCTCGACGAATTGGTTTTCCCAAACCCGGTCGAGCAGAGCGTTCTTGGACACAACTTCACCGCGGCTTTCGATCAGGGTAAGCAGCAGATCGAAAGCTTTTGGCTTGAGAGCGACGGGCCGGCCACGTTTCAGCAGCCGTCTGTGCAGCGGATCCAACTCGAATTCGCCAAAGGAAATGGTTGTATTTTCAGCGGTTTGCATCGCGTTAGGAACATTTAGCAATTATTAGCCCGAAAATTAAGGACTTTTAGTCTGCCGTGAGGCAAAAATGTTCGCGTTCACGAAAAGGTTTGGTAACAACGCGGATTCTAGCACAAAGCACGGAAAAAGCGCGCAAACATTTTTCGTGAACACAAACATGATGAAAATAAAATCGAGAACCGAAATAAGGGTGGAAAAACACGAGATAAGGACAGTTCGGATAAACAGCGGCAGCGGCCAGATATATTGCCGGACGTGCGGCGAGCAAACCACGACGCTGACACCCGAACGACTGGCGTCTTTCCTGAGAGTAAGCCTGCCAGAAATTTGTCGCCAGATCGAGACGGCTGAAATACATCTCGCAAACAACGACCGAGGCGTCGGCCTGATCTGCGGCAAGTCGCTCGAAGGAAAAGAAATCAGTCATAAATAAAAGAACCGGAGAGACATGCTATGAATAACTTTCTTGTGATGAAAACAGATATGGTCTGCACGAAGGACGGAACTTTCTGTTTGGAAGGCAACAATGCGATTGTGATTACCGCGTCGGTCGGTTTGAAGGGAATCAATATCCCGGACGATGTGCGCAAAATCCAAGAGGGCCTGAACAAAGTTCCGCCATCTCAGGGCGGGCCGACTGTCCCGCTCGCCGTGACCGGTATCAGTGATGAGCGGACATGGCAGGCGATTCACGCATTTCAGCGTCATCACTTTGGCTGGTCAGGCGCTGACGGCAAAGTTGATCCGGGATACCAAACTCTCATAAAGCTTAACGAAATCGTCGGTACGAATAACAGCCGTAACGTACCTTTTTTAGTCGGCTTATTGAGCCACTACGAATTGACTTTGAGAGGCATTCGCGCGGCCCACAGCAAAGTGATCGCAGCACTGTCCGTCGTTGGCGATACAAACAACGGGTCAGGCCCTTCAGGACGAGCGGCGGCAATGGACAGTCTCAATCGCCATTTTCAAATAGACGATTATCCGCCGGGAATGCGCAGGCAGATTCTGCTGAAAATTTATGGAGCCTACGACACGATGCTCAATATTTTGGCTACGCCCGGTGCGGAGGGTCCAGAGTATTTCGAGCTTGAAAGGAAGGGAAGAAATAGAGGCATTGCGACGACATATGCAAACGGCGCATTCAAAAAGGGACAGAAAGAGGACGGTATCCGGATGGATAGAATTTATTTCGAACAAGAGTCGATCGAAGCGATCAACAATCCAGACTATGTGGCATATATCATGACGCACGAGCTGGCACATTTCGTCGGCCTTTCCGGCACTTACCAAATTGAGGATTACGCGCTCGGCTGGTACAGCGACCCGACCCTTCAAGGCATTCCTCCCAACAGAAAGCTTGTCAACGCCGATTGCTATGCGAACTTCGCCCACGAATCACGGACCGAAAACAGCTCGCGTCCAGCGTGGCTGCGAACGTTGCCAGTCCGCAGGTGGTGAGATCAGGACGAAAGAAGAACAAGGCCGGGATTGTTTTTCGCGAGATTCAGCAACTGCAGTCGTGAGCAGCAGCAACTCGTGATTGACGCATTACGAATTTATCTGTCAAACAAACCCGAACGCGGATATTTGTAAGGAGATACAAAAATGAAAAGCAAACTATTCTTTAACTTAATTCTTTTTGTCGCAATGTCACTGCCGTCGCTCGTCGCGGCGCAGACGGGTGTTTTTACCTATCAGGGAAAGCTGACGGATTCGAGCATGCCGGCGAATGGCTCGTATGAGATGCAGTTCCGGCTGTTTGATGCGGCGACTGTCGGCACGCAGATCGGCTCGACGCTGGAGTTTACGGCGTTAAACGGCAATCCGGTGACGGTGACGAACGGCATATTTACCGTTCAGCTTGATTTTGGCGTCGCGGCATTTCCGGGAGCCGACCGCTTTCTTTCTATCAGCGTCCGGCCAAATTCGGGAGCGTCTTATACGCCGCTCAATCCGCGTCAGAGCATAACTAACGCGCCGTATGCGCTCAAAAGCCTTAGTGCGGATAATGCAGCAAATGCAACAAACGCGACCAACGCAACGAATGCGACAAACGCCGTTACTGCCAATACGGCGACGACGGCGGGAAGCGCGACGAGCTTTACCGGGAATCTTTCCGGCGATGTATCGGGAACGCAATCCGCTACGATTGTCAGCACGGTTGGCGGCCAAACGGCGGCGACTGTGGCAAACGGCTCGCTGGCGGCCATCTCGGCTACTGACTCGAACACGCCGAACACAATTGTCAGACGTGGTGGCAGCGGCAATTTTTCGGCGGGAGTCATCTCGGCGACTGGTGCAAACTTGACCGGCCAGCTCAACATGCAGAACCAATTGATATCAAATATTGGCAATGCCGGTACGGATTTTACCGCAACAGGCGGGCTTAATCTTTCCGGCAATCTTCAGGTGGCGGCCGCGCCGGGTGATATTGCGGTTATTTTGCCGGCCGGTGCGATCAATGCGGTAGAAACGCTGAACGAGCCGGGCGTCGCTTCGGCAGTCAGCACCGGCGCGCTTGTTCTCGATGGAACTGTGCAAACGGTGCTCTCCCGCCAAATTACAGTACCGACAGACGGTTTTGTATTGGTGATCGGAACTCTGGAGAAAACGCAATTTCATACGAGTGGAACATCCAGCATTGCAAACTTCGGTGTTTCGGATACCGCATTTTCATTGCCGCCCAACCAGGATGTTAACTATCTGATAACTTCCAATGCTCCATCAGGTACCTATGCCAGTCCGGTAACCGTGCATGGCCTTTTCAGCGTCGCTGCCGGTTTGCATACTTTCTATCTTTTGGGTACTAGATTCAGCGGAAGCGCTTCCGTCACTGATTTGCAGCTCACGCTGCTTTTCGTCCCGACGAGCTATGGAACCGTCAGCCCGACGTTCGCGGAACCCGGATCGGGCAAATCCGGTGCGAAGCCGCTCGAGACTGCGGAGAAACTTCCCGCCGAAAAAGCGATGATGCCAATAGCTATGCCTGACGCAAATACGCCAAAACAGCTCAAGGCCGAAATAGACGAACTCAAAAAGATCGTCTGCTCACTAAAACCGGACGCGGCGGCGTGCAAAGAAAAAGGAAATTAAGGAGATACAAGAGATGAGATACAGAAATTTGATTATCGCACTATTGATTCAGACAGCGGCCATGTCGCTGGCCGCTCAGACAAGCGAGTTTACATATCAGGGCAAACTTACCGATACGGCGGGAATCGCGCCGAGCTATGATTTCCAGTTCAGGTTGTGCCGCAGCTCGGCAGACTGCAGCGGATTAAACTTTGTCGGCAGCCGCCTCCGCAACGGAGTGCCGGTTACAAATGGTGTATTTAGCGTTACGCTCGATTTTCCTGAATCGAACTTTACCGGTAGCAACCGATTTCTTGAGATCGGTATTAAGCTCGCCGGAAGTGCCGATCCCTACACGATCTTAATGCCGCGTCAGGAGATCACATCGTCGCCATACGCCGTGAAAAGTCTTAATGCTGAAAACGCCGAAACGGCGGAAAACGCCAATCAACTCGGCGGCGTGGCGGCAAACCAATTCGTGCTGACGACCGATCCGCGGCTCGACGCTGGGAATTACATTCAGAACTCGACTACGGTGCAGCCGCTGAGCAATTTCAACGTCTCTGGCGATGGCGCGATAGGGGGAATTTTACGGGCGGGAACATTGACTGCGACGAGCGGTTTCAATATCGGTGCAAATCGCGTTCTTAGCGTCGCGGGAGCAAACAACACTTTTGCGGGAGTTAATTCGGGAGCGGTCAACACGGGTTCAATCAATGCTTTCTTTGGAACTTCGGCCGGTGCGGCTAACTCTACCGGCAGCAGCAATGCGTTTTTCGGTTCGCTCTCCGGTTCGTCGAATACGACCGGAGGCAGCAACTCGTTCTTCGGACGGTCGGCGGGAACGTCAAACACTTCCGGTGGCGGCAATTCATTTTTTGGCGCTCTCTCGGGCGATACCAACACAACCGGTGAGGAAAATTCTTTCTTCGGTCGCTCTTCAGGAACGGCAAACACTACCGGAGCGAGAAATTCGTTTTTCGGCCACTCTGCCGGAGCAGCAACCACAACCGGGAATAACAACGCATTTTTCGGAATGAATGCGGGCACGGCAAACACTACTGCTTCGGGAAATTCATTTTTCGGCAACACATCAGGGGCGAATAACACGACGGGGAACCAAAACGCATTTTTTGGCGTAAGCTCGGGCGCTCTCAACACGACGGGCGATCAAAATGCTTTCTTTGGCGCAAACGCGGGTGTCGCGAACACAACAGCGTCGGGCAATGCGTTTTTCGGTTATTCGGCAGGAGTGATTAACTCAACCGGGGCCAGCAACTCATTCTTCGGAGCAAACGCCGGACGCTCCAACACGACCGGGCGACTTAACGCCTTTTTCGGAACCAACTCCGGCGACTCAAATAATTCGGGCATCGCCAATGCGTTCTTCGGCGCGAATTCGGGAACGGCGAACACGACCGCCAACGACAATTCATTCTTTGGTTCAAACGCCGGACAATTAAACTCGACCGGCTCAGAAAATTCGTTTTTTGGAAAAAGCGCCGGAAGATCGAACACGGGCGGCTCCAGCAACGCGTTTTTTGGCGCGAATGCCGGTACCGCAAATACAGCCGGCAACAACGCATTTTTCGGCGCAAATGCCGGTCAAGCTAACACTATCGGTGATGCCAATACTTTTGTCGGAGCAGCCGCCGGCAGTGCAAATATTTCCGGCGTTGATAATACTTTTGTCGGAACAGCGTCAGGATTATCTAATAATTCCGGAGATTTTAATTCTTTTTTTGGTAGAAGTGCGGGCCGGCTTAATACGACCGCTAGTGGAAATTCGTTTTTTGGATACAATGCAGGCTTATCCAGTAACGGATCAGGCAATTCATTTTATGGTTCTACTGCCGGTCAAGCAAACACGAATGGTGGCTCAAATTCTTTTTTTGGACGAAATGCCGGTAACAACAATACGACCGGCGATTTGAATACGTTTATCGGTTGGAATGCGGGCAACACTGTTACGATTGGCAACAACAATACGCTTATCGGAGCAGGGGCGGGAGTTTTTCCGTTGCCCGGAAACGAAAACATCAGCTTTGCAACTGCGATAGGAGCGGGCTCAGAAGCCTTTCTCTCCAACACGATTATCCTTGGCCGAATTAATGGAAGTGATGACGTTCTTATTCCAGGCAATGCGGTTATCGATGGAACTACCAGCATCCGTTTGGATCCTGAGGCCGGGTCGACCAGGCTTTGTAGAAATTCATTGGGAAACATTTCAATCTGCGTCGATTTTTCTTTTCGATCCAAAACAAACATCAACCGCTTCAGTCTCGGACTGAACCTCATCAACCAACTCAAACCGATAACATTCGACTGGAAAGACGGCGGGGTGCACGATCTCGGTCTCGGCGCCGAGGATGTCGCTGCTATTGAACCGTTGCTCGTCACATACAACAAAAAAGGCGAGGTCGAGGGCGTCAAATACGACCGCATCGGCGTCGTGTTATTAAATGCGGTGAAAGAACAGCAGGCGCAGATCGAGGAACTGAAAAAGCAGATCGAATTTATGAAAGCCGCTCTCTGTGAGTCAAACCCAAAGGCCGCAGTTTGCAGGTAAAGTCAGAACCGCCTGCGTAAGCGGGCGGCTGAACGTGAATTTCGGGGCAACGCCCTTACTGACCGGGTTTTGGCAAAGAGAACCATCTAAAGCTGGAACTCCAAACATGAAAGGAGAAACAAGAATGAAAAAGCTACATATCACTGCATCGATTTTATTTGTCGTTATGTCGGCTAGCGTGCTTGCACAAACGGGCGGAACATATAACCTCTCTCACAACGTCATTGCGGGCGGCGGCGGGAGCCAGAGCACGGGCGGTGTTTACACGGTTGACGGAACCGTCGGGCAGCCGGCGGCGGGAACCAATTCAGCCGGCGGCACATACAGTTTACGTGGCGGGTTTTGGGCATTTCAGGCACTGACGCCGACCGCCGCCTCGGTCAGCCTTAATGGAAGGGTCGTTATTTCCGGTGGCCAGATGAGCCGTGTCCAAATAATACTTACCGATGTGATTTCGGGAATGGTGCGGGTCGCCCGGCCAAACTCGTTCGGGTATTACAGCTTTGATGAACTGGAAGTCGGGCATTTTTACGTTATTCGTGCGGAAAGCCCGCACCTGATCTTTACGCCGGTGTTGTACGAAATTATGCTGCTCGATGCAGCGACGGAAATAGACTTTACCGGACAGGCGATTCCGTAGTTTTGTCAGCGCTTGCTCTGAGCGTCAAAGGGAGATTTAAAAGTATGATGAACACATCAATATCGGGTCTCGCTATTGTTTTGCTTTTCACGGCCATTCTCGGATGCGGAAAGCTTGGATTGCCGGGCAATGTCGATCTTTTCGAGGGCGACAATGCGGCAAAAGCAGCAGCGGCCATCAAGGAAAAAGCCGGGACCGATAAGGTGAATGTGATCAGCGCCGAGGTCAGGCCGAATGTGATGAAGGTCACAATACAGTCACCGGCCAATCCGAAAGAGCAGGATGAGTACACCTACGAACGCGGCTCGGCGTCAGGGCCGAAACCGGTCAAGATACCCAGTGTATTTGCCGATTTCCCAACGCGCACGACCGAGATCGGCGAGATAAATTTTGCGGCGATTCCCGCAACGATAAAACGCGCGATCGAAGCGGCCAAGGCCGACGGAGCAAAGGTCGAACTGATCTCGATGGACCAGCAGCCAAATCCCAGGATCATTCCATCAACCAAAGAGGAATATGAAGCGACCAAATGGGATCTCGAATGGCGGATATTTGTTGAAGGGACACGCATCAGCAAGAGTTTTTGGGCGGACAAACAGGGCAATCTAAACGAAAAATCGTTCTGACAGGATATAGACTTTACCGGACAGGCGATTCCGTAGTTTTGTCAACGCTTGCTCTGAGCGTCAAAGGGAGATTTAAAAGTATGAAGAACGCATCAGTATCGGGTCTCGCTATTATTTTGCTTTTCACGGCCATTCTCGGATGCGGCAAGATTGGGCTGCCGGGAAATGTCGATCTTTTCGAGGGCGACAATGCGGCAAAGGCCGCACAGAAGATAAAAGAGAAGGTCGGAGAGGAAAGTATAAGGGTCATTCGCGGCGAGATTCGCAAAGACACAATGCAGCTTACGATCCAGGCGCCGAACGACCCCAAGAACATGGATGTTTATAAGTTCGAGAACGGCATTGTTTCGGGTCCTGAACCGGTCCAGGTGATGCGCCTCGGCAATCTGGAAATGACCGCGGATAAATATAATCCCACCGATCTGAGCGAGATTAATTTCGAGGCAATACCGGGCATGATAAAGAACGCCATCGAACTCTCAAAACTCGATGAAGCAAAGGTTGATCTGATATCGATGGATCAGCAGAATAGTGAATTCGTCAATCCAAAACTCAAAGAGGAAAAGAAACAGAATCAGGAAGAATTAAAGAAGCAGATCGAACAAAAGAGCGACGAGTGCTTTAACCAACCCACTTTTCCTGCAAAATGCCTCGACGAGTTGATGGCCCTTCAAGACAACGAACGGGGAACATCGGGCCCAAGCGAGACCAAGTGGGCCTTTACATGGCGTTTGTTTGTGCAGGGGCCGCGCGGGCGAAAGGACTTTTGGGCGGACAAATCCGGCAAGCTAAACGAAACCCCATTTTAATGTTTTAATGGAGAAAAAATTTAGTGGATGGGTTATTTATCGTTTTGCCCGAAAACTGCGCTTCTAAAGCTGGTACTTGCGAACTGTCCACGCCGTAAACGACGTGGCTAATTGCCGACTTCGTCGGAAAGACGGCTCCAACGCCTTCTCTCAAAAGACTGGGCAAGCCTACGATCTTGTAAATGTTGCAAAGAGACACTTTGCCGGAGAATTTCATTAGGCCGATCGCAGAAAACACGGCATTTTCATGTGTTTTTGCCTCATTTATACCTAAAAGTAAGCCAAAGTTACCTAACAATGAGCCAATGTTACCTAAAGTAAACCAATGTTAGGTAACAATGAGCCAATGTTAGGTAAAAACAGGCCAATGCCAGAAGCTTTGCCGAAAAACTTAACTTAATTGGTTTTACCAATCGACTTCTAAAATGTAACCTGTAATTAACTTTTATATTATGGTGTGATAATCTGGACGCATATTTTAGCTAGGTCTTTTACAGGCCTGGAGAACGAAATTTTCCAAACACTTTTATTTAATTCCAGAGACCATTGACTAACAATTATGGCAAAATTTACCATTCCCGAAAACATTAAGAACGACGAACTTAAACGCTGGGTTACTGACATGGCCGAGCTTTGCGAGCCGGATGCGGTCCATCTTTGCGACGGATCGCAGGCCGAGTACGACCGGCTGTGCGACGAGATGGTCGCGGCCGGTACGTTTACAACGCTCGATGCGGCGAAGCGGCCGAACAGCTTTTTGGCGCGTTCGCATCCGTCGGATGTTGCGCGAGTTGAGGACCGCACCTATATTTGCTCGCGTGCAAAGGGCGACGCAGGGCCGACCAACAACTGGATGGCACCGGCTGAGATGAAGGCTCTGCTGACGCCGAAAATGCGCGGCTCGATGAGCGGGCGAACGATGTATGTCATCCCGTTTTGCATGGGGCCGATCGGTTCGCCGATCTCGCAGTTTGGCGTGCAGCTTTCCGATTCGCCCTACGTCGCGGTCAATATGAAGATCATGACGCGAATGGGCCAGCAAGCTCTCGATGCGCTCGGAAATGGTGAGTTTGTTCATTGTCTGCACTCGGTCGGAATGCCGCTCGCTGAGGGCCAGGCCGATGTCGCGTGGCCGTGCTCACCGGATCCGAAGAACAAGTACATTGTTCATTTCCCGGAAGAAAAATCGATCATTTCATATGGCTCCGGTTACGGCGGCAATGCGCTTTTGGGTAAGAAGTGTCTCGCATTGCGCATCGCTTCGACGCTTGGGCGCGAACAGGGCTGGCTTGCAGAGCATATGTTGATCGTCGGCGTGAAATCGCCGGATGGACGTAAGGATTATGTCTGCGCTGCGTTCCCGTCGGCCTGCGGCAAAACGAATTTCGCAATGCTCATTCCGCCAAAACCGTTTCAGGAAGAAGGCTGGGAGATCACAACCGTTGGCGACGACATTGCGTGGATCAAGCCGGACGAGCACGGCAAACTACACGCGATCAATCCCGAAGCCGGTTTCTTTGGCGTCGCACCGGGAACGAATTACAAATCGAACCCGAACGCGATGGAGTCGATCAAGGAAAACACGATCTTCACGAACGTGGCCCTGACCGACGACGGCGATGTTTGGTGGGAAGGCATGGACGGCGACGCTCCGGCTCACGCGATCGACTGGCAGGGAAATGACTGGACGCCCGAAAGCGAAAAGCCCGCAGCTCATCCGAACTCACGTTTCACCGCTCCGATAACGCAATGTCCGGTCGCGGATGAACATTTCGACAACCCGAAAGGCGTGCCGATCTCGGCGTTTATCTTCGGCGGCCGCCGCAACTCGGTCGTGCCGCTTATTCAGCAATCGTTCAACTGGGCGTTCGGTGTTTACATGGCCGCGACGATGGGTTCGGAAATGACCGCCGCCGCGTTTGGTAACATCGGCGAGGTCCGCCGCGATCCGTTTGCGATGCTGCCGTTCGCCGGTTATCACATGGGCGATTACTTCGCACACTGGCTGGATTTTGGCCGTCAGATCCCCGAACCGCCGCGTATCTTTTCGGTCAACTGGTTCCGCAAGGGCGAGGACGGCAAATTCCTCTGGCCCGGATTCGGCGACAATATGCGAGTGCTGAAGTGGGTCGTCGAACGCTCGCGTGGTATCTCGAAAGGGATCGAAACGCCGCTCGGCTGGATGCCTAGATATGAGGATCTCGATTGGCGTGGGCTCGATTTTACGAAAGAGCAGTTCAACGCTGTGATGAGTCTCGACCGCGACATCTGGCTGAAAGAGATCGCCATGCACGACGATCTTTTCTTTAAGCTTTATGACCGGCTGCCAAAGGAAATGACGTTCATCCGCGAACTGCTCGTTTCAAACCTGTGGCGCTCACCCGAACTCGGGCTTGCGACGCCGCGTCCCGAACCGGCTGCCGAAACGAAAGCCGCCGCGAAAGGTGATTAGAGAAGAAAGCGGATAAGTCTTATTCTTATTCGCTTTTCTTTTATTATTTGCTTTTCTTTTATTATTTGCTTGCATAAAATATTGTGGTGACCGCAGTCAAAACAGATAATCGCTCGTATGGTCGTTTTAGATTCCTTCACGAATCTCTGACGGCGATAGACGATAACGAGGAAACGCACCGGCCGGATTTTCCGATGGCTGCGGAGCTATCGAAGCGCCGTTATCCTATACGCGCGTTGCGATACTGGTGGCTCAGCCGTGTGATCGAAGAGGAGGCTGGACGTATGTCGCAGCCTTTGATTATCGCGGATGTCGGATGCGACCGCGGCATAATCAAACGATTTATTCCGCCGATCGCCGGAGCCAAATGGATCGGACTCGACATCGACACGAACCGCGAGGGAATCGGACTTGCTGGTTATGATGAGTTGGTCACATCTGATTTTGACGAGCCGCTGCCGCTGCCTGACGCTTCGGTCGATATCGCGATCCTTTCTCATGTCCTCGAACACCTGCCGCGTCCTGAATTTACTCTCCGGGAGTTAAACCGAATAGTTCGCCCGGGCGGTTTGCTGCTAGTCGGCGTACCGACAACGCCGAAATTGATCGCCTTAATGTGCGAGCGGTCATTTGCCAAACAGGTGGCGGCCGGAACGCGTTGCCTGGGCCAGCACATCCACGTTTTCTGGAGCAAGCGTCTGCGTCAACTGGCAGAAAAGGTTGGTTTTAAGGTCGAGTTTTGTGTCGGTACCGCACTGCTGCGAAATAAGGGAAGTAAGCTGGAAGATTACGCTCTTTGGATCAGGTTTAATCAGGTATTCGCCGCTTTGCTGCCGTCGTTTGCTCAGGAGCTTTGTCTTCAGCTTCGAAAACCGAAATAGCGGTTTACTTATAGATGTTGATCTGAAAATCTGCATCGCTGGAAACAAATCCTCGATACATTCCTTCGGAATTAAAGGGCATTACAATATTCCCTTTTGTGTCCACCGCGATCATGCCGCCTTCGCCTTTGATCTCGGTCAGCCTCTCGATAGTTTCGCTTGCGGCGGCATCAAGACTGATACCTTTATACTTCATCCGAGCAGCGACATCGTAGGCCGTAACTCCGAGCATGAAATATTCGCCGTGGCCTGTGCATGAGACCGCACAAACATCATCGGCGTAAGTTCCGGCACCTACAATTGCTGTGTCGCCGACGCGTCCGAAGTGTTTATTCGTCATTCCACCGGTCGATGTCGCAGCCGCCAGATTGCCGTTCGTATCACAGGCCACTGCACCGACGGTGCCTTTCGGATTGGACCCGGTCGCTACGGCTCCCGGTACTGACACTGTATGATCGAGTTGAATGCGTCCGGCGGCGATGGCTTCCTGTAATTGAAGCCAGCGGTGCTCGGTAAAGAAATGTTCGTCGGAAGCGGTTTCGGCTCCGATCGCAGATGCGAATTGATTCGCACCCTCGCCGGCAAGCAGAACATGTTCGGTCTTTTCCATCACCTTTCGTGCGAGGCTGATCGGGTGCTTGATATTCGTCACGAATGCAACCGCCCCTGCCAGAAGGCTTGAGCCGTCCATGATCGCGGCGTCCATTTCGTTCTTGCCCTCGTTGGTGAACACCGAACCGCGACCGGCGTTGAAAAGAGGAAAATCTTCCAACGAAACGACCGCCGCCTCAACGGCATCAAGGGACGAACCATTCTTTGACAGCACTTCCCAGCCTGCCTTCAACGCAGCCTCCAATCCGCCACGATACTCGCGTTCTAGATCAGGTGTCATCTGCGAACTAAGGATAGTTCCCGCCCCGCCGTGTATTGCCAACGCAATCTTGTTCATTAGAAATTAGTTTAGCGCAGTGATGCAAAGATTGTTTCAACAGGATGGACAGGGTTATTAGGATGATAAGCGATTCCACGACTGCGTCAATCCTAAAGATCCTGTGTATCATGTTTGATAATTTCTGCGGTTCAGAGTTTTTGGTTTCTCAGCCGCAGAGCATTCGCGATGACGGAGACAGAGCTGAACGTCATTGCCGCGCTTGCGATCATTGGTGAAAGCAGAACGCCGAATATCGGGAACAGAACACCGGCTGCGATAGGAACGCCAATAAGGTTGTATGCGAATGCAAAGAACAGATTTTGACGGATATTCTTCATCGTATTACTGCTAAGGTTTCTTGCTTTTAGAATGCCGCCGAGATCGGGCCGGAGCAGCGTGATGTCCGATGATTCTATTGCCACATCCGTGCCGCTCGCGAACGCGATACCCACATCAGCCTGTGCCAGAGCCGGGGCGTCGTTCACGCCGTCACCTGCCATCGCAACACGCTTCCCCATCGCCTGTAGCTCTTTCACTTTTGCGGCTTTATCCTGGGGCATTACCTCTGCAAACACCTTATCGATGCCAAGTTCTTTCGCGACCGTATCGGCCGTTGCCTTGTTATCACCGGTCATCATCACCACCTCGATGCCTTGGCGGTGTAGTTCTTCGATCGCGGCTTTGGCAGAGGGTTTTATGGCATCTGCAACTGAGATCGAACCTACTACTTCGTCGTCGATCACAACAAAGATAACGGTTTGTCCCTTCTTGCGAAGTTCGTCGGCGGTGTCGAACAGTTTCTTTTGCTCTCCGGTTCGTTCAGCCTTTCCGACAAACACGGAGCTGCCATTAATGGATCCTCGAATGCCTTTGCCGGTGATCGATTCAAAAGCGGAAACTGATTGGAGCTTTACATTCTGCTTTTCAGCTTCGGCAACTATCGCCGAGGCAAGCGGATGTTCGCTGTGTCGTTCCAGCGAGGCCGCAAGCTCGAGCATTGCAGATGCGGGCAAGGGTGCCCGCGTTCCGGCGAGCATGACAGACTGAACAGTCGGTTTGCTTTCGGTCAGCGTTCCGGTTTTATCGACGACGATTATATTCACGGTTTCGAGCAGTTCGAGAGCTTCTGCCTTTTTGACGAGGACGCCATTCTTTGCACCGACTCCGGTTCCGACCATTATTGACATCGGAGTTGCGAGTCCGAGAGCACACGGGCAGGCGATTATCAGAACGGAAACTGCTGCGACGACGGCATAAGCAAGGCTGCCGAATATCAGCCAAACGGCGAACGCGACTATCGCTATCAAGATCACAGCCGGAACGAAATATGCAGAAACGACATCTGCCAATCGTTGTATCGGAGCACGCGAACGCTGTGCTTCGCCGACCATTTTTACGATCTGTGCAAGCAAAGTTTCTTTGCCGACCTTTTCGGCCTTCATTAAGAAACTGCGGTTGCCGTTGAGCGTTCCGCCGATCACCTTTGAGCCGGAGCCTTTCTCTACGGGAAGCGATTCGCCGGTGACCATCGACTCATCTATCGAAGTGTCGCCTTCGATGATCTCGCCATCGGTAGGCACCTTTTCATTCGCCTTTACGCGAAGTGTTTGTCCGGCAATGACGTGACGCAGATCGACGACTTCTTCAGTTCCATCCTCGTTTATAACGATTGCGTTTTCCGGTGCGAGCCACAGTAGTTCCTTGATGGCAGAAGATGTCTGTGAACGTGCCTTGAGTTCGAGTACTTGTCCGAGCAAAACGAGCGTTGTGATCACGGCTGCGGCTTCGAAATAGGCCGGAATGATCCCCGAATGTATGTCACGCACCGACTCGGGGAATAGCTGCGGTGCGAACAGTGCCGCAAGGCTGTAAAGCATCGCAGCACCGGTCCCGATCGCGATCAGAGTGAACATATTTGGGCTGACATTCTTTATTGAAGCCCACGCACGTTCAAAAAACGGCCAACCGCCCCAAACAACGACCGGAGTCGCAAGCACGAACTGTATCCAGATAGAAATGCGTGGCGAGATCAGCGAATGAAACACCGGGAACATCTCGCCCATCGCAAGAAAAAAAACGGGTAGCGTGAGCACTGCCGAGATCCAGAACCGACGCTTCATATCCAAGAATTCCGGATCGGGCGTATCATCAAGGCTGATCTCTTTTGGCTCCAGAGCCATTCCGCACTTCGGACACGAACCCGGACCGATCTGTACGATCTCAGGATGCATCGGGCAGGTGTATTCGACTGCGGACTGCGGATCGTGGACTGCGGAATGCGAATGCTCTACAGACTCGGATGCAGAGAGATACTTATGCGGATCGGCGGCGAACCTCGTCTTGCAGCCGGGCATGCAGAAGTAGAATGTCGTGTCTTCAAGATCGTAAGACGCAGCAGCCGATTCGGGCGTAACCGTCATTTTGCAAACCGGATCGATGTGATATTCAGGTTCGACTTCGACCGGCATTCTGCCGAGCTGTACCAAGTTTGGAGGCATTTGGGAATGATCGTGTTTCATAGAAACGATTTTACAACTTGTGAGTAAGTGTCAAGTCAAGCCCAGATTGTTGTTACCCTTTAGTGTCGGCAAATGATTCGATCAGGCGGCAGACCGAATGGCCGTCGGGAGTCGAGTTTTTCATCGACTTCCAATCGTTTGCGGCCTTTTCAAGACGTTTTTGGAGTTTCTGCATTTCGCGGATTTTCGCCTTATTTTCATCAATTCGTTTTTCAACGATTTCGCGAACCATCGGGCAGGGTGAGTTGTGGTCGGCGGCGTGGTCGAGTATCGCTTCGATCTCGGAAAGCGTAAAGCCGAGTTCCTTTGCGGAGGTGATGAACTTCAGACGTTCCTTGTCGGATTGCTTGTAGACCTTATAGCCGTTCGTCAGGTCACGCGAGGGTTTCAGGAGGCCGATCCGTGTGTAATAGCGCACTGTAAATATCGGCGTGTCTGTTCGTTTTGCAAGTGCAGAAGCAGTCATCATAATTGGAGTCTCGCTGGGAATGTTATCTAACATCGATTTTAACACTCCCACGAAGAAGTTTATGGAAATCGAGTTACATTCCTGATATTCTTTAAAAGACGTAGAACTATCGTTCTTGCGTCGCCCGAACGCCCACAGGTGTTCGCACCTTATCCGAAAAGGCAATCCCGATGGAATCGGGAACGCAAAGCCAGGAATCGAGAGATCGTCCGGCTGCCGAAGTGAGGTATTAGTGAAATTTTCCTATCTATTCATCATCGCATTGATATTTGCTGTTTCCGGCCTGGCGGACGCACAGAGATCAAAACCCCAACCAATTTTGGTCGCTGAGATCGGCGGCAATGGCCGGGCGAAGAACGTCTCGCTTCCGCGAATTTCCCGTGGAGACTCATCCGTCAGGAAAGACGGAAATTTCTCGCTTGAGCGTCAGACGTTCGATTTGTTGAACATGGAACGGGCGTCTCGCGGACTAAACTCTCTCGTGTGGGACGACCGCGTGGCGGAAGTTGCACGGCTTCACTCACGGAGCATGGCGAGCGAAAAATATTTCAGTCATCGTGGCAACGACGGTTCGATGGTCGATGACCGGGCCGACCGGCTCGGCATGAGCAAATGGTCTGCGATCGGCGAAAATATCGCCTTTCTGCGTGGTTATGACGATCCGGCGACCTTCGCGGTCGAAAAATGGATGAATTCATCGTCGCATAGAAAAAACCTGCTCGGAAACCGCTGGAGCCGCTCCGCAATCGGCGTCGCTGTTGCGTCCGACGGAGCGTACTACTTTACACAGGTTTTTGTGACGTCTGACTAATGCTTATACATGTCAGAACCGGGAGCGGTAGCGACCGGGTTCTTCGCATCGGCGACACGGAACCCAGTCGCTATCGCTCCCGGTTCTGACCTTCTTTA